>NZ_JBIVSD010000016.1:0-209436 GCF_044756065.1 Kitasatospora sp. NPDC092039 | reverse complement strand
TCATCCAACTCGCCGGTGCCTTCCGGGGTTTGACGCCCCGTCCGACGTTTCAAACTCTAGCCGATCCCCGCTCCGAAAAGCGAATCCAGCCGCAACCCAATTAAACGTGCACGCCGAATAAGCACCAGGCCGTCACGCGAAAAAGCGAAACGACCGGCACCAGCCGGAAGTGGTGTTTCAGAGGATTGGCCGCCCCGGGACCGTCCGCGCAGACGCGTGTCCGGTGCTCCCTGCCGAGCGACTAGAAAACACTACCCCTGTCGGGCGCCGGAGGCAAACCCGTCCCGGAGACGGTCCTCGTGCAGAGTGTCCGGCCGGGCTTCACGTACTCCCCGTTGGGACGGTCGTTGCCGGTGACCCAGTGGCGGGCAGCGGCCTCGTCGCGGCCGCCGTCGCGGTGGCGCCGGAGCAGGCGCTCCTCGCGGACGTCGTCGTCGGTGTGCACGTACCAGAGCTCGTGCAGCAGTCGGCGGGCGTCGGACCAGGGGGCGTCGGTGGAGGCGAGGTAGTTGCCCTCGGTGATGACGAGACGGGTGTGCGGGCGGACCACATGACGGGCGGCGACCGGTTCGTCCAGGGTGCGGTCGAAGTCCGGCACGTAGATGTCCTGGAAGCGGTCGCCGGCGATGCGGCGCAGCAGGGCGACGTAGCCGTGGGCGTCGAAGGTGCTCGGGGCGCCCTTGCGGTGGGTCAGGCCGAGGCGGTCGAGCTGGGTACCGGAGAGGTGGAAGCCGTCGAGCGGGACGTAGGCGGCGGTGCCGGGGCCCTCGGTGCGTTCGACCTCGGCTACCAGGTGGCGGGCCAGGGTGGACTTGCCGGCGCCGGGCGGGCCGGCAAGTCCGAGGATCGTGCGGGCGTTGCTGCCCGGGCCGTGGAGGAAGTCGAGGGCAAGGGCGGTGAGGCGGTCCTCGTTCATGGCCGCACCTTACTCAGCGGCCGGTCTGCTCGGCGCTCGGTCTGTTCAGCGCTCGGATTGCTCGGCGGTCGGCCTGCTCAGCGGTCGGCGAGCGCGGGCAGGTTCAGGGTGAGGGTGCCGGCATCGGCGTCGAGCAGGGCGGGAACGCCGAGCGGCACGGTGAGGGTGGACGGGCAGTGGCCGAAGCCCAGCTCCCAGAGGACGGGGACGCCGAGCCCCCCGAGCCGGTCGAGCATCACCTCGCGGACCCGTTCGGGCCGTCCGCAACCCTCCCAGGAGCCGAGGACCAGGCCGGCCACGCCGTCGAGGGCGCCGGAGCGCAGGAGCTGGGTGAGCAGCCGGTCGAGTTGGTAGGGGTGTTCGTTCACGTCCTCGAGCAGCAGTATGTCGCCCTCGTACGAGGGCCGGGCCGCGGGCGTGCCGCGCTCGGCGGTGAGGACGTGGAGGCAGCCGCCGGCCGTGACGCCGCGGGCCCGGCCGGGGACGAGCGGGGCGGCGGTGGGTGAGGTGAGGACGGTGACGGCGGCGGGGTCGAAGAGGGTGCGGCGCAGGTGCTCGGCGGTCGGGCCGTCGGAGACGAAGGAGGCCCCGGCGGCCAGCGGTCCGTACAGGGTGGCGAGGCCGAGGCGCTGGGCGAAGGCCTCGTGCAGGGAGCTGACGTCGCTGAAGCCGATGAAGGGCTTGGGCCGGGCGGTGCGCATCGCGGTCCAGTCGAGCAGGTCGACGATGCGGTGCACGCCGTACCCGCCGCGGGCGCAGATGACGGCGTCGACGGTGGGGTCGAGCCAGGCGGACCGGAGGTCGTCGGCACGGTCGGCGTCGGTGCCGGCCAGGTAGCCGAGGGCGGGGTGGGTGTCGAGGGCGTGCGGAGCGACGGTGACGCGCAGCCCCCAGGAGCGGAGGATCGCGCACCCGGCGGCGAGGCGTTCGGCGTCGACGGGGCCGCTGGGGGCGATGACGGCGATGTGGTCGCCGGGGCTCAGGTGCGACGGGCGGGTCAGCCCCTGGCCGATTGTGGTCGGGTGCTGGTCCATGGCCGGGCCGCCTTTCGGGCGCGGGAGCGGGATGCGGGCGGTCGCCCCGTGGCCGCGACCGCCCGGTGACGATATGCCCCTGGGTCGACCGGCCGATGTGCGCGGGTGGCGGTCCGCTGCCGGGATCCGCGGAAGGCGTCCTGCTGGAGCGCGGGAAACGCGGCAGGGCCGTCCATCCCGGACGGCCCTGCGCAGGCCTGTGCTGGTGGCCGTTCCAGGACGGCCGGCAGCACAGGCCAGGGAAGCGCTTCACGCGCCCGACGGTCGTGGTGTCAGTCCTCCACGACCAGCGCCTGGGTGTCCTTGTGCAGCGTCTCGCCGCGGAAGAACTCCGGCCGGACGAAGCCGTACCAGGTCATCAGCCCGGCGCCGAGCAGCAGGATGCCGACGCCGATCACGAAGACCGAGCCGACGCCGAGGACCGAACCGCTGCCGTAGTCGGGGGCCCAGGCATCGGTGAGGGTCTGCAGGAAGACCGCGCTGAGCAGCACACCGCCGAGGAGCGGGGCGACGCCCTTGAGCAGCAGGTCCCGGGCACCGGTGCGCAGCGACCGGCGGAAGTGCCAGACGCAGGCGAAGGCGGTCAGCGCGTAGTAGAAGCAGATCATCAGACCGAGCGCCAGGATGGTGTCCTGGACGACGTTCTCGCTGATCAGGCTCATGCCGACGTAGAAGACCGCGGTGGCGATGCCCGCCGCGACGGTGGCGTAGCCGGGGGTGCGGTAGCGCGGGTGGACCGCGCCGAAGCGCGGCGGCACGGCGCGGTAGGCGCTCATCGCGAGCAGGGTGCGGGCCACCGGGATGAAGGTGGTCTGCAGGCTGGCGGCGGCGCTGGCGACGACGGCCAGGAAGAGCAGGATGCTCCACGGCGAGCCGAGCACCGGGCGGGCCAGCGCGGCGAAGACGTTGTCGGCGGTGGCCGGGTTGCCGAGGCCGTTGCCGGTGCTGCCGACGCCCGCGAACATCTGGGAGGCGATCGCGACCAGCAGGTACGAGCCGACCAGGGTGACCATGGAGATCATCGCGGCGCGTCCGGGGGTCTTGGCGCTGCCCTGGGTCTCCTCGTTCATGGTCAGGCAGGTGTCCCAGCCCCAGTACATGAAGATCGACAGCGACAGGCCGGCGGTGAACGCGCTGAACGAGCTGACCTCGAGCGGGTTGAGCCAGGAGAAGGAGAAGCCGACCGAGTCGGGCAGGTCGCCGGCGGCCGCCTTGCCGATGGCGATGACGGAGAAGAGCACCAGGACGGCCAGCTGGAGGCCGACCAGGCCGTACTGGAACCACTTGGTGGCGGTCATCCCCCGGTAGCTCATCGCGGTGGCGCCGGCGATCAGCAGGACCACCGTGAGCAGGTGGACGGCCTTGTTCTGGTCGAGTTCGGTGACCCAGTCGCTGCCGGTCATCTCCCCGAGCATCAGGTACAGGAAGTCGGTCGCGACCCCGGCCAGGTTGGAGAGCACGATGATGGTCGCCACCGTCAGGCCCCAGCCGGCCATCCAGCCGACCCGGGGCCCGAAGGCCCGGACGCCCCAGGTGAAGGACGTGCCGCAGTCCGGGAAGGCCTTGTTCAGCTCCTTGTACGCGAACGCGACGAGCAGCATCGGCAGGAAGCCCGCGAGGAACACCGCGGGCATCTGGACGCCGACCGCGGTGACGGTCGGGCCGAGTGTGGCGGTCAGGCAGTAGACCGGGGCGACCGTCGAGACGCCCAGCACCACACTGCTCAACAGGCCGACGGAACCGCCCCGTAGACCCTTGTCCCCCGCTCCCCCAGCGGTCCCCTGATCTGCGGGGACTCCACCACTGGTGCCACTGACCGGGGCACCCTGCGGAGCGCCGGGCGCCATTGCCCGGCCGCTGCTCGTGTGCTCTGAGAGCTGCTGATCAAACACCAGCGCACCCTAGATGCGGGTACGGAAGGTTGAGTAGACCAACCCTTGGTGATCTGAACCACGTGCTTCGATTCCTCCTTGCAGGGCGCACGCAGTCTGATGTATTAACGGCCTGTCAACGCATGTACCTTTGTTTCAAAGGTGTCGGGTCAAGAGAATTACTCCGTTTTGCCAAGGTTCGACATGGTTTGCCCCCGCACCGCAGGCAGGGTCGGAAGTCCACCGCCGCCGGAATCGGATAGGTTTGCCTAACCTAATCTCAACCCGTGAACGGAGCGTCGCGTGTCCCCCACCTCCGACGACCTGGCCCTCTCCCCCCGCACCTCCGGCCGCCGCCGGTTCCTCGCCACGGCGATCGCCGGCGGGGCGGTGCTCGGCCTCGGCGGACTGCTCACCGCCTGCGGCAGCTCCGGTGGATCCGGCGGCAGCGGCGGTTCGACCCCGGCCGGCGGCGGCTCCTCCCCGAACCAGAAGTCGGTCAAGCAGGGCGGCGACGACTACGCGACCGTGGTCGAGAAGATGAAGGGCTTCGGCACCGACGCCGCCCCCGGCGTCTACCCGCGCACCGTCAGGCACGCGATGGGCGAGACCGTCATCCCGGCCAGGCCCACCCGGATCGTGGTGCTGGACACCGGCGAGCTCGACAACGTCGTCGCCCTCGGCGTCCAGCCGGTCGGCGTCGTGCACACCGACGGCTCCAAGTCCCTGCCGTCCTACCTCAAGGACAAGGCCGGCAGCCCCGCCGCCGTCGGCACCATCAACAGCCTCAACCTGGAGGCGATCGCCGCGCTCAAGCCGGACCTGATCCTCGGCAGCCAGCTGCGCGCCCAGGACCAGTACGCGCAGCTTTCCAAGATCGCGCCGACCGTCTTCTCGCTGCGCCCCGGCTACCCCTGGAAGCAGAACTTCCTGCTCAACGCGAGCGTGTTCGGCCTGGAGGCGGAGGCCAAGGCGCAGCTCGACGCGTACCAGGCGGCGGCCTCGGCGATCGGCGCGAAGCTCGGCGACAAACGGCCCACCATCACGCCGCTGCGCTTCATGCCGGGCCGGACCCGGCTCTACGCCGAGCTCTCCTTCATCGGGACCATCCTCACCGACGTGCCGCTGCCGCAGCCCAAGATCGAGCAGGTCCAGGAGCTCGCGGTGGAGGTCAGCCCGGAACAGATCGACAAGGCCGACGCCGACTGGATCTTCTACGGCGTGTACGGCAGCCCCAGCTCGACCAACCAGGACGCGGTGCTGGGCGGCGCGCTCTGGAAGACCCTCGGTGCGGTCAAGTCCGGTCAGGCCCGGCCGGTTTCGGACGAGACCTGGTTCCTCGGGCTCGGTGTCATGGCGGCGAACGCGGTGCTCTCCGACCTCAAGGGCTTCGTCGCGCCCGGTAGTTGATCCCACCCGGCGGTGTGTGGCCGGCGGTGAGCGCGGGGTCGACGGGCGGTACCGGGCGTCGACCCCCGCCGGGGGCAACGGTGTTCGCCGGACGCTGTCCTGGACGATCCGGGGGTGGCTCCGCGACGGTCCCGCAGGGGTGTCGCGGCCTTCTCGCGGTGGTATCGCGCACTCCGTCGGGTCCGACGCTTGGAGCTGATCGCCTGGTGCGGGAGGATCGTCGGGACCATTCCCCGAAGGGCCCGCCGATGACCTCGCTCCATCCCGCCGTAACCGACCCGTCCCTGCCCGGTCCGCCCGGGGACAGCAACGGATCGTCTCCCCCGTCCACCGTGACCGGCCCGATGTGCTCGATCGCGACCGCCGCCGAGCCCGGTGCGGCCGCACCCGGCACCCCGGACGGGGCGGCGCGCCAGGGCGGTGCGCCGCGCCACGACTCGGTGCCGCGGCCGCGCAGCCGGTACGACGCGGAGGCTCCGCCCGTCCCGACCGCGCCCGGTCCGGAGGCCGACGGCGGCCCGGCCGACGGCGATCCGACCACCGAGCGGCTGCGGGCGGCGTTCGCCGACCGGCTGCGGACCGCGCGCGCCCAGGGCCGCTCCGTCGCCGAGCTGGCGGAGGCGTGCCACCGACCGGTCACCGAGGTGCGGGCCCTGCTCGGCGCGGACGCGGACGCGGAGGAAGACACGGACGCGCAGGCCGAGGACGGTCCCGCCGCGCCCGGTGCTTCCACCGACCGCGCTGCCGCGACACCCGGGGCCCTCGACGGACCGACCGGGAGCGGGGCCGGAGCCGGGGCCGGATTCGTCCGGTTCGGGTCCGTCGCCGCGCCGTCCGAGGGCTCCCTGTCCGTGCCGGCCCCTCGTCCGGTGCGCGAGGAGCCGCGGATCCTGGTGTCCCGGCGGCCGTCGCCCTCACGGCGACTGCGCCGGATGCACCCGCAGGCCGACCAGACCGGGCAGGGGGCGACCGCACGGGAGACGGCCGCGTCCGGCCCGACCGGAACGGGCCTGCCGGGTGCCGCCGGATGGACGGACGGACCCGGCGGTGCGGCGGGAGCGGTGGCGCAGGTGCCGCCGCTCGGAGCCGGGGCCGGAGTTCGAGCCGACGTCCGGGGCGACGGCGCGGCCGGCTCCTTCGTCGTCGGTCCCGCTACCGGTCCCGGTGCCGGTCCCTCCACCGGCCCGTCCGCCGGGGCCTCGTGGGCCGAACCGCCGCTCGGCATCCTGATCGGCGGCAGCCCCGGGCCCGTCGAGGCGCCCGGTCGGCCGGAGGAACGCGAGCCGGTCCGGGTGGCGGCCCGGCCGATCCGGGTCGGCCTCGGCACCTGCCTGGTCGTGCTGCCGTCCTGGCGGCCCGCCATCGCCGTCTCGGTGTCGACCGACCAGCTGCTGACCGCCACCGGGCTCGGCTTCGAGCAACTGGCCGACGCCCGGCTGACGGTGCTGATGAACCCCGCCGCGCTGCACGACCGGGAGCTGGAACTGCACGGCTGGGAGCCCGCTCCGGCCGGACGGGCCCGGCGCGGCGGGCGCGCGTAGTCCCGCTCCGCCGGGCCCCGTTCAGCCGCGTTCAACCACGTTCAGCCCCGTTCGGCCACGCCCAAGCGCGGTCAGCGGCGGTCAGCCGTCCTCGGACGAGCGGGCCGGGCGGGCCTGGCGGGTGGCCGGAGCGTTCGGGACGTACCCGAGGTCCACGGGCACCGGCGGCCGCCCGTCCACCGCCCAGCCGGCGCGGACCGCGTCCAGCAGTTCCGGCAGCGCGGGCGGCCAGAGCGCGTCGGCGTTCTCGTCGGCGAGGTCGGCAGGGGTCCACCAGCGCCAGTCCAGGATCCGGTCGAGGGCGTGCACCGTGCTGACGTCGCCGACCGGGCCGCGGTGCGGTCCGCCGGTGAGGTAGATGTGCTCGTACTGGCGGACCGGGGTGCCGTGCCAGGTGAAGTCGTGCTCCCAGGTGCAGAGCAGCGGGCCGGGTTCGAGGTCGCTCCAGCCCGTCTCCTCCCACAGCTCGCGCCGGGCGCCGTCCCACGGGGTCTCGCCCCGTTCCAGTCCGCCGCCCGGCATGGTCCAGTGCACGCCGACCTCGTCGTTGTCCGAACGGAGCAGGAAGACCGAGCCGTTCTCGTCCAGGACCACCGTGCGGGCGGCCTGCCTCGGCCGGCGTCTGGGGGAACGCAGCAGATTTCGCATCGGGTCACTCTCGCAGCGGTCGCCCGGAGGCGTCGAGCGGTTTCGGCACTCCGGTCGGGTGCTCGATCCGGCCGGTCCGTCGTGGCGGGCGCGGGACCCGCCGGGCGGCCGTACCCTGACGGCCATGCCCGTACCCGCGATCATCTTTCCCGCCGATCCGCTCAACCCGCGCCGGCCCGACCCGCACTTCGCCTGGGAGGCCAGGATGCTGCGGGAGTCGGGCGGCGACCACCACCTGGTCGACCACGACGGGCTGCTCGCCGGCCGGGCCGAGGAGGCCGTCCGGCGGGTGCCGAGGGACAGCGGCCCGCTCTGGTACCGGGGTTGGATGCTGCCCTCCGCCCGGTACGCCGACTTCGCCGCCGCGCTCGCCGCCCGTGGCGGCAACCTGCTGACCAGCGCGCACGGTTACGCGACGGCCCACGAACTGCCCGGCTGGTACGACGTGTTCGAGGGCGCGACCCCGGCCAGTGCGTGGATCCCGTCCGACGGACCGGTGGTGCCCGGTCCGGCCGAGTTGGCGCAGGCCGTGGCCCGGCTCGGCGGGCAGGGGCCGGCGATCGTCAAGGACTACGTGAAGTCGCGCAAGCACGAGTGGCACGAGGCCTGCTACGTACCCGAGTTGGCCGACCTGGCGGCCGTCGGCCGGGTGGTGGAACGGTTCGTCGAACTGCAGGGCGAGTTCCTGGCGGGCGGCGTGGTGCTGCGGCGGTACGAGGAGTTCGAGCGCGCGGGCGTCCCGGCGGAAGGACCGGTCATGGCGCCGGACACGGAACCGGTCATGGGCGGCGCTGACGGCGCTGACGCCGTTGACGGTGACGGGCGGGCCGTGGAGGCCCGGGTGTGGTGGCTCGACGGCCGGCCCGTCCTGGTCGGGCCGCACCCGGACGCCCCGCGCCGGGCCGTCGAGCCCGACCTCACCCACGTTCCGGCGCTGGTCCGCAGGCTCGGCTGCCGCTTCGTCACCACCGACCTCGCCAGCCGGGCGGACGGCTCCGGCTGGCGGGTGGTCGAAGTCGGGGACGGCCAGGTGAGCGACCTGCCGCGCGGGATCGACGCCTCGGGTCTGCTGGCCGCACTGATCGCCGCCTGACGGCCCGTGCGTGACGGGCCGCCAGGCGGTTCGCAGGCCGGCGGGGGGAGGGCCCTATCCGGCGGCGACGGCCTCGACCGCCGGGTGGCCGTCGGCGATGAACGCCTGCCAGAGCCGGGCGTAGGCGCCGCCCCGGGCGAGCAGTTCGGTGTGGGTGCCGTCCTCGACCACCCGGCCGTGGTCCAGCACGATCACCCGGTCGGCGCGCTCGGCGGTGGTCAGCCGGTGGGCGATGACCAGGGTGGTACGTCCGCCGCTGAGCCGGTCCGCGGCCTGGTTGACCATCGCCTCGGTGGCCAGGTCGAGGGCCGCGGTGGCCTCGTCGAGCAGCAGGATGTCCGGATCGACCAGCTCGGCCCGGGCCAGCGCGATCAGCTGGCGCTGGCCCGCCGACAGGTTGCGCCCGCGGCCGGCCACCTCGTGGTCGTAGCCGCCCGAGAGCCGGACGATCATGTCGTGCGCGCCGACCGCCCGGGCCGCCGCCTCGACCTCGGCCGCCGAGGCGTCCGGCCGGCCGTACGCGATCGCCTCGCGGACCGTGCCCGCGAACAGGTACGCCTCCTGCGGCACCACGCCCAGGCGGTGGCGGTACTGCGCCAGGTCGTAGCGGGTGAGGTCGACCCCGTCCACCCGGACGGTGCCCTCCGTCGCGTCGTAGAACCGGGCGACCAGCTTCACCAGCGTCGACTTGCCGGCTCCGGTCTCACCGACCAGCGCCACCGTCTGCCCGGCCGGGATGTGCAGGTCCACGCCGCTCAGCACCGTCGGGGCGCCGTCCGCACCGCCGTTGTAGGCGAAACCGACCCCCTCGAAGGAGATCTCGCCGCGCAGCCCCTTGGCCACCGGCACCGGGTCGGCCGCCTCGGCGGTGGTGGTCCGGGTGCGCAGCAGCTCGCGGATGCGGCCGAGGCCCACCGAGGCCTGCTGGTAGCCGTCGAAGACCTGGGACAGCTGGTTGACCGGCGCGAAGAACAGGTCGATGTACAGCAGGTACGCGACCAGCGCACCGACCGTCAGCGTCCCGGCGTCGACCCGGGCGGCGCCGACTATCAGCACCAGCGCGGCGGCCAGGCTGGAGAGGAACTGGACGAACGGGAAGTACAGCGAGATGTAGAGCTGGGCCCGGACCCGGGCGTCGCGGTAGGCGATGCCGCGGGCCACGAAGCGGTCGGTGTTGGTGTCCAGGCGGCGGAAGGCCTGGACGATCCGCATGCCGGCCACGTTCTCCTGGAGGTCGGCGTTGACGGCGCTGATCAGGTCGCGGGAGCGCTCGTACTGGTCCCTGGACTTCTTGCGGAACACCAGGGTGGCGATCACCAGCAGCGGCAGGACGGCGAAGACCACCAGGGCCAGGCCGGCGTCGATGATCAGCAGGGCGGCGAAGATCCCGGCGAAGGTCAGCAGGCTGACCACGGCGGTGACCATGCCGGTCTGGAGGAAGGAGGTCAGCGAGTCCAGGTCGGTGGTCATCCGGGTCATGATCCGGCCGGTCAGCTCGCGCTCGTAGTAGTCCAGGCCGAGCCGGTTGAGGTGGGCGAAGATCTTGAGCCGGAGCGTGTAGAGGACGCGCTCGCCGGTACGGCCGCTGACCCGGTTCTCGGCGCCCTGCACCGCCCAGTCCAGCAGGACCACGACGAGGGCGGTGAGCGAGGCCACCGCGACGCCGCCCATCAGGCCCTTGCGGACGCCCTCGTCGATGCCGTGCCGGATCAGCACCGGCAGTACCAGCCCGGCGGCCGCGTCCAGGGCGACCAGCAGGAGGGCGATGAGCAGCGGGGTGCGGAAGGCGCGCAGCAGGCGCCAGAGGGTGAAGTCGGGGTCGCCGGCCTCGGCCTCGGCGCGGGGCACGGCCGGGGTGTCGGAGGCGGGCGGGAGGGCCGCGACCTTGTCCAGCAAGTCGGCGTCGGCGGTACGGGCGGCCTTGGCCAGGGCGGGGGTGGGGAGGGTGGGGAGGGCGGGGGCGGAGGCGGCCTGGGGTCCGCCGGTTCCGGCGGCGGCCTGCTGCTCGGTTTCCCGCCCGGACGCCGTTGCGGGCTGCGTTGCGGAATCCGTAGCGGGCGCCGCTTCGGCGGCTGCCCCCTCGGCCGCCGCCCCCTCGGGGGCTGCCTCCTCGGAGGTGGACTGCCGACCGGTGCGACCGGCCTCGGGGTCGGTGATCAGGGCCCGGTACTGGGGACATCGGGCTTCGAGTTCCTCGTGGGTTCCGAGGTCCAGCAGCCGGCCGCGTTCCAGGACGGCGATCCGGTCGGCGAGTTGGAGGGTCGAGCGGCGGTGGGCGATCAGCAGCGTGGTGCGGCCGGTCATCACCGAGCGCAGCGCGTCGTGGATCTCCGCCTCGATCTGCGGGTCCACCGCCGAGGTGGCGTCGTCCAGCAGCAGGATCCGGGGGTCGGTGAGGATCGCCCGGGCCAGTGCGATGCGCTGGCGCTGACCGCCGGAGAGGGTCAGGCCCTGCTCGCCGACCTTGGTGTCGTAGCCGTCCGGCAGCGCGCGGACGAACTCGTCGGCCTGGGCGGCGCGGGCGGCGGCGACCACCTGCTCGTCCGTGGCGTCCGGGCGGCCGTAGGCGATGTTGGTGCGGACCGACTCGGAGAAGAGGAAGCTCTCCTCGGGGACGATGCCGACCGTCGCGCGGACCGAGTCCAGGGTGAGGTCGCGCAGGTCGTGGCCGTACAGGCGGACGGTGCCTGCGGCGGGGTCGTAGAAGCGGGGCACCAGCTGGGCCACCGTCGACTTGCCGGAGCCGGAGGCGCCGACCAGGGCGAGGGTCTCGCCGGGGGCCAGCTTCAGGCTGAGGCCGTGCAGGACGGGGGCGGGGTGTTCGGGGTCGTAGCGGAACTCGACCTGGTCGAACTCCAGGGCGACGTCGGGGGTCAGCGCTCCGACGGGGGCGCCGCTCGCCGGGGTGTCGCCGTGCGCCGGGGTGGCGCCGTGCGCGAGGTCCAGGGTGCGGGCGTCCGGGCGCTCCTGGACCAGCGGGCGCTCGTCGACCAGCTGCAGCACGCGCTCGACGCCGGCCCGGGCCTGCTGGCCGACGGTGATGACCATGGTCAGCATCCGCACCGGGCCGGTCATCTGGGCGACGTAGGTGGAGAAGGCGACGAAGGTGCCGAGCGTGATCCGGCCGTCGACGGCCAGCCAGCCGCCGAAGGCCAGGACGCCGACCTGGGCGAGCGCCGGGATCGCCTGCATCGCCGGGTTGTAGCGGGCGTTCAGCCGGATCGATCGGAGCCGGGCCGCGAAGAGGTTGCGGGAGGCCGTCTCCAGCTTGTCGAGCTCCTGCGCCTCCTGGCCGAAGCCCTTGACCACGCGGACGCCGCCGATCGCGCCGTCCACCACGCCCGCGACGGCGGCGGCCTCCTGCTGGGCGGCCCAGGTCGCGGGGAAGAGGCGCTTGCGGCTGAGCACCGAGACCCACCACAGCGCGGGGGCCATGACCAGGGCGATCAGGGTGAGCGGCGGGGACAGCCAGACCATCACGACGAGCGACATGACGAACATCAGCAGGTAGCCGGTCATCATCGGCAGCATCGAGAGCAGGCCGTTGACCAGCTGGAGGTCGGAGGTCGCGCGCCCGACCACCTGGCCGGTGTCCAGCCGGTCCTGGCGGTGGCCGTCGAGCCGGCCGAGCGAGCGGAACAGGTCGCTGCGCATGTCGTGCTGGACGTCGAGCGCGAGCTGGCCGCCGTAGTAGCGGCGGACCTGGGTGCAGCCGAAGACCACGAGGGCGGCGAGCAGGAGCACCACCGCCCAGGGGGCCAGCGAACGGGTGTGGGCGACGATGACGTCGTCGATGATCAGCTTGGTGACCAGCGGCACCAACGCGGTGACGGCCATGCCGAGGAGTGAGGCGCCGAAGGCGAGCAGAAGGCTGCGACGGGACCGCCAGCTGTAGCCGACCAGACGGCGCAGCCAGCCGGCCGACTCGGTCTTCTCGGCGGCGGGCTCGGCGTCTTCGGCGGCCGCTCCGGCGTTCTCGGCGGCGCCCTGCGGACTGTCGACGGGGACCTCCGGGGTCGGGCCGGGGGCCGGGGGGCCGCTCGGGGATTGCTCCACCGTGGATCCGTGAGTCTCAGGCATATTTAGGGATGCTAACCATTTCGTCGGGTGGCCGCCACGCCGTTTCCGACCCGGGCGAGGTCGGGGCGGGCCGGGGCAGCCCGGATCGTCCGGTCCGGCGGACAGGCCAACAGCCTGCGGCCTGCGCTGATTCCCGATCGAACACGCGCAGGGCCGGTTCCTCTCCGGCCGCCTCCAGGGTCACCGACGGCACGCACGGCACCCAGCGGCCAGGGGCGGGCGGGCGCCGTCCTTTGGGACTAGGTCCCGGGACGGGCCGACCGCCGAGGCGCGCGGGGCCCGCGTGGCTCAGGACCCCGCGGACGCCGCATCGTCGCGAGGGCCGTCACCGGGGCCGGCGGCGGAGTCCGCGGCCGCCGCGAACGCGCCGTGGGCGAGGGTGTGGAGCAGCGCGGCCATGCCGTCGCGCTGGAGGGCGGCGCGCTCCCCCTGGTCCGGGTTCGGGCCGAGGCTGTGCGGGGTGGAGTTGATCAGGCCGAAGACGGCGTGCACGGTGGCGCGCGCCACCGGCTCGGCGGCGGGGTCGGCCAGCGGCGGGTAGGCCTGCCGGACCACGTCCACCCACAGTTCGACGTAGCCGCGCTGGAGGCGGCGGACGGTGCGGCGGTCCTCCTCCTTGAGGTTCAGCAGCTCGCGGTCGTGCAGGGTGATCAGGTCCCGGTCGTCGAGGGCGAAGTCGACGTGGCCGCTGATCAGCGCGTCCAGTGCGGCGACCGGGCCTTCGCCGCCGCCCGCCCGGCGGCGCCCTTCGTCCAGCAGGCGCTCGCTGATGCCGATCAGCAGGTCCGCGAGCATCGCGTCCTTGCCGGCGAAGTGGCGGTAGAGGCCGGGCCCGCTGATCCCGACGGCCTTGCCGATCTCGTCCACGCCCACCCCGAGGAAGCCGCGGGCGGCGAACAGCCTCGCCGCCTCCCGGCGGATCTGGTCGCGACGGGGGAGCGCGGAGGCGGCGGGGACGTTCGGCATGCCGCCCATCGTAGACAGTCGGGTTATCGGTCGTTAACCTGGCTGCGTAAGTTAACGTTAATTAACGTGGCGATCACGGGCGGACCGCACCCGGCTGCCCACCTGGTGCCGAGGGCAAGGGAGCTCTTGGGAATGGTCATCTCAACCGCCGGCACACCCACCGGTGTCCGGCTCAGCGCAGCGACCGGCACGGCGGCGCCCGGCGCCGCACCGTCCGCGGCCGCCGCACCGGCCCCCCGGCTCGGCAGCTCGGTCGACCCCGGCTCGGAGGCCTACCGCGCCAACACCGAGGCGCACCGAGCCCTGGTCGCCGAGTTGCGCGCGAAGCTCGACGCGGCCGCCCTGGGTGGCGGTGCCAAGGCCCGCGCCCGGCACACCGCGCGCGGCAAGCTGCTGCCCCGCGACCGGGTGGACACCCTGCTCGACCCGGCGTCCCCGTTCCTGGAGCTGGCCCCGCTGGCCGCCGACGGGATGTACGACGGCGCCGCCCCCGCGGCCGGTGTGATCGCCGGCATCGGCCGGGTCGCCGGACGCGAGGTGGTGGTGGTCGCCAACGACGCCACCGTCAAGGGCGGCACCTACTACCCGATGACGGTGAAGAAGCACCTGCGCGCCCAGGAGGTCGCGCTGGAGAACCGGCTGCCCTGCGTCTACCTGGTGGACTCCGGCGGCGCCTTCCTCCCGATGCAGGACGAGGTCTTCCCGGACCGCGACCACTTCGGCCGGATCTTCTACAACCAGGCCAGGCTCTCCGCCGCGGGCATCCCGCAGATCGCCGCCGTGCTCGGCTCGTGCACGGCCGGCGGCGCCTACGTCCCGGCGATGAGCGACCAGGCCGTGATCGTCCGCAACCAGGGCACGATCTTCCTGGGCGGGCCGCCGCTGGTGAAGGCCGCCACCGGCGAGGTGGTCACCGCCGAGGAGCTGGGCGGCGGCGACCTGCACTCCCGCACCTCGGGCGTGACGGACCACCTGGCCGAGGACGACGCCCACGCCCTCTCCATCGTCCGCAACATCGTCGCCGGGCTCGGCCCGCGCGAGGCCAGGCCGTGGCCGCTCACCCCGGTCGAGCCGCCGGCCGTCGACCCGGCGGGCCTGTACGGGGCCGTGCCGGTCGACCCGCGCACGCCCTACGACGTGCGCGAGGTGATCGCCCGCCTGGTGGACGGCAGCCGGTTCGCCGAGTTCAAGGCCGAGTACGGCTCGACCCTGGTCACCGGCTTCGCCCGGATCCACGGCCACCCGGTCGGCATCGTCGCCAACAACGGCGTGCTGTTCTCCGAGTCGGCCCTCAAGGGCGCCCACTTCATCGAGTTGTGCGACCAGCGCGGCATCCCCCTCCTCTTCCTCCAGAACATCACCGGGTTCATGGTCGGCCGGCAGTACGAGGCGGGCGGCATCGCCAAGAACGGCGCCAAGATGGTCAACGCCGTCGCCTGCACCCGCGTCCCGAAGCTGACCGTGGTGATCGGCGGCTCGTACGGAGCCGGCAACTACTCGATGTGCGGCCGGGCCTACTCACCCCGCTTCCTGTGGATGTGGCCGGGCGCCAAGATCTCCGTGATGGGCGGCGAGCAGGCGGCCTCCGTCCTCGCCACCGTCCGCCGCGACCAGTTGGAGGCGCACGGCGAGCAGTGGCCGGCCGAGGCGGAGGAGGAGTTCAAGCGCCCCGTCCGCGAGCAGTACGAACGCCAGGGCAACGCCTACTACGCCACCGCCCGGCTCTGGGACGACGGCGTGATCGACCCGATGGACACCCGCACCGTCGTCGGTCTCGCCCTCACCGCCTGCGCCAACGCCCCGCTGGCACCGCCCGCTCCGTACGGGGTCTTCCGCATGTGATCCCGCCCCGTCCGGCTCGTGTCACCCCTGCGTCCGTGATCCCTCCCTTCCGGGTGTGACTCCCCGGGGCGCCGGCCCACCCGAGCCGGCGCCCCGACCGCCCACCGCCACCTCCTTCGTACGGCTCCCCTCGACCCGGAGGAACGCCTCCCATGTTCGACACAGTTCTGGTCGCCAACCGCGGCGAGATCGCCCTGCGGGTGATCCGCACCCTGCGGCGACTCGGCGTCCGCTCGGTCGCCGTGTTCAGCGACGCGGACGCCGACGCGCCGCACGTCCGCGAGGCCGACGTCGCGGTCCGGCTCGGCCCGGCCGACCGCAGCGACAGCTCGGCGGCCGAGACCTACCTGCGGACCGACCAGATCCTCGCCGCCGCCCGCCGCACCGGCGCCCAGGCCGTCCACCCCGGCTACGGCTTCCTCGCCGAGAACCCCGGCTTCGCCCGCGCCTGCGCCGACGCGGGCCTCGTCTTCATCGGACCACCTCCCGGTGCGGTCGAGCTGATGGGCGACAAGATCAATGCCAAGGAGGCCGTCCGGGCCGCCGGCGTTCCGGTGGTCCCCGGCAGCCAGGCCACGGCGCCCACCGACGAGCAACTCGTCGCCGCCGCCGACGAGATCGGCTACCCCGTCCTGCTCAAGCCGTCCGCCGGTGGCGGCGGCAAGGGCATGCGCCTGGTACGGGACCCCGCCGACCTGCCCACCGAGATCGCCGCAGCCCGCCGCGTCGCCCGCACCGCCTTCGGTGACGACACCCTGCTGCTGGAGCGCTGGATCGACCGACCGCGCCACATCGAGGTGCAGGTGCTCGCCGACGCCCACGGCACCACCGTCCACCTCGGCGAGCGCGAGTGCAGCCTCCAGCGCCGCCACCAGAAACTGATCGAAGAGGCTCCCTCCGTTCTCCTCAATGCCGAGACCCGCGCCGCGATGGGCGCCGCGGCCGTCCGCGCCGCGGAGTCCTGCGGCTACACCGGCGCCGGCACCGTGGAGTTCATCGTCCCCGGCATCGACCCGGACGCCCCCGCCTCCGCCGCCGAGGGGGTGCGGGACTTCTTCTTCATGGAGATGAACACCCGTCTCCAGGTGGAACACCCCGTCACCGAACTCGCCGTCGCGGTCGGCGCGGACTCGGCCAGGCTCGACCTGGTCGAGTGGCAGCTGCGCGTCGCCGCCGGTGAACCGCTCTCATTCGCCCAGTCGGACATCTCCTTCCAGGGCCACGCCATCGAGGCCCGCATCTGCGCCGAGGACCCGGAACGGGACTTCCTGCCCACCGGCGGCCGCATCCTCACCCTGGACGAGCCCCGGGGCGAGGGCATCCGGGTCGACTCCGGGGTGGCCCCCGGAACCGTCGTCACCAGCGCCTACGACCCCATGCTCGCCAAGGTCATCGCGTACGGGCCCGACCGCCCGACCGCGCTGCGCCGGCTCCGCGCGGCGCTGGCCGACACCCGCATCCTGGGTGTCACCACCAACACCGGCTTCCTGCGCCGACTGCTCGCACACCCCGAGGTCGCCGCCGGTCGGCTGGACACCGGCCTGGTGGAGCGGACGGCCCAGGAGCAGCCGGCCCTGCTCACCGCGCCGTACTCCCCCACGACCGCGACCGCCCCGGACGCGCCCGCGGCGGCCGAGCCGCCGTCTCCCGCTCACCTCCTCTACTACGCGGCCGCGCTGGCGCGGCACCTGGAACTCACCCCGGCCGCCGACCCCGACGGCTGGACCGACCCGTTCTCCCTTCCCTCCGGCTGGCGCCTGGGCGGCACCCCCGCCTGGACCACCCACCGACTCCGAGCCCCCGGCCAGGACCCGGTGGCGGTGCGCATCCGTTCGATCACTGCGGGCAACGTAGCCGATGCCACTGACAATTCCGCCGGCCCCACCCACGAGGTGGAACTCCGGCTCGCCGAGGGCCCCGCGCACCGCGCCCGCGCGACCCTGGCCGGGGACCGGCTGCACCTGACCGTCGACGGCCTCCGGACCACGTTCTCGCTGGCCACCGACGCCACTCCCGGCCTCGCCGCCGGACCGGTGACCTGGCTCGGCACCGAGGGCGACGCCTGGCCGCTGCACGCCTACGACCCGGTCGTCGAGAGCGCCGCCGGGGCCGGGGCGCACCACGGCGCCCTGACCGCCCCGATGCCCGGCACCGTCACCGTCGTCAAGACCACGACGGGCGAGACGGTCCGCAAGGGACAGCCCCTGCTCGTGCTGGAGGCCATGAAGATGGAGCACGTGATCGCCGCGCCGCACGACGGCGTGGTGGCCGAACTGCGGGCCACCGCCGGCGCCACCGTCGCGATGGAGGACCTGCTCGTCGTGGTCGACCCGGTCGAGGACCCGGCGACCGGGGACGCCCCGGCCGAGCCGGCGGCCGCCCCCGCCGAGCCCGCGGAGGTCCGGTCGTGACCGCCCCCGCCCGCGAGCCCGACGCCCTCGACCTGGGCCTGCCCGCCCCGGTCCGCGCCCCCGGCCTGCCCGAGGAGGTCCGGATCCACGAGGTCGGACCGCGCGACGGCCTGCAGAACGAGAAGTCCCTGGTCCCGGTCGAGGTGAAGGCCGAGTTCATCGCCCGGCTCGCCGCCGCCGGGCTGCGCACCGTCGAGGCCACCAGCTTCGTTCACCCGAAATGGGTACCTCAGCTGGCCGACGCCGAGGAGCTGGTCCCCAGGCTCGCCGACCTGCCGGAGCGCCACCCCGGCCTGCGGCTGCCGGTGCTGGTGCCCAACGAGCGCGGCCTGGACCGCGCGCTCGCCCACCGCACCGCCGACATCGCGGTGTTCGCCAGCGCCACCGAGACCTTCGCCCGCCGCAACCTCAACCGCTCGGCGGACGAGGCCATGGCGATGTTCCGCCCGGTCGTGGCCCGGGCCACCGAGGCCGGGGTCGCGGTCCGCGGCTACCTGTCGATGTGCTTCGGCGACCCGTGGGAGGGCCCCGTCCCGGTCGACCAGGTGGTCCGGTTCGGCGTGCAGCTGCTGGAGCTGGGCTGCGCGGAGCTGAGCCTCGGCGACACCATCGGCGTCGCCACACCGGGCCAGGTCGGCGCCCTGCTGGCGGGCTTCGCCCGGGCCGGCGTCCCGGTCGACCGGCTCGCCGTGCACTTCCACGACACCTACGGCCAGGCGCTCAGCAACACCCTGGCGGCGCTGCGCGAGGGCGTCACCACGGTGGACGCCTCGGCGGGCGGCCTCGGCGGCTGCCCGTACGCGAAGAGCGCCACCGGCAACCTGGCCACCGAGGACCTGGTCTGGATGCTGCACGGCCTCGGCATCCGGACCGGCGTCGACCTGCGCTCCCTCGTCGCGACCAGCGGCTGGATGGCCGAGCGCCTCGGCCGCCCGAGCCCGTCCCGCACCGTCCAGGCACTGCTCGGTTCCACCGGGGGCTGACCGCCCGCCCCGTCCCGGCACCGGCCGTCCGCAGCACCCGGTCGGCGCCGCGCTCCATCCGCACCGCTCGACATCCGTCCGTCCATCACATCGTGCGTCCGTCACACCGTCCGACGGACGCCGGTCACCCCGCTCACGTCCGCGGCCGACCCGGCCGGGCGCCAGGAGGATCACCATGCTCGACCACAGGCTCAGCAGCGAGTACGAGGAACTGCGGCGCACGGTCGCCGAGTTCGCCCAGGACGTGGTGGCGCCGAAGATCGGCGAGTTCTACGAGCGGGAGGAGTTCCCCTACGAGATCGTCCGGGAGATGGGGCGGATGGGGCTCTTCGGCCTGCCCTTCCCGGAGGAGTACGGCGGCATGGGCGGCGACTACTTCGCCCTCGGCCTCGCCCTGGAGGAGCTCGCCCGCGTCGACTCCTCGGTGGCGATCACCCTGGAGGCCGCCGTCTCGCTCGGCGCGATGCCGATCCACCGCTTCGGCACCGAGGAGCAGAAGCGCGAGTGGCTGCCCCGGCTGACCTCGGGCGAACTCCTCGGCGCCTTCGGCCTCACCGAGCCGGAGGGCGGCTCGGACGCGGGGGCCACCCGCACCACGGCGCGCTACGACGAGGCCACCGACGAGTGGGTCATCAACGGCACCAAGTGCTTCATCACCAACTCCGGCACCGACATCACCGGACTGGTCACCGTCACCGCGCTCACCGAACCGATCGCTCGTTCGAGTGAAGAGGGCGAATTCCGCTCGCCTGTGCGGGAGATCTCGTCCATCATCGTGCCCACCGGGACCCCCGGCTTCCAGGTCTCGAAGAAGTACTCGAAGGTCGGGTGGAACGCATCCGACACCCGCGAACTGTCCTTTACCGACTGCCGCGTTCCCGCGGCCAACCTGCTGGGCGAGCGTGGCCGAGGCTACGCCCAGTTCCTGCGGATCCTCGACGAGGGCCGCATCGCGATCGCGGCCCTGGCCACCGGCCTGGCCCAGGGCTGCGTCGACGAGTCCGTGAAGTACTCCGGCGAGCGCCGGGCCTTCGGCCGGCCGATCGGCGCCAACCAGGCCATCCAGTTCAAGCTTGCCGACATGGAGCTGCGCGCCCACACCTCCCGCCTGGCCTGGCGGGACGCCGCTTCCCGGCTGCTGCACGGCGAACCGTTCAAGAAGGAGGCCGCGATCGCGAAGCTGTACTCGTCCGAGGCCGCCGTCGACAACGCCCGCGAGGCGACCCAGATCCACGGCGGGTACGGCTTCATGAACGAATTCCCGGTCGCCCGTTTCTGGCGCGACTGCAAGATCCTGGAAATCGGGGAGGGCACGTCTGAGGTCCAGCGCATGCTCATCGCCCGGGAGCTCGGCGTCGGTTCGTGACGACCATGTCCTGATCGTCTCCTCCTGAGCCCCGCCCACCGGGCCTGAACACCGCTCAACGCACGGCGCCATGACGAGAGTCGGGGTGTCCGAACAGTGGAGGTGGCATCAGGAGGAGACCAGGGAGAGGCTTCGGGGGAAACCTCGGCGACGAGGCCTCAGGGGATCACGATCACCGGGCGGTTGGCCCGCCGCGCCAGCCGCCCGGAGACCGAACCGAAGATCTTGCCGAGCAAACCGTGCGTCGTGCCGACGACGATCGCGTCGGCGGCGTACTCACGGCCGACCTCCTCGATCTCGTGGCAGATGTCCCCGCCGCGCTCGACCAGGATCCACGGCACCCCGGCGAGGAAGTCCGCACAGGCGAGTTCCAGGCCGAGCACCTCCGTCCGGTGGTCGGGGAGGTCGACGAAGACGGGCGGCTCGCAGCCTGCCCAGACCGTGGCGGGCAGGCGGTTGGCGACGTGCACGATCACCAGGCCGCACTGCGAACGGCGGGCCATGCCGACGGCGTAGGCGAGGGCGCGCTCGCTCGACAGCGAGCCGTCGAAGCCGACCACCACGCCGTGCTGGAACACCGGGTCGAGGGACGGCGCCGGCGCGCCCCGTCCGGACGGCTCGGCGTGCCCGCCCAGCGGGTCAGCCGAACCGGAGGGCGCCTGCGGGCGCTCTGCGCCCGGGCCCGGGCGGCCCGTCACCGGAGACCCCGCGGGGTCGGCCAGGGGCCCGCCACGCCGCTGGCGGGGCCCTGGCCGGTCACGGCGGGCGAGGCTGCCCCGACGGGCGAGGCCGCGCAGAGCGCGCGCGAAGCCCGGCGAGCCGTCACGCTCCGGGGCGGGCTCCCCTGGCTCCGCCGGTGGTGCGGCGTCGGCCGACCGGGCCTCGCCGGCCGTTCCGGACGCCTCGGCCTCCTCGGCGGCGTCGGCCGGCTCGCGCTCCGTCCGCCCACCCGGGACGCGACCCGAGGACGCGGTGGGTTGCACGTCGGCGCGTCCGTGGGCACGTCCGCCGGCAGGCCCGTCCACGCGGTCGCCGCCCGTGCTGCGGTCACCCCTGCCGCCGTCCCGACTGCCGTCCCGGCCGCCGTCGGGGTCGTCCCGGAGGTGGTCAACGCGGTCGTCCTCACCGTGGTCGCCACGATCGTCACCACGCTGGTCGGCACGCGCCTCGGCCCGGCCGTCGGAGCGGTCGGAGGGAGGCCCGCCGTCCGGGCCCACGCTGCGGGGCGTGTCCGGTTCAACCGGTCGGGGAGGCTCAAAACCAGCCATGGCTCACGGCTCTTCGATGGAGAGGGGCCGACAGGAGAGGAGGACAACGCTGCCCGGGCAGCAGGCCCGCCCACGGGATGACGTCGGTCTGCGCCGCGCAGCACCGTATGTGACCTGTTCCTTTCAGAGTACGACGGGCAGGGGGCCCCGCCCAACGGGGAAGCCCCGGAGCGGCGTTGTTCCCGCGAAAGGGGGATGCGCCCGCCGAGGCAGTGCGCCCCGCCGAGAGGCGATCGCGCCCCCTCCGGAAAAGAGGTTCCCTGGAGCTTGACTGAGCGGACCGGGCGGCGCAACAGCCCCACGGGACACCGTGACCGGACTGTCATGGATCGGCGACGATCCGTTGCGGTGCGTCGCGAACCGTGACGTCAGACCTGCCCCGACAGCCCCGGCCGCCCCACAGGTCACCACCCGCCACGGGCCCGCGGAGGCCGTTTCGGCCACTCCGTACGGCTTCGCGACGCCGTCTGGCATTTGCCAGGTGCATAGGCGTGGGCGCTGGCACCATGCTTGGCATGCCCCTGCTCCTGTTCGACCTCGACAACACCCTGCTGCCCCGGGACGCCGCGTACCGGGCCTGGGCGCAGGACCTCCTGTCCGAACACGATCTCCCACCGGGCGACCTCGACTGGTTCATCACCCTCGACGGCGGCGGCTACGTACCGCGCAGCACCGTACTGTCGGCGGTCCGGCGCCGCTACGGGCTGGACGTCTCCGCCGACTTCCTGATTGCCCACTACCGACGCGGCATCAACTCCCACATCCACTGCCCGCCCCGGCACATCGAGGCGCTGCGTGCCGCCCGGGCCGCCGGGTGGACGCTCGGGATCGTCAGCAACGGCGGCACCCGGCCGCAGTTGGAGAAGATCCGGCGGACCGGACTGGGCCCGCTGGTCGACGGCTGGGTGATCTCGGAGGAGGCCGACTGCGTCAAGCCGGACCCGTTGATCTTCGAGCTGGCCGCCCAGCGGTGCGGCGTCGCCCCCACCGGGGACTGGGCCGAACACACCTGGATGATCGGGGACCACGCGCCCGCCGACATCGCCGGTGCCGAACTGGCCGGGCTGCGCAGCGTCTGGCTGCACCACGGCCGGCCGTGGGCGGAGAGCGGCTACCGGCCGACGCTGAAGGCGGCCGGTCTGCCGGAGGCCGTCGGCCAGGTGCTGGCCGCGCGGAACGCGCCCTCGCCCCGGCCGGGCGTCCGCTCCGACGGGCCGCTCCGGAAGGCGGCAGCGGGGATGCCGGTACGCGCGACGGCGCTGGTCGGCGCACGGTCCGGCGCACGTCCCGCGGTGGCCGCTCAGGAGGGTCCGAGTGCATCCGTCCCCGCCACCGCCGGGACGGTCGGCGAACCCGTCCCCGCAGGCGGGCCGGGTGTCCGAAACCGATCCAGCGGGTTTGCCGTGATCGCCGAAGCCCGCACGGAGGCCGGAGCGGGTGCCGGCGGCCGAGCAGGCCGGGCCGCGGACGCTCTCCGCCCCGCACCGGTCCCGGCCGTCGTCACGACCGCAGCCGTCCGCCCGACGCCCCTCGCCACCCGCTCCGGGGCCGGTAGCGCCGCACCCGCCGCCCCACCCGCCACCGTGGCGGCCGCCCAGTAGCGCCCCGCTCCCCCACCCTCCGCCTCCGCCGTCCCCGAGGCCTACCCCACCCGCCCGCCAGCCGTCGGCCGCTGTCGTCAGCCGCCCGCCTGCCCCGCCCGCTCCCCTTACCCCACCCGCCCCGGCTACTCCGTCGGCTCGACCGACGTACTGGTCCACCAGCAGGTGCGGGCCCGCTCGACGAACCCGAGCTTGCGGTAGAGCGGTTCGCCGAGCGAGGTGGCGACCAGGGTGGCCGGGCGGTCCGGGTGCGCGTGGGCCAGGGCGGTCTGGAGGACGGCGCGGGCCACCCCCCGGCCGCGCCAGTCGGGCAGGGTGGCGACCCAGTACACGCCGGTGGCCCGGCCGTCGTCGTAGGTGAGGCAGGTGCCCGCCACCGCGCCGTCGACGCGGCCGAGCCAGCCCCGCCAGCCGGGCACGTCCAGCAGTCGTTCCGGGAGTGCCTCGCCCCGGACCCAGGGCTGTCGGGCGGGCAGCGGGAAGCCCTCCACCACCGCCCGCTCGACCATCGCGAAGCCGTCGCCGTCCTTCGCCTCATCGACCGTCAGCACCCCGCCCCCGTGGGCCTCCGAGACCGCGGGCAGGACGGCGGTGGCTCCCTCGACCGGTCCGGGGTCGCGGACCATCACCGGCATGACCGGCATCCGGGTGGCCCCGAGGCCGCTGAGGTCGAGCCCGTCGTACGGGTCCTCCACGGTGCAGCGCATGGTCGACCACTCGGTCATCAGGTCCGCCAACTCCTGCTCCAGGGCACCCGGTTCGGCGTAGGGCCGGGTCACCACGAAGCGGTGGGCGTCGTCCGGGGTGCGGGCGCACCGGACCGCGGTCAGCCCCGGACGGGTGCGGGACCGCCAGCCGTGGACGCGGGCTTGGGCGAGCCAGAAGGCGGCGGCGTTGTCGTTGGCCCGTTCGAGCCGGCTGTCGGTGTTCACGGCAGGACCGTAACCCGGCGGTCCGGTTGCCGGTTCCGCCGTCCTGGGCTTGGCCGGATGAAGCCTGGGAGGCGCACGACTTCTCCCCGTGCGCCCCCTCGTGCACCGCCGATTTTCGGTCAATTTCGCGCCGATCCCTCCCGCTTGGGCAAATCCGCAGCCCAGACCTGCCGGCCGGGCGCACCGGAGCCGGACGCCCCAGGAACCGCCCCGCGACAACCAGCCACCGTTACCCCGGCCCTCTTCCCAGAAAGGTCGACGGGTGCCACGCTTCGTGATCGAATGCATCACGCCAAATTGCCATGTCGACATAGCGTCGGATGGTGAACTTGTCACAACGGCAATGGTCCGCCCGATAGATTTCGATCTTGGCTAGCAGTGCCGCACCACCCACACCACACCACCGAGGGGGCTTGAGCGCCTTGAGCAGGGTGAGCAGGAGCGACGCGGGTCCTGACAGCGGCCAGGAGGCGGCGGGGAACGCGGGTCGGTCCGCGAGAAGCACCGGCACCGCCTCGATCGCCACCACCCGCACCTCCGGCACTCCGGGCAGCTCGGGCGCCGCCTCGCACTCCCCGTACTCCGCGGTGCCCTCCCCCGGAACGGGCGGCGGCATCGGCCACGGTGCGGCGCCGGGCGCCGCGGACCACGGCGCGACGGCGCCCTACGGGGGCCAGTCCCCCTACGGCGGCCAACCCGCCTTCGGCGGCCAGTCGTCCTTCGGTGGACCGCCCTACGGCGGACAGCCCGTCAACCGAGGAGCCGTCAACCCCGGCCCGGGCTACGGCAGCGAACACCCGAACCATTCCGGCCATCCCGGACACCTCGCCCACCCGGGCCACCCCAACCATTCCGGCCACCCCGGCTACGGCGGCCACCCCGGCTACTCCGGCTACGGCGGCGGCGCCCCGGGCCCGAACGGCGCCTCCGCCGCGGCCCCCGGCCCCGGCGGCGCCCCGCTCGGCGGCCTCGCGCTCGGCGCCGGCTCCGGCCACGGCCACGGGCACGCCCCGCTGGGGCACGGCGGCCCCGGCGCGAACGGCTCCCAGACCCCGGTGACGGCCTCCGCCCCCCGCAAGCTGTCCGGCCGGCGCCGCCGGGAGACCGTCGCGGTGCTGATCTTCGGCGGCGCCCCGATCTTCGAGAGCTCCATCCCGCTCTCCGTCTTCGGTGTGGACCGCCAGGACGCCGGGGTGCCCCGCTACCGCCTGCTGGTCTGCGCCGGGGAGGAGGGCCCGCTGGCCACCACCGGCGGCCTGACCCTCTCCGCCCCGTACGGTCTGGAGGCGCTCGCCCGGGCCGGCACGATCGTCGTACCGGCCTGGCGCTCGATCTCCCAGCCCCCGCCGGTCGAGGCGATCACCGCCCTGCGCAAGGCCCACCACGAGGGCGCCCGGATCATCGGGCTCTGCACCGGCGCCTTCGTCCTGGCCGCCGCCGGCCTGCTCGACGGCCGCCCGGCGACCACCCACTGGATGTACGCGCCGACGCTCGCCAAGCGCTACCCGCGGGTCCACGTCGACCCGCGCGAGCTGTTCGTCGACGACGGCGACGTGCTCACCTCGGCCGGCACCGCCGCCGGCATCGACCTCTGCCTGCACGTGGTGCGCAGCGACCACGGCGCCGAGGCGGCCAACGCGCTGGCCCGCCGGCTGGTGGTGCCGAGCCGCCGCGGCGGCGGAGGACAGGCCCAGTACATCGATCAGTCTTTACCGGAGGAGATCGGCAACGACCCGCTGGCCGAGGTGGTCACGTGGGCGCTGGAGAACCTCAACCAGCAGTTCGACGTCGAAGTGCTGGCGGCTCGCGCGTACATGAGCCGGCGCACCTTCGACCGGCGGTTCCGCACGCTCACCGGCAGCGCGCCGTTGCAGTGGCTGATCACCCAGCGGGTGCTCCAGGCGCAGCGGCTGCTGGAGACCTCGGAACTGTCGGTGGACGACGTCGCGCGCCGGTGCGGGTTCCGTTCGCCGGTGGCGCTGCGCGGACACTTCCGCCGCCAGCTCGGGGTCTCCCCGGCCGCGTACCGGACCAGCTACCGGGCCCGCCGGCCCGGTCAGCAGCCGTCCGCGTCGACCGGTCCGCTCGGCGACCTCCGGCTGCCCGGGGCGCTGCCGCACCCGACGGGCGCGGTCGCCCCGGCGGGCGGGCCGGTGTTCGGCGGGGCGCACGGCGTGCCGTCGGCGCAGCCGTTCCCGGCCGGGCCGGGGTCGCCGGTGCCGGTCGGTCCGCACGGCCAGCAGGTGGCCCACGGCCAGCACGGTCAGCACGGCCAGCAGCACGGGCAGTCGGGAGCGCACGGCCAGCCCGGCGGGTTCGGTCCGGGCCAGGTCGGGACGCCGACCGGCCAGCCCTTCCACGCCCGCGCCGGTCAGCCGTACCCGCACCAGCAGTCCGCGCAGCAGCCGCACCCCGGGCAGCAGGGTGCGGCGGGCCGCGGCGCGCTGCGGCCTCCGGTCGTTCCGCCGCAGGCCGGACCGGGTGCGGGGACCGGACGTCCGCCGCGCACCGCCGAGCACGCTGCGGCGGAGGACGGCCTCCCGCAGCCGGGGGCCCGCGGCCAGGGCCAGGGGCACCGCAGCGCGGCCGAGCGGCCCGCCGAGGAGCCGGGCGCGGCCGGGCGCGGTCACGGCGCGGCCGCCGGACGGATGCCGGGCCCGGCAGGGCAGCCGGGCTCCGGGACGGGCGAGCTCCGCGGTCGCCAGGCCCGGGCTCCGCAGGCCCGTGGCCAGGCCGGCCGGCCCGCGGCCGAGGGTGCCCGGACGGCGCGCGAGGCCCGGACCGGACGGGACGGCCACGCGGTCCGGACCGGCCGGGAGGGCGAGCACCCGGACGGCCACGGCGCGCACGACGGGCCGGAGGAGCGCCAGGCCGAGGCGCCCCGCTCGGCTCCACCGGTCCCCGCGGCGCGTGATCGCGCCGTAGGGTGAGTTGCGTGAATGACCGTTTGGTATGGATCGACTGTGAAATGACCGGCCTCGACCTCGTCCAGGACGCCCTGGTCGAGGTCGCGGTGCTGGTGACGGACTCCGAGCTGAACATCCTCGGCGAGGGCGTGGACGTCATCATCCGGCCGCCGGCGGAGGCGCTGGCGAACATGCCCGAGGTGGTGCGCACGATGCACACCTCCTCCGGGCTGCTGGAGGAGCTGGAGCAGGGCGTGACCCTGGCCGAGGCCGAGGCCCGGGTGCTCGCCTACGTGCGCGCGCACGTGCCGGAGGCCGGGAAGACCCCGCTGTGCGGCAACTCGGTGGCCACCGACCGCGGCTTCCTGGCCCGGGACATGCCGACCCTGGAGAAGCACCTGCACTACCGGATCGTGGACGTCTCCTCGATCAAGGAGCTGGCCCGCCGCTGGTACCCGAAGGCGTACTACAACAGCCCGCGGAAGGGCGGCAACCACCGGGCGCTCGCCGACATCCGGGAGAGCATCAACGAACTGCGGTACTACCGCGAGGCGGTGTTCGTCCCGCAGCCCGGACCGGACGCCGACACCGCGCGGGCGATCGCCGGGAAGTACCAGGCCCCGGCGGGCTGAGCCCGGCACCCACCCGGCAGGCTGAGCCCGGCGCCCACCCGGCGAGCTGGGCCCGGAACTGTCCGGCAAGCTGGGCCCGGACCGCCCGGCGGAACCCCGCCGGAGGGTCGGAGAGGGTGCCCGCGTCCGTCCGAACGGAACCCTGGCGCGAGCACCCTCTCGGATCCTGTAGAGTTCTTCCTGTCGGAACGGGAACGCGAGAGCGGGAACGGACCGGACAGATGGTGGGTGTAGCTCAGTTGGTAGAGCACCTGGTTGTGGTCCAGGTGGCCGCGGGTTCGAGTCCCGTCACTCACCCCAGAGCCTGAGGGGCCGATCTCTTCAAGAGATCGGCCCCTCAGGCGTTTTCGCGCCCCCTCAACCGTGCACGGCCTCAGTTGCCCGCTCCCCCACCGGTATGTGCGCCCCGTCACACCCGCCCCACGGGTCGAGTTCCGCCCGGCCCCTGCCACCGGTAGCTACTGACTAGTAACATCGCGGCCATGACCACACCGACGATCGGCAAGATGCTCGACGACACCGTGCCGATGGCGCACACCCTGAACCTGAAGTACCTGGAGACCTCCCCGGAGCGCGCCGTGCTCCAACTCCCGGACCAGCCCGCGTACCACAACCACCTCGGCGGCCCGCACGCCGGCGCGATGTTCACGCTGGCCGAGTCCGCCAGCGGCTGCATCGTGCTCGCCGCCTTCGGCGCCCAGCTGTCCCGGGCCGTGCCGCTCGCCGTGAACGCCGAGATCGCGTACAAGAAGCTCGCCATGGGCGAGGTCACCGCCACTGCCGTGCTCGGCCGCCCGGCCGCCGAGGTCGTCGCCGAGCTGGACGCCGGCGGCCGCCCCGAGTTCCCGGTCACCGTCGAGATCACCCGCGCCGACGGCGCCGTCACCGGAGTGATGACGGTCACCTGGACCCTGCGTCCCAACTCCTGACCGCCACGCGGTCGGTGGCCCCGGGAGCGCCGGCCCCGGGGCCACTCGTACGATGACTGTCCGTGACGGCGGGCGTGACCTCACCGACCGGCCGCTCGTTCTCGACTCACGTGCGAGCCAATCACGCGACCGAGCCCCCGGCACCCGCCCCCCGCGGCGTCGCGGGTGCCCGCCTCGGGATCGCCCGGTGGCTGCCCCGCCCCCGTGCCGTCGCAGCCGCCGGGGCCCTGCTCGCACAGCTCTGGGGCTTCGGCGCCCCCGGCGCGTACGCGGCCGCCGTCGACCCGCCGGATCCGACCCGGCCCGCCGTCCGCCGCGCGCTTCCCGGCGCCCCGGTGCTCGACCGCCCGGTGCTCGACGGACCCGCCCTCGACGGGCAGTCAGCCGAACGTCCCGTCGGGTCCGGGCCGTCGGCGGTCGGGCCGCCGGACCGCTCACCCGGACCGGCCGGGGAACCGGCCGGCGACGGCCCGACCGACGGGATCACCGGGGCCGCCGGTGCGGTCGGCGGCACCCTCCGGGAACGCATCCGGGCCGGCGGACTGCCCCTGCCCGGTCAGCGGGCGGCCGTCCCCGACGCCTTCGCACTCGCCTCCGGCCTGCTCGCCACCGCCCCCGCCCGGTCCCGGCCCGACGGATCGCACGCCTCCCGCGAGGGCGGTCCCGCCGACCCGCCCTCCACCGCCCGGCGCCGCGCCGACGCCGCCCGCCCCGGCGTTCCCCGGCACCGCGAGGCGGTGGGGGAACCGCTGCTCCAGGAGGCGGCGGCCACCACCGCCGACGAGGCCGGGCCCGCCACCGCGCTCGGCAGGACGGCGGGCTCCGCCGCTCCCCCCGCATCGGACGACGGCGGGACGCCCGACCCGGTGGCCATCGCCGACACCGCCGCGGCGACCACCTCCGGCGACGGTTCCGCCACCCTGACCGCCGTCCTCGCCCCCATCGCCGCCGGGTTGCTGCTCACCGGTGCCGCCATGTGCAAGCACCGCGGACTGCCGCGCGGCCACTGAGCCGGACTGAGCGGGCCCGGGCCTCCGGCCACACCGCGAGCGCGGTCGGCACGAGCAGCGGCGCTCCGGTCGCCGGCCTAGGCCGCGGCCAGGTCCAGGACCAGCTGCGGGAGTTCACGCCCCGGGATCGAGCCGGACGGGACGCTGCCGATCCGGACCGCCCCCATCGCCAGGTAGAACGGCTCCGCGTTCGGGTCGGAGTCGATGGTGAGCCTGCGCAGACCGAGCGCCCCGGCGAGGGTCCTGGCCCGTTCGAACAGCGCGCGGCCGACCCCGCGGCCGATCCACTCGGGCTCGACGAAGAGCTGGTCCAGTGATCCGGTCGGCGGTGCTCCGGAGAGCGAGACGAACCCCAGCACCCGCCCGCCGTCCTCGGCCACCACGGTGGCCGAGCGCTCGATCACGCCGGCGTCCATGGTCAGCTCCTCCCGGCAGGCGTCCATGAACACCTCGTCGTAGCCCCAGTACGCCTTGGACCGCAGCGCGATGCCGGTGAGCAGCGCGGCGTCCTCCGGCCGGGCCGGTCTGATCTGCATGGCGCTCCCCGAGGTCGACGGCCGGACGGCAGCGTCATTGTCGGCCTCGGTTCGGTCGTCCGCCAACGTTTTTCGGTCGGCGGCGCGGCGCGGAGGAGTACGGCGGTACGCACACGGCCGCGCAGGCCGGGCGCCGACGAGCGGGCCGTCAGCGGAAGACCCCCGGCGGGGGTTCCGGGGACGGGGCCGCCGTGGCGTCCGTGGCCGGGGTGGCGCCGGCGGCGAAGTCGGTGAGGGCGCGGCCGTGTTCGACCCGGGCGTGGGCGGAGTCGGAGGCGGCGCGGCGGGTGAGGTCGGCGATCGGGAGCGGGGTGTGGGCCGCGGCCAGGACGAGGTTGCCGAAGCGCTTGCCGCGCAGCACGGCGGGGTCGGCGATCAGGCACAGCTCGGGGAAGACCGCCCCGAGGGTGGCGACCTGGGAGCGGGCGAAGGGCAGGGCGCCGCCGTCGGCGATGTTGGCGGCGTACCAGCCGCCGGGGGCGAGGGCCCGGGCGGCGAGGGTGGTGAACTCGACGGTGGTGCAGTGGGCCGGGGTGCGGGCACCGGAGAAGACGTCGGCGATCACCAGGTCGACGCCGCCCTCGGGGGTGCGCTCCAGCACGCTACGGGCGTCCGCGCCGCGCACCTTGATCTGCCAGCCGCGTTCCAACGGGAGTTCGGCGCGGACGAGTTCGGTGAGCGCGGTGTCGATCTCGGCGACCTGCTGGCGGGAGCGCGGCCGGGTCGCGGCGGTGTAGCGGGCGAGGGTGAGGGCGCCGCCGCCGAGGTGCAGGACGGTGATCGGGCGGCCGGGCGGGGCGACCAGGTCGATCAGGTGGCCGAGCCGGCGCTGGTACTCGAAGCCGAGGTGGGTGGGGTCGGCGAGGTCGACCAGGGACTGCGGGGCGCCGTCGATCAGCAGCGACCAGGCGGCGGGGCGGTCGCGGTCGGGGCGCAGCTCGGCGAGGCCGGAGCCGACGGGACGGCTGAGCGCACCCTGGGCGTGGGTGCGTCCGCCCGGTCCGGTGGTGGCCGCCGGTTCCGGGGTGCGCGCGGCTCTGCTGCTTCGTCCCATGGCGGCCATTATCGCCGCCGGGGCGGTACACCCACAGGTCAGGGGCGTGTCGCGGGGGCCCCGCCGGAGGCTGACGGGCCCGGCGGGATCCGCGCGGCACGCCCGCTAGAACGGGCCGAGGCCGCCGGCGGTGAGCGTGCAGGCGGCCTCGCAGAGGGCGGAACGGAGCACCCAGGCGTCGGTGGGGCGGGCGGTGCGGCCGACGCCGGAGGGGGGGATCACCCAGCGCGGGTCGGTGGCGGCGGGCACGAACGCGCCCGAGGTACAGGTGCTGCCGGGCAGGTGCCAGGTCTCCCAGGTGCCGGCCGGGACGAGGAAGGAGACGGTGCTGCCGTTGCGGCTCTGCAGCACGGCTCCGCAGGCGCGGCGCAGTCTCAGGATGTCGACGGCCTCCAGACCGTGCCGCAGCGCGACGGTCACGGTGTCGCAGGTGCCGGCGAGCACTCCCCCGGGGACGGGTCGGTGCTGCGGCAGTCCGGTGGCCGTCATGGGACCTCCTGTACCTCGTCGGGTCCGGAAGCACAGCCGCTGGGAGGGGTCGCCGGGCTTGGGACCGGCCGGGCGACGGCATGGGCTTTCCGCGTACCAGGAGAACGCGGCGGGGGCGGAGCAGGCCACGGGGCGCATTACAGCAAGGCATGGCATTTCATGGCGGATATCCCGCAACATCGCCCCTTTTGCCCTGGATTGATGACCGATGTCCCACCAACCGAATGTGTCCGACCGGTGACTCCGAGTACTCTCGGCGCCATGGCAGCCACCCCACCGGCCGAGCCGAACCGACCGTCCCCCAACCTCGTGATGCGCGCACTGCGCGGCGACCGCTCTCCCGGCGAGTTCGCCACGGCCGTCCGCAGAGCCGCCCGCGAGATCGGCGAGCACGTGTCCTGCGACGCCCGCTACGTCGGACGGATCGAGTCCGGTGAGATCCGCTGCCCCAACTACGCCTACGAGCGGGTGTTCCGGCACATGTGGCCGGACCGCACGCTCGCCGACCTCGGCTTCGCCTCCCGGACCTCCGTCCGCCGCCGCTCGGCGGTCGGGCACGGCGGGCGGAGCGAACCGCCTCCGCTCCACCCGACGTTCCCGCCCCTGCCCGCCCCGCGCTCACCACTCTCCACTCAACTCCCGTACGCTGCCTCGCCGTACGCGGATCCAACCGCGCCGGACGGGCCCGCGTGGCCGAGTCCCGGCACGGTGCCCCGGGGGCCCGATGGATCGCCCTATCTCGACGAGGAGAACGACGACGTGCGTCGCCGTACGTTCCTGGCCGGCGGCACCACCGCGCTGGCCGCCGTGATCGGCATCGACCGACCGGCCGCGGCCGCCGGCCGGCAGGCCGGCGCCGACCACGCCTCCCGTGCGCCCGCCGGCCGAACCGCCCTCCCCGGTGCGGAGTTCACCGCGCCGTCGCTGCTCGGCGGCGAACCGCCGGTGCCCGGCCGGCCGGGGCCGGTGGCGCCGCTGCGCCGGGTCGGCACCGCCGAGGTGCTCCGCGTCGAACAGGCCGTCCGGGAGATCCGGCTGGCCGACGACGCGCACGGCGCCGACGCCCTGTACGAGCTCGCCGGCCAGTCGCTGCGCAACGCGTACGTGCTGCTCAACGAGTGCGACCACAGCGCCGAGACGGAGCGCCGGCTCCAGTCCGGGGCCGGCGAACTCGCCATCTCCGTCGGCTGGTTGGCCCATGACTCGAACCGGCTCGCGGACGCCCGCTCGTTCTACTCCGAGGCGCTCGCCACCGCCCGGATGGCCGGGGACTCCGCCCTGGAGGCGCACGTCTTCTGCAACAGCGCCTTCCTCGCCCGGGACGCCGGCCGTCCGCGCGAGGCGCTGCGCGCCGCCCAGGCCGGGCAGGCCGCCGCCCGGGAGCTGGACTCCGACCGGCTGCTCGCCCTGCTGGCCATGCGCGAGGCCGGTGCCTGGGCGCTGCTGCAGGACCGCGCTTCCTGCGAGCGGGCGCTCGGCCGGGCGTACACCCTGTTCGACCGGGGCCCCGGCGAGCAGGACCCGGAGTGGATGTCCTTCTTCAGCGAGGCCGAGATCGCCGGCCTCCAGTCGCAGTGCTGGTCGGCGCTCGGCGACTGGGACCGCGCCAGCGAGCAGGCCGGGCTGGCGATAACGCTCCAGAAGCCGCACTTCGTCCGCAACCGGGTGCTGTACACCGCCGAACTGGCCCACGACCGGCTCGGCCGCGGGGACCTGGCGGGCGCGGCGCACCACGGATCGGCCGCCGTCGCACTGTTCGGCGACGTGCGCTCGGCCCGGATCCGGAGCATGCTCGCGGACACCGCCGGACGGCTGCGCCCGCACGTCGCGGTGCCCGAGGTGCGCCGGTTCCTGGCCGACTACGACCGGGCGACGGCCGCCTAGCGGAAGGCGGCCGGCCCTCGCCCGGAGCAGGGCCCGGAAGCGGGGCCCGGGAGCGGTCCGGCGGCGGCCAGGGCGTCAGTGCCCGGCGGTCAGGCCCTCCAGGTGGGACAGGTCGTTCCAGACCTCCACCGCCGGAGCCCCGTACTCCCACGAGAGCACGCAGAGCGCGGCCGTACCGAGCTTGAACCGCTGGGCGAACTCCGGCGGCAGGCCCAGCCAGCGGGCGGTCAGGATGCGCAGCAGGTGGCCGTGCGCGAACAGGACGACGTCCTGGTCGGCGCAGTGCATCACGGTGGTGTCCTGCTCCGGGACGCCGTGCTCCTCGTTGAGGCCCGCCAGGAAGGCGTCCACCCGGGCGGCCACCTCGGAGAGCTTCTCGCCGCCCGGCACCCCGTCGCGCCAGATCAGCCAGCCGGGGTGGTCGGTGGCCCGGATGTCCGCGCCGGTGCGGCCCTCGTACTGGCCGTAGTCCCACTCCAGCAGCTCGGGGCGTTCCACCGCGCGGTCGCCGAAGCCGGCCAGCTCGCAGGTCTCCTCGGCCCGGCCGAGCGGGCTGGTGTAGACGAGCGCGTCCGGCAGCCCGTTCCAGGGGGCCTTGGTCAGGCGGGCGCCGAGGGCCCGGGCCATCGCCCGGCCCTCCTCGGTCAGCGGGATGTCGGTGCGGCCGGTGTGGCGGCCGGTGGCGGACCACTCGGTCTCGCCGTGGCGGACCAGCACGATTCGGGCGGGCATGGGGGCTCCTCGGAACGGGGCGGTGGCAACGGTCGGTCTCACCCTTGAGCACCGGGCTCCATGATCCCCCACCCGGACGGCGGCCACGATCGCGGGGGCCGTCGCCGGCGGTGACGGTCGCCGGGGCCGGCGGCCCGCGACGTGCCGGGCATCCGGCCGGGGCCGCCGGGCAGGTCGCGAACGGCCCGTCCGCGCCGCGTTGTCGGACCCGGATGCGACACTGGGCCGCACCATGAACGTCTCGACGAACGTCCCGCCCCGCGGGCACGCTGAGCCGCTCGCCCAGCGGCTCGCGGAGCTGCGCGGACCGGCCCCGCAGCGCAGTCTGAACGCCCGCTCCCTCGCCGCGCTCGCCGCCAACCCGGGCTGCCACCGCCGCGCCGTGCTCGACGCGGCCGGGGTGGACAAGTCGGCGCTGGCGGCCCGGCTCGGCCGCCCCGCCCCCTTCGGCCAGTCCCCCTTCGCCATCGCCCGCGGCGTGATCTTCGAGTCCCGGCTGAAGGCCGACGGCTACGCCCCGCTGCTGGAGCCGCTCCGCCACCACCTCGGCGTCCCGGCGGACGGCCACGCCCCGCTCCAGGTGCCGGACCTGCTGCACCGCTCCGGCCCGGCGGTGCGCGCCGACCGGACGGCCGAGGCACTGGCCCGGGCGGCCGCCGACCCGGAGGCCTGGACGCTGCTGGACCACCCGATGCTGCGCCTGGGGGTGGCCGGCAGCACGGCCTACCTGGAACCGGACGCGCTGGTGGTGCACGGCGGGCGGTGCACGGTGGTCGAGATCAAGTCCTTCCCGGTGCTGGACGGCAGCGCGGACCCGGCCAAGGTCGGCGCGGCCGCCCGGCAGGCGGCCGTGTACGTGCTGGCGCTCCAGCAGGCCGCCGCCGCGGCGGCCGGGCAGCCGCTCGCCGAGGACCCGTACACCGAGCAGCGGCTGCCGGGCAGTCCGCGCACCAGCGTGCTGCTGGTCTGCCCGAAGGACTTCGGCAACCGGCCGACCGCGGTCGCCGTGGACGTCCGCCGCGAACTGGCCACCACCCGCCGCCAGCTGAGCCGGATGACCGGCATCGGCCGGCTGCTGGCGGTGCTGCCGCCGGACGCCGACTTCGACCTGGCCGCCGACGAGGACGGCACGCCGGCCCGGACCGCCGAACAGCTGACCGCCTCGGTCGAGGCGGTGCCCGCCGCCTACAGCCCGGACTGCCTCTCCACCTGCGAACTCGGCTTCCACTGCCGTGCCCGGGCCCGCTGCGACGACCGGGTCGAGCAGCTCGGCCGGGGCGTGCGCGGCGAGCTGGGCAGCATCCGTACGGTCGCCGAGGCGCTGGCCGCCGCCGGCACGAAGAGCGGCGACCTGGACGGCGCGGACGAAGCCGCAGAGCGCCTGGCCTACGCGGCCGCCCTGCGCGCCGAAGCGCTGGGGACGGGCGCATGAGCGGGCGAATCGTCGGGAGGCGCGGGTGGGCGAATGCCCCTGCCGAGCGGAGCGAGGCGGGCGCATGAGCGAGCGCAGCGAGCGAATCATCAAGAGGCGCGGGTGGGCGAATGCCCCTGCCGAGCGGAGCGAGGCGGGCGCATGAGCGAGCGCAGCGAGCGAATCATCAAGAGGCGCGGGTGGGCGAATGCCCCTGCCGAGCGGAGCGGGGCGGGCGCATGAGTCTCCTGACCACCCTCGCCCGGCTGGAGGCCGTCCGCAGCGGCCGGGCCGAGCCGCTGGCCACCGTCCGGCACCGGCACCTGTCGGACCGCCCGATGGTGCTGGTCCCGCTGACCGCCGCCGGCGAGTCCGGCGCGCCCCTCGCGGTGATGCTCGGCACCGACCGGGACGCGCCCCGGCTGCACCTGGTGCCGCAGCCGCTCAACCGCACCCTGCGGTTCGACTTCCTGGCCGAGCTGGCCGCCGACCTGCTGCCCTACCTGGAGTCCTTCGCCGAGGACGTCGAGCAGATCGAGGGCTCCGAGAAGGACCCGGAGACCGGCGAGAAGACCCAGGTGTTCCGCGAGCTGTGCGCGGACGCCCCGCAGCTGATCGTGCCGAACAGCGCGGGCGTGCACCACCTCGCCCTGATCGGCCGCTCGACCCGATTCCGCCGCACCGCCGAGGACGAGGAGCCGGGCCCGTACCCGGCGCCGGTGCGGGTGCCGCTGCTCGGCCGCTGGCTGACCCACCTCACCGACCGCGCCCAGGTGCCCGGCTCCTCGCTGCTGCTGCCGATGACCGGACTGCTGGCCCGGCACTGGGCGACCGGCCAGAGCCACCTGGAGGACCAGCACCTGGCGGCCCGGCTCGCCTGGCACCGCCCGCCGCCCGGCCTGACCGGCGCGCAGGCGGCCGAGCTGGCCGAGTCCGCCCGGGACGACCGGGGGCAGCTGCTGCACCCGCCGGCCGGCCCGGCCACCGACCCCCGCTTCGACGAGGTCGTGCTCGCCCCGGCGATCGCCCGCTACGACTCCGCCGTGAGCGCCCTGCGGCACAGCACCGAGCAGCGCGACGAGGCCGCCGCCGCGCGCGCCCGGACGGCCGTGCGGGCCGCGGTGACGGCGCTGGAGGAGGCACTGACGTCCGTCCTGCTGCCCACCTGGCACGACGTCTGGCAGGGCCTGGACCTGCTGCGCGCCCTGCCGCCGGCCGGACACCTGGCGGAGCGCTGGACCGGCGACCGCTGGTCCTACACCGGCCACCGGGACCGGCTGGCGGCCGGCGAGCCGCCGCAGCCCCGGCAGGACGACGCCGTCACCGCGGCCCGCAAGCTCGCCCAGCGCGAGCGCGAGCAGGCCCGGCTCGACGTCCAGGAGGCGCTGGACGACCCGCTGGCGATGGCCGAGCACCGGCTGGCCGGCGAGGCGTTCAGCGGGGTGGTCACGGAGGTGGTGCCGGACTGGGACACCACCGGCCGCTCCCCCAAGCCGCGCCCGCTGGTCACCCTGCGCACCGCCGACCGCCCGCACGCGGACCTCGGCCGGGAGGTGCACCGGGTCTGGGCGTCCCCCCGGCCGGAGGGCGGGGCGGCGCCGTCGGCGCAGAAGGCCGAGATCGTGGCGGTGGACACCGCCGAGGGCACCCTCACCCTGCGGGTGCTCTCCGGCATGGGCCGCAGGAAGGAGCCGGAGCCGGGCAGCCTGCCCGAGCCCGGCGAGTCGGTCACCTTCACCCTGTTCGAGCTGACCGTGCGCCAGTCCGCGCCGCTGCCCGAGCCGGACGACACCCCGTGGACCCACGGCGGCCCGCCCGGCGCCGCTCCCGTGCCCGCCCCGTCCGCCTCCGAGGAGTGGGAATGAGCCGTCCGACGACCCCCGACCAGGCCCCGGGCGCGGCCGCCGACGCCGCGGTGGCCCGGATCCTGGCGGCCACCGTCCACCCGCCCGCCGGCGCCCCGCGCGGCGTGGTGGTGGACTCCCCGCCCGGCGCCGGGAAGTCGACGCTCGTGGTGCGGGCCGCCCGCGAGCTGGTCGGGGCCGGCGAGCGGCTGATGATCGTCGCCCAGACCAACGGCCAGGTGGACGACCTGGTCGGCCGACTGGCCGAGAAGGCGCCGGACCTGACGATCGGCCGGCTGCACGCCGCGGACTCCCGGCCCGCCCCGGAGGTGCTGAAGCACGCCAACGTCACGCCCTCGGACAAGGTCGCCGACCTGGTCGAGCAGGACGTGGTGATCTCCACCTCGGCCAAGTGGCAGTGGGTGCGGGCCGAGGCCCCGTGGCGGCACGCGATCGTCGACGAGGCGTACCAGATGCGCTCGGACGCCCTGCTCGCGGTGGCCCGGCTGTTCGAGCGGGCGCTGTTCGTCGGCGACCCGGGCCAGCTGGACCCGTTCACCGTGGTCGGCACCGAGCAGTGGGCCGGGCTGTCGTACGACCCGTCCAGCAGCGCGGTGGTCACCATGCTGGCGCACAACCCGGAGATCGAGCCGCACCGGCTGCCGGTCTCCTGGCGGCTGCCCGCCAGCGCCGCGCCGCTGATCTCGCGCGCCTTCTACCCGTACACGCCGTTCCGCTCCGGCACCGGCCCGGCGGACCGCCGGCTGACGGCCGCCGTGCGCCCGGACGGCTCGGCCCTGGACGCGGCGATCGACCGGGCCGCCGAGCACGGCTGGGCCCTGCTGGAGCTGCCCGCCAGGCACACCGTACGGACCGACCCGCAGGCCGTGGCGGCCGTCGCGGCGGCCGTCCGCCGGCTGCTGGAGCGCGGGCTGACCGCCCACTCCGAACAGGGCGGGGCCCCGCTCACCGCGGACCGGATCGCCGTCGGCACCGCTCACCGGGACCAGGCGGCGGCGGTGCGCGCGGCACTGCTCAGGGCGGGCGTGCCGGTGGACGGGGCGGCCGGCCCGGCCGTCACGGTGGACACCGCCAACCGTCTGCAGGGCCGCGAGTACGACGTCACCGTGGTGCTGCACCCGCTCTCCGGGCGCCCTGACGCGACCGCCTTCCACCTGGAGACCGGCCGGCTCTGCGTGCTCGCCTCCCGGCACCGGCACGCCTGCATCGTGGTGGCCCGGGCCGGGATCGCCGAGCTGCTGGACGAGCACCCCGCGACCGAGCCGGTGCAGCTGGGCGTGCCGGTGGCCTTCCCGGACGGCTGGGAGGCCAACCACCAGGTGCTGCACCACCTGAGCGGCCACCGGGTGCACCTGCGGTAGGGCTCGGCCCTCGGTAGGGCTCGGTCGCCGGTAGGGCTCAGTCCTCGGTCTCGCAGACGGCGAAGGCCCGGACGGACTCGTTCTTGGCCCGCACCCACCAGGTGGTGGGGGGCTCCTGGTCGGGCGCGGGCCCGTTGTAGACCACGGTGGTGGGCTCCTCGCGCATGAGGACGTACCCGCCACCGGTCAGGTGGGTGCCGCTCGGACAGGTCGCCGACGACCAGCCGTCAGGGGCGCTCGGCTCTCCGACCACCACCTTCGCCGTCTCCTCGGCGACCGCCGGAGTCGCCGCGGCCAGGCCGAGCAGGGCGGGGGCGGCCAGCAGGACGCCGACGGAGCGGATCTTTCGCCTGTTCATGGGGATCTCCCGGTTCTGTGACTGGTCGGTACGTCCGCGGCACCCTGCCAACCGGTTCGCATGCGACCAGGACACTGGGCGCGCGAGGCGCACGCCCGGCGCGCGCCGGGGAATAGCGCTTGCGTGCGCACCGTTCCGCTACCGGCCACCGCCGCGAGACAATGGACGGCGGCCACGACCGGGCGGCGCAGCCCGGAGCAGATTCCGTCCTCCCCCACCCGAGACCCGGAGGTGTCCGTCCATGCCCGACTCCCCAGAGTCGTCCGAGCCCACCAGGCGCGTACGTCCGGTGCAGCTGCTGTTCGAGCCGCAGTCCGCCGAACCCGAGCCGGAACGATTCTTCGACCTGGAGTCGATCGAGGACCCGGCGGAGCTGCTGCGCCGCTCCACGGAACTGGCCCTGGCCTTCCGGGCCGCCGCCGAGCGGGCCACGGACTTCCAGGCGGTCGCCGCCGCCCAGCTCGCCGACCCGCGCCGGTTCGACGCGCTGTCCGACGCCGAGGTCGGTCGGCGGGCCGACTGGACCCCGGACTACGCCGCCAAGATGATCGAGTACGGCCGCACCCTGCTCCAGCCGCGCCGGCACGAGGACTGAGCCCCCGAGCGTCGACCCGGGCAAGGGCCCCTGGCATATGCGCGGCGGGGAAGGGTACGCCGTCCCCCGCCGCGCTGTCCGGCGAACCGCGCTTTCCGTCCCGCCGGGGGCACCCGCCGCGCAGGCTGCTCCCCGTGGAGATCTGGACACAGCAGTCGGTGACGCAGCAGTCGGTGACGCGGCAGTCGGTGACGCGGCAGTCGGTGGTGTACCCCTCGGTGGTGCACCCGTCGGTGGAGTACGTCGACGCGGCCGGGGAGGCCTGGCTCGCCTCCGCCAGCGAGTACCCGCGCAGCATGCGCGCCCTGTGGGAGAGCCGCCCCTGGGCGTCCTCGGTGCTGCCCTGCGGGCGCGCCTTCGACGTGATCAGCATGCCGGCGCTGTTCGGCCGCCGCGTGCTGGACGAGCTGTGGGCGTCCGGGCCGGGCTGCGGGCCGGTGGCCGCCCACCGCGGGCGGCTGCTGCTGTTCGTCCAGCCGGGCGCGGCGCCCCGGCTGCGCCGGCTGCTGGCCTGGGAGGAGTGGGCCCGGGACGTGCCGCCGCTGCTGTGCCACGGCAGGGGCGACGCGGTGACCGTGCCGCCCCTGCAGCGGATGGTGAACAGCCCGGACTCCCCGGGGCAGGGCGCCGGCCGGTGGATCGTCGCGCCGGAGGGGCGGGAGCCCCGGCTGCCCGGCGCCGCGGTGGTGCTCTGGGCCTGCGTGCGGGCGGCGCGCGAGCCGGTCCCGGCCGGGGCGGCCCCGGTGGCCGGGGGGTGAACGCGGGGCGGCCGGTATTCGATTTTGGCTCGGCCGCACGGCGCTGCTAGAGTCTTCTCTGTCAGCAGGCGCCGCTAGCTCAGTTGGTTAGAGCAGCTGACTCTTAATCAGCGGGTCCGGGGTTCGAGTCCCTGGCGGCGCACAGACAGCCGGAAGGCCCTTCGCGAGAGCGAAGGGCCTTCCGGCGTTTTCCGGTCCGGGCCTTCGAGGACCGACGCAACGAGGCCCTCGGCGCCGGGCCGCCCGCCGGAGCGGACGGCCCGGTCGGGCCCGGCTCAGCGGCCGCGCAGCTCCCGGTAGCGGGCGACCAGCTCGGCGGTGGAGCTGTCCAGCTGCTCGGCGCCCTCACCGGTGAGCAGCACCGGCTCGATCCGCTTGGCGAGCACCTTGCCCAGCTCGACGCCCCACTGGTCGAAGGAGTCGATGTTCCAGACCGCGCCCTGGACGAACACCTTGTGCTCGTAGAGCGCGACCAGCTGGCCGAGCACCGAGGGGGTCAGCTCGCCGGCCAGGATGGTGGTGGTCGGGTGGTTGCCCTTGAAGGCCTTGTGCGGGACGAGCTCGGCGGGCACGCCCTCGGCGACGACCTCCTCCGGGGTCTTGCCGAAGGCCAGCGCCTGGGTCTGGGCGAAGAAGTTGGCCAGCAGCAGGTCGTGCTGGGCGACCAGGCCGGGGAGCAGGTCGGCGACCGGCTTGGCGAAGCCGATGAAGTCGGCCGGGATGACCTTGGTGCCCTGGTGCAGCAGCTGGTAGTAGGCGTGCTGGCCGTTGGTGCCGGGGGTGCCCCAGACCACCGGGCCGGTCTGCCAGTCCACCGGGGTGCCGTCGCGGGTCACCGACTTGCCGTTGGACTCCATGTCCAGCTGCTGGAGGTAGGCGGTGAACTTGGACAGGTAGTGCGAGTAGGGCAGCACCGCGTGCGCCTGGGCGTCGAAGAACGCGCCGTACCAGACGCCGAGCAGGCCGAGCAGCAGCGGGACGTTCCGCTCCGCCGGGGCGGTGCGGAAGTGCTCGTCGACCAGGTGGAAGCCGTCCAGCATCTCGCGGAAGGCGTCCGGGCCGATGGCGATCATCAGCGAGAGGCCGATCGCCGAGTCGTAGGAGTAGCGGCCGCCGACCCAGTCCCAGAACTCGAACATGTTGGCGGTGTCGATGCCGAAGTCCTGCACGCCCTGGGCGTTGGTGGACAGCGCGACGAAGTGCTTGGCCACCGCGTCGTTGCCGGCGCGCAGCCCGGTGAGCAGCCAGTCGCGGGCGGAGACGGCGTTGGTGATGGTCTCGATGGTGGTGAAGGTCTTCGAGGCGACGATGAACAGCGTCTCGGCCGGGTCGAGGTCGCGGACCGCCTCGTGCAGGTCGGCGCCGTCCACGTTGGAGACGAAGCGGACGTCGAGGTCGCGCTTGGCGTACGAGCGGAGCACCTCGTAGGCCATCGCCGGGCCGAGGTCGGAGCCGCCGATGCCGATGTTGACGACGGTGCGGATCGGCTTGCCGGTGTGGCCCTTCCACTCGCCGCCGCGGACCCGGTCGGCGAAGTCGGCCATCCTGTCGAGGACGGCGTGCACCGCGGGCACCACGTTCTCGCCGTCGACCTCGATCACGGCGTCGCGCGGGGCGCGCAGCGCGGTGTGCAGGACGGCCCGGTGCTCGGTGTTGTTGATCTTCTCGCCGCGGAACATCGCGTCCCGCAGCTCGGCGACGCCGGTGGCGGCGGCCAGCTCGCGCAGCAGCTCCAGCGTCTCGTCGGTGACCAGTTGCTTGGCGTAGTCCACGTGCAGGTCGCCGACCTGCAGGGTGTAGCGGCGGCCGCGCTCCGGGTCGGCGGCGAACAGCTCACGCAGGTGGGTGTCGCCCAGTTCGGCGCGGTGCTTGGCCAGGGCGGCCCACTGCGGGGTGCGGTCCAGCGGGGTGCGGGCGTCGGCGCGGGTCTCCGACATCGGTGGGTCCTCGATTCATCTGGGTGCAGAAACCGGCAGGGCCAGGCGTGAGGGTTCGCCGAGGTCGTGCGGGTACTGGTGGTGCGCCGACTCCGTTGACGGCCTGCCCGGGTTCAGCCTATGCAACCCCGGGGCCGGTCACGCACATTCCGCCCGGCGGGGGCGGACAGTCCGTCACTTCCGTTCGGAGCGCAGGTCCAGTCCGCGCAGCACCTGGTCGACCAGCTCCGGATCGGCGCCGGGCTCGCTGCGGGCGGCGAGCATCTCGCGCCGGGAGGCGGCGATCATCTCCTGCTCGACGTCCCGGGCGGCCCGCCACTGGGCGATCCGCAGCCTGGCCTCGGCGGCCTCCTCCTCGGCGTAGTTCTCCGGGCAGAGCCGGGCCAGCCGGTCGTGCTGACGGTCCCGCAGGCGGTCGGCGACCTCGGCGGGCAGCCGGTCCTGCTCCTCCAGCTCGCCGAGGCGCCGGAGCCCGGCCTTGGCGGCCCGCCACCAGAGCTGGCGCACGGCCTGTTCGTGCCCGTCCCGGTCGATGTCCAGCTCGAAGCGCTTGGCCAGCCAGGGCAGGGTGAGGCCCTGCACCAGCAGGGTGAAGAGCACCACGCTGAAGGCGATGAAGACCAGCCGTCCGCGCTCGGGGAAGTCCTCGCCGGAGTGCAGGGTGAGCGGGATGGCGAGCGCCAGGGCGACGGTGGCCACGCCGCGCATGCCGGACCACCAGAGGATCACGCTCTCCTGCCAGCTGAACGGCGTGTCCTCCTCGTCGCCGGAGCGCAGCTTCTTCGACAGCCAGCCGGCCGGCAGCAGCCAGAGCAGCCGGACCCCGACGACCACCGCGATGACCACGGCGGCGTCGCCGAGGAAGCCGGTCCAGCCGCGGCCGGCCTCCTTGAGCACGGTGGCCAGCTCCAGGCCGATCAGGCCGAAGGCGACACCGGTGATCAGGATCTCGACCACCTCCCAGAAGGCGTTGCCGACCAGCCGGTAGGAGACGGCGTCCGCGTCGGAGGCCCGCTCCGCTAGGTACAGCGCGCAGACCACGACGGCGAGCACGCCGGAGCCGTGGAGCTCCTCGGCCAGGGCGTAGGCGGCGAAGGGCACCAGGAGGTTGAGCGCGACCTGCTGGGTCGGGTCGTCCAGCCGTTCGGCGAGCTTGGTGTTGAGCCAGCCGAGCGCGACGCCGACCACCACCGCCAGCACCGCGGACAGCACGAAGCGCAGCACCGCGTGCCCGGCCGAGAAGTCGCCGCTGACCACGGCCTCGATGGACAGCGTGTAGATGACGATCGCGGTGACGTCGTTGAACAGCCCCTCGCTCTCCAGGATCGACACCAGCCGACGGGGCAGCCCGACGCTGCCGGCCACCGCGACGGCGGCGACCGGGTCGGGCGGGGAGACCAGCGCGCCGAGCGCGATGGCGGCGGCCAGCGGCAGGGTCGGCAGCAGCCAGTGCACGGTGCCGGCCACGGCGACCGTGGTGACCACCACCAGGGCGACCGCCAGCAGCAGGATCGAGCGGGCGTTGGCCTTGAAGTAGCGCACCGAGGAGCGCCGGGCCACCGCGAAGATCAGCGGCGGCAGGACCAGCGGCAGGATCAGCTCCGGCTCGATGGTGACGTCCGGGATCTGCGGGACGAGCGCCATCACGATGCCGAGCAGGGTCATCAGCACCGGTTGCGGCACTCCGGTCCGCCGACCGAGCGGCATGGTCACCACGGAGGCGAGCAGCACCAGGAAGAACAGGGGCAGCTGGCCCACGGGGAGGTTCCTCTCGACGACGGACGGCTGAGCGCCGCCCAGGATAAATCTGACAATGCGCTCAATAGTGTCGACACGCTGAACAGCGGCTTGACCTCAAGCGCACTTCAAGTCCGAGGATCGTCGGCATCGGAAGGATCGACGAGGGGCGGGAACAGGCATGAAGGCGGTCACCGTGACGGGCGGCGGCGGTCCGGAGGTCCTCCGGGTCGGGGAGGTGCCCGACCCGGAGCCCGGGCCGGGCGAGGTGCGGGTGCGGGTGTACGCGGCCGGGGTGCAGCCGGTGGACCTCGCGATCCGCGAGGGCTTCCGGCCGCCGGGGCTGGCGGTCGAGCCGCCGTTCGTCCTCGGCAACGAGTTCGCCGGGGTGGTGGAGGCCCTCGGCCCGGACGCCGGGGACCGGCGGGTCGGGGACGAGGTGCTGGGCTTCCGGGTGCTGGGCTGCCAGGCCGAACTGGTCACCGTCGACGCCGGCCGGCTGGTGGCCAAGCCCGCCGGGATGCCGTGGGAGCAGGCCGGCTCGCTCTCCGCCTCCGGCCAGACCGCCCACCTGGCGCTCACCGCGCTGGGCGTCGGCCCGGGCGACACCGTGCTGGTGCACGGCGCCGCGGGCGGGGTCGGCACGGTCGCCGTCCAGCTGGCCCGGGCCTGGGGCGCCACGGTGGTCGGCACCGCGAGCGAGCGCAACCACGGGTACCTGCGGGAGCTCGGCGCGGTGCCGGTCACGTACGGCGAGGGGCTGGTCGAGCGGGTCCGGGCGGTGGCGCCGCAGGGGGTGACCGCGGCCTTCGACGCCGCCGGCCGGGGCGCCCTGGAAGCCTCCGTCGAGCTGGTCGCCGACCGGGACCGGATCGGCACCGTGGTCGACTACCCGGGCGCCGAGCGGCTGGGCGTCCGGGGGCTGCGCGGCGAGCGGACGGCCGAGCGGCTGGCCGAGCTGGTGGAGCTCTGGGAGGCCGGCGGGCTGCGGCTGGAGGTCGAGGAGACGTTCCCGATGGAGCGGGTCGCCGAGGCGCACCGGCTGGTCGCCGCCGGGCACGTCCGGGGCAAGGTGGTGCTGACCGTGTGAGCGCGGCCGGGCTCCCGGCCCGGGCCGATTGTGAGTTTCGGCTGCTGACCAGGTAATGTTCTCCACGTCAGCAGGCGCCGCTAGCTCAGTTGGTTAGAGCAGCTGACTCTTAATCAGCGGGTCCGGGGTTCGAGTCCCTGGCGGCGCACAGACAGCCGGAAGGCCCTTCGCGAGAGCGGGGGGCCTTCCGGCGTTTCCGCGTACGCCCGCGGCGGGTGGCAGGAAAGGTGGGAAACAGGTCATTGCTGCCACCACGGCCCGCTGACAGGCTGGTCGCATGACAGGACGCAGCGTGCTCGTCGTCCTCTACGAGGGCGTGCAGAGCCTCGATGTGACCGGCCCGGTGGAGGTCTTCACGGGGGCGTGCTCCGCCTCCGGGCAGCCGGACGCGTACCGGGTGACCACCGCCGCACCGGGCGGCGGGCCGGTGCGGGCCTCCAGCGGACTGCGGCTGCTGCCGGACGCCGACCTCGCCGGAGCCGGACCGGTGCACACCCTGGTGGTTCCCGGCGGGGAGGGCACCAGGCACCCGGACCCGGCCCTGGTGGCACGGATCCGGGAACTGGCCGGACGGGCAGAGCGGGTGGTGTCGGTGTGCACCGGGGCCTTCCTGCTCGCCGAGGCCGGGCTGCTGTCCGGTCGCCGGGCGACCACCCACTGGGCGCACTGCGAGGCGCTGGCCCGGCGGTTCCCGGACGTCGAGGTGGACCCGGACCCGATCCACGTCCGGGACGGCCCGATCGCCACCTCGGCCGGGGTCACCGCCGGGATCGACCTGGCACTCGCCCTGGTGGAGGAGGACCTCGGACGGGAGACGGCCCTGGTGATCGCCCGTCACCTGGTGGTCTTCCTGCGCCGGCCGGGCAACCAGGCCCAGTTCAGCGCCCAGCTGGCCGCCCAGGTGGCGGCCCGGCAGCCGCTGCGCGAGGTGCAGCGGTGGATCGCCGAGCACCCGGAGGCCGACCTCTCGGTCGGGGAGCTGGCCCGCCGCTCGGCGCTGTCGCCGCGGCACTTCGCCCGCGCTTTCGCCGCCGAGGTCGGGGTGCCCCCGGGCCGGTACGTGGACGGGGTCCGGCTGGAGGCCGCCCGGCGCCGGCTGGAGGACACCGACGACGGGATCGAGGAGGTCGCCCGTCACTGCGGCTACGGCACCCCGGAGGCGATGCGGCGCGCCTTCGTCCGGGCCCTGGCCGCCCCGCCCGCCGAGTACCGACGCCGTTTCCGACCCGAACCCACCGGAGGTCACTGATGCGCATCGCCATCCTGCTCTACCCCGAGTTCACCACGCTGGACGCGGTCGGCCCGTACGAGGTGCTGTCCCGGATCCCCGGCGCCGAGGTCGTGTTCACCGCCGCCGAACGGGGGCCGGTGCGCAACGACGTCGGCAGCCTGGCGGTCACCGCGGACGCCGCCCTGGACGAGGTCGACTCGGCCGACCTGCTGCTGGTGCCCGGCGGGCCCGGGACCCAGGCCCAGCTCGGGAACGAGGCGCTGCTCGACTGGCTGCGCCGGGTGGACGCGACCACCACCTGGACCACCTCGGTCTGCTCGGGTTCGCTGCTGCTGGGCGCCGCCGGGCTGCTCAAGGGCCGCCGGGCCACCTCGCACTGGAGCGTGCTGGACCGGCTGGCCGGATACGGGGCGGAACCGACGGGGACCGAGCGGGTCGTCATCGACGGCAAGTACGCCGTCGCCGCCGGGGTCTCGGCCGGGATCGACCTCGCCCTGACGCTGGCCGGCCGGATCAGCGGGGACACCACCGCGCAGGCGATCCAGCTGCTGATCGAGTACGACCCGCAGCCGCCGTACTCGGCGGGCGCCCTGGCGAAGGCGTCTCCCGAGGTGGTCGAGGCGGTGAACCGGCTGATGGTCCGCTAGCCGGGCGAGGCCGGACAGGGCTGTCCCGGCGCCGGGCTGTCCCGGTGCCGAGACCGTCTCGGCACAGACGGTCTCGGCACCGGGCGGTCTCAGCGCCGGGGCGGGAAGGCGTGGCGGCGGGCGGCGGTGGCCACCGCGAGGACGGAGAGCATCAGCGCGAGCACCGTCCAGGGCAGGGCACCGGTGCCCAGGCCGCTCAGGACCAGGCCGCCGACCACGCCGCCGCCCGCCATCGCCGCGTTCCACAGGGTCACCAGCACGGCCTGGGCGGCGTCCGCCCGCTCCCCGCCCGCGTCGCCGAGGGCGGTCTGGAGCAGGGTCGGGGCGCCGCCCCAGCCCAGGCCCCAGAACAGCGCCGCGACGTACACCGGCGGCGCGCTGCCGGACCACACCGCGAGGACGGCCGCCGTCAGCGCGACCAGCAGCGCGCCGCCGATCGTCAGCTGCCGCAGCCGGCGGTGGATGTGGACGCCGATCAGCCAGACGCTCATCAGCGAGGCCGCCCCGAAGACCAGCAGCACGGTGCCGGTGGCGCCGCCGAGGCCGGCCCGGTCCAGGAAGGGCGCGATGTAGGTGAACAGGATGGTGTGCGCGAGCACGTAGAGCACCGTCACGGCGAGCACCGGCCGTACGCCGGGCACGGTGAGCGCGTGGCGGACCGCTACCCGCTCACCGGCCGGCTGCCCGGGCTGGTCCGGCAGCAGCGCCGCGATCCAGCCGATCACGCCGACGGCCAGTGCCGTCATGGCCAGGAACGGCACCCACCAGGCGAGCACCTGCCCGAGGAAGGTGCCGACCGGCACTCCCAGCGACAGCGCCACCGGCACGCCCGCCATCGCCACCGCCATCGCCCGGCCCTGCTGCCCGACCGGCACCAGCCGGCGCGCGTACCCCGCCAGCAGGGCCCAGGCGAGGCCGGCCGCGACGCCCGCGAGGAAGCGGGCGGCCAGTGTGAGCGGGTAGCTGGTGGAGGCCGCGGTGACGGTGTTGGCCACCGCGAAGCCCGCCATCGCGGTGAGCAGCAGCCGCTTGCGGCCCCAGCCGGTGGTGGCCGCGGCGAGCGGGATCGCCGTGACGGCGGAGCCGATCGCGTAGACGGTGACGGTCTGCCCGGCCGCCGACTCGCTGACGCCGAGCGCCTCGCTCATCCCGGGCAGCACGCCCGCGGGCAGGTTCTCGGTGAGGCCGGTGACGAAGACGGCGGTGGCCAGCGCGAGCAGGGCCGACAGGGGAAAGGGCTTGTGGGGTACCGGGGTCGTGAGCTGTGTGGTCGCCATGGGGACCATGCTTGGACCTCACACCGGTGTCAGGTTCAAGCACGGTCCCACGGGCGGTCAGGCGGCAAGGGCGGTCGGGCGGTCGGGCCGTCGGGCCGTCGGGTCAGCGGGCCTCCGGCTCAGCGGCCGAAGTAGCCGTTGAAGTTCCGGGAGAACTCCTGGCCGCCGAACCGGTCCCAGTTGATCGACCAGGTCATCAGCCCGCGCAGGTTCGGCTGCGCGCCCGAACGCGGCACGTACGTCCCGCAGTTGGCCAGCTTGGTGAGGCAGTCCAGCGCCTTGTTCACCTCCGCCGGGGCGACGTAGCCGTTGCCCGCGTTGGTGGTGGCCGGCATGCCGATGGCGACCTTGGCGGCGGGCAGCGCCGGGAACACCCTGTCGGCGTTGCCCGCCACCGGGAAGCCCTTGAGCAGCATGTCGGTCATCGCGACGTGGAAGTCGGCGCCGCCCATCGAGTGGTACTGGTTGTCCAGGCCCATGATGGAGCCGGAGTTGTAGTCCTGGACGTGCAGCAGGGTGAGGTCGTCGCGCAGCGCGTGGATGACCGGCAGGTACGCCCCGGCGCGCGGGTCCTGGCCGCCCCACGGGCCGGATCCGTAGTACTGGTAGCCGAGTTGGACGAAGAAGGTCTCCGGCGCCATGGTCAGCACGAAGCCCGGGCCGTACTTGGCCTTGAGGGTCTTCAGCGCGGAGATCAGGTTGACGATGACCGGGCTGGTCGGGTTCCGGAAGTCGGTGTCACCGGTGTTGAGGGAGAGCGAGTGCCCCTCGAAGTCGATGTCCAGGCCGTCCAGACCCCACTTGTCGATGATCGCCGAGACCGAGCCGACGAAGGCGTCCCGGGCGGCGGTGCTGGTCAGCTGGACCTGGCCGTTCTGGCCGCCGATCGAGATCAGCACCTTCTTGCCCTGGGCGCGCTTGGCGGCGATGGCGGCCTTGAACTCGTCGTCCGACTCGACGCCCGGGCACTCGGCGGCCGGGCAGCGGTTGAAGCGGATGTCGCCGGAGGTGACGGAGGTGGGCTCGCCGAAGGACAGGTTGATGAAGTCCCAGGAGTTCGGGACGTCGGCCATCCGGGTGTAGCCGGCGCCGTTGGCGAAGCTCGCGTGCAGGTAGCCGACCAGGGCGTGGCTGCCGGCCGGCTGGCCGGTGGGCGTGCCCGTCGGGGTTCCGGTGGGCGTCCCGGTCGGGGTGCCCGTCGGAGTCGCGGTGGGGGAGGCGGTCGCGGTCGGCGTGCCCGTCGGAGTCGCGGTGGGCGAGGCGGTCGCGGTCGGCGAGACGGTGGGCGTGGGCGTCGGGCTGGGGGTGCCCGGGCCGTCCAGCGAGACGTCGTCCGCGTAGTAGGTGCCCTGGCCGTACCAGCCGTGGGTGTAGACGGTGGCACTGGTCTGGCTCGCTCCCGTGGTGAAGCTGAGGCTGAGCTTCTGGTACCCGCCGCCGGTGCCCGGCGTCCAGGTGCTCGGGCCACCGCCGTCCACGCCCAGGTAGACGTACGAGCCGTTGACGAAGGCGCTGAGCGTGTAGGTGGTGTTCGGGGCGACGGTGACGGTCTGGCCGCAGCGGGCGGTGTCGCCGGCCGTGGCGGCCGCGGCGAGCGCCCGGCCGCCGCTGTGCACCGGGGCGGTGACGACGCTGCCGGAGCCGGCGGCGCAGGTCCAGGGGCCGAGCGAGCCGGACTCGAAGCCGCCGTTGGTCAGGAACTCGCCGGCCGAGGCGGCGGGCGCCAGGCCCAGCGTGACGCCGACCAGGGCGGCCGCGGCGACGGCGGAGGCGGTACCGGCGGCGACGGCCGCGCGGCTGCCCTTGGCCGGGGTTCCGGGGATGGGTGTTCTGCGCATGCGGGTGCTCCTGCGATGGCGCGGTCGTGGGGGACGTCCGAGGGCACGCCGGAGCACGCGCCAGTGGGGGGAACGGCCCGGCCTGGCACCCAAGTTGGACTAGACCACTGAAGTGGATCCGGCCGTACGGTGTCAATGGTCCAGACCGGTTCCCGCTCTCCTCCGGTTGCCGGGGGTGACACCCCGTCGAAGGATGGAGGAGTGATCCCGCCCGGCTACCTCCGCCACCCCCACCTGCACGGCGGCCTGCTCACCTTCACCGCCGAGGACGACGTCTGGGTCGCCCCGCTGGAGGCCGACGGCACCGGCACCGGCCGGGCCTGGCGGGTCGGCTGCGACCGCACCCGGGTCAGCCACCCCCGTTTCTCCCCCGACGGCACCACCCTCGCCTGGACCAGCTGGTCCGCCCTGACCCCCGAGGTGTGGACCGCCCCGGTCGAGGGCGGCCCGGCGAGCCGGCTCAGCTTCTGGGGCAGCCAGGACACCCGGGTGCGCGGCTGGCTGCCGGACGGCGAGGTGCTGGCCGTCACCTCCTACCACGAGCCCTTCGGCCACTACACCTGGGCGCACGCCCTGCCGCCGGACGGCTCCCCCGGCCGCCGGATGCCCTGGGGGCCGGTCGGTGACGCCCAGATGAGCCGGGAGCGGACCGTGCTGCTCACCGGCGCCGCCCCGCACGAGCCGGCCGCCTGGAAGCGGTACCGGGGCGGGGCCACCGGCCGGCTCTGGGTGGACGGCGAGCGGATCCTGCCCGGACACACCGGACACCTCGCCGCCCCGATGCCGGTCGGCGGGCGGATCGCCTTCCTCTCCGACCACGAGGGCATCGGCAACGTCTACTCCTGCCGCCCGGACGGCACCGACCTGCGCCGGCACACCGACCACGCCTCCTACTACGCCCGCGAGGCCGCCACCGACGGCACCCGGATCGTCTACCAGCACGCCGGCGACCTCTGGCTGCTGGACGGCCTGGACGCCCCCGCCCCGCGCCGGCTGCGCGTCCCGCTCGGCGGCGCCCGGGCCGGCCGCCGCCCGTACCAGGTCAACGCCGCGAGCCAGGTCAAGGACCTCGCCTGCGACCAGACCGGCCGGGCCGGGGTGGTCACCGTGCGCGGCAGCCAGTACTGGCTCACCCACAAGGACGGCCCGGCCCGCGTGCTCGCCGACACCCCCGGGGTGCGCACCCGGCTGCCGGTGGTGCTCGGGCACACCGGCGAGGCGGCCTGGATCACCGACGCCGAGGGCGCCGACGCGATCGAGGTGGTGCCGCTGCCCGGCCGCACCGAGCCGCCGGGCCACCCCGGGGCGGAGAAGCACCGCCACCGGGTACTCGCCGCCGGGCGGATCGGCCGCGTCCTGGAGCTCACCGCCTCCCCCGACGGCACCCGGCTCGCCGCGACCACCTCGGACGGGCGGCTGCTGCTGGTCTCCGCCGCCGACGGCGAGGTGCGCGAACTGGCCGCCTCCGGCTACGGACCGTGCTCCAGCGCCCGATTCTCCCCCGACTCGCACTGGATCGCCTGGTCCGAGCCGGTCGCCGGACGCTCGCTGCGCCGCATCCGGCTCACCCGCACCGACGCGCCCGCGGCGACCACCGACGTCACCGACGGCCGGTTCGAGGACGAGCAGCCGGTGTTCACCCGGGACGGCCGCTACCTGGCCTTCCTGTCCTGGCGCGGCTTCGACCCGGTCCACGACGTGCACACCGGCGACCTCTCCTTCCCGGTCGGCTGCCGCCCGTACCTCGTCCCGCTCGCCGCCGACACCCCCTCGCCGTTCGCCGCCCCCGCCGAGGACGGCCCCCCGCACGGCGACGGAGGCGGCGACGGCACCGTCCGGGTCGACCGGGAGGGCATCGGCGAGCGGCTGCTCCAGTTCCCGGTGATCGCCTCCAAGTACTCGGCCACCGACGCGGTGCGCGGCGGCCTGGTCTGGCTGCGCTGGCCGATCTCCGGCACCCTCGGACAGACCTTCGCCAGCCCGGAGGACACCTCGGGCCGCCCCTCCCTGGAGCACTTCGACCTGGCCCGGGGCACCCGCAGCACCCTGGTCGACAGGCTGGACGGCTACGCGGTCTCCGGGGACGGCGGCTCGATCGCGGTCTACTCGGCCGGCACCCTGCGGGTGGTCCCGGTCACCGCCCCCGCCGCCGGCACCACCGTCGACCTCCGCCGGATCACCCACACCGTGCACCCGGCCGCCGAGTGGCGCCAGGCCTACCACGAGGCCGCCCGGATCGTCCGGGACCAGTTCTGGGACGAGCGGATGTCCGGTCTGGACTGGCCCGCGCTGGTCGCCCAGTACGAGCCGCTGCTGGACCGGATCTGCTCCCCCGACGACTTCGCCGACCTGCTGCGCGAACTGCTCGGCGAACTCGGCACCTCGCACGCCTACGTCACCCCCTCGCGGCGCGCCGAGGGCCCGACCCTCGCCCAGCAGCCGCTCGGCCTGCTCGGCGCCAACGCCCACCGCTCCCCCGAGGGCCGCTGGCTGGTCCACCGGGTACTGCCCGGCGAGAGCTCCGACCCGCGCGCCCGCGCCCCGCTGGCCGCCCAGGGCGTCCGGGACGGCGACGAGCTCCTGGAGGTCGGCGGCCGCCCGGTGGACCCGCTGCGCGGACCGCTTCCGCTGCTGGCCGGCACCGGCGGCACCACCCTGGAACTGGCCCTGCGCAGCGGCCCGGACGGCCCGGTGCGGCGGATCGTGGTCACCCCGCTGACCGACGAGCGGCCCATCCGCTACCAGGACTGGGTGGCCCGACGGCGCACCCTGGTCCGGGAGTTCAGCGACGGGCGGTGCGGCTACCTGCACATCCCGGACCTCGGCGGATCCGGCTGGGCGCAGTTCAACCGGGACCTGCGGCGCGAGCTGGACAAGCCGGCGCTGGTGCTGGACGTCCGCGGCAACGCCGGGGGCAACGTCTCCGAACTGGTGCTGGAGAAGCTCTCCCGGCACGTCCTGGCCTGGGACTTCACCCGGGACCGCCGGCCGGTGCGCTGGCCCCGGCACGCGCCGCGCGGACCGCTGGTGGCGCTGGCCGACGAGGCCACCAGCTCGGACGGCGACGTGATCATCGCGGCGATCAAGCTGCTCGGGCTCGGCCCGGTGATCGGCACCCGCACCTGGGGCGGGGTGGTCGGGATGAGCGGGCGGCACACCCTCGGCGACGGCACCCAGATCTCGGTGCCGAAGAACGCCTCCTGGTTCGGCGGCGGGCTCGGCTGGTCGGTGGAGAACCGGGGCGTGGAGCCGGACGTGCACGTGCTGCGCACCCCGCGCGACTGGGCGCGGGGGCGCCACCCGGAGCTGTTCGCCGCCGTCCAGCTGGCCCTGGAACTGCTGGAGGACGCGCCCGCGGCGGCGCCCCCGCCGGAGTCCACGCCCCGGCCGGACCTGCGGCGGCCGCCGCTGCCGCCGCGGACGAACTGATCCCCGGGCTCAGTCCCAGGGGTCGCCCTCGGCCGTCATGTTCTCGGCGGCACGCCGGTCGGCCTCCTCCTGGGCGAGCCGTTCCCGCTGGTCGCGACCGCGCTCGGTGTCGTCGCCGTACGCGTCGGCGGACTCGTCGTGGGCGAGGGCGGCGCGCTGGGCCGCGTCCTGCCCGGTGGACTCCTGCTGCGGCCGGTGGAACAACCTGTCGAAGATGCCCATGACTCCTCCAAACGGGATGGACGGAAGGTCGGAATACCGGGCTGCCCCCACTCTCACACCCGGTCCTCCCGGACGCACCTTGAGCCCTTGGTCCCTGGTGGACGCGCCGAACGGCCGTAGCCGAGGGCCCCCGGGCGCGCGGACAGTGGGGTCGTCGGCGAAAATCGACGCCACCCTCTGGAGCCCGCTGTGACCGTCGCACATCCCGGAAGCCACGCCCGGCGCACCGCCGAGGACCCGCACGACGGACCGCGCCGGCGGGTCGGCCCGCTGGCCGCGCTGGACGGGCGCCTGCCCGGCACCCACGACCTGCTGCTGATGCAGTGCCCCAGCTCGCTGCGGCCCCTCGCGGGCGGCGAACTGCCGCTCTGGGCCCGGGCGGTGCTGCGGGCGTACCCCTGGGTGACGGTCGGCCGGGCGCCCGCCGCGGTCGGCCACCCGGTGGACCTACCGCACCCGCAGCGCTGCACCCGGGACCCGGAGGCGGCCCCCGAACTGTGGTTCCCGGTGACCGTGCGCGGGCCGCGCCCCGGGCAGCGGCTGGACGCGCTCGCCCCCTGGGCGGCGGTGGCCCGGACGCTGCGGCCCGAACAGCTCGTCCAACGGCGCGCGCGGCTGGCCCCCGAGCGGCTGGCCGGCATCCCGGCGCTGGCCCTGCTGCCGGAGGTCGACCGGCTGGTGGCGGACCACCGAATGCCCTGGGGCCCGATCGGCGCGGTCGGCTACGAGCTGGGCACCGGGGTGCCGGTGGCGGGGCCGCTCAGCCCGCTGCGGCTGGTGCTGCGCTCCCCCCAGCCGATCAGCCGGCGCGACGCGCTGCAGCTGCGGCGGGCGCTGACCAAGCTGCCGCTGCCCGTGCAGGCGGAACTGGAGACCCGGCACGGCTCGGTGCAGCTGGCCGAGTACGCCTCCGGCGCCCACAGCCTGACCCTGCTGACGCCGGACGGCCCCCGGGAGGTCCACGACCCGTGGTTCCCCCGCGGCCCGTTCGGCTGAGCCGCCCGTTCCCCGGGGCGGATCGTTCGCCTGAGCGGCCCGTTCGCGTGGCGGACCGTTCGTCCGAGCGGCCGGACGGCGTTCCAGGGCAATCTCGGAGTTGTCGGCCCGGCCCGGCAGCCGTGACGATGGAGCGTCGTCCGTCCGTCCCAGACGAGGGAGTTCTCCGTGCCGCACATCGCCATCGACAACGGACTGCCGGGGATCAGCGGCCTGCTGACGCTGCGTCCGGACACTGCGGCCCCGCTGGGGATGCTCGCCGACGCGCTGCTGCGGGCCCCGGCCCCGATGAGCCGGGGCGAACGCGAGCTGGTCGCCGCCTACGTCTCCCGGCTCAACGGCACCCGCTTCTGCGAGGGCGCCCACAGCGCCTTCGCCGCGGCGCAGTTGGACGGGGGCGACGACCTGGTCAAGGCCACCCTGACCGACCCCTCGGCCGCGCCGCTCAGCGAGCGGATGCGCGCCCTGCTGCGGATCGCCGCGGAGGTGCAGGAGAAGGTCGGTCCGGTCTCGCAGGAGGCGGTGGCGGCCGCCCGCGAGGCCGGCGCCGGCGACACCGAGATCCACGACACCGTGCTGATCGCCGCCGCGTTCTGCATGTACAACCGGTACGTCGACGGCCTGGCCACCGAACTGCCCGCGGACCCGGGCTACTACGCCGAGGGGGCGAAGCGGATCGTCGACTCCGGCTACGGCCGGGAGGACTGAACCACGCGGACGGCGCCGCCGGGCGGGCACCCGGCGGCGGCGTCCGGCGGCGTGCCGACAGGGCACGATGGAAGAAGCGGCCGATCGGCCGCACCGGCAGGATGTCAGCGCTCGAGCACCGTCCCCTGCCGAAGAGAGACACCGCCATGAGCACTTTCGCGTCGGGCCGGCCGAACGCCCTGGCCGACCCGGATCCGCGCCGCCCCGCCTCCCGCACCTCACTGTTCGTCACCGGCGACTTCCCCCGCCGCCGCTGGCTCACCCTGCTGCTCAGCACCGCCGGCGGGCTCCTGCTGGCGTACGCCTGGAACGCCAAGCTGGTCGACGACGAGATCGGCTTCAGCAGCGCCGACGCCCTGCTCGGGCACGACGCCCACCGCACTCCCATCACCGGAGTGCTCTCCGGCATCCTGTTCGCCTTCGTCACCGGGCTGGCCGGCTCGTTCACCGCCTGCAACATCGCGGCCTTCGGCGCGGTCGGCCCGCTGGTCGGGCAGACGCCGTCGCTGCGCGGCAGGCTGCTGCACGTCGCCCGGCCACTGGGCTGGATCTTCGCGGGCATGGCCCCGGTCTCCGCCGCCTACGGCGCCCTGGTCGGCCTCGTCGGCACGCACATGCCGCAGTTCTCGACGGCCGCGAGCAAGGGCCTGACGCCCCGGTCGATACAGTCGATGACGACCTTCGGCCTGATCGGGCTCGTGATGATCGTGCTCGGACTGGCCGCCGTCGGCCTGATCCGGGACCCGCTGGCCGGCCTCTCCCGCCGCTTCCCGAACGCACCGCTGGTGCTCGTCGGCGTGCTGATCGGCGGCTTCCTGGTGGGCCGGCCGTACCCGCTCTTCCGCGACCTCTTCCGGCACGCCGCCAACACCCACAACCCGCTCTACGGCGCCGGCGCGTTCCTCCTGCAGTCGATCGGCAACATCGCGGTCATGGCGCTGCTGTTCGTACTGCTCACCTACGGGCTGGGCGGACGGCTGCAGCGCCGGCTGGCGGCCAGGCCCGCCCGGATCAGCGTGCTGACCGCCGCGGCCTTCCTGGTCGCCGGGGTCTTCACCGTCGTGTACTGGGACCTGCGGATCCTGGGCCGGCTCGGCTACATCTGGTTCCCGTCCTCCCCCTGGACGTAGGGCCGCCCCCGAGTCGCCGCGGGTCCGGCCGCCCACCCGGGCGGTCGGGCCCGCGCGGCAGGGCGTCACCGGGCGGCCGGACTGTGGGGCGCGTTCAGCGGTCCTTGACGTCGATTCCCAGCGCGTGGGCGAACTGGGGCGCCAGCTCCAGCAGTTGGGTGGAGCTGATGACCGCGCCGCGCAGGCCCTGGTGGCCGTCGGCCAGGCCGAGCCGGACGGCGCCGCGCAGGTCGGTCCGGCTCAGCGTCGCGCCGCGCAGCCGGACCTCCTCCAGCGTGGAACCGGGGAAGGAGACCTCGGTCAGCCTGGCCCCGCCGAAGTCCACGTCGCGCAGCAGGCAGTCCTCGAAGACGACGTCCCGCAGGACGGCCGAACGCAGGTTGACCGCCTCCAGCTTGCAGCCCCGGAAGACCACCCGGCGCAGCGCCGAGCCGTACCCGGCGACCCCGGCGAGCACCCCGCCGACGAAGGAGCTGTCCTGCCACTCCGAGTCGCTGAGGTCGCAGGCGACCCAGCGGCCGGCCCGCACCCACACCTCGTTGAACCGGGCCTGGCGCAGCTTGACCCCGCTGAGCGCGACACCGGTGAAGGCGCACTCCAGGAAGGCCGCCCCGGCACCCGACTCGTCGGTGTGCTCGCCGCCGTCGAAGTGCGCGGTGTCGTACCGCTCGTCGCTGCGCAGCGGCCCGGTGTGCGGGCGCAGCAGCTCGGCGTACGGGAGGTCGGCGAGCCGGTCGGGGACGGCACGGGACATGGCGGTGGCTCCTGGCGGTCGGGGCGGCGGGGTCTCGCCCGCATGCTCGCACGCCGCACCGACAACGCCCCGCAGCGGCGGCACGGCGACCGGGCGGCGCGGGCGAACGACCGCAGGCACGGCGCGGCCGCCCGAACCGGCGAAGCCCCGGACCGGCCGCGCCGAGGCGGCCGGTCCGGGGCTGCTCACCGCGAGGACGGGCCCTCGGTCAGCCGCGCGCCCAGAGCGAGTTGACCCGGCTGCGCTCGGTGCTGTTCGGGTAGGCGTTGGTGCAGGAGGTGCCGGGGCCGCCGCCCGACATCAGCTCGCTGCACGGACCGGTGTAGTGGTCCGGCAGGCCGAGCACGTGCCCGGTCTCGTGCGCCACCACGCGCACCGAGCTGTACTGCTGGTTCTGCCGGTAGTCGAGGAAGACGTAGCCGCGCCCGTGGCCGTCGGTGCTCGCGTACGAGCCGCGGCTGTCGTTGCCCTCGTAGTAGCGGAAGTCGGCGGCCGAGCCGGACTGCAGCTTGACGTTGGCGACCGAGCTGTTCCAGATCTGCGCGGACTGGGATATCTGGTTGCGGAAGGTCGGGGCAGAGCTGGCGTCGTAGGTGACGGTGACGACCGCCAGGCTCGGGTTGGCGGCCTGCTTGGCCTTGGCGGAGGTCATCACGGCCTGGAAGAAGGCCTGGTTGTTGGCGGCCTCCTCGGCCGAGCCGGCGTAGGTCGAGGAGGTGTAGCCCTGCACGGCCGGAGCGGCCGGCGCCGCGGCGGCGGCGGTGGTGGGCAGTACCGCGAGGCCGGCCGCGAGGGCGAGGCCGAGGGTGGCGGACAGCACGGATCGCTTCATGTGGGGGCTCCGATTCCTGAGGTGACGTGGCCGGTTGGGGGCCGGCTCGGGGGACACCTGGTCAACGGGTGGTGTCCCCAGAGCTTCGGGCAACCCGGTGCGTGCGCGGATGATGCCAACCCGCGATAGCACCGTCCAATACCCCTGTTGTGGAGCGGAATTGAGCCGACTTTTCCTCGTCTTGACTCAACCGTGCCCCTGGCATTCCGTTCCGGCGGCGGCTAGGCTCCCGTTCGGGGAAGTACCCGGAGCGGTGGGCCGCTCGATTCCGGCCGAGCGGACCGCCGCTCCGAACCCGCCCGCGGACCGCGTCAGTTCCGCGCGGCAAGACCGTTCGCCCAGAGGTAGTCGACCTGGCCGCGCTCGTTGCCGTCGGGGTACGGGTTGGTGCAGGACGGGCCGGGGCCGCCGCCCGACATCAGCTCGCTGCACGGGCCGGAGTAGTCGTCGGGCAGGCCGAGCACGTGCCCGGTCTCGTGCGCCACCACGCGCAGCGAGCTGTACTGCTGGTTCTGCTGGTAGTCGAGGAAGACGTAGCCGTGGCCATGCCCGTCGGTGCTCGCGTAGGAGCCCCGGCTGTCACTGCCCTCGTAGTACGAGAAGTCGCCGTAGCCGCCGGTCTCCTGGAGCCGGACGCTGCCCACCGAGCTGTTCCAGATCTGCGCGGCCTGGGATATCTCGCCGGTGAAGGAGGGCGCGTTCGCGGTGTCGTAGGTGACGGTGACGGTCAGCAGCCACGGGTTCGCCGCCTGCCGGGCCTTGGCGGAGGCCATCACGGCCTGGAAGAAGGCCCGGTGGTCCGCGGTCTCGGCGGCCGAGTCGGCGTGCGTCGAGGGGGTGTAGCCCTGGACGGCCGGGGCGGCCGGCGCCGCGGTGGCGGTGGTGGTGGGGAGGGTCGCGAGGCCGGCCGCGAGGGCGAGGCCCAGGGCGGCGGACAGCACGGATCGCTTCATGTAGGGGCTCCGGTTTCGCGGTGCGCCGGCTCGCCGGGGCCGGTGGGGGCCGGGCCCGGGGGCGGCGCACGGTGGGGGCCGCCCCGGCGGCGCGGCCGGGGCGGGTTGCTGTCCCCCGAGCTTCGACCCGCCCGGGGCCCTCGGGGATGATGCCAACCGGCGATAGCCCGGCCGCATGGCGGCCCGATCGGGGCCTGTTCGCCGCCCGTCCGCGGCTGTTCGCGACGCGTCCCGCCGGGCGGTCGCGCCGCGCTCCGAGCCGACCGGTTCGCCGGCCGGCCCGTCGGCGTGCCCTTGAATGCCTGTCATGTCCTTGGCGAGGAAGCATGACGGCGATTATGCTCCCGACGTGGAGCTCGACGTGAGACACCTCCGGGTGCTGTGCGCGATCGCCGATACCGGCAGCCTCCGCAAGGCCGCGCTCCAGCTCGGCATGACCCAGCCCTCCCTCACCACTCAGCTGCACCGCATCGAACGGGCCATCGGCGGCACCCTGTTCACCCGCGAGCAGACCGGCAGCCGGCCCACCGCGCTCGGCCACTCGGTGCTCTCCCGGGCCCGGCCGGTGATCACCGAGATGGCCGCCCTGGTGACCGCCGCCCGCCAGGAGGCGCGGGATTCGGCCGCCCCCGGGCGGCAGCGGCGGCTGCGGATCGGCAGTGTCGGCAACCGGGCGGTCGCGGCCTGGCTGCGCCGGGTGCACGAGCGGCTGCCGGACACCGACACCACCATCCACGTGGACGTCTCGGCCAGCGCACTGCTGCGGATGGTCGCCGCCGACCAGCTGGACGTGGCCTTCGTGTACGAGAGCGAGGGCTTCCCGCTGCGGGTGCCGCCGGACGCCGAGCAGCGGGTGCTGATGGCCCGGGAGCCGCAGTTCGTCGCGCTCGCCGCCGGGCACCCGGCCGCCGCCCGGCCGGTCGTCCACCTGGCCGACCTCGCCGAGGACACCTGGATGGTCGACCCGACCGCCGACCACGAGTACGCGGCCATGCGCCGGGTGTTCAGCGAGGCCGGGCTCAACCCCCGGGTGGTGCAGGTGCGGGACAACGCCACCGCCGCCGAGCTGGTCGCCTCCGGCGAGGCCGTCCGCCCCTGCCAGCCGACCTCGCTGCCCGGGCCCGGCACGGTGGTCCGGCCGGTGCACGGGGACCCGCTGGCCGTCCGCCTGCTGTTCACCTGGCGTCCGCGGGTGCTCAGCGCGCCCGCCCTGGACGCGCTGTACGGCGAACTGCGGGCCGCCTACCTGGACCTGGCCAAGGACAACCCGGCCTACGTGGACTGGCTGGCCCGGCACGAGCCGGTGCTGCTGGGGCGGGCCGGTTAGCCGTCGGCCCCCGCGCCGCGGTTCGGCCGGCCGGCCTGCGCCCGCCTGCTCTCCAGGCCGTGGACCAGCACGCCCACCGCCACCATCAGCGCGCAGACCAGGCCCGCCGCGAGCACCCCGGAGTCGCCGAGCGCGGTGCAGGCCAGCACCAGCACGGCCCCCACCGGTGCCACCGACTGGGCCACCGCGCCCCGTTTGGTGTGCCGGGAGTGCAGGAACCAGACGGTGGCCAGGTAGAGCGCGGTGGGCACGGTGACCGTCGCGGTGGCGGCCGTCGCGGAGATGTGCGCCTTGTGCACCGCCGACTCCACCGCCACCTCCAGCCCGGCGCCGATCGCCGCCGCCGAGCCGAACACCAGGTAGTGCCCGTAGCCCCAGACCAGCGCCTGCCGGTTGGAGCGCAGGTGCTCGTGGACGGGCCGGGCGAAGTAGATCCACCAGGCGGCGAAGCAGATCAGCAGCCCGCCGACCGCCACCGGCACCAGCCGGCCCAGTCCCTCGTGCTCGTCCACCGCCGACTGCACGGCGACGGTCGCCGCCGCCACCGTCTCGCCGAGCACGATGAGGGTGAACAGCCCGTACCGCTCGGCGATGTGGTGCGGGTGCCAGGCGGTCCGCAGCCGCAGCTCGGCGATCACCGGCACGGCCAGCTCGCACAGCACCCCGACCGGGACGGCGTACGGCCGGGCGCCCTGCGGCAGGAACAGCATCACCACCCAGCCGACCTGGCAGAGCGTGATCCCCACCGCGTAGCCCAGCGCGACCCGGCGCGCCAGACCGTGTTCGCTGGCGGCCGCGCGCAGCCACTGGGTGACCATCGCCAGGCGCATCACCACGTAGCCGGCGATCGCCAGCGTCAGGTCCTGGGTGGCGAACAGCCGGGGCACCCCGGCGGCGAGGATCAGCACCCCGGCGATCTGCACCAGCGTGGTGACCCGGTACGGCACGTCGTCGACGTCGTACGCGGAGGCGAACCAGGTGAAGTTCATCCAGGCCCACCAGATCGCGAAGAAGGCCAGCGCGTAGCCGCGCAGGCCGTCGCCGTAGTGCCCGGCCGCGAGCGAGTGGGCCAGTTCGCGCCCGGCCTGGCCGACCGCGACCACGAAGCAGAGGTCGAAGAAGAGTTCCAGCGGGGTGGCGACCCGGTGCGGCTCGTGCCGGTCGCGCGGGACCATCCGGCGCACCGGCGGCGGGTCGACGGGGTGGCTGCGGGGTGCCGCGGCGGCGGGGTCACTGGCCATCGGTACGGCTCCGGGAGTCGGGGGATCGTCCCGCGCATCCTGGCAGCGCTCCCGGCCCGGCGCACGCACCGGCGCGGCAGGTGTGCACGCTCGGGCGCGGCCGTGTGCGCGCTCGGGCACGGCGGCGTACGCGCTCCCGGGCGCGGCCGTGCGGGCGCTCGGGCACGGCCGTGCGGGCGCTCGGGGGCGCGGGGGGAACCCCGCGCACCCCCGGCCGCGATGGCCCTGAATGTCCCTTTTTTCCTTACCGTCAGCCCTAGTTGACGCTCCGGTGCGCGAACCGGGTGACACCTCGGCGGGTTTCCGGGCGCGTCCCGCGCGCTGCGTCGCGCGCGGGCGGGGCGCCGCTAGATTCTTCCCCGGTTGGAAGAGCGCGGGCCCGGTCGGGCCCCACGACACGGGCGGCCTGCGGGCAACGCGGAAGGTCAAGGCGGGTGGCGGGACAGCGGGGGCGGCAGGGCCGATCCTCCCGCGTCCGCGCCACCGGCCTCGTGATCACCGCGCTGCTCGCCAGCGCCTGCCGTGCGGCCCGCCTCGTCACGGCGGCGGCTACTTCTCCCAGCCGATCCTGCTGTAGTCCTCCCCCGCCAGGCCGAAGGCCCCGTAGTTGGCCAGGCCCTTGCGAGTCGCCACCACCTCCGGCCGCTGGTAGAGCTCGACGGTGTGGCCGAGCTCCCAGATCTTCGCGTCCGCCTGGTTGTAGAGCTTCGCGGCCTCCGCCGGGTCGACCGCCCCGGCCGCCTTCTTCAGCAGGTCGTCGATCTCCTGGCTGCCCAGTCGCGAGGGGTTGCTGAAGCTGTTGTCGCCCACCGGCAGCCGGAAGTTGGACAGGCTCTTGGACAGCGGGAAGGAGTCGGTGTTGCGCCAGCTCGCGATCTCGAACTTGCCCGGGTTCACGTACTTGGTGAAGAAGTCGTTCGCCGGCACCTTGTCCAGGCTGACCTTGGCACCGGCCGCCTGCCACATCGCCACCGCCGCGGTGGCCAGGTCGATCTGGGCCTGCGGGGTGGAGTCGTTGAGCACCCAGTGCAGTTCCAGCGGCCGGCCGTCCTTGGTGCGCGGCTGACCGCTGCCGGCCTCCTTCCAGCCCGCCTCGTCCAGCAGCTTCTTCGCGGCGGCCAGGTCGAACCTGGCCCACTCGCCGGAGGTGTCCTGGTAGCCGGTCTGGTTGGGCATGAAGATGTGGTTGCCGAGCGGCTTGAACTCCACCGGCACCCCGTTGTTGGCGATCTTGATCAGCGCGGAGCGGTCCAGCGCCTTGCCGAGCGCCTGGCGGACCTTCTGGTCGGCCAGCGCGCCCGAGCCGCCGAAGGAGATGTGCACCTCGTCCCACGGGCTGGCGCTGCGGATCACGGTGTCCTTGGCGTTCTTGAGCTGCCCGTAAGCGGTGGCGGTGCCGGCCGCGGCGTAGTCGATCTCGTTGTTGAGGTACGCCTGGGTCGTCGCCGACTGGGACATCACCCGGAAGGTGATCTTGTCGACCTTGGCCCTGGTGCCCCACCAGGCCGGGTCCGGGACGAGGGTCAGGGTCTGCGCGGTCTTGTCCGCCGTACCGACCTTCAGCGCGCCCGCCGTGATCGGGATCTTCTCCACCCAGCCCTTGTTGAAGTCGTCCGGGGTGGAGATGCCGGCCGCCGGGATCAGCGGGCGGAACAGGTTCTGCCAGTCGGCGTACGGCTCGGCGAAGGTGACCTTCACCTCGGTCGGGTCCGCGCCCTCCTCGACCGCGGAGATCTGCTCGTAGCCGGAGGGGTCGGAGACGTTGTACGCCGGGTCCTTGCCGCTCGCGGCCTGCCAGTCGGCCTTGAAGTCCAGGTAGCCGAGCGGCTTGCCGTCCGACCACTTGGCCTTGGGGTTGAGCTTGTAGGTGACCACCTGCGGCGAGGTCGAGGTGACCTTGGCGTCCACCAGGTAGTCCGGGTTGGGCAGGAAGGTGCCGGCGGCGTCGGTGGTGAAGAGCGAGGGCTCCAGGTTGCGCATGATCGACACCGCGGAGCCGTAGAAGCCGTCCACCTGCAGCGGGTTCCACTGGGTGATCCACTGGTACAGCGGGAAGCGCACCTCCCCGCCGTCCTTGAGCTGGTCCGCCGGCTTGGGGTTGAGGTCGTTGGCACCCGTGCCCGGCGGTTCGGTCTTGGCCACGTCGCCGGACGAGCCGCCCCCACCCGAGCTGCACGCGGTGACCGCCAGCGCGACGGCGACGGCGAGGGCGGTCGCCCGGCCGAGACGGCGGGCCGTGGTGGAAGCGTCCATGAGGGTCCCCCTGGGATTGGTGACGCGAGTCGGGGCGCGCGAGGTGTGACGAGGCTTGAGCGTGGGCAGCCAATTCGGCACCGGGCGAGCAGAACGTAACAGCGGATCAGATCCGCCACCAGGGGGAGGAACGCACACCTGATCCAAAAGTCACACGCGGCAACACGGGCGCAACACCACCTCAGCGACCCGGTGCTTCACTCTGACCAGCGCTTTCCCGAATCCCGCTCCCCACCCGCCCACTGACGCCCCGACCGGGCCCGGAACGAAGGCCACCACCCGATGCCCACCAGACGCGTCGGCCCCACCCGCACCGCGACGGGCGGCCGTTGATGCTCCGCTACCTGGCGAAGCGGCTGAGCTACTACGCGGTGCTGCTGATCGCCGCCGTCTTCCTGGCGTACGCGATCTCCGCGACCGCCCTGCAGCCGCGCACCTACTTCGACGCCAAGGTCCCCCGCCCGGCCGCCGAATCGGTCGAGCGCCAGCTCACCGCGCTCAACCTGAACGACCGCACCCCGGTCGTCGAACGCTTCGGCCACTGGGCCGGCGGGCTGCTCCACGGCGACCTCGGCCGGACCATCCACGACACCCCGGTCACCGACGACTTCGGCCGCCGGGTCTGGGTATCGCTGCGGCTGCTGCTGATCGGCAGCCTGCTCGGCATGGTCCTCGGCGTCGCGGCCGGGGCCTGGAGCGCGGTGCGCCAGTACCGGCTCTCCGACCGGCTGCTCACCGTGCTGTCCTTCGTGCTGCTCTCCACCCCGGTCTTCCTGGTCGCGCTCTTCCTCAAGAACGGCGCCATCGCCGCCAAGGACGCGGCCGGCCACGACGTCATCCCGTTCACCGGCTACGAGACCCCGGGCCTCACCGGCGGCCTCGGCACCCACCTCGCCGACTGGGCGCTGCACCTGCTGCTGCCCACCATCTCGCTGGCCCTCGGCGGCCTCGCCACCTACAGCCGCTACCAGCGCGGCACCATGCTCGACGTGCTCGGCTCCGACTACCTGCGCACCGCCGAGGCCAAGGGGCTCACCCGTCGGCAGGCGCTGCTCCGGCACGGGCTGCGCACCGCGGTGATCCCGATGTCGACCATGTTCGCCTACAGCTTCCTGGGCATCTTCACCGGCGCGATCTTCACCGAGACGATCTTCGGCTGGCACGGCATGGGCGAGTGGCTGATCCAGTCGATCAACGAACAGGACGTCAACTCCGTGGTGGCCGTCAACCTCTTCACCGCCGTCGTCGTCCTCGCCTCCGGCTTCCTCGCCGACACCCTGCACGCCGCCCTCGACCCGCGCGTGCGGTCCTGACCGGAGGCGATCCCCACCATGACCACCACCGTCGCCGACTCCCCCGCCCCGGCCGCCGCCCCCCGGTCCACCGGCCGCGGACGGCTCGTCCTCGGCCGGCTGCTCGCCGCCCGCGGCGCCGTCGCCGGGGCCGTCGTCGTCCTGCTGCTGTTCGCGCTCGCCTTCGGCGGCCCGTACCTCACGCCCTGGGACTACGCCGCGCCGGACTTCTCCGCGCTGCACCAACCCCCGTCCGCCCAGCACTGGTTCGGCACCAACGGGGTCGGCCAGGACGTCTTCGCCCAGACCGTCCGCGGGCTGCAGAAGTCTCTGGTCATCGGCCTGCTGGTGGCGCTGTTCTCCACCGTGCTGGCCTCCCTGGTCGGCGCCTGCGCCGGCTACTTCGGCGGCTGGGCCGACCGGAGCCTGATGTTCCTGGTCGACCTGCTGCTGGTCTTCCCGTCCTTCCTGATCATCACCATCGTCTCGGGCCGGCTGAAGAGCGCCGGCTGGATCGCCTTCGTCCTGCTGCTCGCGCTGTTCAACTGGATGATCACCGCCCGGGTGGTCCGCTCGATGACCATCTCGCTGCGCGAGCGCGAGTTCGTCCGCGCCGCACGGTTCATGGGCGTACGACCGCTGCGGATCATCAGCCGGCACATCCTGCCGAACGTCGCCTCCTTCCTCATCATCGACGCCACCATCGCGGTCGGCGGCGCCGTGATGAGCGAGACCGCGCTCTCCTACTTCGGCTTCGGGGTCAAGGCCCCGGACGTCTCGCTCGGCACCCTGCTCGCCGCCGGGACGAGCGAGGCCCCGGTGTTCCCCTGGCTGTTCTACTTCGCCGCCGGGCTGCTGGTGGTCTTCGTCCTCGCCGTCAACCTGATCGGGGACGGGCTGCGCGACGCCCTCGACCCCACCTCCGGGTCGGCGCCCCGCCGTTCGCGGTCCGCCCGCCGTTCACCCCGCACCCGTCGTTCCGTCAGCGGCCCCCGTGCCGCCAGCCGTAGGAAGCGCCCGTGACCACCGTCGTCGAAACCCCGCTGCTCGCCGTCCGGGACCTCCGGGTGGACTTCGCCGGGCCCGACGGCCCGGTCCCCGCCGTCCGCGGGGTGGACCTCACCCTGCGGCGCGGCGAGACCCTCGGCATCGTCGGCGAGTCCGGCTCCGGGAAGTCCGTCACCGCGCTGTCCGTGCTCGGGCTGCTGCCCGGCACCGCGAGCGTCAGCGGCTCGGTGCGGCTGGACGGCCGGGAACTGGTCGGACTGCCGGGCCGGGAGCTCGCCGCGATCCGCGGCCGCCGGATCGCCATGGTCTTCCAGGACCCGCTCTCCGCCTTCACCCCGGTCTACCGGATCGGCGACCAGATCGCCGAGGCGGTCCGGATCCACCAGCGGGTGGACAAGGCCACCGCGCGCCGCCGGGCCGCCGAACTCCTCGACCTCGTCGGCATCCCGGCGCCCGACCGGGCCCTGGACAGCTTTCCGCACGAGTTCTCCGGCGGCATGCGCCAGCGCGCGATGATCGCCATGGCGGTCGCCAACGAGCCCGACGTCCTGCTCGCCGACGAACCCACCACCGCGCTCGACGTCACCATCCAGGCCCAGGTGCTGGACGTGCTGCGCACCGCCCGCCGGGAGACCGGCGCGGCGCTCGTCCTGGTCAGCCACGACCTCGGGGTGATCGCCGGGACGGCCGACCGGGTCGCGGTGATGTACGCCGGCCGGGTGGTCGAGACGGCCGGGGTGGACGAGCTGTTCGCGGCCCCGCGCCACCCGTACTCGCTCGGCCTGATCGGCGCGCTGCCCCGGCTGGACGGGCGCGGCGGCCCGCTCGTGCCGATCCCCGGCGCCCCGGCGCCGATGGCCGAACTGCCCCCGGGCTGCCCGTTCGCGGCCCGCTGCCCGCTGGCGGAGGAGCGCTGCTCCGCGGTCGAACCCGCCCTGGAAGGGACGGACGGCCACCTGTCGGCGTGCGTACGGTCGGCCGAGCTCGCCGAGCGGCGTCCCGCACCGGCCGAGGTCTACCCCGTCCCGGAGCCGCCCACCGCCACCGCCGGCCCCGGCGACCGCTCCGCCCGCACCCCGGTGCTGTCGGTGAGCGGGCTCGGAAAGACGTTCCCGCTGCTCAAGGGCACGGTGTTCAAGCGCAAGGTCGGCGAGGTGTACGCGGTGGACGGCGTCGACCTAGACCTGCGGGAGGGCGAGACCCTCGGCCTGGTCGGCGAGTCCGGCTCCGGCAAGTCCACCACCCTCTTCGAACTGCTGCGGCTCGGCGCCCCGGAGACCGGCCGGATCGAACTGCTCGGCCGGGACACCGCCGCGCTCACCCGGGCCGAGGCCCACCGGCTCCGGGCCCGGGTGCAGATCGTCTTCCAGGACCCGATGGCCAGCCTCGACCCCCGGATGCCGGTCGGCGACATCGTCGCCGAACCGCTGCTCGCCCAGCGCGCCCCCCGCGAGGAGATCGCCCGCCGGGTGCCCGAGCTGCTGCGCCAGGTCGGCCTCGACCCGGAGCACGCCGTCCGCTACCCGCACCAGTTCTCCGGCGGCCAGCGCCAGCGCGTCTCGATCGCCCGGGCACTCGCCGTCCGGCCCGAGCTGCTGGTGCTGGACGAACCGGTCTCCGCGCTGGACGTCTCCATCCAGGCCGGGGTGCTCAACCTGCTCCAGACGCTCAAGGCCGACCTGGGCCTGTCCTACCTGTTCGTCTCGCACGACCTCTCGGTGATCCGCCACCTCGCCGACCGGGTCAGTGTGATGTACCTCGGCCGGACGGTCGAGCAGGGCGAGGTCTCCGCCGTCTTCGACCACCCCCGTCACCCGTACACCCGCGCCCTGCTCTCCGCCGTCCCGCTCCCCGACCCCGCCGCCGAGCGTGCCCGCGACCGCATCCTGCTGGCCGGCGACCCGCCCCCGCCCACCGAGCGCCGCACCGGCTGCGTCTTCCGCACCCGCTGCCCCCGCTACGCCGGGCTCACGGCCCCGGCCGACCGGGCCCGCTGCGAGCAGGAGCGGCCGGCCCTGGTCGGCGGCGCGCCGACGGCGGACCACCAGGCGGCCTGCCACCACCCGGAGCCGACGGCCGGAGGGGGTGGCGGACGGTAGCCACTCGAACGCGATTCGGTGGATCGGGTCGGCGGCGTGTAGAGTCTTCGACGTCAGCAGGCGCCGCTAGCTCAGTTGGTTAGAGCAGCTGACTCTTAATCAGCGGGTCCGGGGTTCGAGTCCCTGGCGGCGCACATGGCAAGGTCTCAGGCCGTCCACTCCGGTGGGCGGCCTGAGGCGTTTCCGGGCCCCGGCCAGCGGGTTGCAGCGGGTGCCCGGTGAGTGCCGCTGGACGCCTCAGCGGGTGTCGAGCACCGCCGAGGCCACCGCGTCCGGACGGTCGAACATCACCAGGTGCCCGGCGGGGGCGGTGGTGCGGAAGTCCGCCCCGAGCAGGGCCGCCAGCTCCCGCTGCCGGGCCAGCCAGTCCTCGGCGCGCCGGGTCCGGCAGCCGTCGTCGGCGGCCAGCACGGTGACCGGCAGGTCCTCGGCCAGCGGCCGGGTGCGCCGCAGCCGGTTTAGCTCGGCGGCCGTGTCGAGGTAGCGGCCGTTCTCCCGCAGCAGCGCGCGCAGGGCCCGCCCGGTGCGGTAGCAGCGCCGGACCAGCGGCGCCGGGGCGAGGTCCTCGCGGCGGACGGTGGACAGCCGGGCCGTGGTCCGGCGGACGGCCGGGCCGAGCAGGTAGGGCACGGCGAGGGCGGTGGCGGCACCGGCCAGCGCCCGGGCCGCCAGGTCGCGCGCGGCCGGCGCCGGGTACGGCCGGACCCCCGCCTCCACACTGCCGTCCACCAGCACCAGCCCGGCGGTCCGCTCGGGGTGCAGCCGGGCGAAGGCCTCGACGTGGAAGCCCGCGAGCGAGTGGCCGACCACGGTGCAGGGCTCGCGCAGCCCGAGGCCGTCCAGCACCGCCCGGATCCGCCCGGCCTCGCCGGCCGCCGTCGGCGCGGGCCGCCCGGTGGCGGGCTCGGCGGCGCTCAGCCCGTAGCCGGGACGGTCGAAGCGGACCACGGTGCGGTAGGGCGTGAGGAACGGGACGACCAGGTCCCAGTCGAACCAGCTGCTGCCGAGGCCGCCGGAGAGCAGGCAGGGCGGACCGTCGCCCTCGACGCGGACGTGCAGCGGGACGCCGTCGACGCGCAGGAAACACGTCCGGCCGTCGGCCTCCGCCCCGGGAACGCTCATGCCGGCCTCCGGTCGGGGAGCGGCTCGGGCGGGCGGTGCCGGCCGTCGCCGCTCCGCTCATCACTGTCCTGGCCGTGCCGCTCGGCGCCGTCGGCGTCGGGCGGGTTCGGGCGGGCGGAGCGGGCCACGCCCAGGGCCAGCAGGCCGAGCCAGAGCGCGACCAGCAGCACCTGCAGCCGCTGCCCGGCCCCGAGCGCCCAGGTGCCGTGCCCGGCCTGGAAGGCGGCGATCGAGGCGAGGCTCCAGCCGGTGGCGAGCAGCTCCGCGCCCAGCAGCCAGGGGCCGAACCGGCGCACCGGCGCCCACCAGCGGTAGCGCCGTGCGGCCACGGTGAGCGAGACCAGCGCGGCGAGCGCCCCGGCCATGGCGAGGCTGCTGGTGACGGCGTGCGCGGTGTGGGTGGCGGGGACCAGCCCGGCGGTCTCCCGGGCGGCGCACATCTCGTCGCTGGTGGGGGTGCAGCTGAGCGGCAGCCGGGAGTCGGCGGCGGTCGCGGCGCCGAACAGGGCCAGCGCGGACCAGCCGGCCAGCGCCCAGCGGTGCCGCCGGGAGGCTCCGGCCCGGCCGGTGGCGAGGGCGGTGCCGGCGGCGGCGAGCAGGCAGAGCCCGGCGGCCAGGTCGGTGGCCCGGAACAGGCCGCCCAGCGGCTGGTCCTCGGCCGCGAGTTCGCTGATGTACGCCTGCACCGGGTCGAGCCCGGTGCTCAGCACGACCTCCAGGACCCAGGCGGTGTACGCCACGGCGCTGAGCAGCAGCAGGGCGGCGACCGTCGTCCGTGCGGCGCGGTGTCCCGACCTGCCGCGTCCTGGCCCGCCGGGTCGTGCTCGCGGGTGTCCTGGCTGGGAGCTGGGCACCGTTCCACCCTAACCAGCGGCGAACTCCGCCCCAACCGGAAGGAAAGGGACGGATCGGACGGCGGCCGCCGCGGTGGTCGGAGGCACCCCTCGGAAGCGTGTATTGTTTTCCAGGTCAGCAGGCGCCGCTAGCTCAGTTGGTTAGAGCAGCTGACTCTTAATCAGCGGGTCCGGGGTTCGAGTCCCTGGCGGCGCACAGACAGTTGGGGAGCCTCTCGCAGCAGCGAGGGGCTCCCCGATTTTTTGGCCTTCGACGTCCGTTTTGCGTGTGATGTCGGTCTCGATTGGCGATCCGCCGGAGCCATCCGGCCCGTTCTGCTCGTCCAGGGCAGTAAAACCGGAATCGGGACAAAGGTCCCCAACCGCCGATGTCCCCGTCCGTGCAGGCTGCCCCGGTGCGCCCGCAGGAAAGGCCGCGCTTTGTCCAGAAACGCCCAGAGCGGCCGTCGCTCGCCGTCGATCAGCCTCCGCCCGGTCAAGCGGCTCAAGCGCACCACCGGCCCGGCCGGCGGGTCCGTCGGGTTCGGCGGGTCCGGCGGGTCCGGCGGCAAGAAGTCGCGCCGCCCCAAGCGCACCGGCTGGCGCCGGCTGATACCCACCTGGCGGATGACCCTGCTCGGCGCCGGCTCGGCGCTGCTGCTCGGCATCGGCCTGTTCGCGCTGGGGATCGCCCTGGTGAAGGTGCCGGACGCACACGCCGCCGCGACCGCCCAGAGCAACACCTGGCTCTACTCGGACGGTTCGGTGCTCACCCGCACCGGCCAGACCAACCGGCAGAACGTCACCCTGGACAAGGTCTCCCCGGCCGCCCAGCACGCCGCGCTGGCCGCCGAGGACCGGGACTTCTACAACGAGGGCGCGGTCAACGTCCAGGGCCTGGCCCGGGCCGCGATCAACACCGCCAAGGGCCAGGGCACCCAGGGCGGCTCCACCATCACCCAGCAGTACGTGAAGAACACGTACCTGAACCAGAAGCAGTCCATCAGCCGCAAGGTGAAGGAACTGTTCATCGCCATCAAGGTGGACGCCACCGAGAGCAAGGACGACATCCTCTCCGGCTACCTGAACACCTCCTACTACGGCCGCGGCGCCTACGGCATCCAGGCCGCCGCCCAGGCGTACTTCGGCGTCGACGCGTCCGCCCTCGACGCCGCCCAGGGCGCCTACCTGGCCACCCTGCTGAACGCGCCGAGCGCCTACGACGTGGCCACCGCCACCGCGGCGGGCAAGCAGAACGCCGTCAACCGCTGGAACTACGTGCTCGACGGCATGGTCAAGGAGGGCTGGCTCCCCGCGGAGGAGCGGGCGCGGACCGCCTTCCCGGAGGTCCGCGACCCGCAGCCCAACCCGGGCCTGTCCGGCCAGGCCGGCTACCTGGTCGACGCGGCCACCCAGTACCTCACCTCCAGCGGGGTGATCAGCGAGGCCGAGCTGGCCAAGGGCGGCTACACGGTCAAGCTGAGCATCGACCCGTCCCGTCAGCAGGCCCTCCAGGACTCCGTCCAGGCCCAGCTGCACGACACCCTGAACCCGGACAAGCGGAAGAAGGACGCGGCCGCCCAGGCCGGCGCCGCCTCGGTGGACCCGAAGACCGGCGCGGTCGTCGCCCTGTACGGCGGCGTCGACTACGTGAAGCACTACGTCGACAACGCGACCCGGCGCGACTACCAGGCCGGCTCGACGTTCAAGGCGATCGCGCTGGCCGCCGCCTTCGAGAACGACGCCAGGACCCAGGACGGCCGCACCGTCACCCCGCGCACGGTCTACGACGGCACCAGCGGCCGGAAGGTCCGCGGCGGCAAGGGCACCCCGTACGCCCCGCCGAACGAGGGCGACAGGAGCTACGGCCAGATCAGCCTCCAGCAGGCCACCGACTGGTCGGTGAACTCGGCGTTCGCGCAGCTGGCGCAGGACACCGGGCTGCAGAAGGTCAAGGACACCGCCATCGCGATGGGCCTGCCCGGCAACACCCCGGGCCTCGACCCGGTGCCGTCCATCCCGCTGGGCGCGGCCACCCCGAGCGTGCTCGACATGGCGGGCGTGTACGCCACGCTGGACAACGGCGGCAGGCAGATCACCCCGTGGCTGGTCCAGTCGGTGGACCGCGAGGGCGAGAACGTCGCGCTGCCCGCGCACAAGACCACCCAGGCGATCAGCGAGGACACCGCCAACCAGGTCACCTCGATGCTCCAGGGCGTGGTGAGCGACCCGGGCGGCACCGGCTGGCGGGCGAAGGCGCTGGGCCGTCCGGCGGCGGGCAAGACCGGCACCACCGACGACCAGAAGTCGGTCTGGTTCGTGGGCTACACCCCCGAGCTGGTCACCTCGGTCGCCCTGTTCGGCCAGGACCCGGCCAACGGCGCCCAGGTCAGCCTGAGCGGCGTCGGCGGCATCGACGGCGCGGCGGGCGGCCAGTACCCGGCCCAGATCTGGACCAGCTACATGAAGGCCGCGCTCAAGGGCCAGCCGGTCGGCGACTTCCCGACCCCGGCCGGCGGCGACTCCGCGGGCGCCACCGACCTGCCGACCGCCCCGAGCACGCCGAGCAGCGGCCCGTCGACGGGCGCCCCCACCGGCGCTCCCAGCGCCGGTCCCACCACGACGCCGGGCGACGGCTCGGGCTCGACCCCGTCGGGCGGCACGGACGGCGGCGCGACCACCGCGCCGACGGCACCGCCGACCAGCCAGCCGACCACCCAGCCCACCAGGCCGCCCCGGCCCACCTCGAAGCCGACGCCGACCACCCCGCCGACCACGGCCCCGACCACCCAGCCGACCACCCAGCCCACGGGCGGGTCGGACGCGCTCGCGGGGGCGGGTGCCGGGTCGGGCTCCGGGGGCTGACGGGCGGGGAGTGGCGGGGGTGGGCTCGCGGGGGCGGGCTCTCCGGCGCCGGGTTCCCGAGGCCGGGTTCCCGGGGCCGGGTTGGCCGGGCTCCCCGGTCCGGGTGAGTTCGCCACTCCGCACAGTTGTGGGCAGGACCAAATGACGGAATGGCGCCTTACCCGATCACTCGTATGACTGTCACAATGCGGCGGTGCACAGATCAACGGCCTCGCCCACCCTCCCTTCGGGCAGAACCCTCGGCCTCGGCCTGGCGCTGGTCTCCGCCGTCGCCTTCGGCGGCTCCGGCACCGCGGCCAAGCCGCTGATAGAGGCCGGGCTCTCCCCGCTGCACGTCGTGTGGCTCCGGGTCACCGGGGCGGCGGTGGCGCTCCTCCCGGTCGCCTACCGGCACCGGCACGCCGTACTGCGCCGCCCCGGCCTGCTGCTCGGCTTCGGCCTGCTCGCCGTGGCGGGCGTCCAGGCCTGCTACTTCGCGGCGATCTCCCGCATCCCGGTCGGCGTCGCCCTGCTCATCGAGTACCTCGGGCCGCCGCTGCTGATCGGCTACGTCAAGTTCGTCCAGCGCAAACCGATCACCCGCGGCGCGGCCGTCGGCGCCGGCGTCGCGGTGGCCGGACTGGCCTGCGTCGTCGAGGTCTGGAACGGTCTGAGCTTCGACGCGCTGGGCGTGCTGTTCGCCCTCGGCGCGGCCGTCTGCCAGGTCGGCTACTTCGTGCTCGCCGACGCCGGCCGGCACGGCGACCGCCCGGTCGACCCGCTCGCCGTCAGCGCCTTCGGGCTGCTCGTCGGCGCCGTGCTGCTCACCGCCCTCACCCGACCGTGGCAGGCCGACTGGGGCCTGCTGGGCGGGTCGGTGGTGATGAACGGGCACTCCCTGCCCGCATTGCTCCCGGCCGCGTGGATGGTGCTGATCGCGACCGTGCTCGCCTACCTGACCGGCGTGATCTCGGTCGGCTACCTCTCGCCGCCGATCGCCGGGGTGGTCGCCAATCTGGAGGCCGTGGTCGCCACCGTGACCGCCTGGGTGCTGCTCGGCGAGCACCTCGGGCTGCCGCAGATCGCGGGCGGCCTGCTGGTGCTGACCGGCGCCTTCGCGGCGCAGGCGAGCAAGCCCGCGGAGGCGGGCGCGGGGCCGGGGAGCGAGGGGGCCGGGACGACCGGCTCCCGGGGCGGCGGATCCACGGCTTCGAGAGCCCGTGCTGCCGAGTCCGGAGCCGGCGGTCCCGGCGTCTCCGGGACCGAAGAGGCCGAAGCCGGAGCCGGAGCACGTGACCGGGTGACCGGGTGACCGGGTGACCGGGCACCGCCGAGGGCGGGGTCAGCGGCCGGTCCAGCCGAACCAGTCGAGGTGATCGAGCGGCCACACGACGGCCGACACCGGGCCGACCACGTCGTCCACCGGCACGGCGCCGCCACCCGGGCCGTGCTGGTGGTATCGGGAGTCCGCGGAGTCGCTGCGGTGGTCGCCCTCGACCCAGACGTAGCCCGAGGGCACCTTCACCGGCCCGAAGTCCAGCCCGGCGCAGGAGTCGTCCCCGGGGTGGAGGTACGGCTCGTCGACCTTCCGTCCGTCGACGGTCAGCGTGGTGCCCTGGCACTGCACGGTCTGGCCGCCGGTCGCGATGACCCGCTTGACCAGGTAGTTGTCGTCCTTCGGCGGCACCAGGCCGACGAAGCCGAGCACCGAGCTCACGGCGTTGGTGACCGGGTTGGGGTCGGTGGGCTGCGGCGGCAGCCAGCCCCCCGGGTCCTTGAACACCACCGGCTGCCCCGGCTCCGGCTCCCAGCCGGTCAGCGGCGCCAGCTTGTTCACGCCGACCCGGTCGCCGATCCGCAGGGTGTTCTCCATCGAGCCGGACGGGATGGTGAACACCTGGAACAGACAGGTCTTGATCAGCAGCGCGACCACCAGGCCCACCGCCACCATCAACGGCAGCTCGATCCACCACGGACGGGGGCGCCGGCCCGAGCGGCGGGCCTTGCGACCGCGCGAACCGCGCGCCCGACGACGGGCCTCGGCGCGGCCGCCGGACACCCCGTGAGCGTTCGACGCGGAGTCGCTGGGGGCTCCGGCTCCACTGGGCGTTTCGGGCAGGTTCACCGCCATCGTCGCTGCTCCACCTCTCCGGCTGGGGAAGTCTGCACGCTACGCCAACCGTGGAGCCTGACGAAATCGGTCATTTAGCCGCCGCCGACATCCCCGGGTGTCCCGGGGCCGCCCGGGGAACCGGCCCTTGGGCCGTTCGTGACCGCTCGGGGCCGGAGCCCGGGCCCCGGGCCGGAAGCTCCGGGCCGGCGGGGCCGGGCCGGCGGGGGGCCGGGCCGGCGGGGGGCCGGGCCGGCGGGGCCGGGTCTTACGGCTTTGGGCCGCCGGGGCCGGGTCTCAGGCGCGGGCGATGGCCTCGTGGTGACGGATGACCTCGGCGATGATGAAGTTCAGGAACTTCTCCGCGAAGACCGGGTCCAGCTTCGCCCCCGCCGCCAGCTCCCGCAGCCGCTTGATCTGGTCCCGCTCGCGCGCCGGGTCGGCCGGCGGCAGCTTGTGCTCGGCCTTGAGCCGGCCGACCCGCTGGGTCGCCTTGAAGCGCTCGGCCAGCATGTGGACCACTGCGGCGTCGATGTTGTCGATGCTCTCGCGCAGGCTGGTCAGCTCGGCCCGTACGGCGTCGTCGATCCCCTCGGTCAGGCCGGTCTCGGGGGTCGTGGAGTGGTCCGTCATCGGGGCGGCTCCCGGTGTCTGCGGTGGGCGCCCGGCCGTACGGCGGCCGGGCTCGGGCCCGGGCAAATCTAACAGGGCCCCCGCTCCGGCCCCGCACCGTCGGACGGAACCGTCCACGATCCGGACGCCGGTCCGGGACCGGCCGACGGCTCCGCACTCCGCCCGACCGCCGCGGCGTGACGCACCGGACCGTCGCGGCGTCTGCCCGTAGGCTGGGCGCGCATGACCTGACGTGACCGCTCGAACACTCCCTCGACACTGGAGGAACCGACCGTGGCAACCACCCGCACCGCCACCACCGCGTGGGAGGGCAACCTCATCGACGGAAAGGGGCTGGTGACCTTCGCCTCCTCCGGGATCGGCGAGTTCCCCGTCTCCTGGCCCGCCCGCGCCGAGACGCCCAACGGCAGGACCAGCCCCGAGGAACTCATCGGGGCCGCCCACTCCGCCTGCTTCTCGATGGCCCTCTCGCACGGCCTGACCGGCGCCGGTACCCCGCCCACCAAGCTGGAGACCCGGGCCGACGTCACCTTCCAGCCGGGGACGGGCATCACCGGCATCCACCTGACCGTCGTCGGCGAGGTCCCCGGGCTGGACGAGGCGGGCTTCGTGAAGGCCGCCGAGGACGCCAAGGCCAACTGCCCGGTCAGCCAGGCCCTGACCGGCACCACCATCACCCTGTCGGCCTCGCTGGCCTGAGCCACCGCCTCTCCCCTTCCTTTCTCACCTCTCGCCGGCACCGCCTCCGGACCCCTCCGCCCCTCGGCCCCCGGCCCGTTCCGCGCCACTTCCGGCGCGCGACCGGCGCCCAGGGGCGCAGCTTCGGCGCACGCGCCCCCGGTGCACATCATGTGATGTGCACCGGGGGCGTCTGCACGTACCGCCATTCATGATCACAAACCGGGCGAATCACCCTGCCGGCGGTCACCGCGCGTTGCCGTCGCGGCCTATGATCGGCCGCAGCGCCCTGTCCTTCCGGTGGGTCCCCGCGCGCCGGCGCCCCACGACGGGCGGCCCGTAGCGGACCGACTCCGAGGACCACGACAGAGTGCGGAGCCGACCGCCGGGTCCCGACTGGCCGGCCGGACCATCGTCAAGCGTCAGCAGCGGACGGGAGCATGCCGTGCCGGGCCAGAACGAGGGGGCCGACGCACACCACCGGGGCGTGCGGCACGAGGGATCACCGCGCCACCGCCACCTCGCCCCGCCGGTCCCGGGACCGGCCGCCGGATCCGCCACCGGGCCGGGCGCCGGACCGGACACCGGGCCGGGCGCGGGGGCCGTCACCGCCCGCAGCGCCTGCGGGACGCTCGCGGAGCCGGAACTGCTGCTCTGCCCGACCTGTTCGGCCCCGCTCACCGCCGACGCCCACCGGGACCGGGACCGGGCCCTCGCCGACGGCGGCACCGGCCGGACGGACGGTGGCACCGAGGGGGCCGAGGGAGGCACCGACCGGCTGCTGGCCGCGCTGCGGGCCAGCGAGTCCCGGTTCCGGGCCGCCTTCTGCGACGCCGTCATCGGCATGGCCCTGATCGACGCCGAGGACCGGATCATCGAGGTCAACCCCGCCTTCGCCACCCTGATCGGACGGGGCGTCGGAGACCTGGTCCGCACCCACCTGCACGAGATCATCGACCCGGAGGGCATGCCGGACCGGCTCTTCTCCGAACTCGTCCACGGGGAGCGGGAACGGTTCCGCGTGGAGAAGCAGCTCAAGCACCGCGAGGGCCACACGGTCTGGAGCAAGGTCACCGTCTCGCTGATCCGGGACGGCGCCGGGGAACCGCTCTACACCCTGGCGCTGGTGGAGGACATCACCGAGCAGCGCCGGCTCGGCGACCGGCTGGAGTACCAGGCCCTGCACGACCCGCTGACCCGGCTGCCCAACCGCGCCTCCTTCTTCGAGCGGCTCGACGCCGCCTGCCTCGCCCCGGCCGACGGGACGGGCCCGACCGGGGCCTCGGGCGAACGCCGGGTGGGGGTCTGCTACCTGGACCTGGACGGCTTCGCGGCGATCAACGAGGCGCTCGGCCACCACATCGGCGACCAGCTGCTGATCGCCGTCGCCACCCGGCTGCGGCACGGGTTCGAGGGGCGCGACACCCATCTGGTGGCCCGGATGGGCGGCGACGAGTTCGCCGTCCTGGTCACCGACAGCCTGGGCATCGCGCAGCTGACCGAGCTGGCCGACCGGATCCTGGAGATGCTGGAACGTCCCTTCGACGTCGCCGGGCACCGGCTGGTGATCACCGCCAGCGTGGGCGTGGTCGAGCGGTCCGTGCACGAGACCACCCCGACCGACCTGGTCAAGGACGCCGACGCCACGCTCTACTGGTCCAAGGCCGACGGCCGCGCCCGCTGGACCCTCTACGACCCGGACCGCGGCGCCCACCAGCTCACCCGGCAACTGCTCGCCACCGCGCTGCGCCCGGCACTGGAGCGCGGCGAGTTCACCATCGAGTACCAGCCACTGGTCGGGCTGGCCGACGGCACCGTGCACGGCGCGGAGGCGCTGGTCCGCTGGCGCCACCCCCGCTACGGGACGCTCTCCCCGGACCGCTTCATCCCGCTCGCCGAGGAGACCGGCGCGATCGTGCCGCTCGGGACCTGGGTGCTGGAGGAGTCCTGCCGGCAGGCCCGGCAGTGGCTCGCCGAGTTCCCCGAGACCGAGACCTTCGTGAGCGTCAACCTGGCCGCCCGCCAGATCTGGGACTCCGACATCGTCGCCGACGTCGCCCGGGCCCTCGAACGCACCGGCCTGCCGGCCCGGCTCCTCCAGCTGGAGATCACCGAGAGCGCCCTGCTCGGCCCCGGCGGCCGACCCCTCCAGGCCCTCCAGGCGCTCGCCGACATGGGCGTGCGGATCGCGATCGACGACTTCGGCACCGGTTACTCCAACCTGGCCTACCTCTCCCGGCTGCCGGTGCACGTGCTCAAGCTGGACGGCACCTTCATCGAGGGCTTCCGCGAGCCCGCCCCGGCGGACCGCCCCGGCCGTCCGGAGCTCGGCTCCCGCCGCAGCGACGCGGACGAGCAGATCGTCGGCGCGATGGTGCAGCTCGCCCACACCCTCGGCCTGACCGTCACCGCCGAGGGCATCGAGAGCGCCGCCCAGGCCGAGCGCCTGCGGCTGACCGGCTGCGACACCGCCCAGGGCTGGTACTTCGCCCGCCCCGGCGAGGCCGAGCTGGTCGCGGCCATACTCCGCGAGGGCCGCCCCGCCCTGGACGGCGGCAGCCGCCGGGGCTGAGGCGGGGGACTCGGCTGCCGGGCGTGGGCCGCGACGGGGCGGCGGCCGGTCACGCGGTCGCCGTCGCGGCGTCCCCGTCAGGCACGTTCCTGTCGCCGGGTCGTTCCCGTCAGGCTGTTCCTGCCCTCCCGACGGCGGGGCGGCGCCTCCGGGAGGTCATCGCGGGGAGGTCGTCGCGGGACCATCGCCGGGGCGCCGCCGTCACGCGGTCGACGTCAGGCCGTACGCCTCGGCGATCAGGCCGTACGAGCGGAGGCGGGCCTCGTGGCCGTGGATGTGCGAGGTGACCATCAGCTCGTCCACGCCGGTCCGCTTGCGCAGCGCCTCCAGCCCGTCGGCGACCCGGCCCGGGTCCCCGAGCACGACGTTGTCGAGCCAGCTGTCGATGAAGTCCGCCTCGACCGGGCTGTACGGGTACTGCTCGGCCTCCTCCGGAGTGGGGATCGGGCCGGGGTTGCCGCGCCGCAGCCGGAGCATGCCGAGGGCGGCGGAGCGGGCCAGGCGCCGGGCCGAGGACTCGTCGTCGGCGGCGACCGCGCTCACGCCGATCAGCGCGTACGGCTCGGCGAGCACGGCGGAGGGGCGGAAGGACGACCGGTAGAGGTCCAGCGCCGGGAGGGTGTTGGCGCTGCTGAAGTGGTGGGCGAAGGCGAACGGGAGGCCGAGGCGGCCGGCCAGCTGGGCGCTGAAGCCGGAGGAGCCGAGCAGCCAGACCGGCGGGCGGTTCTCACCCTTGGGGACGGCCGTCAACCGGGCGTACGGGTGGCCGTCCGGGAAGTCCCCGTCGAGGAAGTGGGTCAGCTCGGCGAGCTGCTGCGGGAAGTCGTCCGCGCCCTCGGCGAGGCCGCGGCGCAGCGCCCGGGCGGTGGCCGGGTCGGTGCCGGGGGCGCGGCCGAGTCCGAGGTCGATCCGGCCGGGGTGCAGGGCCTCCAGCAGGCCGAACTGCTCGGCGATGGCCAGCGGGGCGTGGTTGGGGAGCATGACGCCGCCGGAGCCGAGCCGCAGCGTCGTGGTGTTGGCCCCGAGGTGGGCGAGCAGGACGGCGGGGGTGGAGCTGGCCACCCCGGGCATGCCGTGGTGCTCGGCCACCCAGAAGCGGTGGTAGCCCCACTGCTCGGCCCGGCGGGCCAGCTCGGTGGTGGCGGCGAGGGCCTCGGCGGGGGTGTGGCCGACGCCGACGGTGGCCAGGTCGAGGATCGAGAGCGGAGCGGGTGCCGTTCCCCGGGCGGTGCCCCGGATCGCCGCGTCGGCCGTCGGCCCGGTCGCGTGCTCCTGCTGGTCCTCGGTGGTCATCCCGTCCGCCCTCCTGGCTGCCGTCCTTGAGCCGGCCGTCATGGCTGACCGCGCGGGCCCGGGTGGCCCGCCGGTCGCTGTCGCCGACGGGGGTCAACCACGGCCGGGGGCTGACTGTTCCCGCCTCCGGGATGTCGTCCGGCCAGGGTCCAGTCGGGTTTCGGCCATTTCGCACGGAAGTCGGATTGAAGGCCCGGCTGACGCAGAGCCAGCGAACGGACACGGCTGGCGACTTCCCGCCAGCGCCGGAAGTCGCCAGCACGAGGTCTCGCGGCAGCGGGCGGGCGTCCGGCAGGCTGGGGATCAGGAGCGGGTCGCCGGAGCGGGACCCGCACTCCACCAGCAAGATCGTCGGGCTGGACCAGCACCGGACGATCACTGCGAGCCCTCGGCGCGGCACCCCGCCCCGGGGGCTCGTTCCAGTTGCGGCGGCCCTTCGCCGCCGGGGCGGCCCGCCGACCGGCCCGACCGCACGACCGGCCAAGTCGCACGGTCCGCCGCCCGGAGCGCGGCCGGAATCAGCGGCCGTGATCCATGCCATACCGGGGTGCTTCATGGCATGAAAAGTCGAGGCGCTAGCGTTGACCCCTGCAGCCACCTGCTCCCCCGGGAGGCGTGGAGGGAGTAAGGGCCTTGAACTTCGTGGCGGCGGTCGGATCCTCGTGGATCTGCGCGCTGGCGCTCGTCGCCGTGCTCGGGGACGCCCTCCTTCCGTTCATCCCCAGCGGGACGCTGGTCATCCTGGCCGTGCTCAAGACGTCGCAGATCAACGGCGCGCCCCTGATGCTCGGACTTGGCGTGGCGGTGGCCTCCTTCCTGGGCGACCTCCTGCTGCTCAACCTCGCCCGGCGCGGCGCCCCGGTCCTGCACCGCCGGCTCGCCCGGCGCCCGAAACTGGCGGCCAGTGTGACCCGGGTCCAACAGGCCCTGGTCGAACGCCCGCACGGCGCGGCCGCCGCGATGGTGGTGATCGCACGGTTCGTCCCGGCCGGGCGGACCGTCCTCGACCTGGCCATCGGCCACTCCCCCACCCATCCGCACCGGTTCCTGCACTGGTCGGCACTGGCGGCGCTGATCTGGGCCGCCTACATCGTGACGCTGGGCTGGCTGAACAGCCACTGGTTCAACACCGCCTGGCTGAGCCTGGTGGTCTCCTGCGCGGCGGCGACCGCCATCAGCACCGCGATCGCGCGCATGGTGCGCCGCACCCGGCGGCTCGCCGCGCTCTGACGGTCCGACCGGCGACCGCTCCCTGACGGTGCGCCCGCGCCCCTTGGTCGTCCCGCTCCGGCGGACGCGCTCCGGCCGCCCGTTCCCCGCCCCGGCCGACATGCGCCGGCCGTCCCGTTCCGGTCGGCGCGCCCCGTAGCGGGCTTCGGGTCCGCCCGGCCCCGCAAGGGGCAAAAGTTTTCCCAAAAGGACGATCAACCGGGCCGAACGCTGACGAACTCCACCGGGGAGCGGGCTGCCCGGAGGTACCGTACTGACCGGGCCGCACGGGGGTGGACAGCGTCACAGGACGGCAACAGTCGACGCATCTCCGCAGCCCAGCCGGATGCGCCCAGCGTGTTGAGAGTCGTCAGTGCTCGACGACCTTGGTGGCCGTTGCGGCGGCATGACATGCTAACGGCGGAATAATCATCAATTGCCCGATTTGACCGGTGCGGTTGCGGACCGCCCTCACCACCGGCATCGGCACCCAGGGGAGACCATGACCAGCATCTCGCGCAGGACGGTGCTCAGTGCGACCGCTGCGACCGCGGCCCTCGGCGCGGTCGCGGCCTGCTCCAGCGGCGGATCCGGTTCGGGCCAGGGTTCCGCCTCTCCCGGCCCCAGCAGCACGAGCACCCCCCAAAGCGGCACCGGCGACCCCACCCAGGCGGTGGTGCCCAAGGGCACTCCGATCGGCGACGGCTCCAACGCGGACACCGGCCCGCAGCCGAACCAGCCCAAGCCCGAGAAGCTCAAGCCGGGCGAGCGGCCGCCGCAGTTCGTGGTCTTCTCCTGGGACGGCGCCGGCGGCACCGAGGACGGCCAGTTCCCCCGCTTCCTGAAGCTGGCGGAGCAGCACAAGGCCACGATGACCTTCTTCCTCTCGGGCATCTACGCCCTGCCCAAGGGCAAGGCCGACCTGTACCACCCGCCGAAGCACTCGGTCGGCGCCTCCGACATCCCGTACCTGTCGGACGGCGCGGTGAAGAGCACGCTCAAGCTCATCAGCCAGGCCTGGCTGGCCGGGCACGAGATCGGCACCCACTTCAACGGGCACTTCTGCTCCAGCCGTCCGGACAAGAACGGGGTCAACGTGTGGACCCCGGAGGACTGGCAGAGCGAGATCGACCAGGCGATCGGCTTCGTCACCCAGTGGCGGACCAACACCGGCTTCACCGACGTCGACCCGCTCCCCTTCGACTACAAGAAGGAGCTCATCGGCGGACGCACCCCGTGCCTGGAGGGCCAGAAGGCGCTGCTGCCGACCATCGCCAAGCTGGGCTGGAAGTACGACGCCAGCTCCTCGGGCGGCCTGCAGATATGGCCGCAGAAGGTGCAGGACGGCAAGGTCTGGGACTTCCCGCTGCAGTCCATCCCGTTCCCCGGGCACAACTTCCAGGTCCTGTCGATGGACTACAACATCCTGGCCAACCAGTCCAAGGGCAGCACCAAGGGCGACCCGGCCATGTACGGCGAGTGGCGCACCCAGGCCGCGAACTCCTACCTGGCGGGCTTCGAGCGCGCGTACAACAGCAACCGCGCGCCGTTCTTCATCGGCAACCACTTCGAGCAGTGGAACGGCGGCATCTACATGGACGCCGTCGAGGAGACCCTCAAGGCCGTCGCCGGCAAGCCCGACGTCCGGCTGGTCTCCTTCAAGCAGCTGGTCGAGTGGCTGGAGGTGCAGGACCAGTCCACCCTGCGCAAGCTGCGCTCGCTCAACGTCGGGCAGGCCCCGGCGGGCGGTTGGGAGAGCTTCCTCGGCACGGCCGGCTGACACCGGGCCGATCCGGACCGGCGTACCGGGCCGGCGCGTCGGACCGGCGTACCGGCCTGACGCGTCGAACGGCGGACGGCCGAAGCACCGGCGGCGGTCGGCGGGTCTCGAACCCGCCGGCCGCCGCCGTCCCGGTCGGCTCCCGGGCCGGCTCGGCTACCCGACGGCGAGGGCGTCCGCCAGCAGGATGCGGACGATGCGGTCCGCCCCGGCCTCGCCCCAGAGGATCGAGTAGTGGTTGGTGCCCGGCACCGGCGCGGCCGTCACCTTCTCCGGATCCAGCCCGGCAAGCCCGATCCGCGCGTGGTCGTAGAGGCCCTGCGGCTCGTCGAGCAGTCCGCGCTCGGCCCAGAGCAGGTCGGCCGGGCAGGGCAGCCGGTGCACGGCGGCGGCCGCGTCCTCGTCCAGCAGGACCTGGGCGCCGTCGGTCTGCACGGCCTCCAGCACGCAGGAGGAACGCAGTTCGGGCTCCGCGCCGACGAGGTCGCGCTGGGTGTAGGCGTCGATCCCCTCGGTCCACTCGCCGACGAAGGCGGGGTGCCCGCGCCAGAACTCCCGGTAGGCGTCCCGGTCCGGGAAGGTGGTGGACAGCCGGGCCAGCGCGGGGCCGAGCACCGCGGCCAGGGCGTCCTGCTCGTGGACGCCCTGCGGCAGCGGGAAGGTCACCGCCCCGTCGACCAGCAGGACGCGCCGGACCAGGTCGGGGTGCCGGACGGCGGCCAGGGCGGTGACCCAGGCCCCCATCGAGTGGCCGACCATCATGACGGGCCCCGAGCCGAGGGTGCCGATCAGCGCGGCCACGTCGTCGGCGTGCCGGCCCAGTCCGTACGGTCCGGCGACAGAGCGGCTGGCGCCGCGGCCGCGCAGGTCGGGCGCGAGCAGGGTGACCCGGCCGGCCAGCCGACGGGCGACCTCGTACCAGGCGAGGCCGTTGGCGGTGATGCCGTGCACCGCCACGACCGTCGGGGCCCGCGGGTCGTCGGACGGCCAGCGCAGGACGGCCAGGTCCCCACCGGGCACGGAGACGGTCAACTCCTCGGGCTTCAGCGGCGACTGGCTCACGCGGGGGTACCTCCGGTGGGGTGGGCGGTTCCGAGGCCGGCCGGCGCCGGAGCGGACCGACCGGACCGGCCGGCGCGGATGCGGGCAGGCAGTCTAGCCAGGCCGCCGGGCAGCAGGTAGACCACGGCGACGAACAGCGCGCCCAGCAGGAACAGGGGTTGGGAGAGCGGCACCCGCAGCGCCGCCGGCAGGTCGGCGACGGTCGACGAGTTGGCGAGGTCGCCGAGCCGGTGGCTCGCCCAGGTGTAGAGGACCCCGCCGAGCAGCGGCCCCCAACGGGTGCCGGAGCCGCCGAGGACGACCATGACCAGGAGCGCGAGCGTGGCGTCCGAGGTGGCGGCCTGCGGGGTGGCGCCGCCGGTCAGCAGCAGGTAGACCACCCCGCCCAGCCCGGCGAGCCCGCCGGCCAGCACGAAGGCGACCAGCTTGTAGCCGTACGGCCGCAGCCCGAGCACCTCGACCCGGCGCTCGTTCTCCCTGATGCCCTCCCAGACCCGGCCCATCGGCGAGTTGACGGCCCAGTGGACCGTGGCGAGCGTCAGCACCAGGTAGCCGACGGCGATCCAGTAGAGGTTGGCGGTGTTCTCGATCCCGAGCAGCCCGTCGGGCAGCAGCTCGGCCGGGGCGGAGCGGCCCTCCTCGCCGCCGGTGACGCCACCGGGGTTGCGCTGGACGAGGATCGAGCCGGCCTGGGCGAAGGCCAGGGTGACCATGGAGAAGCCGATGCCGGTGACGCGCAGGCTGACCGAGCCGAGCAGCAGGGCCAGCAGCACGGAGCAGGCGACACCGAACACCGCGGCGGCGGCGAACGGCAGTCGCAGCTCCAGCATGCCGAGGTCGGTGGCGTAGAGGCCGGTGGCGAAGTAGAGCGCGTGGCCGAAGGAGAGCAGTCCGGTGCGACCGAGCAGGAGGTCGTAACCGGTGGCGAGGGCCCCGTACAACAGGCACAGGGCGAGCAGTTGGAGGCTTCCGGGGCTGCCGAGCGGGCCGTCGAGCAGTCCCGGGACGGGAAGCGCACTGTATGGGGCGACAAGGAGCGTGATCAGCAGGGCGATCGGCCACCAGCGTAGCGCTCCGTGCACGACTGTCCAGCGATTAGTGACTGAATCACCTGTTCGAGGGATGGCGCCGGACCCGGCCCTGTGCTCACAATGGGTCTCGGCAAGGCCGGTGTCAGTCCCCCTTGCCACAGTGGCGGTGTCGGCGGAGCTGGTGTCAGTCCCCTCTGCTGGCATGGTGGTCACGGCAGGGCTGGTGTCAGTCCCCCCTGCCGGAACGGCGGCGCTGCGGCCGGCCGTGGGGCCGCCGGTGCTCGTGATCGGTGTTTCGGCGCTCACGCGAGCCTCCCGGTGAGTCCACGGGGTCGGACGAGAAGCAGCACGGCGAGCAGGACGACGACCGAGAGGTCGCCGAGCCCGGCGCCCGTGTAGTAGTTGGCGAACTGCTGGACGAGGCCGACGCCCACCGAGGCGACGGCGGCTCCGGTCACGGAGCCCATGCCGCCCATCACCACCACGACGAAGGCGAAGATGAGCAGGCCGGTCCCCTGGCCGGGATTGACCGAACCGAAGTAGAGGCCGCCGAGGGCGCCGCCCAGCGCGGCGGCCGCCCCACCGAGGGCGAAGACGAGGGTGAACGCCCTCCGGACGTCGATGCCGAGCGCCGTGACCATCGCCCGGTCCTCGACGCCGGCCCGGACGATCAGTCCGTAGCGGGTGCGGGCGAGGAACAACCGAAGAGTGAGCAGCAACAGTGCGGCGGCGGCCACCAGCACGAAGCGGTTGACCGGGACGGTCGCACCGAGCACGCGCCAGGTGCCGGACAGCAGCTCCGGCTGGGGGAAGGGGCGGGAGTCCGCGCCCCAGATCCCCATCAGCAGGGCGGGTACGGCCAACCCGACCCCGACGGTGGCAAGGATCTGGTCGCGCGGGCGGCTGTAGAGCGGCCGGATCAGGAAGAGCTCCAGCAGGACGGCGGCGGCCGTCCCGACCAGGGTGCCGAACGGCACAGCGAGCCAGAAGGAGAAGCCGGCCTCGACGCCGGCCCACCAGGTGGCATAGGCGCCGATGGAGAGCAGGGCGCCGTGCGCGAAGTTGAGCACGTCCATCAGACCGAAGATCAGCGACAGACCGGAGGCGACCAGGAAGTACAGCGCACCGAGACCGAGCCCGGTACAGAAAAGGAGGACGACGGTGTCCATCAGGGCTTCACCTCGGCGGTGACGACGGGAGTGGCCGGGGAGGCGGCGGGCCGGGGCCCGCCGGCGAGCGGGTGACGGGAGCCGACGCCGAGCAGGCGGCGGGCGGCCTCCTCGTCGGCCAACAGCTCGGCGGTGTCCCCGTGGTGGGCGGTGCGCCCGTCGGCCAGGACGGCACAGGTGCCGGCCAGCCGGCGGACGAGGGCGAGGTTCTGCTCGACCAGCAGGACGGGCACGGCCTCGGCCGCACGGGCCAGCACCTCGGCCACCTCGGCGACGACCTTCGGGGCCAGGCCCTTGGTGGGCTCGTCGGCGATGATCAACCGGTTGCGGTTGAGCAGCGTCCGGCCGATCGCCACCATCTGCTGCTGGCCGCCGGAGAGCGTCCCGGCCAACTGTCCGGCCCGCTGCTTGAGTTCGGGGAAGAGCTCGTGGACGAGCGCGTAGTTCGGCTCACCGGCCCCGTCCCCGATCCCAGCGGCGCGCTCGGCGAGGCGGAGGTTCTCGGCGACCGTGAGGCCGGCGAAGATCCCCCGGTCCTCGGGCGCGTAGCCGATGCCATGGCGCACGACCAGATGCGTGGGAAGGGAGGAGAGTTCGGCACCGGCGAGCCGGATGCTTCCGGTACGCGGCACCAGGCCCATGACAGCCTTGACGGTGGTGGTCTTTCCGGCGCCGTTGCGGCCCAAGAGAGCGGTCACCCCGGCGGGGGCCACGTCGAAGTCGACACCGTGCAGGATGTGCAGCCCGTCGATGACCACCCGCAGATCGCGGACGGAGAGGAGGGGATCGACAGCCGGCGACAGCGAGGAGGCGGAGTGCGCCGCAGGAGACGGGCGCTGAGCGGAGAACGGAGAGGAGGTCACAACGCCTCACCCAGGTAGGCCTGTTGCACGGTCGGGTCGGCCATCACGGCCTCGGGGGTGTCCAGGGCGAGCAGGGTGCCGTGGTGCATCACCGCCAGCCGGTCGGCCAGGCCGAGCAGGACGTCCATGTGGTGCTCGACCATCAGGACGGTCCGGCCCAGGTCACGGTGCACGGAACGGATCAGCGCGGTGAGGGCGGGCACCTCCTCCGCGCTGACACCGGCCATCGGCTCGTCCAGCAGGATCAGCCGGGGCTCGGAGACCAGCAGGACGGCCAGCTCCAGCTTGCGCTTCTCCCCGTGCGAGAGCGCACTGGCCAGGGTGTCCGCGCGGTGGGTGAGATCGGTGCGTTCCAGGGTGTCGGCCAACTGCTGCTCGTAGCGGTCGGCCCGGCGCCAGAGCCGGTACGAGGCACTCGGCCCGGCCGCCGCCTGGGCGGCCAGGCGGACATGGTCGGCGACCGTCGTGCCCGGCCAGAGGGAGGAGGTCTGGAAGGTGCGGCCGAGCCCGCGGCGGGCCCTGGCGTGCACCGCCTCGGCGGTGATGTCCGCGCCGTCGAGGTGGAGGCTGCCGTGGGTCGCCGGGTAGATGCCCGAGATCAGGTTGAAGAGGGAGGTCTTGCCGGCGCCGTTGGGCCCGATGAAGGCGATGAACTCGCCTTCGCCGACCGAGAAGGAGACGTCCTCGACGATCGGCACGCCGCGGACGGCCCAGCCGAGCCCGTCCAGACGCAGCACCGGAGAGGAGGACGAGGACGGCCCGGAGGACCCGGAGGCGGTGGAAGGAGTGGAGGCGGTACGGCCGGACATCGGGATCAGCCCGCCATCGGGGTGACCGGGGGTGCCGCCTCGTCCGCGGTCAGGGTCTTCTCCACCGAGGGCTTGGCGGCGGCGCCGTTGCCGGTCAGCCGCACCTGGAACATCGGCTGGAGCAGCGCGTGGTCCTCGGCGCGGACGGTGGTCCTCCCCTTCACTCCGTCGAAGCTCCAGCCCTCCAGGGCCTTGACCAGGGCCGAAGTGTCGTCGGCGGAGCCGTGGTTGGACTCGACGGCGTGCACGATCATCTGGGCGGCGGTGAAGCCGTCCGGGGTGAAGATGTCCGTCTTCCCTCCGGCGGCGGTGACGGCCTCGGTCATGGCCTTCTCCACCGGGGTGCCGGCGGCGCCGTCGAAGTAGTGGTTCAGGAAGGAGATCTTCTCGCCGGCCGGGCCGAACAGCGGGTAGGAGGCGGCCAGGTCGAGGCCGGTGACGACCCTGGTGTCGGCGAACGCGTCCTGCTGGTTGAGCGCCGTCCACAGGGCCGAGGCGGTGTCGCCGGCCCAGGCGACGAACAGCAGGTCGGGCTTGGCGGTCTTGGCCTGGGTGGCGAAGGGGGTGAGGTCGGTGGCGCTCGGCGGGGCGAGCACCTGGTCGACCGTCGCCCCCTCGGCACCGAGCACCGCCTTCACGGCGGCCACGTTGGCCTGGCCGAAGGCGTTGTCCTGAGCGAGCACGGTGACCTTCTTGCCCTTGGCGTCACCGACGAACGAGGCCGCGGTCCTGATGTCCTGGTAGGACTGGCGGCCGGAACGGAAGGTGTACTTGTTCAGGCCGGTGGCCTTGTCGGCGGCGGCCGGTCCGCTGATGAAGAGCACCTTGTTCTGGGCGGCGATCGGGCCGACCTGGAGGGCCACACCGGAGGCGGTGGAGCCGGCCAGCACCTTGTAGCCCTTGCCGATCAGGTCCTTGGCGGCGGACACCGCCTTGGCCGGGTCGCCGGCGTCGTCCTGCTCCTCGAACTCGATCCTGTGCCCGTCGACCGCGCCGGTGCCCTTGGTCGCGTAGCTCAGGCCGGCCTTGAAGCCCTCCAGGTACTGCTTGCCGTAGGCGGCCAGCGGCCCGGTCTTGGAGTACACCAGGCCGACCTTGACCGGGCCCTTCGTCCCACCGTCCGCCGCACTCGTCCCGGCCGTACCGGCCTTGGCGCAGCCCGAGGCGAGCAGGACGCAGGCCGCGAGGGCGGCGAGCTTCCGGGCCGGGCCACCGGTCAGGGAGTCACCCGGGCCGGCGCCGGCGGCGGTCCTGGAGGGGGTTGTCGAGCTGCGCATGATGACCGACTCCTGAGGTGCGGCGGGGTGATTGCGGGAACCGTAGGTGTGCGGTGGGGGCGGCGACATGTGCCCGGTCGACGCATCAGGCCATCGGGGTGTGGCGTCGGCCTCCATACCGTCGGCCCGCCGCTGTTCTGCGGGCACCGGGGTGTGGGACACCGACACGGTTCCCCGCTCACCCGTGGGGGCGGCCGCCATGGCTGACGCGGCCCCGGCCGGTGACGGTGGAGGGGCGCGGAGCCCGTCCGGCGGCAGCCACCCCAGCGGCGTGCCCGACCCGGTCCGGCCCAGGCAGGACCCCAGCCCGGCCTGGTGCGGCCACGGGCTCCGCGCGGTTCCCGAAGCCCGCCGGCCACCCCTCCCAGCTGCTCTCCCGCCTGCCCCCGTCCCTCCCTCCCGCGTACTCCTCCCGCGGCCCCTCGCACCGCCCGCTCCCACCCGCATCCCCTCCTCCCAACTCCCTCACGAGGTGACCCCTTGGACAAGGTCCTGGACTCCCCCGCCGACGCGGTCGGGGACATCCCCGACGGCGCGGTGCTGGCCGTCGGCGGCTTCGGCCTCTGCGGCATCCCGAGCACGCTGATCGGCGCCCTGGTGGACTCCGGTGCCACCGGGCTGCGGGTGGTCTCGAACAACTGCGGGGTGGACGACTGGGGGCTGGGCCTGCTGCTGCGGGCGGGCCGGATCGCCCGGATGACCTCGTCGTACGTCGGGGAGAACAAGGAGTTCGCCCGGCAGTACCTCTCCGGCGAGCTGGAGGTGGAGCTGACCCCGCAGGGCACGCTGGCCGAGCGGCTGCGGGCAGGCGGGGCCGGGATCCCGGCGTTCTTCACCCCGGCCGGGGTCGGCACCCAGGTCGAGGAGGGCGGGCTGCCCTGGCGCTACGCGGCCGACGGATCGGTGGCCCTGGCCTCCCCGCCCAAGGAGGTCCGCGAGTTCGGCGGCCGCCGGTACCTGCTGGAGGAGGCGATCAGGGCGGACTTCGCGCTGATCCGGGCCGAGGTGGCGGACCGGCACGGCAACTGCGTGTTCCACGCCGCCGCCCGGAACTTCAACCCGCTCTGCGCGGCGGCAGGCCGGACCACCCTGGTCGAGGCGGACCGGATCGTCGAGCCGGGCGAACTCCCTCCGGACGCGGTGCACCTGCCCGGGGTGTACGTCGACCGGGTGGTGGCCGCCGACCCCCTGGACCGCCGCGTCGAGCGCCGGACCGTCCGCCCCGCACGCCAGGAGGCCTGACCCGATGCCCACCGAGACCGCCGTCATCCAGACCGCCGCCCGCGCTGCGACCACCCCCGCACCGGCGTCCACGCCCGCACCGGACGTCGCCGAGGCCCCGGCCCTCGCCCTCGACCCGCGCAACGCCCTGGCCGCCCGCGCCGCGCGCGAGTTGCGCGACGGCCAGTACGTGAACCTGGGCATCGGCCTGCCGACCCTGATCCCCAACCACCTCCCGCCGGGCGTCGAGGTGGTGCTGCACTCGGAGAACGGCATCCTCGGCGTCGGCCCGTACCCGGAGGACGGCGCCGAGCACGCCGACCTGATCAACGCCGGGAAGGAGACGGTGACGGTCGCCCCCGGCGCCTCGTACTTCGACTCCGCCTTCTCCTTCGGCATGATCCGGGCCGGGCGGATCGACGTCTCGGTGCTCGGCGCGATGCAGGTGTCGGCCGCCGGGGACCTCGCCAACTGGATGATCCCCGGCAAGATGGTCAAGGGCATGGGCGGCGCGATGGACCTGGTGCACGGGGCCCGTCGGCTGATCGTGGTGATGGAGCACACCGCCCGGGACGGCTCGCCGAAGATCGTCGAGCAGCTGTCGCTTCCCGCGACCGGCCGGGGAGTCGTGGACCGGATCGTCACGGACCTCGCGGTGGTCGACGTGACCCCGGAGGGACTACGGGTGGTGGAGACGGCGCCGGGAGTGGACTTCGCGGACGTGCAGGCGGCGACCGGCGCCGCCCTGCTGCCGCCGCTCTGACCGGTCCAGCCCCAGCCCGACCCCAGCACGGCTCCACCGCGGACAGCGCGAACCCGCCACCGACCCGGCACGGGCCCAGCCCGACCCCAGCACGGCTCCCGCGCACACGGCCGGATCGCCCCGAGGGCGGTCCGGCCGGTTCCACTGACTCCGCGCCCGCCTTCTCAACCGCCCGTCTCCGCCTCCGAGTTCCACGCGTCCGCCGCCCGGCTTGGAACGAATTCGCCGCAATAGCACCCACACCCACCGGATCGGTCGGGAACCACGGCATCTTCACGCCTGGGCGGCGGTGATCTCCCGGATTGGTTGCGATCACCGTTGCGCTCAGGGAGAGTTGAGGAGGTCAAGGATCCCGACGTGTCCGGAGGGGAAGCTGGAAAGTGCATCGGGATCCCGGATTCGAGGCCGCCGTACCGACGTACCGACGCACCACTGAACCGGCCGCACACGCCGAAATGTGCTGGACAGCCCGGAAACCGCCGGAGGACCGCGGTTCGCCGGGCCGCGTTCCAGCCGATTCCGACCGGTTCCCCCTGCTCCGCCCCGGACGGCTCCGAGTCGAGGCAAGCCCACGCAGATGCCGAGCGAGCCGAGCGAGCCGACCAAGTCTCGAACTCCGGGGGGAGCAGCCATGACCAAGCCGTTCTCACGGCGAAAGGGCGTCGGAACGGCCCATGGGCGAGGTGCCGGGCAGCTTGACGAGGCCGCCCTGAGCGACCTTCCCGTACCCGAAGCCCCGTACGACTACGGCCACTTCAGCCGTCTCGCGGGCCCGGCCCACGACCCTGACGAGGACGACGACCTCGGCGCCGGCGTCTACTGGCCGGAACCGGCCACGTCGTACACCCCCGCCCCGTACGAACCGCCCCCCGGAACCCCCTACCGCGTGCGCTACCGCAGCCTGCTGCGCCGCGAGCCGCACCGGATCCGCGCCGCCCTGCTGCTGATGGCCGCCCCCGTGGTGGAGGCGGTGCTGCTGGTCTGGCTGCTGCTGCCGGAGCACTGGCCCGAGCGGCTGGACGAGACGAACGGCCTGGTGCTGCTCGGCGACAAGGTGATGATCGGCATCATCGCCGTCGTCGAGGTGTTCCGGCTGGTCAACGTCGTCTCCAACACCCACGCCACCCTGGTCGCCCGCGACCCGGTCCCGGTGACACCGGAGTCCGGCACCCGGGTCGCCTTCCTCACCACCTGCGTGCCGGGCAAGGAGCCGCCGGAGATGGTCCGGGCCACCCTGACCGCGGCCCGGGCCGTGCGGCACGACGGTCCGTACGACGTATGGCTCTTGGACGAGGGAAACGATCCTGCAATGCAGGCGCTCTGCACCGAGCTGGGCGTCCGCCACTTCAGTCGCGCCGGCCGGCCGCACTGGAACCGGCCGAAGGGCAGGTTCCGCGCCGGAACCAAGCACGGCAACTACAACGCCTGGCTCCAGGCCCACGGCGACGACTACGAGTTCTGGGTGTCCGTGGACACCGACCACGTCCCGCTGCCGGACTTCTGCGAGCGGATGCTCGGCTACTTCCGCGACCCCGACGTGGCATTCGTGGTCGGGCCCCAGGTGTACGGGAACTACCGCAGCTCCGGTTCTGCCGTCACCAAATTCTCCGAGAGCCAGCAGTACCTCTTCCACGCCCTCATCCAACGCGCCGGAAACCGTTACGGCGCGCCCATGTTCGTGGGCACCAACAACGCCGTCAGAATCAGCGCGCTCCAGTCGATCGGCGGGTTGTACGACTCCATCACCGAGGACATGGCGACCGGTCTGGAGTTCCACCGGCGCCGAAACCCGCAGACCGGGGAACGGTGGAAGTCCGTGTACACCCCGGACGTGCTCGCGGTCGGCGAGGGGCCGTCCTCCTGGACCGACTTCTTCTCCCAGCAACTGCGCTGGAGCCGCGGCACCTACGAGACCCTGCTCACCCAGTACTGGCGGGTGCTGTGGCGGCTGTCGCCCGGGCGGCTGCTCAACTACTCGCTGATGGTGGGCTTCTACCCGATGGCGGCGCTCACCTGGCTGCTCGGCGGCCTGTCCAGCGTGCTCTACCTGGGCTTCGGCGCCTCGGGCGTGCACGTCTCCTCGGAGATCTGGATGATGCTCTACAGCGACGCCGCCGCGCTCCAGCTCCTCCTCTACACCTGGAACCGCAAGCACAACGTGAGCCCGCACGAGCCGGCCGGCTCCTCCGGGGTCGCCGGCATGGCGATGTCCGCGCTCTGCGGTCCGGTCTACGCGGCCTCGCTGCTCCAGGCGCTGGTACGCCGCCGCAGCCGCTTCGTGGTGACGCCGAAGGGCCGCTCGGCCAGCACCGACCGGCTCGGCACCTTCCGCTTCCACCTGTTCTGGACCCTGGTGTTCGGCGGCGCGATCACCGCCTCCTACTTCACCGGCTACGACCACGCCGCGATGCGCACCTGGGCCTGGATCGCCCTGGCGCTCACCCTCCTGCCGGTCCTGATCAGCGCGGGCGACGCCGTCCGCCGCCGCCGGACCCGTCCCACCGCCACCCTCACCGTCACCGGCGGCCCGACGGCGGCCCCGAGGGTCGTCCTGGAGAGGCGCCGCCCGCGCCACGCCCGCGACCCCCGAGCCGCCCGGCTCACCGGCCCGCCCCAGCCCGCCCCGACGGCGCCCCGGCCCGCACCGCCCGAACCGCCCGAACCGCCCGAACCGTCCGCACCGCCCGCCCGGCCCGTAGGGACCGCACCCGACCACGCCCGCAGCGGCACGCCCTCCCACTGAGCAGCACCGTCCACCGAACAGCGCCCCATACCGAACAGCGCCGCGCACCGATCCGCACCAGAGCCGCCCCCGACCGCCCCGCCCCCGACCGCCTCCCGAGGGGAGCACCCACCGTGAAGATCCACAAGGCCGGCCGCACCAAGCGCCTCGCCCTCGGCAGCACCGTCGCGCTGACCGTGGCCGGGATGAACGCGCCGGCCGTCCTCGGCTTCGCCTCCGAGCAGTACCACCACTACGTGATCAACCGGCCCGAGTACAAGGCGCGGTACGGCCACTGGCAGACCCTGTCGCTGCCGGCCGAGTTCCGGGTCAACGCCGTGCACGCGACCCTGCTGCGCACCGGCAAGGTCCTGATCGTGGCGGGTTCCGGCAACGACGAGAAGCAGTTCGACGCGGGCACCTTCAAGAGCCTGCTCTGGGACCCGGCCGGGAACACCTACAAGCTGGTCCCCACCCCGGCGGACATGTTCTGCGGCGGCCACACCTCGCTCCCGGACGGCCGCGTCCTGGTGGCCGGCGGCACCCAGCGCTACGAGAAGCTGGCCGGCGCCGTGAAGAAGGCGGCTGGCATCATGCGGGTGCGCAACGAGAGCCCGGAGCGCGACCGGACCTTCCCGAAGGGCACCGTCTTCGTCTCCCCGGACGGCCACGAGTACGCCAGCACCGCCCCGGTGACCGTCCCGGCCGCGACCAAGACCGGCTCCGGCAGGCAGACCGTGGTCACCGCCGGGGAGCAGCACGTGTACGTGGAGGCGGTCGGCCCGGGCCCGGAGTACGTCTCCGGCTCCCCCGCCCAGTACCGGATCAAGGGCCTGAGCGGCGCCGACACCCACAACCTGTACGGGCAGAACGAGAAGCTGACCCTGGACAAGCAGGAGTACCAGGGCATCCGCTCCGCCTTCGAGTTCAACCCGGACACCGAGCTGTACGAGCCGGTCACCGACATGGCCCACGCCCGCTGGTACCCGACGCTGACCGGGCTGGGCGACGGCCGGGTGGTCACCGTCTCCGGGCTGGACGACACCGGGGAGATCCTCGACGGCAACGACAACGAGATCTACGACCCGAAGAGCAAGTCCTGGTCCAAGGGCCCCGACCACTACTTCCCGACCTACCCGGCGATCTTCCTCACCGCCTCCGGCAAGCTCTTCTACTCGGGCTCCAACGGCGGGTACGGCCCCGGCGACAAAGGCCGCGAGCCCGGCGTGTGGGACCTGTCGAACGGGGCCTTCCAGCCCGTCCCCGGCCTGCGCGACCCGGGCCTCACCGAGACCTCCTCCTCGGTGCTGCTGCCGCCCGCGCAGGCGCAGAAGGTGATGGTGCTCGGCGGCGGCGGTGTCGGCGAGTCCCCGCTGTCCACGGCCCGCACCGACATCGCGGACCTCTCCTCCGCCGTGCCCTCCTTCGCCCCGGGCCCGGACCTGCCGGCCGGCGGCACCCGCTACCTCAACAGCGTGATCCTCCCGGACGACACCGTCTTCACCACCGGCGGCTCCAGCGGCTACCGCGGCCGGGGCGACAGCGACCTGCTCAAGGCGCAGGTGTACCACCCGGACTCCAACAGCTTCAGCACCGCCGCCGAGCCGACCGTCGGTCGTGACTACCACTCCGAGGCGCTGCTGCTGCCGGACGGCCGGGTCGCCGTGCTGGGCTCCAACCCGCTCTTCGCGGACAAGGCCGAGACCCAGCCGGGCGGCTTCGAGCAGCGCATCGAGATCTGGACCCCGCCGTACCTGTACCACGGCGAGCGCCCGCAGGTCGGGGCCGTTCCGGAGGCGGCCAGGCTCGGCGGCACCGTCACCGTCGGGACGGCGCGGCCGGAGGCGGTCGCCACCGCCAAGCTGATCAGGCCGAGTTCGGTCACCCACGTGACGGACGTCGAGCAGCGCTCGGTGGCCCTGGACGTCACGGGACGGACGGCGGACGGCGTCTCGCTCACCCTGCCCGGCAACCCCAACCTGCTGCCGCCGGGCTGGTACATGCTGTTCCTGACGGACGCCGCCGGCACCCCGTCGGTCGCCCGCTGGATCCAGGTCACCGACTGACGCCCGGGCGCGACCGCGGGCGTCCGCGCAACCTCAGGCGCCGGCGGCCTCAGCGCGCCGCCTGTGCCAGCCCCAGCGCGTACGGCAGCCAGAACTCGCCCGCCCGGGGCTCGCCCCGGCCGCAGTCGCCGTCCGACTCCCCCGGGTTCTTGATCCACAGGTAGGCGTCCACCCCCGGCCGGCCGGTCTCGGTGGTCGGCCGCTCGCCGAGCGCCCGCCCGGACGGGTTGCACCACGCGTCGCCGCCCAGCGCCCCGTTGCCGCTGCGGCTGGTGTCGATGACGAAGTTCTTCCCGCCCAGGGCCGCGGAGAGCCTGGCGCCGTACGCCGCGTTCCGGTCGGTGTCGTAGAAGTTGGCGACGTTCACGGCGAAGCCGTCCGCCGCCGCGATGCCCGACTTGCGCAGGGCGGCGGCCAGTTCCTCCGGGTCCTGGGCCCAGCCGGGGTTGCCCGCGTCCAGGTAGACCCGCGCGTTCGGGTTCTTCTTCAGCTCCTGGACGGCGAAGGCGAGCAGGCCGTACCGCTCGGCGGCCAGGTCGCCCTTGATCCCGCAGGTGTCCAGGGTGTGCGCCACGGCGTCCGGCTCCAGCACCACCCAGGCCTTGCGGTCGCCGAGGGCCTGGGCGACACCGGTGATCCACGCCCGGTAGGCGGCCGCGTCGGGGGCGCCGCCGGCCGAGTACTGGCCGCAGTCGCGGTGCGGGATGTCGTACGCGACGAAGACCGCCGTCCGGCCCGCCTCAGTGGCCCGCCGGCTCACCTGCTCGGCGATCTCCCTGGCGCCCTGCTCGCCGAGCCACTGGGAGGAGGGCTGGGCGGCGATCCGCAGCAGGGTCTCGGCCTCCGCGGTCCGGCCCTGGCCGCGCAGCGCGGTCACCTGGTGGGCGGCGTTGGTCCGGTCGGAGACGTAGAAGGTCTGTCCGGGGATCTGTGCCAGGCCCCCGCCCGCACCCGAGCCGCCGGCCCCGCCCGAACCCGGGCCGGTGACCGCGGCCGAGCTCTGCCCCGCCCCCGGAGCGGCGCCCGGTGCGCCACCGCCCGCCGAGCCGCCGCAGCCGGACACGGCCGCCAGTACCACCCCGGCCAGCAGCGCCCCCGCGGCCCCCCGCAACGTCCCTGTCCGCCCCAGCCCGCGCACGTACCGCCCCTCCCCGGGACCGGTCCGGCGACCGGTCGGCACCAGCTAAGCACACCCGGAACCGGCCGACGGCCACCGCCGGTGAACGGCAAGTGGCCGTGGGCGAACGGGACATCGAACCCGCCCGGCCCACGGCCACCGACGCTCGGAACCCGGGGAGCACCACCCGAGGCGCTCCCGCCGGGCTCAGGCCTCCTTCAGGTTCGGCACCCGCCAGTCGATCGACTCGCCGCCGAAGGAGTCCAGCGCGGCGTTGATCTGCGAGAACGGACGGCTGCCGAAGAACAGCTTGGCCGACAGCGGCGACGGGTGCGCCCCCTGCACCACCACGTGCCTGGTGGTGTCGATCAGCGGGAGCTTCTTCTTCGCGTAGTTGCCCCACAGCACGAAGACGACCGGCTCCTCGCGGTCGCTCACCGCCTTGATCACCGCGTCGGTGAACTTCTCCCAGCCCTTCGCCTTGTGCGAGTTGGCCTCGTGCGCGCGGACCGTGAGCACCGCGTTGAGCAGCAGCACGCCCTGCTCGGCCCAGTGCATCAGGTAGCCGTTGTCCGGGGCCGGGATGCCCAGATCGGCGTCCAGCTCCTTGAAGATGTTGCGCAGCGACGGCGGCGTCCTGGTGCCCGGCAGCACCGAGAAGCTCATGCCGTGGGCCTGGCCGTTGTCGTGGTAAGGGTCCTGGCCGAGCACGAGCACCCGGACCTTGTCGTACGGGGTGGCCTCCAGCGCGGCGAACTCCTGGCCGCTCGGGGGGAACACCTCGTGCTCCGCGCGCTGGGCCGCCACGAAGGCGGCCAGCTCGGCGAAGTACGGCTTCTCCGTCTCGGCGCCCAGCACCCCGCGCCAGGACTCGGGCAGCTCCAGCCCGCCGCCCGCGCCGGCCTCGACCACGCCCGCCTCGACCGTGTCCGTCACGACATCTACCTCCCACACCGCGGCTGCTGCGCCGCACGCCCTCTTTCACCCCGAACGCTACACAGCCCCACCGACAACTCACTCCCCCGGAGCGGATTCCGGGCTCCGGGCGGCCACCGCCCGCTCCGTCGCCGGATCCACCTCCCGCTCCACGTCCCTCCGCTCCGCCACCCGCCGCTCCACCCGCAGGTGCTCCACCACGTTGAGCGCCACCAGCAGCACCGCGAGCACCAGCAGCACCGCGAGCGCCGGCAGCCGCACCATCGCGGGCAGCAGCGCCAGCACCACCCCCGCCGCGGCGATCCGGGTCGCCGCGACCTGACGGAACATCATCCAGCGCGTGTAGCCGAAGCCAGCAGGTACAGCCCGCACCCGCCGTACAGCAGCGCCACCGGCCCCGCGCCGAGCGCCCGCCGCGGGTCCGCGACCGTCTCCCCGAAGCCGACCGCCACCCCGATCACGCCGGCGGCCAGCGCCAGGTGCCCGTACTGGAAGACCCGCCGGACCAGGTCCCGGCGCGAGTCGGCGATCACCACGGCGTGCCGCATGGCGTCCGCTGCGCACACGAAGTACTGCCACCACAGGCCCACCGAGATCGTGAACGCCACTGCCACCGTGGCGAGTTCGGCCGCGTCCAGCCGGGCCGCGGCCGCCGTGCCGCCGATCCCGACGATCGACTCGCCGAGCACCACCAGCAGGAACAGCGCGAACCGCTCCGGCATGTGCGCCGGATGGTACGCCACCACCGCGAGCCGCCGCCGGAATACCAGCGGCGCGGCCAGGTCGCCGAGCGCGGCCGCCGCCCACAGCGCGAGCCGCGGCCCCTCCGGCAGCAGCCCGCCCGCCACCAGCAGCGGCCCGCTGACCAGCACGCCCACCCCGTACGGCCCGCGCCACGCGCCCGGGATGCGGACCACCAGGAGCAGCAGCACCACCCGGGCCAGCCAGTACGCGGCGCCGAGCAGCACGCCCCGCCCGCCGTACGCACCCGGGACCGCCAGTGCCATGAACAGGCCGGCCAGCCCGACCAGCAGGATGCCCAGCCGGTCCCGCAGGTTGTCCACGTCCCGGATGTTGGCCTGCACGGTGGTGCCCACCCAGCACCAGTACACCGGCACGAACACCACCAGCGCCCGGACCAGCCCGGCCACGTCGTGGTGGTGGTGCAGCAGCCCGGAGACCTGGGTGATCGCGAAGACGAACACCAGGTCGAAGTAGAGCTCCGCCCAGGTGACCCGCTTCTCCCCCAGCCCCTGTGACTCCCCCGTCACGCCCATCCGCCCGGCCCTCCCCGCAGGTACGAAGCGGCCCCGCTCCGGCGATCGACCGGAACGGGGCCCACGACAGCACCGCAGAGGTTAGGGCGTCTCCGCCGGTTCCCGCCAGGCACCGGTCCGACGCGGACCGCCGGATGCGCTGCCCGGGGCCGGCCCGACGAAGGGGCCCACGACGGACCCGACAAGGGCCCCTAGACCAGCTCGACCAGGTCCGCGATCGACTTGACCACCCGGGTCGGCCGGTACGGGAAGCGCTCCACGTCGGCGGCGGAGGTCAGGCCGGTGAGCACCAGGATAGTCTCCATGCCGGCCTCCATGCCCGCGACGATGTCGGTGTCCATCCGGTCGCCGATCATCACCGCCGTCTCGGAGTGCGCGCCGGCGGTGTTCAGCGCCTCGCGCATCATCAGCGGGTTGGGCTTGCCGACGAAGTACGGCTCGACCCCGGTCGCCTTGGTGATCAGGGCCGCGACCGAGCCGGTGGCCGGCAGCACGCCCTCGGTGGAGGGGCCGGTCTCGTCCGGGTTGGTGCAGATGAACCGGGCACCCTGGTTGATCAGGCGGATCGCCTTGGTGAGCGCCTCGAAGGAGTAGGTGCGGGTCTCGCCGAGCACGACGTAGTCGGGGTTGTTGTCGGTCAGCACGTAACCGGCCTGGTACAGCGCGGTGGTGAGCCCCGCCTCGCCGATCACGTACGCGGTCCCCTTCGGCCGCTGGCTCTTGAGGAAACTGGCCGTGGCCAGGGCGGAGGTCCAGATGCACTCCTCCGGCACCTCCAGCCCCATCCCGGCGAGCCGGGCGCTGAGGTCGCGCGGGGTGTAGAAGGAGTTGTTGGTGAGGACCAGGAAGGGCTTGCCGGACTCCCGCAGCCTGCGCAGGAACTCCTCCGCCCCGGGGATCGGCGTGCCCTCGTGGATGAGGACCCCGTCCATGTCGGTCAGCCAGGACTCGATGGGCTTGCGCTCTGCCACGTAGGTGTCTCCTCGGTCTTGCAACGGTTCTGAACGATCTCGCACATCGCTCCGGACCGGACACCCTCGGCCGGCCGGGCGCCACAGGCTGCCCCAACGCCGACCAGCCTAGTCGTCCGAGGCGCAAGCACGAGGCAGTCGACCGGCCCTACCTCCCGGCCCGGGGATCCCACTGGACAAACGACGGCCGCACCGAAACTGTCCACACACTGAGCCAGAGCGTGTTGTCTAATGGAGGCTGTGCGTGACGGTCATCCGACAGGGGGAGTTGATGATGATCAGAGTGCTGTTAGCCGAGGACATGAGCATGGTGCGCAGCGCGTTGATCGCCCTCCTCGCATACGAGGACGATCTGGAGGTCGTCGCCGACGTGGGCCGCGGGGATCTGGTCGTGCCGACCGCGCTGGAAGTGCGGCCGGATGTCGCAATCCTCGACATCGACATGCCCGGGCTAGACGGGCTGCGAGCCGCGGCCGAACTGCACCAGAAGCTCCCGGCGTGTGGCACGTTGGTCCTCACTGGGCTGGCACGGCCGGCGTACCTGCGCAGTGCGCTCTCTGCCCACGTTCTCGGCTTCCTGGGGAAGGACGCCCCGGCCGAGGAACTGGCTGCGGCGATCAGGAAGGTGGCCGCCGGGGAACGCGCCATCGCTCCGGAGCTGGCCTTAGCCGCCCTGAACGTACAGGAGAACCCGCTGACACCAAGGGAGTTGGACACGCTTCGACTCGCGGCAGAGGGCTCCTCGGTCACCGAAATCGCCGCCCGCCTCTTCATCTCGGCAGGCACCGTGCGCAACCATCTGGCCGCCGCCGTGTCCAAGACCGGAGGACGCAGCCGGGTGGATGCGGTCCGGATCGCCGAAGAGATGGGCTGGCTGTCCGTCGGACCACGGATCGGCTGACGCCCGCGTACGGCCGCCCTCAGTGGGCTCCGGCGGGACGCTGCCAGTGACCGGTGAGGTCGCGGTAGAGGCCAGAGAGTGCCAGCAGTTCCTCGTGGCTGCCCACGACAGCGGCAGTCCCGTCCATGACAAGGACCCGTTCGGCCCTCAGCGCCGAACTCATCCGGTGCGCGATGACCAGCAAGGATCCCGGGCGGCGGATGAATGCATCCTCGGCCCGGGCCTCGGAAGTCGGGTCCAGGTGGCAGGTGGCCTCGTCCAGGACGACCAGCTCGGCCGGGGACAGGTAGGCGCGGACCAGCGCGATCTGCTGGCGTTCGCCAGCCGAAAGCGCGTCCGGCGCAATCTGCGCCAGGTAGCCGCCGAGCCGGTCGACCAGCCGTTCCAGGCCGATGGCGGCCACCGCCCGGTTCACGTCCCCGGGACCGGCATCGCGATTGAGGTAGCGCAGGTTCTCGTCGAGGGTGCCGGCGAAGACGTACGCCTCTTGGGGGATCAGGACGCGGTGGCGGGCGCGATCGGCGGGGTCGTCGGACAGTGGGCGCCCGCCCAGGCGCACCTCGCCACTGGTCGGCCGGAGCAGTCCGGCGATCAGGCCGGCCAGGGTCGACTTCCCGATACCGCTGGGCCCGACCACCACCAGGTGCTCCCCCGGGCCAATAGTCAGGTCGAGGTCGCGGACCACCGGCTCGGCACCGGGACTGTAGGCGAAGCTGACCTTTCTCAGCTCGACGCCGTACGGGCCGGGCGCGCGCGGCGAAGGCCTGGCCGCCGGCGCGGTGGATTCGGGCGGGGCGGATTCCAGGATCCGCCGCAGGGTGACGGCCAGCCGAACCCCGCTGCCTCCCAGGCCTTGGACCAGAGTCTGCAAGGCGGGTTGGAGTCCCTGCATGATGTAGGTGACCGAGCCGAGCAGCGCGCCGGCCGTCACGCCATGGCTGGACAGCCCAGAGGCCGTGGACAGCAGCATGACCAACGGAAGCCAGCTGCCGACGGCCAGCACCAGGGTCCGGCCGGCGGTCAGTCGGGCTACGCGCTGCGCCGCCCGAGCCTGCTGGTCGACCGCCGCCGAGAGCCGGTCACCGGTCCACCCCTCGGCGCCGGCTGCGGTCACGTCGCGCAAGCCGGCGACGACCGCGCCCGCCTCGGCGGCGAGCCGCTCGTCGGCGAGCAGCAGGTTCCGCTGGCCATCCGTCGCGCTGCGGAGCATCAGGGCCAGCAGGCATGCCGCGGCAAGCAGCGGCGGCAGGACCACGGCCAGAACCAGCGGCTCCAGGAAGCACATGCCCAGGAGCGCACCGCCGACGCTGAAGACGAACCTGCGGACGACCATGGTGATCCCGGCGTACGCCTCGCGGACGATCTCCACCTGCTGGGTCAGCCGGGCAACGCCTGAGGTGTCGGGCCGCTCGGGGGCCGTCGACGCAGCGCGCAGCCCGCCGGTGACCACTCCACGTACCAGGTCGTCCCGCAGCGGTTCCACCAGGGCCGCCAGCCGTGGGTAGACTTGGCGGGTCGCCCACGCGCCGACGAACACGGCGACTCCGAGCAGGGCCAAATAGGCCATGCCGACCGCCGGACGGCCGGCACCGAAGCCGGAGTCGACCGATCCGGCCACCAGCCGGCCGGCTGCGAACCCGGGCAGTGCCTCGACCGCCGACCATAGCGCCAGCTGGGCGACCACCCGCGGGCAGCGGCGCAGCGGGGCAAGGAGTTCGAGTCGGAGCGAGATCTCAGGCGTCCCGTTCACGCGCCGACCTCGGCGGACTTGGGGCATGCCCTTTCAGGCCGGTATTCGTCGGCGGGCGGGTCGGGCTGGAAAATCGCCCGATACTCGGGCAGGCCCCAGAGCTCGCTGTGCGGGCCGATCCGTCGGATACCACCACCGTCCAGCCAGGCCACGAGGTCACACCGCGCGGCGGTGGAGGCCCGGTGGGCGATGATCAGGCGCGTGCGGCCGGCCAACTCGGTAGTGAGCGCAGTGCTGACCCGGAATTCGGTCACGGTATCCAGGCTGGAGGTCGCGTCGTCCAGCACCAGAACCCGCCCCCGATGCATGAATGCCCTTGCCAGACCGATCCGTTGGGCCTCACCGCCAGACATCGGCACACTTCGCAGGTCGGTGCGGTAGCCCGCCGGGAGGCGGTCGACAAAGGCATCGATGCAGGCGGCCGCGGCGGCCCGGGAGAGCCTCGGCCGGTCCGTCTCCGTCACGTCGTCCAGCGCGATGGCTTCCCCGACCGTTCCTCCAAGTAGGGCCGGGCGTTCGAAGGCGTACCCGATCGCACCGCGCAGTTCCTCGCGTGACAGCTCGGACAAAGGAGCCCCGTCGAGCAGCACGGTTCCCGACTGTGGGTCCGTCAATCGACCGGCCAGCGCTGCGAGCAGCGACTTTCCGGTACCGGAGCGTCCGACGATGGCGAGCGACGTCCCGCCCGGCACAGTCAGGTCGAGACCATCGAGCAGCATCTGCCCGTCCACCCGCATGGTGACCGCGCGGAGTTCGAGGCAGCCGGGGCCTGGTGGGAGCGCCCCGGTGCCATACTGCATGACGGGCTCCGCAAGCACCTCCTGAATGCGCCCGGCACCGGCCCGGGCGCGGGCGAGGCGGCCAAGGAACATCGCAGTCATGCCGACGCCTGCGCCCAGGGCGGCGTACCGGGAGGCCGCCAGCATCTCGCCCAGAGTGACCCGGTTCACGGCCAGCCCGAAGCCTGCCACCGACAGCACGGCGACCTCCAAGAGCGGTACCAACAGGGCACTTTTAGCGGCGATCTTGGTCTGTGCCCGCCAGAAGTCATGGCCGAGGCCGCTCAGCTCCGGGAGCGGCCGCAGCACCCGCTCCGCCTCCCGGTCCATCGTGCCCGCAGCCGCAATGGTCCGCATGCCGCCCAAGGCCTCGACGAAGCCTGCGGCGATGGCGCCCTGGACCTTCTGGTACCGGGCGATCAGGGCCGACATGTCCTGGGCGTATGAGCGCAGGAAGAAGACCAGTGCAGGCATGCCGGCCAGGAAGGTGAGGGCCAGCCAGGGATCGATCAGCCAGAGTGCGACCACGCTGGTGAGAGTCGGCAGGACGGAGAGTGCCGCCCAGACGGCTACCTCCGCGGAAGCGCCCGCGTCGACGGCGCCCCCGATCAACCGGGCCGTGAGGTCTCCGGGATTGAAGCGGACGGCGGCCCGCCCGCCGAGCGTGAGCAGGTGGGCGAGCTGGGCCCGGCGCAACCAGGCCGTGCCGACGGCGGAACTCCGGCCGGCGGCGAGGTCGGACAGCACCTCGCAGAGGACGAACACGGCGATCGCCGCCGTGCACGTGGTGATCCGCCCGTCGTCTGTCCGGCCGGACATCGCGCTGTCCACGGCGGCACCGACCATTGCGGGCAGTAGCACCTGGACCAGCATGCTGCCGAGGGCCGCGAGCACCAGGAGAACGGCCCAGCCACCGGCCTGCCGTACCGCACGCAGCAGCAGGCGGTCGGCCGCCCGGCCGGGTGTCGACACGGTCCCGTCGGCCGCTGCTGGGAACTCGGTCATCACTCTGCCTCTCCAGGTCGTCGCGGTGGTCTGCGGGTGCCGCCATGCGGTCGTGCGGGTGAAGTGCGCCGGCCTCCCGGTCCTGGGCGGGATTCCGCTCAGGACCGGGAGGCCTGACCGACTAGCTACGTCGGCGTCAGTTGCACCACAACCAGCTGGAGTTCGAGCAGTTGGTGCTCTGGCCGCTGTCCATGGGGGCCATCTCCTCGGCCTCGGTGGGCAGATCCATCGTCTGCAGGTCAAGCAGCGCCATGGTTCTCTTCCTTTCCGCTGGATATCGGTCTTGCCCTTGCGGGCACCCCTCCTGGAGCAGAGGGGAGTCAGTGGGGCGCACGTCCGCGCGCCGGTCAGGGTGTCGGCCGGTTCAGGAGGTCCGGGCCGGCCCAAGAAAGGGCAGGTGGACCGGCGTATCGCCGAGGGCCGAGCCGAGGGCGAGCAGGACGCCCGCAGAGCCTGTGGCGAGGTCCATCGACAGCCGGAGAAGCTGCTCGCCCGGGTAAGCGAGCTGGCCGTGGTAGGCGAGGGCGTGCAGGGAGAGTGCCCTGATCTGCACGGCCACGTCCGGGTCGTCGACCGGTTGCGCGAGCCGGGACGTCGAGACGAGGTGATGCAGGATTCCGGCCCGACCGTTGAAGAGGCCGGACAGCACGTAGTGCTCGGCCTGCGAGGAGATCCGCACGCCGTCGGCGGCGGCGCGGAACTGCTCGTCCTCGCGGTGCGCCAGATAGCGTTCCAGGACGATCGCCAGGCCCGCACTGCCGGTGGAGAGATAGGGCATCGAGCGCCAGCCCTCGTTGACGTGAACCGCGCCGTCGGCGCGGGTCAGGCAGCGGCGTAGGTCCTGCCGCAGGGCGGTGGCGGCCAAGTCCAGAAAGGCCCGGTCGCCGGTCTGTTCGTACAGCCGGACGAACATCAGGGCCGGCCCGGCGGAGCCCCGCATGAGTCCGGCGTACGGATGGCGTCCGCCGCTGGTCTCGGGTACGTCTTCCGCGCCGCCCAGCCGTTCGGCCACCAGGTCGGCGGCCCGGAGTGCGGCCTCGCGCAGCGTGGACTCGCCGGTTGCGCCGGCGAAGTACGCGAAGTTGAGCGCGAGACCGGACAGGCCGCTCTGCAGGTCGGAGCCCAGCCGTTCCCAGCCCTCTGCAAGGCAGAGCTCCAGGACGTTCAGCGCGGCGGTGCGGTGGCCGAGGCGGTCGAGCACATGGGCCACGCCGTGCAGACCGTCGTAGAAGCCCAACCGGGCCCGGATGTCCTTGCGCAGGGCGCGCTTCAGCAGCCATTGCTCATGGTGCGGGAAACGGCCGGCGCCGGTCGCATCCAGTGCGTACAGCACTCCGGCGGCGCCGTGTGCGATGTTGAGCGCGCCGGTGCCGAACTGCTCGATGTCGCCGGGAAACAGTCGGTCGTCGCGGTCCGGGGTGGCGCTTGCGAGGATCGCGCCGACGAGCGACTCGCGGATGGCGGGCCAGGCATCGTGGTCCGGGGTCGGTAGCGGCAGGGCGGCTGACTCGAAGACCGTCGCGGGGGTACCGGTGGACGGCCGCCCGTCCGTGCTGGTCGAGCCGCCCGGCCCGAGGATGTCGCACATCGCGGCGTCGAGGAACTCGCGCGGTACCGGGAAGCGCCGAGCGATCTCGTCGGCCAGGTGACGGGCCTTCCCGAGACTCTGCCGGAGCATCGCGGTCAGCGGGATGAACATCGCGAGCCGGATGCAGCCGAGGGCGTAGCGGTCGATGGCGAAGCCGGTCCGGTCGCGCGGGGCCGCGTAGGCGGGGTTGCCGAGCGCGGGCTTGGTCTGCGCATCGACGAGGGAGGCGACCTCATAGTCGATCAGCGCGACGCTGCCGTCCGGGCGGACCATCACGTTGAACGGGTGCAGGTCGCCGAAGACCACGCCACGCCCGTGCAGGGCGTCGACCGCCTCCTCGACGGCCTGGCAGATCCCGAGCGCCCAGTCCGTGTACTCCGCGATTTCCGTCTGGTCCGCCCGGGACTTGTTGTACGGGTAGCGCTGCCCGAAGTACCTGTTGAGCGGCTGGCCGTCCAGGAACTCCTCAACCAGGAAGTGGTGGTCACCGACCGTGAAGTAGTCGATCACCCTGGGCACCACGCTCAGCCCGGCGAGTAGTTCGAGGATGTCCCGCTCGTGCTGGAGACGTTCGACCGCGTCGAGGCCGTCGTTGGTCAGGCCGGCGTAGGCGCGGGCCTCCTTGAGTACGACTCGCTCCCCGCTTCGGGTGTCCACGCCCGTGTAGATGCCGCCGCCGTTGGAGAAGTGCAGCACCTGCTCGATCCGGTACGGCAGTCCCTCGAGCGACTCCTTCCGGCGGGCCTCCAGCTGCGGCACCAGGAAGTCCGGCAGGTCCACCCACTCCGGGACTTGGAAGGCCGGCTCGCGCTTGTCGGGCACCAGCGTGCCGTTGGGCGCCTCGATGGCCTGGACCGGGATACCGTGCTCGGACACCATGTGCCGCTCGGCAAAGCCCCCGTACCGTACATACAGGGGGCCCTCGTTCCAGCGCAGGTCGCTCAGGATGTACGGGCCGGCCTCACCACCGATTCGCGCTTCCAAGGCGTCCAGCACGGCCTTCAACTGGGCCTCGTCGCGCGGGTAGATGGTGACGAGCTTGCCGCTGGAGCCCCGGTGGGCGTATTTCATGTTCCGGGCCTGCAGGATGTGTCGGCCGGCCAGGTGCTTGAACGGGATGCGCTCGGCGTAACAGTAGTCCGCCACCTCGCCCAGGATCCGGTCGGCGTTCTGCTGGCGGCCGGAGGTGTGGACCTTCCAGCCCTGCCTGGGCAGCGGCTCACCGCTCTCGGGGCGGTAGATGACCCAGTCGCCGTCTTCGATCCGGCTCCAACTCTCGGGCACCGGTCGGCCGGAGAGGGCGAAGTCCAGGCCTTCCTCCTTCAACTCGGTGGGCGAATCGAAGAAGGTCGGATCGGCCATACAGTACACGTCGTAATGCTTGGACATTCGCCACCCCCGTGACTTCTCCGAAGAGATTCCGGCTTGCCCTTGACAACGCCGGTGGAAAAATATCGTCATGGTCGACGTAATTCCGGACGGCCGCACCAGGGAATGAGATCCACCAGCTTCCCGGCGATCCGTGTTCGATTGCGTCGAACGCGATCGATCATTGCACTTGAATCGCACTTTGACTACGCCGTACTCCATGGAATTCTCCATGCGATTCACATGGGTTCAACCGCGGGTTCTCCACGAGGGGCCCTTCCGGGCGACCGTCCGGCCGGATCGGACGGTTCAGCCGTCACGCCGGTGCGTGGTCTTGGCTAGGCTGGCCACCGGTACGGGGGCAAGGCGGCACACTGAGGAGGGGATTCCCGTTTTCTCGCGGACTGCGGATTCCGGCGATCCGGAACGGGCTCATTCCCTTTCCGATCCAGGCCCGGCGGTACGGCTCGACAAGGTGAGCAAGGTGTACGGGCATGGAGCGGGCGCCGTGCACGCGCTCCGCGAGGTGTCGATGGAGTTCCGGCGTGGCGGGTTCGCCGCAGTAATGGGACCGTCCGGGTCCGGGAAGAGCACCTTCCTGCACTGCGCCGCCGGACTCGACCGGCCGACTTCCGGGCAGGTCCGGCTGGCCGGCCGGGACCTGGTGGCACTGAACCCGAACGAGCTGACGGTCCTGCGTCGGCAGCGGATCGGCTTCGTCTTTCAAGCGTTCAACCTGCTCGCCTCGCTGACGGTGGAGCAGAACATCACCCTGCCGCTGAGGCTGGCCCGACGTCGACCGGACAAGGCCTGGCTGGCTGAGATCGTCGAACGGACCGGCCTGACCGAGCGGGTGCGGCACCTACCCGCCCAACTGTCCGGCGGCCAGCAGCAGCGGGTGGCGATAGCCCGGGCCCTGGTGACCCGCCCCGAGGTGGTCTTCGCGGACGAGCCCACCGGCGCCCTGGACAGCGGTACCGCGACCGAGGTCCTACGGCTGCTGCGACACGTGGTGGACGGGCTGGGGCAGACCGTGATCATGGTGACCCACGACCCGGTCGCCGCTTCCTACGCGGACCGGGTCTACTTCCTGGCCGACGGCAGCTTCGCCGAAGTCCTGGACGGGCCCACCCCCGAACGGGTCGCCGAACGGATGACCCTCCTGGGAAGGCGCTGACGACATGCTCCTGCTGGCTTGGCAGACGGTGCGCGCCCGGAAGGCCGGCTTCGCCGGCGCTTTCACCGCGCTCACCTTCGCCCTCGTCCTGACTGTCGGCTGCGGCGTCCTGCTGGAGTCCGCCTTGCGCGCGGGCACACCCACCGAGCGCTATGCGGCGGCCCCGGTCGTGATCGGCGGTTACACCCGCATCCCCGACGCGGGGCCGCTAGCCGACCGGCTCGCCGAACTGCCCGGCGTCACGGCAACCGTCCCGGACGTCTCCTTCCCTGCGGCGGTGATCACCGAGAGCGGGAAGGTCCTGTCCGGCCCGCATGGCAGCCCTTCACTCGGGCACGCCTGGACGAGCGCCGTCCTGGCACCGTTCCGGCTGACCTCCGGCCGCGCCCCGGTCGGGCCCGACGAGGTGGTCCTCGACGCCGCCACCGCCGCCCGCGCCGGAGTCACAGCTGGCAGTGCCGTACGCCTGGCCACCACCGAGGCACCGCGCACTTACACCGTGGCCGGACTGGCCTCGCCGCCGAAGGAGTTGTCCCGCCAGAGCGCGCTGTTCTTCAGCGCCGAGCAGGCCGCCCGGCTCACCGGGACGACGACCGGCGCCGACGCGATCGGCATCACCGCCGAAGACGGGACCGACCCGCTGACACTGGCCGCGCAGGCTCGGCAGGCGCTGGCCGCCGCCCGGCCGCAGAACGCCGACGGGCACTGGACCGAGCCCCGGACCCGCACCGGCGACGAGCGCGGCGAACTGGAATTCGCCGGGACTTCCCGGCCCGGAGATGGCCTCTCCTCACTCGCCGGGACAATGGGCGTGCTGTCGCTGTTCGTCTCGGTTTTCGTGGTGGCCGGGGCGCTCGCACTGTCCATTCAGCAGCGGCTGCGCGAGATGGCCCTACTGCGGGCGGTCGGCGCCACCACCGGCCAGGTGCGGCGGATGATCGCGCTGGAGACGTTGGTCCTGACCGTGGCGGCCGCGGTGATCGGCACGCCGCTGGGGATCGGCCTCGCCACGCTTATACGGGGCGGACTGGTCGATCGCGGGGTGGTCAGCTCGGACGTGCCGCTACACATCGGGCCGACCGCCCCGCTGGTCGTCCTCGGCGGCGCAGTCGTCACCGCGCAGCTCGCTGTCTGGGCCGCCGCTCGCCGCGCCTCCCGGGTCGAGCCCACCCAGGCGCTGCGCGATTCCTCGATGGCGCCGCCCGGCATCGGCTGGATCCGGACCGGGCTCGGCCTTGTGACGCTCGCCGTGTGCGGCGCGGTACTGGGCGGGTCGACGAGTAGCCGCAGCGGCGCCGGCACGGCCGAAAGCATGGTGCTGGCACTGCTACTTGGTGTCGCCCTGCTCGGACCGCTGATCGGCCGGGTCGCCAGTGTGGCAATCGGCGGCCCAGTGAGTAGGCTCTTCCCGGTCGCCGGATTCCTCGCGTCCGCTGCCCTGCGAGCCCAGCCCCGCCGTTTCGCCGCCGCCGTCACCCCGCTGGTGCTAGCGGTGTCCTTCACTGGCACGGTGCTTTTCGTCCCGATGATCAAGGCTCAGGCCAACGTGTCCGAGGACGGCCGACGACTGCTGGCCGATCACGTGATTCAGTCCGGCAGTGTCGGCCTGCCCCCGGAATTCGTCAGCGCGGTACGAGAGTTGCCGGGGATAGAAGCGGCCAGCGGGCTGGTGTTCACCACCGCCCTGGTGTCCGTCGACACCGCCGACACCAGGGGTGTAGACGCCCGGATCTTCGACCCACAGGGGCTGGAGCGATTGGTCGACCCCGGGGTGACAGCCGGTTCGCTGGACCGGCTGCGCGGCGAGAGCATCGCGCTGGGTCAGCGGTCGGCCGCTGCCCTCAAGGCCGGCGTCGGCTCCACCGTCCGGATCGACTGGAGGGACGGCGTCAGCAGCACAGCCACGGTCGTCGCCGTCTACGACCGCGACGCACGGTTCGCCGATGCGATGCTGCCTGCCGAATTCGCCGCCGCCCACGCACCGAACCCACTGTCGCCGACCGTCTTGGTCCGCACCACTCCAGAAGCCGATCCGCAGCAGGTTGAGCGGGAACTCCATGGCCTCACTTCGGCCTTCCCGATGGCCCGGATCAGCGACCGGGCAGACTACGACGAGACGCGCCGACAGCAGCAGGAAGCGACCACTGCGGTGGGTCGGCTGTTACTAGGCATGATCAGTCTGTTCACCGCGATCGCCGTGGTCAACACCCTGGTGATGGCAACGACCGAACGGCTGCGCGAGTTCGCCCTGCTGCGACTGGTGGGCGCCACGGACCGCCAGGTGCTGCGGATGATGGCATGGGAGGGTGGGATCACGGTCGCCGTAGCGCTCACCGTCGGCGCGGCGATCACGGCCTCCGTCCTCGTCCCGGTCAGCCTCGCGCTCACCGGGACTGCCTGGCCGTCGCTGCCCGCGAGTTGGGCGGCCGGGGTACTGGGCGGGGCAGCGGCGCTGGGTGTGGGCACCGTGCTGCTGACCACCCGGCTGGCGCTGCGGAGGGAACCGGTCCAGGCGATGGAGGTTCGCGACTAGCCGACCGGTCCCGGGTGGTCAGGCGGCCCTGGGGGGCACTAGCGGCCCTGGCCTGTCGGCCTGCGGTCGGACGGCCGCGGCCTCGACAACGGCCGACAGGTGGAACCAGCCGAATTCGCCCTTCCTGGCAGTCAGCTGTCCACCGACCGCCAGCAGCCGCTCGGTGAGGTTGTCGATGCCGCGCCCGCCGCTCGGCTCCCCCGGTACGCCAGCCGCCGGGACGCCGTCGTTGGAGACCGTCAGGCGCACGGCGCCGACGTCGTCCCGGACCGCCCGGATCCGGCACTGCCGGGGCACGCTGTGCCGCAGCATGTTGGTGACCGCTTCCCGCACCACCGTCGCCAGCACGGCGTCGGCATCCGGCTGCAGCGCCCCGCAGAGCAGCTCGACCTCGACGCTGATCCCGGCCGCCCGCAGCGCCGATGCGGCCGAACGGGATTCCCGTGCCAGGGACATCTGGAAGTCACCGCTGGAGATCCAACGAGTGTCCGCCATCGCCTGCCGCACCATCACCAGCACCTCGGAGATTTTCTCTTGCGCCAGCTTCGGATCCTTCACCGCCAGCCGCTCCGCGTGTTGGCACTTCAGTGCCGCCACCGAGAGGCTGTAGCCGAGCAGGTCGTGCAGGTCGCGCGCGAATCGCAACCGCTCCTGATCCACTGCGCGCTCCGCCAGCTCCGTTCGGGCCTCCCGCAATTCGGCGGTCAGGTCCGCGAGCCGGGCCACGCCGTAGACGACGATGCCGCCGACGACGGTTGAGACGACGGCGTTGACGCACTGACCGAATGTGCCGCCAAGCACTGCACAAAGCGGGTACTGACTTACCGCCAATGCCGAGAAGGAGATCCAGGAGCGCGGCGCGGCGACCGTCAGCAGTACCGATCCGGCGAAGGAGCCGGGGATGCCGACCCATGACCCGTCGAACACCAGGATCGGCAGATAGGTGAGCAGCCCGTGAACGAACAGGCTCCACGGCCACCAGATCCGCTCCAGGCGCCATGGGCCTGCGTGCACGATCTGGAAGCCCAGCAGCAGTATCAGGACGACGATGGCTGACAGCTGGTACGGCAGTCCGTCGCGGTTGCGGACGGTAGCCACTACCGAGGCAGCGAAGAAGCCGACGGCCACCATGACGACGATGCCCTGAGTGAGGCGCGACAGGGGGTCTCTGGGCCACCGGGACGCTAGTCGCCCAGTCGGCCACCTCGCGGAGTGCTCATCATCGATCCCGTGCACGCTGTGACCCAAAGCCATCTCCCCGTGGACGTCTCGTCATGCCATCAGCATGGGGAGCCCGCTTCGCAGACGACACGCCCCCACGCACCCCGTCAAGAGCATAGTTCCCGTGCGCAATGATGTTGCAACACTCCGTTATTGACCGGAAACGGCGGAGTCGGGTTGTCGACGACCCGAGGTCGGAGCAGTCGCAGCGCTCGGGACGGCGATCGCATCCGGACAAAGCCGGGACGAAGACCGGAACACCTACCGTGCACCGAAAAACGACGGGGCTTCGGTGCCGTGTCCGGAGCGACGATACTTCGACGACCTTTCCCGCTTCCCCGCTCTCCCTGTCCGTGGATGGCTCTCAGCACTTCATGATCCGGTTGGAGCAGCCCGGAATCAGGACCTCACGGCAAGATCGTGAGCTGTACAGGCGGATACGGGTCTCGTCGGCGCGGTAGTAACGACAGAGGCCGTCCCGCCGGAGGGCTACACAGTGCCACTGCCACCACTACGCGGCTGCCGGGCGGTCGACGGTTGGCGGCGGCCGTTCCGCCGAAACCGGGAGCAACCGGGTGCCTCGTGATTGAGTAGGCGCATGAACCCGCAGACGACCCCCGGTCCGTCCCGCGTCGGCCTGATCGGCTACGGCCTGGCCGGCTCCGCGTTCCACGCGCCGCTGATCGCCACCACGCCGGGGCTGCGGCTGGACGCCGTGGTCACCGCCAACCCCGAGCGGCGTGCCCAGCTGGCGCGGGAGCACCCCGGCGCCCGCGCCGTGGACACCCCCGAGCAGCTGCTCGCCGACCCGGACGCGCTCGACCTGGTCGTCATCGCCTCGCCGAACCGCACCCACGCGCCGCTCGCCCGCGCCGCCCTGCGGGCCGGCCTGGCCACCGTGGTGGACAAGCCGCTGGCCGGCACCGCCGCCGAGGCGCTGGAGCTGTGCCGGCTCGCCGAGGAGCGGGGGGTGCTGCTCTCGGTCTTCCACAACCGGCGCTGGGACGGCGACTTCCTCACCGCGAGCCGGCTGGTGCACGGCGGCGCGCTCGGCCGGGTGCACCGCTTCGAGTCCCGCTTCGAGCGCTTCCGCCCCAAGCCCAAGCCGGGCTGGCGGGAGCTGGCCGACCCGGCCGAGGTCGGCGGCACCCTGTACGACCTGGGCAGCCACCTGGTCGACCAGGCGCTCACCCTGTTCGGGCCGGTCGAGACGGTGTACGCGGAGATCGACGTGCGGCGCGACGGCGCGGTGGTGGACGACGACGCCTTCCTGGCCCTCACCCACGCCTCCGGCACCCGCTCGCACCTGTGGACCAGCGCCATCACCCCGCTGATCGGCCCCCGGCTGCGGGTGCTCGGGGACACCGCCGGCTACGTCAAGCCCGGCATGGATCCGCAGGAGGCCGACCTGCGGGCGGGCCTGCGCCCGGACGGCACCCGCCCCTGGGGCGCCGACCAGCCCTCGCACTACGGCACCCTCGGCACCGACGAGTCCGCGATCTCGCTGCCGACCGAGCCGGGCGACTACCCCGTCTTCTACGCGGGCATCGCCGCCGCCCTGGCCACCCCGGGCACCCCGCCCCCGGTCGACCCGCGCGACGCGGTGGCCGCCCTGGCCGTACTGGAGGCGGCCCGCGCCTCCGCGGCGACCGGGACGGCGGTCCGCCTGGGCTGACCGCCGTCCAAGCGGCGCGGGACCGCCGTCCTCACACCCCGATGACCTCCACCGCCGAGCCCAGCCCTCGGAAGTCCGCCAGGTTGCGGGTGTACAGCGGCAGCCCGTGGGCCGAGGCGACCGCGGCGATCATCAGGTCGATCCGGCGCGGGCGCGGCTGCCGGCCGGCGGCGATGGTGAGGGTGACCAGGGTGCCGTAGCGGGCGGCGGCCGCCGCGTCGAAGGGCAGCGGGTCGAAGTCCGCCATGGCAGCGCCCAGCACCTCCAGCCGGTCCGCCCGGCTGACCGGATCGCGGGCCATCGACACGCCCTGCTGCAGCTCGGCGAAGGTGATCGCGGTCAGTTCCGGCACGGCCGGCAGGTCGGCGGGGTTGAGCAGCGCCAGGTCGATGTAGACACAGGTGTCCAGCACCCCGGCCGGCCGCCGCCGGGACGCTCTGCGGCGCTCAGCCACGCCGCCGCTCGAACGGGTCGTCGCCCTCGTCCCCCACCAGCTCCTCGGGCCCGAAGTACTCCTCGGCCTCCTTGCGCATCCGCTGGTAGTCCACCCGCGGCAGCTTCACGTGCCGCGCCACCAGCTCCTCCGCCGTGAGCCGCCGCCTCCCGGACACCGGCCGCAGCTCCGCGACCTCGACCCCGTTCCTGGTGATGTGGAAGGTCTCCCCCGCCTCCACCGCGTCCATCACCGCGGCGGAGTTGTTCCGGAACTCCCGCTGGGTAATCGTCCTCATCCCTCCACGGTAGCCCCGCGTAGCACCCCTGGCTACACCCGGACGACCCCGCCGAAAGCCCTCGTCGACCGCGCCCGATCCGCTAGGTTCGAACACCGATCATCGAACAGAGGGGGCTTCTGTCATGACCGGAACCAGCGAGAGGGACCAGAATCCCTGGCTCTACGGCCAGGACACACCACCCGCCCGTGATCCTGCCGACCCGTCCCGTCCGACCGGGCCGTGGACGGGCACCGGCCCGACCGTCCTGGTCCAGCCGACCGTGCTCCAGCAGGCCGCCGGCGAATCCCGACGGCTACAGGGTGAGCTGCGGTTCGCCGTCGGCCGCGTCGAGCCCGACACCGCCGCGGCCGTCCAGGCACTGGCCGGCGGGTGGGCCGGCGGCCCCGCGCTGTCCCAGTCGCTCACCTGGTGGAAGGAGCGCTGGAACAGCCTCGACCACCGGCTCGGCCTGACCGCCGACCGCCTCGACGCCACCGCCCGCAGCTACCAGGCGGCCGACAACGCCGCCGCCGGCGGCTTCAAGGAGCCGTGACCATGGTGACCTTCGCCCTGCTCCGCCACGCGTCCTTCGACTCCCTCGACCACGCGGGCGGCACCTGGAACGGCGTCTCCGGCCATGTGGAGCACCTCGTCGGCCAGCTGCGCTCCGGCGTGCTCCGCCCTCTCTCGGGCGGCGGCGGCCCGTACGCGGCCCCCGGGTCCGGGAGTCGGCCCTGGACCGGCGCGGCCGCTGACGAGGCCGTACGCGAGATCGGGTTCCTGGCCGACGAGTTGCACGCCTTCCACTTCGAGGCGCTGGCCGTCGCCGCCGCGCTGCACCAGGCCAGGAAGGCCCTGGCCGGGGCCCAGCAGAAGCTGCTGCGGGCGATCGGCGACGCCGAGGCCCTCGGCGCGACCGTGGCCGACGACGGCACGACCACGCTGCCCGACCTGCCGCCCGGGGAACGCAACGACCCCGAGGCGATCGCCTACCAGAAGCGGAAGTGGGACGAGGTGCGGCAGCACGTCCAGGTCATGACCGCGGCCCTGACGGAAGCCACCGAAGCCGACAACGCCGTGGCCACGGCTCTGCGCGCGCTCGACCCGGAGGAGGTCGACCCGGCGACGCATCCGTACGGGGCCGGCAACGCCCTGAGCGACCTGGAGGGGGCCATGGGCATGCCGACCGACCCCAGGGCCCGGAAGGAGTGGTGGGCGGCGCTCGATCCCGCCCTGCGGGCCGGGCTGCTCGCGGCCGATTCGGACAGGCTGATCAAGGCCGGGGTGCTGGGGCCGACCGAGTACGAGTGGTCCTCGCCGGACAAGGGGGCCGGGCTATGGGGAGTCCGCGAGCCGGGTATCGCCGACCAGATGATGCGAGTGAAGGTCGCGAGCATGGTCGGTGGCGGTGCGCTCGCGGGCTACCCGGATGCCGCCCGCAACATGGCGCACTATCTGGACGGCGACGGAACGCCCCTGAGCCTGGCCGTCGAACCCGTGCTTCGTGACGACGCCGACTTCCAGGCGAGCGCGACTGCCCAATTGGCCGCCAACAAGGACAAGTGGCGCCAGGCCGCGGTGGAGGCATTCGAGAAGTCGGGAGGCGTTCCGGTCTCGATCCCCGTCGAGAGCCCGGTTGAACACCGCCGCTTCAAGGACGAGAACTGGTACTTCGCGATCGGGAGTTACCCGTACCTCACATCCGGAGTGGCGACAGCCGTCCCCGGACCGGACGGCAAGCCGCAGGTGTCGCTGCAGTACCAGGTCAACGTCTGGGACCGTTACAACTGGGATGAAGGCAAGACCACGCCGATCGCCGGCACCACCGTCACGGACCACGACATGGCGACGCTGCACCAGACCGGACTCGCCAAGGAGTTCGACATCGTCGGCAGGACCCAGCCGATCACCATCCAACTCGACGAACCTACCGCCCCGGGGAGGACGACACAGTGACGCGGAAGGGACGATGGGTGCTACTGCTGGTGCTCATGGTGCCGTTGGTGCTCGTGGGGGCCGCCGTGGGAGGGATCTACTGGCTGCGGGACCAGGTGGAGCATCCGCCGGACAACAGCGGTCGGCCCGGGTCATGGCTGACGGTGCCGTCGGAGTTCGTCGCGGAGTTCTCGCGGGTGCGGCCGCCCGCGTCGGCGACCGAGGTGCGATGGTCGTACCTGAAGGGCCTCCAGGACGACCAGGCGTTCCTCGCGTTCCGGCTGCCGCCGGGTGAGGAGCAGGCGTTTCTGGCGGGCTTGGGGATCTCGGTGAAGCCGGGCACTGGTATTTCTCTCGGTGGGTGGTCGGTGACCGGCTTCCAGCGGGCGGGGGCGCCGGACCCGAAGGCGGCGGGACCGTTGCGGGAGGGCTCCTTCCTCGCCGAGCCGCTGCCCGGGCACAACAAGCGGCTCGCGGCGACGCTCCGGCTGGCGACGGAGGCGGACGGTGGCACCCGGGTGTGGGTGGAGGCGGGGGACGCACCGTAGGGGGGTTCCGTGGTGGATGCGGGAACCGGGTGGGCCGTAGGATCGTCCTGCTGGTACGTCAGGGAGCCGATGGGACACCGGGAGGGGGAGCGCGCCGTGACCGTGGTTGCGATGCTGCTGGGCCTGCTCCGGGTGTTGACCGGGGAGTTGGCGGCCGACAGCGGGACGCTCGCGTCGGTTGCCGCCGTCGCGGCCGTGGTGTTGGTGGCCGGGGCGGTCGCCGGGGCGCTGGCCGGGGCGCGGCTCTCGGGCACGCGGGCGCCGGCGGCCGTGCGCAGCGGGGTGCTGCGGCGCCGGGCGTTCGGTACGGCGTTCCTTCCGCAGCGTGATCCGGACGCCCGGGGCAGGCGACGCCCCAGGGCGCCGGGAGCGGCCCTGGCGGCCGCGTGAAACCCCTCGTTCCGTAGGCAGTTCCGCACGGCCGCCCTCCGCCGACCACTCATGTCATGAGACCCCGGAGGGCTCGCTTCGCCATGTCCGTACTCGCTGTACTCGATCCTGCCGTCGCCCTGGCGCACGCCGTCGTCGCCGCCGTCGCCCACCTGGTGCCGACCGCGCCGGCCATCGTCCTGTTCACCGTCGCCGTCCGGCTGGCGCTGCATCCGCTGGCGCGGGCGGCGGCGCGCGGGGAGAAGGCCAGGGCGCGGCTGGCGCCGAAGGTCGCCGCGCTGCGGCGCAGGCACGGGGACCGGCCGGAGCGGCTGCGGGAGGCACTGGCCGAGATGTACCGGGAGGAGCGGGTGTCGCCGTTCGCGGGGTGCCTGCCGCTGCTGGTGCAGGTTCCGTTCTTCTCGGTGATGTACCGCCTGTTCACCACCCCGAACGACCTACTGGACGACACCCTGTTCGGCGTTCCGCTGGGCCTGCACGTCACGGGCGCGCACGGCGCCGGGCAGTGGGCGGTGTTCGGGGTGCTGTTCGCCGGGCTGGCGGTGGTCGGGTACGTCAACTTCCGCCGGGCCCGGCGCGCGGCCGCGGCGACGGCGGCGGCGCAGTCCGCCCCGCAGCCGGGGGCGGGACTGCTGCCGTACCTGTCGTTCGGGTCGGTGCTGTTCGCGGCGCTGGTGCCGGTGGCCGCCGTGCTCTACCTGCTGACGGCCGGCGTCTGGTCGGCCGCCGAGCGGGCCTGGCTGTACCGGGACGGGACGCCCGTGCCGGCGGCCGCGCTGGTCGCCTGATCAGCCACGCCGGCCGGCGATCGACAAGCCGCGGTCAGAAGTGGCGCAGCAGCTCGGGGAAGGTCCCGAGCTGCAGCGTCGCCTCCTCCGGGCCGAGTTCCGCGTGCTCCAGCACCCAGGTGTGCTGGTGCGGGATGAAGACGGTGCGCAGGCCGGCCCGGCGGGCGGGTGCGATGTCGGACTTGGGCGAGTTGCCGATCATCCAGGTCCGGTCGGGGTCGAGGCCGAGGTCGGCGGTGAGCCGCCGGTAGGTGTCGACCGACTTCTCGGCGACGATGTGGACGCCGCGGAAGTGGTGGTCGATGGTGGACTCGGTGATCTTGCGCTGCTGTTCGCCCTGGTCGCCCTTGGTGAGCAGCAGCAGGTGGTGCCGGTCGGCGAGGGCGGCCAGGGTGTCCGCGACGCCGGCGATCAGTTCGACGTTCCGGCTGGTCAGCGGGGTGAGCAGGGCCTCGATCCGGGCCAGCTCGTCGGCGGTGGGGGTGCGGCCGTTGAGCCGGTGCAGGCAGTCGGCGAGGCTCTGCCGGAAGACGGTGGCGCCGTAGCCGAGGGTGGCGGAGTTGACGGCCTCGATCTCGTCGAGCAGGGCCCTGGTGCGCTCGTGCTCGGCGGGGGCGGCGACCCAGTCCAGGAAGCCGTCGATGACCCGCTCGAAGAGGACGTTGTTCTCCCAGAGCGTGTCGTCGGCGTCGAAGATCAGGATCTGGTCGGTGTGCATCCGGTGGTCTCCAGGAGGAATTCGGTCGGGCGGCGGCAGGAGCCGGGCGGCGGCAGGAGTCGGTCGGGCGGCAGCGGCAGCGGGTCAGACGGCCGGCAGCAGGCGGGCGGCGCGGTCGAGGGTCTCCCGGAGGTTCTCCTCGGTGGTCCGCCGCCCGGCCTCCTCGACGGTGAGCCACTCCAGCGGGGACGCCGGGTTCTCCGGCCGGGCCTGCTCCGGAGTGCCGGTGGCCAGCAGGAAGCGCAGGTCGGCGTGCTCGTGCGCGGGTTCGGTGGGCGACGCGGGGACGGGCACCACGGCGAGGTGGACGAGGGCGGGGCCGGGCCAGGGGGTGAGGTCGGTCAGGCCGGTCTCCTCCAGGCCCTCGCGCAGGGCGATGTCCAGCGGCCGGGTCTCCCCCGGGTCGCCGTGGCCGCCGACGTGCAGCCAGGCCTGCTGACGGACGTGCCAGCGCAGCAGGACGCGGCGGGTCGGCGGGTGGACGATCAGCGCGGAGGCGGTGAAGTGGAGCGGGAAGGTGCTCCGGTTCCAGGCGTCGGCGACGCCGAGGAGGCGGCGGGCCCGCTCGTGGTCGGCGCTCTCCACCGGGCCCTGCGGGCGGTGGTCGTCCAGTAGTAAGGCCAGGTCGGGGCTCTGGGACGGGCTTCCCGTGGTCACCATGGGTCTGTGCTCCTCGTTCCGCTCCGGGGCGGCGCGGACCGCGTCGACCGGCGTGCGGAAGGGGGCGGTCGGGCCCCGGGCTTCGGGCTTCGGGTTCCGGCGAACCCGCGCAGCCTAGCCCGGGGGCGTTCGGGCGGCCCACCGGTTTTCGCCGACGGGCGCGGGGCCCGGGACGCCCGAGCGGACCGGGCCCGGGCCGGACGGCGGCCGGGTCCACTGCGCGTTCGACGGGCCTTCCACAGGCCTTCCACCGGCGGACGCTTCCGGTACGGACGGCGGCGTACCGGCTGGTCCGGGCGTCTCCCCGGAGGCCGTAGCCTGTGGTGATCGTTTCGGGACAGGTGGAGGGATGTCGTCATGGTGGCTGCTCCGGCGCTCGCCGAGCTGCGCGAGGTGTGCCAGCCGCAGGCCAAGCTTCAGAGCCGCAACGGCGAGCACTGGGCGGGCCGGCTCTACATGCGGCGGATCTCGCTGCGGACCACCCGGCAGCTGGTGCGCACCCCGGTGTCGCCGAACACCCTCACCTGGGTGATGGTGGCGTGCGGGGTCGGCGGCGGCGCGGCCCTGCTGATCCCCGGCCTGACCGGCGCGGTGCTGGCCGTCGTGCTGTTCCAGCTGTTCCTGCTGTTCGACTGCGTGGACGGCGAAGTGGCCCGCTGGAAGCGCCGGTTCAGCATGGCCGGGGTGTACGTGGACCGGCTCGGCGCCTACCTGGCGGATGCCGCGCTGATGATCGGTGCGGGTGTACGGGCGGCGCGCGGCGGCTCGGAGCTGTGGGTGTCGGCGGGGCTGGCGGCCGCGCTGGGCGTGGTGCTGCTCAAGGCCTCGACGGACCTGGTGGACGTGGCCCGGGCCCGCAGCGGGCAGCTCCCGGCGACCGAGGAGTCGACGCAGCCGCGCTCCCAGGGCATCGCGACGGCCCGCAGGGTCGCCTCGGTGTTCAAGATCCACCGGGTGACGAACGGCATCGAGGCCTCGCTGGTGCTGCTGGCGGCGGCCGCGGTGGACGCCGGGCTCGGCGACCTGGACGCGACGCGGTGGACGCTCGCGGGCATCACGCTGATCACCTGGGGCATGGTGGTCGCCCACCTGGCGTCGATCCTGTCCTCCTCGCGGCTGCGCTGAGCGGCCCGGGCGCGGGGACAGCCACGCGCGTGAAGCCGTAGGGCCGTACGAAACAGCCGGAAACCGCCGGAACCCGCCGGGAACGCTCCTTCCTCGGAACCAGTTGGACTACATATTCAGTCCAACGACATATACAGTCGCCCGACTGTTCCGACCGAAGGGGGCACCTCCATGCCGCCCCGCACGACGATCCGGACGGCCGCCACCCGGCCCGCCGTCGTCCTGCTCGCCGGGTACCTCGCCGAGCTGCTGTTCCGGCTCGCCCTCGTCCGGCAGATGAGCTTCCCGTCCGTCCACCCCGACGAGGACTCCTACCTCGCCCTGGCCCGCGTGCTGGCCGGCGGCTCGGCGACCGAGATCCCGGTCGGCGTGGTCGTCCCCGGCGGCTACCCGCTGCTGATCTCCCCCGCGCTGCGGCTGGCCGACGATCCGGTGACCGCCTACCACCTGGTCATGGGCGTCAACGCCGCCGTCAACGCCACGGTCCTCCCGCTCGCCTACGTCGCGCTGCGCCGCCTCGGCCTGGACCGCCGGCCCGGCTACCTCTTCGCCGCCGCGACCGCGCTGCTGCCGCCGGTGGTCTTCTACTCGCAGTTCGCGATGACCGACGCCGTCCTGCCCGTCCTGGTGCTCGCCTGGCTGCTCTGCCTGCACGGCTGGCTCGCCGACGGCCCGCCGCGCCGCCGCGCCTGGCACGCCGCCGGGGCGGGGGCCTCGGCCGGCTACGCGATGGCGGTGCACGACCGCGGCGGCGTGGTGGTCGCGCTGACCGCCGCCGTCCTGCTCGGCGTGCTGGTGCTGCGCCGGGCGCCGTGGCGCGCCACCGCGGCGGGGCTCGCGGCGCTCGGCCTCGGCGTGCTCGGCGCCGAACTTCTGGCCGCCTGGCTGCACGCGCGGTTCACCGTCCAGGAGAGCGCGGTCGGCAGCCTCCTCTGGCAGGGCCTGGCCGACCCGGCGCTCGCCGGGCGGACCCTCGCCCGGACCGCCGGCCAGACCTGGTACTTCATCACCTCCACCTGGGGCATCGGCGGACTCGCCGTCGTCGCCTGCCTGTACGCGCTGTTCGACCGCCGCCTGCCGCGGGCATCGCGGATCACCGGCGGCGTCCTGGTGGCGCTGCTGTTCGGCACCGCACTGGCCTCCGCCGCCGCGCTGCCGCCGGACGGCCGGGTCGACGACTGGGTGTACGCCCGCTACACCTCCTGCCTCGTCCCGGCGGCCTTCGTGACGGGCGTCGCGGTGCTCGCCGGGTACCGGCGCCGCGCGCTGCGCCGGGCGGCGGCGGTGACGGCCGGGCTCGTCCTGCTGCTCGCGGGGGCCGTGACGCTGGCGGCCGGCGCGGAGCTGCGCACGTCGAACTTCATCCCGTGGAGCCTGCCCGACGTCTCGTTCCTCGCCTCCGACTGGGGCCGGCTGGACATGCCCCGTGCCTCCGCCGCCGCGCTGGTCGTGCTCGGCGGGGTGGTCCTGCTGCGCGGCGCCGGGGGCCGCCGGGTGCTCGGGGCGCTCGGGGTCTCGCTGGCGCTGTTCGCCGCCTTCGCGACCGTGACGATCACCGCGCAGGTCGCCCGGCCGCACTCGGTGGGGCGGGAGGGCCTGGCCACGGGCTTCACCCGCGCCTCCGGGATCGACCAGGACGACGACGTGGTGTTCGCGTGGGACGTCGACTGGTCGCTGCGGGCCGCCCAGACCTTCGAGGTCTACCGGGGACGGGTGTGGTTCCGCGACCCGCGCTGGCAGCCCGTCCCGGCGGAGGCGAACGTCATGGTCCTCCCACTGCCCGAGGCGGGCCGGCCGCCGGAGGCGTACTGGCCCGACCACCCCGCCGACTGGTACGTCGAACGGTTCGACGCCCAGCAGAACTGGGCGGTATGGCACCGGCGCTGAGCCCTCCTCGGCCCACCGGCCGGCACCGCCGCCGAGCCCGCCCCGCCCACCTGCCGACACCGGCACCGCCGCCGAGCCCACCCGGGACCACGGAGCTGCGGGCCTACTCGCCCACCGTCCGGGCGTGGGCGGCGAGGACGGTGTCGAGCAGGCCGGGGAAGCGCCGCTCCAGGTCGACCGTGCGCAGGGCGGAGAAGCGCCGGTTGGCCTCCTCGCGCTGGCTGATCAGGCCGGACTCGCGCAGCACCTTGAAGTGGTGGCTCAGGGTGGAGGGCGCGACGTCCACCGGGAAGGTGCCGCAGGCCCGCTCGGACTCGGCGCGCAGGATGCGGACGATGGTCATCCGGGTGGGGTCGGAGAGCGCGTGCAGGATGTCGAAGAGGTCGATCTCCTCGGTCCCGGGGTGCGCGAGCGCCGGTCGGCGGCGGGTGCTTCGTGGCATGTGTCGACCTCCCTGATCTGCGATGTTCGACATCCATGGAAACGGTGTGGTACCACTTCCCAGCACCAATTTCGTCGTTCGTCGAACATCGTAGCCGAGGGGGCCCGACATGCGCGCACTGGTGATGACCGCACCCGGTGGATCCGAGAACTCGCAGGTCCAGGAGATCGCCGCACCGCACCCCGGACCGGGGCAGGTGGCGATCGACGTCGCCCACGCCGGGCTGAACTTCGTGGACGTGATGACCCGCCGCGGCGACGCCGCGTACGCCGCCGAGTGGCCGTACCGGCCCGGCAAGGAGGTGTCCGGTACGGTCCGCGAGCTCGGCGCGGGCGTCACCGGACTGGCGGTGGGCGACCGCGTGGTCGCCGCGCCGGTCGGCGCCGGACTGGCCGAGGTGGTGCTCGCGGAGGCCGTGCTCACCGTGCCGCTCCCCGACGGGGTGGCGCTGCGCGAGGCCGCCGCCGTCCCGCTGGGTCTGGCCACCTCGCTCCTGCTGCTGACCGACGCCGGCCGCTTCACCGCCGGGGACACCGTGCTGGTCCACTCGGCGGGCGGCGGGATCGGCAACGCCGTCGCCCGGCTGGTCCCGCTGCTCGGCGGCGGCCGACTGATCGGCACGGTCGGCCGGGCGGAGAAGGCCGCGGCCGCGGTCGCCTCCGGCTACCGGCACGCCTTCGCCCGGGGCGACGACACGGCCGAGGCCGTGCGCGCCGCCACCGGCGGCCGGGGCGTCGACCTGGTGCTCGACCCTCTGGGCACCGCGGCCCTCGACCTCGATCTGGCCGTGGCGGCGCCCGGCGCACGGATCGTGCTGTTCGGCAACGCGAGCGGCGGCGCCGTCGCCGACCTGCCCCCGCTCAGCCGCCTGATGGCGGGCAACCTGACCCTCACCGGCTTCAGCCACCGCGGCCTGGCCGCCACCGCCCCCGAGCGCCTGGCCCGCGCCATCCGCCGGGTCCTCGACCTCGTCGCCGACGGCGGCTTGGAGCTGCCGGTCACCGAACTGCCCGGCCTGGACACCGTTCCGGCCGCCCACGACGCCATGCAGGAGGGCCGGGCGACCGGCAAGTACGTGGTGCGCGTCGGCGGCTGAACCCGACGCCCGAGGCCAGGCGCCAGCCGCCAGGCGCGCCCGGAACGGCAACGCGCCCTGCACGGGAAGTCGACTCCGCCGACTTCCCGTGCAGGGCGCGCTACTCGCCGGGGCTCAGCGGCCGGCCGGGCTCGCCGCCCTGGCGGTGGAGGCGGCAGGGGCGGAGCCCGCCCGGCCGGTGGCGGTGGGAGCGGTACGGACCGAACGCTTCAGTGCCATATGCATGACAGGCTACCTTTCGAAGAGGGATGAGGGTCGGGCGTCACCGGCGACGACGCGTCAGCTCAGCGGCCCGGCCGGGCACCAGGCGTCGCCCCAGGCCGTCGTCTGGATGCAGGTGTGACCGGTGGCGACGGTGGAGTCCGTCAGCGTCGCGTCGTCGGACACGGAGGCACCGGCCGGGACCACCCCGCCCAACCAGGCGGCGGCACCCAGCGCGACCGCGGCCAGTGTCCGCGTCACGATTCCTCGCATGACGACAACTCCCATCACTTCGGGGACAGTTCCACACGTTTCGGACGTTTCCGCAGTTCCCGCGGCATCGCCCGGCCCGTGATCGCCACCCTGCCAGTCGGCGGATGGCCACGGCATCCCCCACAAGGGATCATGAGCCTGCCTGGCAGCTTGAGGAGGCATGCGATGGACCCCGGGACCGGCCCCGACGCGACCGCCGACGTACCCGCGCTCGACAGTGCGGCCGTCACGCTCTACCGGTGGACGGTCGTGCACGAGCGCCTCACCCCGGCGACCCTCGCCCAGGCCGCGTCGGAGACCGGCCTGAGCCTGCCGGAGTGCGAGGCGGCCGTCCGGCAGCTCACCGGCGCCTGCCTCTTCCAGGAACTGCGCGCCCCCGACGGCCCGGCACCCGGAGCCCCGCTACCCGACGGCCCGGCACCCGAAACCCCCACGGCCGGCGCGCCGCTCGCCGGCTCCGCGCCGACCGGCGCCACCATCGCCTGGCAGCCCGTCAGCCCCCAGGCCGCGACCGCGCAGCTGCTCTCCGCGCGCGACACCGCCCTGCGTGCCCGGGAGGAGGCCCTGCGCGAGCAGCGGCGGCTCATCCAGCGCCAGCGCGACGGCCTCGCGGCGCTGGTGCCCGTCTACCTCCAGGCCCGCCAGCACGCCTTCCCCCAGGGCACCATCGACCGCCTGCCGGACAAGTTCGCGGTTCGCTCGCTGCTCGCCGACGTCATCGACTCCTGCCGCAGCGAGGTGCTGGTCTCCAAGCACGGCGGGTCGTTCCCCCCGGCCGCGCTGCGCGAGGCGCTCCCGCGCGACCTCGCGCTGCTCGACCGGGGGATCCGGATGCGGAGCCTCTACCAGCACGCGACCCGCTTCGACCAGCCCACCCGGGTGCACGCGGAGCAGCTCATCGAGGCGGGCGCCGAGATCCGGACGCTGCCGGAGGTGCTGCCGCAGCTGATCATCGTGGACGGCTCGCTGGCCCTGCTGCCCGCCAGCTCCGGCGGCGCGCTGATCATCCGGGAGCCGGACCTGCTCTCCTACCTGCTGACGGTCTTCGAGCGGGACTGGGAGAACGCGACCCCGTTCGCCACCGGCCCGCAGGCCGCGCACGACGTCACCAAGACGATGAAGCAGAGCATCCTGGTGCTGCTCGCGAAGGGCCTCAAGGACGAATCCATCGCCCGCCGCCTGGGCATCTCCCTGCGCACCTGCCGCCGCCACGTCTCCGAACTGCTGGACAGCCTCGGCGCCCACAGCCGCTTCCAGGCCGGCGTGGTCGCGGAACGGCTGGGCCTGACCTCGCACCCGGCACCCGCCGAGGCCGCCGCCGAGGCCGGGGAACCCGCACCGACGGAGTCCTGCCCCGCGTGCGGCGGCCCGCTGACGGCGTCCACCCCCTCCCCCGCCGGCCGGCGCCCGGGCGGCCGCCCGCCGCGCTACTGCTCTCCCCGCTGCCGCTCCCGCGCCTACCGGACCCGGCAGCGGGAACGCGGACAGGAGCGGGAACAGGACGGCGTCACGTAACCCGGCTCCGGCGTGACGTAACCCACCGGCACCGGTGCAGCGCAAACCCGGATGACTCTCCGTACCCGGCCTGCTTGACTTACCGCCGTGAGCACCTCGAACGTCCTGCCGGTCCTGCGCACCCCCAACCGATGGGTCGCCTACGAAGCCGCCCAGCGGCTGCTGGGGATCACCGTGCACCGCCGCTCGACGGAGGCCCACGCCTACGCGGAGGAGCTAACGGCGGCGGAGGCCCGGCGGCTGTTCGAGGCCTTCCCCGACCAGGTGTACCCGGGCGCCGGCGAGCACGGCGTCGGGTACGAGGAGGCCCGGCGGCTGCTGGCCGCGGGCGACCCCAGAGTGGACGAACTGGCCCCGTTCTCCTTCCAGTGGGACGAGCGGCCGGTCGGCACGATCGAGGACCGGTTCCTCGGCCTCCTCGGCTCCTCACCCGCCTCACTGTCCTGGAACGGCTTCGCCTGGCCCGCCGTCCCCGAACTCGGCCTGGACGTCCGGGCCAAGGACGCCGGTGTCCAGATCGCCCTCAACAGCCGCGACGTCGACTACGACCGGCCGTCGGACGACCACACGGTGTTCCTCCACTTCCGCGCGGGCGACGTCCGGCGCGCCGAGTGGCTGGCCCGGCACGTGGGGCTGGCCGCCGTCGGCCCGGTGGAGTCGGGCTGGTAGCCGCCCCGGGCACAGACCCCGGCCGCCCGGCGTTGGGCCCGGGCATGACCGGAATACTGGTGACCGGCCCAACCGGCAGTGTGGGCAGGCACGTTGCGGCCACCCTGGCCGAAGGCGGCCACAAGGTACGGGCGTTGGTGTGGGACACGGCCAAGGCCGTGCTGCCCGCCGGGGTCGAGGCCTTCCAGGGCGACCTGACGGCGCCCGAGAGCCTGGAGCCGGCGCTGGCCGGCGGGGTGGAGGCGGTCTACCTGATGTGGCCCGGGCTGCCCGTGCAGCCCCGGGTGGTGGAGCTGATCGCCCGGCACGCCGAACGCGTCGTCTACCTCTCGGCGGACGTGGCGGACCTCGCCGACGACGAGCCCGCCGTGGTCTTCCACCAGGAGATCGAGCGGCTGATCCGGCGGTCGGGCCTGGGCTGGACCTTCGTCCGGGCGATCGACTCGCGGGCAACCTGCTGGCCTGGGCGGACCACGTGCGGGAGGGCGTGGTCCGCTGGCCGTACGGGCGGGCGCGGCGCTCGCTGGTGCACGAGCGGGACATCGCGGACGTCGTGGTGCGGGCGATCACCGAGGACGGGCACGACGGGGCCGGGTACGTGGTCACCGGCCCGGAGTCGCTCTCGCACGCCGAGCTGGCCGGGATCATCGGCGAGGAGCTGGGCGTAGCGGTGCGCTGGGAGGAACTGCCGGTGGAGACGGCCCGCGAGCAGCTGACCGCCGCCTGGGGGAACGCGGCGTTCGTGGCGGCCCGGCTGCGCGCCTGGGAGTCGTTCACGCGCGAGCCGGAGCGGGTGACCGACACCGTGCGCCAGGTGCTCGGGCGTCCGCCGCGCGACGTCCGCAGCTGGGTGCGGGATCACGCGGCGGACTTCCGCTAGGCCGAAGGCGGTGGGCAGTGCGGCGCCCGGGCGCTGCGGCGTCGTCAGTAGCGGACGGCCTTGACCACCACGGGCAGCAGGGTCATGTCCGCCGGCTGCCGGCTGAAGGCGACGGGCTGGGCCTTGCCGTTCGCCGGGACGTTCTCGGCGCCGACGACGGAGCTGTCCACGGTCCTGCCGCTGGTGTCGGTGAAGTCGACCTGGACGGCGTAGGAGGCCGCGGCGGTCCCCCGGTTCTGGATGGTGACGACCACGGCGTGCAGGCCGCCGGTGTTCTGCCGCGCGATGCCGGTGACGGTGACGTCGCCCAGCGCGTTGCCGCCGTCCGTCACCCCGTCGAGCACCGAGGCGGCCTTCTCCCTGGTCATCGCCTGCTGCGCCGAGACGGACGCCTCGAAGGCGGACGCCGCCGCGGCGTTGGAGGCGGTGGCCGCCGCGGACGCCTCCGAGGCCGAGGCCGCCGCGGCGGACGCCGAGGCCAGCAGCGACTCCGCGGCGGAGGCGACGGCGGAGGGCGGCTCGCCGGAGAAGGCGCCCGCGTCGGGCGGGGTGGCGGTGGGCGAGGCCGCCGTACCCGAGGAGCTGCTGCCGCAGGCGGCGAGCACGAGGGCGCCGGCCGCCGCGACGATCAGCGCGACCGTGCGCTGGGGCGTCCACGTCCGGACCGGTCGCCGCTCACCGCCCGGGGCGCGGCCGGGCGGCGGACGGTGGCCGGGTCGGCCGTGGCTGGGGGGACTGTGGAGTTCACGCACCGAGGATCCCTCTCCTGGTCGGGGCGGGGCGGCCGAGGGGCCCGTACGTCCCCATGCTTGGCAACATCCCGCTCCGCAGCGACAGCTCCTGACCCGTCCGAGTGGGCGGGGCCGCGCCGGGGCGGCCCGGTCAGCCGCGCGCACGGGCGGGCGCGCGGGGGCGCGTGGACGACGGCCCCGCGGGGGCGCGGACGGGTCCGGAGGGCGAGGCGTCCTCAGCCGCCGATGGTCAGCACCGCCTTGCCGTGCAGCCGCCGCCCGAGCAGGGCGTCGACCGCCTCGGCCGCGTCGTCCCAGTCGCCGCGCCAGGTGATGCCCGGGTCCAGCTCGCCCGCCGCCACCCGGTGGGCGAGCCAGCCGAGGTCGCGGCCGAGGCCGGTGCAGCCGAGGAGGTAGAAGGAGACCACCGAGCGGTCGTGCCGGTCCGCGTCGCCGAAGAGGGTGCCGAACGCGAAGTCCTCCCCCTGCCCGGAGCTGTGACCGGTGGCGACCAGGGTGCCGCCCGGCCCCAACGCCTGGTAGGCCTCGACCAGTTGGGGGCCGCCGACGACGTCGACCACGCCGTCGACCGGCTCGGCGGCCTCCTTCGGCGAGGCGACCACCTCGTGGGCGCCGAGCCGGCGCAGCAGTTCGCCGTTCCGGTCGGGCGAGCCGGTGGACGCCACGACGTGGGCGCCCGCCGCCCGGGCGAGCTGGACGGCGTAGCGGCCGACGCCGCCGGTGGCGCCGGTGACCAGGACGCTGCGGCCGAGCAGCGGGCCGATACGGTGCAGCGCGCGCAGGGCGCTGGCGGCGGCGACCGGAATGGTGGCGAGGGCGGCCAGGTCGGCCCCGGCGGGCGCGGCGCCGATCAACCCGGTGTCCACCGCCCGCAGTTCGGCCCAGCCACCGGCGGGCATCAGGGTGACCACCGGGGTCCCCGCGGCGGGGCCCGAGCCGTCGGCGGCGGCGCGTTCCACGATTCCGGCGGCGTCCCAGCCGAGGACGGTGCCCTCGGGGGCCATGTCGAGGCCGAAGGCGACCTCGCCGTAGTTGAGCGAGGTCGCGGTGACCCGCACCAGCGCCTGGTGGGGCGCCGGTTCGGGGTCCGGGGCCGTGCCGAGGCGCAGGCCGCCGGGGGCCGAGCGGTCTACCAGGAGTGCGCGCATGGAGGATCCTCCCCATAGATTCTGCCACTGAGTGGCATAAGCCTACAGGTGGCATGACGATCCCCACTAGACTGACCGCGATGACTCCCGAGAAGGCCACCGCCACGGCACCGCGGCGGGGCGCCGAACAGGCCCCCGAGTCCGCGGCCGCCAAGCTCCCGCTGCGCGAGCGCAAGAAGCTGCGCACCCGTCAGGCGCTGATCGACACCGCCCTGGAGCTGTTCGGCGAGCACGGCTTCGACGGGGTGACGCTGGACCGGCTCTGCGAGGCCGTCGAGGTCTCCAAGCGGACCTTCTTCCGCGCGTTCACCAGCAAGGAAGACGTCGCGATGGCGCCCACCCAGGACCTGTGGACGACGTTCCTGGAGGTGCTGGAGAGCCGCCCGCCGGACGACGGCCGGCTGATGACCGTCCTGGAGCGGACCCTCGCCGAGGCGATCGACCGGATGTCGGCCGACGGCTGGGCCGAACGCGCCCTGGCGAGCCGCCGACTGGCCGCCCGGACGCCCTCGATGGACGCCCACGGGCTGGCCTTCTGCGAACGGACGACCCGGGAGGCGGTGACGGCGGTCGACCGCCGGTTCGCCCTCGACGGCCCCGGGGCGGGCGCCGCGCTGCGCACCCGGCTGGCGGTGGACATGCTGGTCGCCGCGTTCCACCAGGCGATGGACGGCTGGGTGGCGCAGCCGTCCGGGCACACCCGCGCGGACCTGGTACGGCGGCTCCGGGCGGCCTGCGCCGAACTGCCGGGCGCGCTCGCGGCGACGGTCGAACCGCGACGGGGCTGAGCGCGGCCCGGCAGGGCGGCGGGGATTGAGCCCGGCCCGGCCGCAGCGCGGCGGGGGTGAGTGGCCCGGCAGGGCGGCGGGGATTGAGCCCGGCCCGGCCGCAGCGCGGCGGGGGTGAGTGGCCCGGCAGGGCGACGGGGGGTGAGCGCCGCCCCGCAGGGCGGCGGGGCTCAGCGCGGCTCTCAGTCCGCGGCGGTGAGCCGGGCGAGGACGAGCCCGGCGACGATCAGCGCCAACGCGGCCGCCCGGCCCGCGCCGAGCGACTCGTGCCGCAGGACGGTCCCGAGCGTGATCGCGCCGACCGTACCGATGCCGGTGAACATCGCGTAGGCGAGCCCGGCCGGGAGGTCGCGCATGGCCCGCGAGAGCAGGTAGACGGAGAGCGCGCCGAGCAGGACGCACAGCGCGGTGGGGCCGGGGCGGGTGAAGCCGTCGGTCGGCTTGATGCTCTGCGACCAGACGACCTCGACCAGCCCGGCGGCGAGCAGGACGAGCCAGGACACGGCCGCCTCACCCCCGCCCGCCGGCGCGCACCCCGCCCGCCCCGGACGCCTCCCGGGCCCCGGACGCCTCGCCCGCTCCGGACGCCTCCCCTGCCTCCGACGCCTCGCGCGCCAGCCGCCGCCCGGCCTCGGCGGCCCCGGCCAGGGCGGCGGCCAGCGACTCCTCGTGCAGTGGGAGCCGTTCGGCCAGCGCCGGGTCCACCGTCGCGTTCGCCAGTTCGGCGCCGATGACCAGGGTGTCCTCGACCGCGTAGTGCCCCTGGAAGAAGTCCACCAGGTAGCGCGTCTGGTGGTCGAAGGGCGCGCGCGGCATGCCCGGCCGGTAGGAGCCGCCCTGGGCGGAGGCGACCACGAAGCGCCGCGGCCGCAGGTTCATCTTCGGGAAGGTGACCTGGTCGATCCAGAGCTTGAGCTGGGCCGGGACGCCGAAGTTGTACATCGGCGAGCCGATCAGGACGACGTCGGCGGCGAGAAGTTCGGCGAGCAGCGGTTCGAGGACGGCCCAGGCCGCGCGCTCGGCGTCGGTGCGGACGGCCTCGGCGTAGCGGCCGGGCTCGACGATGCCCTCGCGGAGCATGGTGTCGCAGATCGTCGTCCAGGCCTCGCCGATCGGCGGCACCGGCTGGGCCGCGAGGTCGCGGTAGGTGTAGCCGCCCTGCGGCGCTTCGGCGCGCCAGGCCTCGGCGAAGGCCGCGCCGATCCGACGGGAGAACGAGCCGCGGCGGGCGCTGGCGTCGAGGTGGAGGAGTTGCGGCATGACGGTACTCCTGGAAGCCGTAAGCGGACACGGCGTCCACTTGACTGGTGCCGATGCTAGTCCCCAAGTGGACGCAGCGTCCACTTGTTAGGATCGGTCCATGCCACCAGCCGAACGCGCCGACGCCGCCCGCAACCGCCTCAAGGTGCTCCGGGCGGCCGAGCAGCTGTTCACGACCCGCGACCCGTCCACGGTGACCATGGAGGACATCGCCCGGGCGGCCGGCGTCGGCCGCGGCACGCTCTACCGCCGCTACCCCGACCGCGCCTCGATCGCCCGCGCCCTGCTGGACGCCCATGAGCACGAGATCCAGGAGCGACTCCTGCGCGGGGAGGGCCCGTTGGGCCCGGAGCCGGCGGCCACCCCGGCCGAGCGGCTGAGCGCCTTCTACTCGGCGATGGTCCACCTGCTGGAGCGCCACTCCCACCTGCTGCTCGGCGCCGAGACCGGCCCGGCCCGACTGGCCACCGGCGCCTACGGCTTCTGGCGCGCACACGTCCGGATGCTGGCCGCGGCGGCCCGGGCCGAGGACCCGGACCTGCTCGCCGATCAGTTGCTGGCGCCGCTCGCCCCGGAGCTGTACCGCCACCACCGCGACCGGGGCGTCTCCCCCGAACGCGTCGAGGCGGGGCTCCACCTGCTCGCCCACCGGATGCTCGGCGACTGAGGCCCCGGGGGCGGCCGAGGCCTGCCGGGCGGGGCGTGCGTTCCGGACGTGCGGGGCGCGCGGGGCGCGCGGGGCGCGCGGGGCGCGCGGGGCGTGCGCGACACCCGCCGGGCCCACCGGGCCCGCCCGGTGGGCGATTTACGCGCCCCGCAGGGAGTCGAGCCAGCTCAGCAGGCGGCCCCCTTCGCGGGTCATGACGTCCGGGTCGCGCAGCGCGTTGGCGAGGAGGGACATGCCCTGGTACCCGGCGACCAGGGTGAGGGCCAGGCCGTCCGGATCGGGCAGGCCCAGCTCGCGGAACTGACCGGCGGCCCAGTCGAGCAGCCGCCGGATCACCGCGCCGGCCTCCGCGTCGAGGTCCCCGTCGGCGCGCTTGTCGAGTTCGACGGCCAGGGTGCCGGTCGGGCAGCCGCGCCGGGCGGCGGTGTCGCGCCGGCCGACCCAGGCCTCGACCAGCGCCTTGAGGCGGTCCAGCGGATCGGGCAACTGCTCCAGTGCGGCGGTGAGTTCGTCCAGGTGCGCGCTGTGCTCGGAGAGTGCGGCGCGGACCAGCTCGTCCTTGGTCTTGAAGTAGTAGTAGACGTTCCCGACCGGGACGTCCGCCTCGCGCGCGATGTCGGCGAGGGTGGTGCGCTCGACGCCCTGCTCGTGCAGCACCCGGGCCGCCGCCGCGGTGAGCCGTCGCCGCTTCTGCGACGCCGCCGTGCGCCGGTTCACTGAGTCAGTCACCCGACTGACTATAGACAGCCGCCCGCGGAGGAGGCTACGGTCTTTCTCAGTCAGCCAACTAACTCAATCCCCAGGGGGCGGAAATGATCACGGTGACGGGCGCGACCGGAAACATCGGACGGACGCTGGTGGAGCTGCTGGCCGGGGCGGGCGAGCAGGTGGTGGCCGTATCCCGGCAGCCGCAACCCGCCCACCCCGCGGCCGGGGTCCGCTGGGCACGGGGCGGGCTCGGCGACGCCGCCGGCCTGCGCCCGGCGCTCGAAGGGGCCCGCGCGCTGTTCGTCGTACTGGGCGGCGAGCTCAACGGCCACGGCGAGAGCCCGGACGTCCTGCTGAAGACGGTCGCGGACGCCGGAGTGGAGCGGATCGTCCTGGTGTCCTCGCAGGTCAGCGCCACGCGGCCGGACGCGCCCTCGCACGCCCGGCTGCGGGAGTTCGAGGCCGCCGTGCGCACCTCCGGGCGGGAGTTCACCGTCCTGCGCCCCGGCGGCTTCACCTCCAACGCCTTCGCCTGGGCCGAGACGGTCCGTACGGAGCGGACGGTCTTCGCGCCGTTCGGCGAGGTGGCGCTGCCCGTCGTCGACCCGGCGGACATCGCGTCGGTGGCCGCGGCCGTGCTGCGCGAGGACGGGCACGGCGGCCGCACGTACGAGCTGACCGGGCCCGAGGCGATCGGGCCGCGCCGGCAGGCCGAGGTCATCGCCGAGGCCCTGGGCGAGGAGGTGGCCTTCGTCGAGCTGTCCCGCGAGCAGGCCCACGCGCACCTGGCACGGTTCATGCCCGAGGAGGTGATCGCCGGGACCCTGGACGTCCTCGGCCTCCCGCTCCCGGCCGAGCAGGCGGTCAGCCCGGACGTGGCGACCGTGCTGCGCCGCCCGGCCGCGCCCTTCCGGGCCTGGGTCGAGCGCAACCTGCCGGCGTTCCGGTAGTGCCGGCCGGCGCCCCGGACGCGCGCCGAGCGCACGGAGCGTGCGCGGCGCGGTGCACGCCCGGGGCGGAGCTCGGCAGGGCTCAGGCGGTGGTCGGCTTCGCCGCCTCGGCGCCCGTCGTGCGGGCGTCCGCCGCCTCCGCGCCAACCGCCTCCGCGTCCGCGCCCGCCGGGGCGGGGACGGCCCGCAGCCGGGGAGCCGGCGGCACGGGGATGACGGCGGCGACGGCGGCCGCGATCAGCGCGACGACGCAGCCGATCACCAGGCCGACCCGGAAGCCACTCTCCGACGGCAGGGCGTGCCCGCCCAGGGAGATGGTCATCTGCGACAGCACCACGCCCATCACGGCGGCGGACACCGAGGTACCCAGCGAGCGCATCAGGGTGTTGAAGCTGTTCGCCGAGGCCGTGGCGGACAGCGGCACCGCGCTCATGATCAGTGCGGGCATCGCGCCGTAGGCCAGGCCCACACCGCTGTTGCAGACGATCGTCACGATCAGCACGCCCCAGGTGGAGCCCATCAGCGGCAGCGCCAGCCCGTACCCGACGGCGATCGTCAGCGCACCGGCGACCAGGGTGAACTTGGGTCCCCGCGCGGTCGACAGCTTGCCGCCCAGCGGGGAGACCACCATCATCATCAGCCCGCCGGGCGCCATCCACAGGCCCATCGCCAGCATGGACTGCCCCAGCCCGTAGCCGGTGGCCTCCGGCAGCTGGAGCAGCTGCGGCACGATCAGCGCCTGGGCGTACATCCCGAAGCCGACCAGGACGGAGGCGGCGTTGGTCAGCAGCACCCGCGGGCGCGCGGTGACCCGCAGGTCCACCAGCGGGTCGCCGACCCGCAGCTCCCAGCGGGCCCAGAGCATCAGGATCGCGGCGGAGGCGGTGAACAGGCCGAGGGTCCGGGTGCTGCCCCAGCCCCAGTCGCCGCCCTTGGAGACGGGCAGCAGCAGGCAGACCAGGCCGACGCTCAGACCGATCGCGCCGACGAAGTCGAACCGGCCGCCGGTGGGGCGGTGGCCGGTGGCGGCGGGAGCCGGGACGACGCTCCAGAGCATGCCGATGATGACGACGGTCAGCACGGCGGTGCCCCAGAACAGCACACGCCAGCTGGCGTAGTCGGCGACGCCCGCCGCGATCGGCAGGCCGAGGCCGCCGCCGATCCCCATGGAGGCGCTGACCAGCGCGATCGCCGAGCCGAGCCGCTCGGGCGGCAGGACGTCGCGCAGCAGGCTGATGCCGATCGGCACCAGGCCCATGCCCATCCCCTGCAGCGCCCGGCCGGCGATCATCGGTACCACCGAGTCGGCCACCGCGCACAGCACCGAGCCGAGCAGCAGCGGGACGCAGGAGGCGATGAGCATCGTCCGCTTGCCCAGGAGGTCGCCGAGGCGGCCGCTGATCGGGACGAAGACGGCGGCGGAGAGCAGGGTCGCGGTGATGACCCAGGAGGCGTTGGACGCGGTGGTGTGCAGGAGTTGCGGGAGTTCGCTGATCAGCGGGGTGACCAGGGTCTGCATGATCGCGGCGACGGTGCCGGTGAAGGCGAGCGTCGCCACGATCGGACCGGTGCGGGCGGTGGGGGCGGGGCCGTTGATGACGGGCCTCCTCGGGCGGTCGGGGGAAGCAGGAGTGTGTGCTTTGCACACCATGTGCAGATAGCACAGCCAGATCAGGCTACACACGATGTGCGCCATGCACATCGTGTGGGTTGCGCACATCTCTGGCATACTGGACGTGATCGACGAAGAACCCGCAGGTCAACGCGGTGATGAAGGGACTTCGACATGGCCAGCCCCACACACGAGGTCGCCCTCGAATTCCTGGTGTTCGCCCGGCACCGCGACCTCAACCAGGTCGACGACCGCCGCCCCGAGGGCAGCCAGCTCGAACGCGGCGCCTACATCCTGCTCAGCCGGGTCGAGGCCCAGGGGCCCATGTCGATCGGCCAGCTCAGCGACGCCTTCGGCTTGGACGTCTCCACCCTCAACCGCCAGACGGCGGCGCTGAAGAGCGTGGGCCTCCTCGACCGCATCCCGGACCCGGACGGCGGCATCGCCCGCAAGTTCCGCCTGACCGAGGAGGGCCGGCGCCGTCTGGACAGCGAACGGGAGGCGCACGTCCGGGCGTTGAACCTGGTGATGGCCGACTGGCCGGACGAGGACATCGCCGGCTTCGCGGAGTACCTGCGCCGCTTCAACACCGGCATCGAACGCCTCGACGGCCGCCCCTGGCCTCGGGGTTGACGGGACGACACCGGAGTCCTCGCGTGCGGCGGCAGACCGTAGTCTTCGCCCGGGTCCACACACGAGGGGAACGTGATGGCGACACTCGACGAGATCAAGGCACTGCTGGGGGCACCCGGGTTCCACTGGTCCGACCCGGCCCCCTGGGCGCGGCTGGAGCGGGAGCTCGGGGTCTCCCTCCCCGCCGACTTCCGGGAGTTCACCGACGCCTACGGCCCGGTGGAGATCAACGAGCAGCTGTACCTGGAGCACCCCGGCCACCCGGTCCGGAACCTGGGCGAGAAGATCCGCGAGTGGATCGAGCACTGGAGCGACGAGGACGACGCGGAGTTCCTCCCCGCCCCGGCCGGCTCGGGCCCCGGCGAGCTGCTGCCGGTCGCCACCGCCACCACCGGGGAGTTCGTCTTCCTGCGGGTCCCGGACGGGCCGTCGGCCCCTTGGGGCATGGGCGTGCTGGAGACGGACACCCTGGAGTACGTCCCCTACGACGAACTGGCCTTCGGCGACTGGCTGCTGGCGTACCTCAGGGGCGAGGACGTCACGGTGCACTCCCACAACTTCGCCCCGGACCAGCCGTTCTACCGCCCGCTGACCTGACGTGACGCGAGCCGGCCTGGCGCCGTGGCAGGGCGGGGTCTCCGGTACGGGCAGGCCCGAGCATGCCCCGCACGACGCGGCCGGGCACCCGCCTGACAAGCGGCTGCCGATCCGCGCGCAGGAAGTCAGCCCGGCCGACTTCCTGTGCAGCGGGTAGGAGCGCGGCTCTGTCCGGACTCCCCCGGCCGAGCACGATCGGCCACCCTGCGCGCCGCGCCGGCGCCGCGCTACCCGGCCGGGATGAGTTCGGCGAGGAGGGCGGGGCCGGACCACTGCGGGGCGGTGCCGGGGGCGGCCGTCTCGGCCTCGCGGACGAGGGCGATCAGCCGGGCGTTGGCGGGGGCGGTGAGGCCGTGGCGCTCGGCGAGGGCGACGATCTCGCCCTGGAGCGAGTCGATCTCGGTGGGGCGGGCCCGCTGGAGGTCCTCCCACATCGAGGAGCGGGCGGTGGCGTCGATCCGCAGGCTGGCCCCGGCCAGCTCGTGGAACTGCGCGTCCGGCAGTTCGAGCACCTGCGGCATCACCTCCGGTGGCACCGGCCCGAGCTGGGCCGGCGCCACCCCGGCGGCCCGGAACGCCGCCAGCGCCTCCCGCTGGCAGCGCGCCACGCACTGCCGGTACGCCAGCTGCCCGACCTGGTCGCGCAGCGGCAGGCCGGAGAGCGCGTTGACCGCGTTGTTCAGGTTCATCAGCAGCTTCGCCGCCTGGACGGCCGGCATGTCCGCCCGCAGCTCCAGCTGCAGACCGCTCGCCCGGGCCGCCCCGGCGAGCGCGTTGGCCCCCTCCTCGTCGGCCAGCATCAGCGACCCGGCACTGCCCTGGTGGAAGGCGGCGGCGCCGGTCCGCACCACGTTGTACGGCACCATGCCGGCCAGCACCCGGTGGGACGGCAGCGCGGCCGCGAGCCCGTCGGCGTTGCGCAGGCCGTTCTGGAAGCTCACCACCACCGTGTCGGGGCCGAGCTGCGGGGCCAGCTCCCGGGCCGCGGTCGCGGTGTCGGCGGACTTCACCGTCACCAGGACGTAGTCGGCGCCGGCCGCGGCCCGAGGGTCGGTGGCGACGGTCAGCTCCCGCACCTCGCGTCGGGCCTCGCCCGGGCCGGTGAGGGTCAGCCCCTCGGCGTCGATCGCCGCCATCGCCGCCGGGCGGCCGATCAGGGCGACCTCGGCGGTCGAGGCGAGCATGCCGCCGAGGTGGCAGCCGATGGAACCGGCACCGAACACGGCGATCCGGAGCCTGCGCTGGGCGGGGGCGGTGGACACGGGGCTGCTCCAGGGCGGGGGCGAGGACGGTGGCGAGGACGGTGGCGAGGTCGGACAGGGGCCCGGAAGGGGGAACGGGACCGGGGAAGCCGGTCAGTCGAAGAGGTCGGGGTCGGAGAGGGTGATCTGGTCCCACAGCGGCCGGGCCTGGAACCAGCCGGCCAGCGAGGTCCCGATCTGGTCGCGGGTGATCAGCGCGGTCTCGCGGTCGATCAGCTTGGGGGTGCCGGCCGCCATCGCGAGCAGCTGCGCCTGGCAGGAGCGCTCCATGGTGACGAACCACCAGACCGCCTCGGCCACCGACTGCCCGACCGTGAGCAGGCCGTGGTTCTGCAGGATCACCGCCTTGTGGCTCGCCAGCGCGGCGGCCACCCGCTTGCCCTCCTCGGTCTCGGTGACGACACCCCGGTAGTCGCTGTACAGGCCGTGGTCCTCGAAGAAGACGCAGGCGTCCTGGGTGATCGGGTCGAGCGGGATGCCGAGGCTGGAGAAGGCCTTGCCGTAGAGGGAGTGCGAGTGCGCGGCGGCGACGGCGTCCGGGCGGGCGGCGTGCACCTGGGAGTGGATCGCGAACGCGGCCCGGTTCACCGGCCGGTTGCCGTGCAGCAGGGTGCCCTCGTGGTCGACCAGGATCAGGTCGGAGGCCTTGATCTGGTTGAAGCTCATGCCGAACGGGTTCACCCAGAACCAGCTCGGGTTCTCCGGGTCGCGGACGGTGATGTGCCCGGCGACGCCCTCCGAGAAGCCGAACCGGCCGAACAGCCGGAACCCGGCCGCCAGTTGCTCCTTGCGGTACTGGCGCTCCTCCTCCACCGAGTCGAAGACCGGCGGCAGCGGCAGGGTCACCCCCTCCGGGGCCGGGCCGACGACGCCGGTCGCCGCGTACGGGTCGGCGGACTGCTGCGGTGCGGACATGGCGACTCCCGGGGCTGCGGCGGTGGACGGGCAGGGCGGATCGAACCAAAGATGCGTTCGAAAGATTCATACCTTTGGGACCAGCCCTGTGGCTATGATCAATCTGATCATCGATCAGGGGGAGGAGCAATGATGCGCAAGGTACTGGCAACGCTGGCAATTGGAGTCGCCACGGGTGCGGCCCTGCTCGGCGGCGCGTCGGCCGCCGTCGCCGGCCAGCTCAACGAGCCCAACCAGTCGGTCGTGGTGCAGCGCAATGAGCCCAACCAGGACGTGGCTCCGCAGCTCAACGAGCCCAACCAGTCGGTCGTCGGCCAGCGCAACGAGCCGAACCAGGACGTGGCTCCGCAGCTCAACGAGCCCAACCAGGACGTGGCTCCGCAGCTCAACGAGCCCAACCAGTCGGGCCGGTGACCGTCCCACAGCTTCGCTACGCCCCACCCGCCCCGGCCCCCTTCCAGGCCCCGGACAAGAGCTTCGGGCAGTTCCTGGAAGAGCAGTGGACAGCCGTCTGCCGGGGCCTGGGGACGCGCGAGCCGGAGATCGCCCGCGTGCTGCGGGACCTGCGGGACGTGCTCAGCCCGTGGGGCGCCCAGCCCATCGGGACGCGGTGCACTCCGCCCTCGTTCGTCTCCTCCGACGGCTTCCCCGCCGAGCTCTCCGTCAGCTGGAAGGCGGGGCGGCCGGAGGTCCGCATCCTGTTCGAGTCGCTGAGCGCCGACCGCACACCGCTCGGATGCCAGGAAGCCGGCCGGCAGTTGACCCGCCGGCTCGCCGATCGGCCGGGAACGAGCATCGCGCGGTACCTCGACGTCGAGGACCTGTTCGTCACGCCCGATCCCGACCGCAACCGGCCCACCGTCTGGCACTCCCTGGCCTGGCAGCCCGGCGAGCGTCCGCACTACAAGGTCTACCTCAACCCGCAGGCGCACGGCCTGGACCGCACCCACGAGGTGATGGCGGAGGCCATGCACCGACTGGGGCTGGCTGCGGCCTGGGAGCCGGTGGGACGGCGCTGCGACGAACTCGCCCGGCGCGGCCACGAGGTGGAGTTCTTCGCCCTCGACCTGGACGGCGGAAGCGCCTCCCGGGTGAAGGTCTACTTCCGCCACCTCCCCATGCCGATGGACGAGTTGGACACGGTGGCCGCACTGTCGCGCCGCCACGACCCGGCGCGGGCGGCCCGCGCACGGGCCGTGATCTACGGGCGGGACGGCGGGATCGTGGACAACGAGCCGATGACCTGCCTGGCGTTCCGGGAGGGTGCGACCGGCCCCGAGGAGGCCAACGTCTACCTGCGGCTGCCCGGTAACGCCCGCGGCGACGCCGAGGCCGCCGAGCGCATCGCGGAGCTGATGCGGATCGAGGGAGTCGACCCGCGCCCGCACGCCGAGGTCCTGAGCCGCCTGACGGCCGGGCTGCCGGAGGGGGACACCGGCGTGCAGGAGCTGTGCAGCTACCGGACCATCGCACCGGGTGTTCCGGCACACATCGGGCTGTACCTGCGCTTCAACACCTATGCGCGGGCGGAGGACTGACTCGACATCGGCGCACGACCACAGCGGGCATCGTGTCCCCCGGCCCGTGCCCGCGCCGGTGACCACGACTGCCTGACGGATGGCGCACATCATCGCCTCCTGCCCCGGCCTGGGTGTATCGCCCCTTACCGGGAATCGGATCGCCGTCAACGGGGTTGGTGGGGGCTGAGCCGTTATTGGAGGGGTCATGCGAGCGATTCAGGTGTACGAAGTGGGCGGTCCCGAGGTGCTGCAGGAGGCCGAGGTGGACCAGCCGCGGCCCGGTCCGGGCGAGGCGGTCGTGGAGGTCGCCGCATCCGGGGTCAACTTCCTCGACGTCTACCACCGCGAGGGCCGGTACAGCCTCCCGCTGCCCTTCACCCCGGGCGCTGAGGGCGCCGGCACGGTCGTCGAAGTCGGTCCCGGTGTCGCGGACGTCGCAGTGGGGGACCGGGTCGGTTGGGTGGAGACTCCCGGCACGTATGCCGAGCGGGCCGTCGTGGACTCCTCCCGGCTGGTGCCGCTGCCCGACGACATCGGCTTCGAGACAGCCGCCGCCGTGCTCCTCCAAGGCATGACCGCGCACTACCTCGTCAAGGACGCCTACCCGGTCCAGGAAGGCGACACGGTGCTCGTGCACGCGGCTGCCGGTGGCATGGGGCTTCTTCTGACCCAGCTCATCACCCATCTCGGCGGCAGGGTGATCGGCACGACGTCGACCACGGCGAAGGCCGGGCTGGCGAAGCGTGCCGGAGCCGCCGAGGTGATCATCTCCTCCGCGGTCGACGATCTCGCAGCCGAGGTGAGGCGGCTCAACGGCGGTCAGGGACTGCCGGTGGTCTTCGACGGCGTCGGCGCGCACACCTTCGACGCGAGCCTCGCCAGCCTGCGCGCCCGTGGCCATCTCGTGCTCTTCGGCGCGGCAAGTGGTGCCGTGCCGCCGTTCGATCCGATGCGGCTCGCCCACGGCGGTTCGCTGACCCTGATCCGGCCCAGCCTCGGGGACTACATCGCCGATCGGTCCGAGCTGCTCCGACGGGCCGCCGATGTGTTCGAGTGGTGCGCTCCAAGGCACTCGAGGTCACCGTAACGGGCCGCTACGCATTGTCCGAGGCCGCCCAGGCCCACAGCGATCTGGAGGCTCGGCGTACCACCGGCAAGCTCCTCCTCGTCCCCGATGCGGCCGCTCTGGGACGCCACGAGGAGACGCAGAGCTGATCCATCACGGCGCCGGGATCTCCCTGTCGGACTTCCCGTCCTCCTCGGTAGCCCACTCCGGCGGCATTGAGGGGGCGTCGCGCTCCGGCTCCGGCCACGAGGTCGGAGCCGGGCCGAAAGCGCGGCGGCAGGCCCGCACCGTCAGAGCGGCGAGGCCCGCGTTGGCGCCGCCGCCGATCACGGCGCCGATGCCGAACGGCGCCACCCGGCCGAGAACGATGATGCCCTGCTTTGTCCCGTACTTCGTGACGAAGTGCCTCCCGAGGATCTTGTTGATCCGACGCAGCGTCTCCATGGGCACTTTGGCGACGACCTGGCGGCCCCAGTGCTGCCCGGTACGCTCGGCCACCTTCGTGATGGTGCCGGCGCCGCTCCCGCCGAGCATGACGCCCATGACGATCGTCCGGCGGCGTTCGAGCTCGTCGATGGGGACGCCGTGGACTTCGGCCACCGAGAGCGCGAAGAGGGCGCTCAGCTCGAAGGAGGAGAGGAACTCGCCCGCCGACAGGGCCAGCGCCACTCCCGTGCCGACACCGGGAGCGGCGGCGACTCCGCCGACCGCGGCACCCGTCCCGGCCAGGGCGCTGACGTACATGCGTTCCAGGTTGCGGATCACCTGCTCCGGGGTCGCCTCCGGGTTCCGCTGCCGGGCGCGGGCGATGTTCTTGCGCACCAGCGGGGTCTGGAGCTCGATGGCCTTGTCCAGGAGATCGAGAACTCTGCTGCCGGGTATGGACGTTGCCGGACCGGGCTGGTCGGTGGCGCCTGTCGCCATAGGGGCTCCTTGGATAGCGAGGTTCCAGGCGAGTCTCCCATCGGCCGGGCGGCGGAGGACCCCTAAGGACCCTCGAAGCGGCAGTGGCACACGTCCCGGCTACGCCTGAACTCGCGGATGAGCGCGAGGAGGTTGATCAGGGTGCTGGCCGGGATGTTGCCGACGTCGACCAGGCGATGACCCCGGAGGTTGATGTCACCGGGGATCGCGGACGGCCAGAGGAGGCCGAACTCGCGGCCCTCGGTCCGGAGTTCGACGATCAGCTCGGCGACCTGGCGCGAGGTGAGGTGGAGCAGGGCCGGGTCGGCGGGGTGGATCGGGTGGTGGGCGCTCACGCGACGCCGTCCAGCTCGAACCAGACGGTCTTGCCGAGGTGTCGGGGGTCGACACCCCAGCGGTGGGTGAGGCCGGCGACGAGCTGGAGGCCCCGGCCGGTCTCGGAGAGGAGGGCGAGGGGGCCCACCTCCGGGGGCAGCGGACTGCGGTCGGAGACCGCGACGCGCAGGGTGTTGGCGCGGTGGTGGATCAGGATGACCGGAGAGGCGGTCTCACCGTGGCGCCAGGCATTGACGATAAGTTCGACCATGGCGAGTTCGGCGTCCGCGATGAGGGAGGGCGGCCAACCGGCACTGGTCATCCCGTCGCGCAGGGCGTCGCGGGAGAGGGTGAGGGAGGGGGAGTTGAGGTCACGCACAGCGTCTCCCGGAGGGGGAAGGGTGAGACCGGCGGATGCGTCGCCGTGAACGAACCCACTGGACATGGGTGTTCTTCGGTGCCCGAGCAGCGTTACTGACGCTCCGCTCGGTGATCGGTGCATCACAGACTGTAGGGCAAGGTGTGGAACAAGTGCCATAGAGTTGGGAACATGTCCTCAAAAAGAGTGGCTGGACTCTCACCGCCGCTGCGGTAGATGCTTGGTCTCATGCCCCAAACTCCGAGCGCACGCAAGCAGCGGATCGGTATCGAGCTACGAAAGATGCGCGATGCGGCCGGCATGACCACCACCGAGGCCGCAGCCGTCCTCGGGCTGAATCGCACGAAGATCACACTCATCGAACAGGGGATGTACGCCATCACCCCCGAGCGAGTGATCGCCCTTGCATCCGAGTACGAGGAAGGCGACGCCGCCTACGTCGACGCGCTTGCGGCGATGGCGGGGGACAAGTCCAAGGGCTGGTGGGAGGACCACCGTGGACTCGTCTCCACTGGTCTGCTTGATATCTCAGAGGTCGAACATCATGCGCACGGACTGGCGACCTATCAGATCTGCCATGTGCCGGGCCTGATGCAGACCGAAGACACGGCCAGGGAGATATTCCGCGAGGTATATCCGCCGCTGCGGCCGCTGAACATCGAGGCACGAGTGGAGAACCGCATGCGCCGAGCGCAGCTCCTCACTCGCAACGATCCCATGCCATACGAGGCCATCGTTCACGAAGCCGCACTCCGGATGATGTTCGGAGGAGCAGCCGTGGCCCGCACTCAACTCGATCACCTATTGAGGCTGTCCGAACTCCCCAACGTGACATTGCGCGTGGTGGAGTTCCGGGCCGGCGGCTTCAAGGGAGCTGGCCAGGCAGTCATGTACGCGCGAGGTCCGGTTCCGCGCTTGGACACCGTGCAGCTCGATTCCATCGGTACACCCACGTTCCTGACCGATGTGAACCAGCTCAAGAACTATCAGGACGTCATTGCGGCGATGAGGGATCGCGCGCTCGGCCCTGCCGAGTCGCGTGACCTCATCTTCCGCATAGTGAAGACCCTCTGAGAGGAATCGTCATGGATAAACTCGCCTGGCAAAGGCCTACCGCGTGCGGAGATGGAAACAACTGTCCGGAGGTGGCCTTCACTTCCGAAGCTGTCTATGTCCGCAGCAGCTTGCAACCCGACGCCATCGCCCAACTCACCCCCGACGAGTGGCGCGACCTCGCCTCCGCGATCCGCGCCGGCGAGTTCGCCGTCTGACTCCCCAGCGCGCACCCGATTCGGCATACGGGCGCTGAGCTGCTACTGCTCCTGACGTCGCGAGGGAGATGATCTCCGGTCAGGCGTCAGCGGTGCTACCAGAGCACGTCCTACTTTCAGTAGGAAGAGTCCGTGCAACCCGGGCCTGGCGCTCCACAGTCGGAAGGGTCCGGCATCCTGGTGGATGCCGGACCCTTCCGCGTTCCCCGCCCCCAGCGCGTCCTCACCTGTCGCTACGGGTGGTCACGTTAGAGCCGGATGGCTTCATGGGGTCCGGCCAGGCCATCATCTATGCGAAAGGGCCCATCCCTCACCTCGATTCAGTCCAATACGAGTCGGTCGATGGGCCGATTTCCCTTCCCACGACAGAGCTTCTGAACACTGACCGTGGCATCATCGAGCGGATGACTCATCAGTCTCTCTCGGGTGAAGGTTCTCGCGACCTGATCGCGAAGCTCAAGAAGGAGATATCGATCATGGATGAGCTCCCCTGGACACGGCCCTCGTCGTGCGCCAACGCGAACAACTGCCCCGAAGTGGCCGTGGCCGGCGACGCCGTCTTCGTCCGCAGCAGCCTTCGACCCGACGCCATCGCCCAACTCACGCCGGACGAGTGGCGCGACCTCGTCTCCGCCATCCGCGCCGGCGAGTTCGACGCCTGACTCCACCGATTCGGCACACGGGCGCTGACCTGCTACTGTTTCTGACGTCGCGAGAGAGATGATCTCCCGTCAGGCGTCAGCGGTGCTACCAGAGCACGTCCTACTTTCAGTAGGAAGAGTCCGTGCAACCCGGGCCTGGCGCTCCACAGTCGGAAGGGTCCGGCATCCACCAGGATGCCGGACCCTTCCGCGTTCACGGCTCGACACAGGAGCAACAGTGCAGATCGCGACGGACGACCTCTCCGGTCCCGAGATCGCCGACTTCCTCGCCGACCACGTCCGGCAGATGCGGGCCACCTCCCCGCCGGAGAGCACCCACGCCCTCGACCTCGACGCCCTCCGCCGGCCCGGGATCACGTTCTGGTCGGTGCGGGACGGCAGCGTCCTGGTCGGCTGCGGCGCGATCAAGCGCCTGGACGCCCACCACGCCGAACTCAAGTCGATGCGCACGAGCCCCCTCCGCAAGCGGAGCGGCGTCGCCTCCCTGCTGCTGGAGCACATCATCGCCGAGGCCACCCGCATGGGCTTCACCAGGCTGAGCCTGGAGACCGGTTCGACCGACTTCTTCCTGCCGGCCAGGAAGCTGTACGAAAAGTTCGGGTTCGTCCCCTGCGAACCCTTCGCGGACTACCGGCCCGACCCGAACAGCACCTTCATGACGAGAGCGCTCCACGGCCACGATTCGTCGCACCGGCACTGAGCTGCTAATATTCCTGATGTCGCGAGGGAGACGATCCCTCGTCAGGCGTCAGCGGTGCTACCAGAGCACGTCCTACTTTCAGTAGGAAGAGTCCGTGCAACCCGGGCCTGGCGCTCCACAGTCGGAAGGGTCCGGCATCCACCAGGATGTCGGACCCTTCCGCATTCCGGCATCCGCGCGCCTCACCGGAGTTCGACGGACTGACCGGGCTCCGTCGGGCTCCGCGGTCGAGTGCAAGCACTGCCGGGGCCGGCGGCCCGGCCACACGGCGGACATGTGCCCGTACGTACAGCCGGACGAGCCGGTGGGCTACGACGTGACCGACATCCGGCGCCTGGCGGGAAAGTCGGCGTCGCGGCTCAACCCACGGCCCGCTTCACCAGCGCGACGATCCGCGCCTCCACCTCGGGGGTGACCTCGATCAGGGCGAACGCGTTCGCCCACATCGTGTCCTCGTCCAGCTTCGCCTGGTCGCTGAAACCGAGCGTGGCATAGCGCGACTTGAACTTCTCCGCGCTCTGGAAGAAGCAGACGACCTTGCCGTCGAGTGCGTAGGCGGGCATCCCGTACCAGAGCTTCGGCGCGAGGCTCGGGGCGTTCGCCGTGACGACGGCGTGGACGCGCTCGGCCATGATCCGGTCCGAGTCCTGCATCTCGGCGATCTTCTCCAGGACCTCCCGTGCCGCCTCTGCGGCCTTCTCCGCCGCGGAGGTGCGGCGCGCGGCCGCCTTCATCTCCTTGGCGTGGTCCTTCATCGCGGCGCGCTCGTCGGCCGAGAAACCCTCGTACGAGTCGCTCTTGGTGCTGCCCATCGCACGTCCCCCCTGCGGATGTTGTTCGTCTGGATGCCGTTGTCCGGGATCTTGAGAAGGGACTATAGGAGATCCGCCACCCACTCGGGGCGCTGCTCAACCCGCCCAGCACCACGCCGAAGCCGACCTCGCACGCCGACCAGACGGATCACCGCCGCCGAGCTCTCCCGATTTCCCCGGCCTGACCCTCCCGGGCCCACGATTCGGAGCATGGGCACTGAGCTGCTAATATTCCTGATGTCGCGCGGGAGATGATCTCCCGTCAGGCGTCAGCGGTGCTACCAGAGCACGTCCTACTTTCAGTAGGAAGAGTCCGTGCAACCCGGGCCTGGCGCTCCACAGTCGGAAGAGTCCGGCATCCACCAGGGTGCCGGACTCTTCCGCATTTCGCACTGGAACACCCTCGCCCCACGGCAGCCGGCCTCCGCGCCTCAGACCGGAGGCTTCGCGAACGCGGGCCGCACGAGTACGGCGAGCAGCGCCAGCACCGCCGCCGCGAAGAGCGTGAACAGGTGCTCCCCCGACAGCAGGCCGTAGCCAAGCAGCACGACGTGTACGGATCCCGCCGCCATCAAGGCAGCGGAACCCCGGGACGCCCTACCCGGGTACTGCATCGCCCACAACCCCCTGACCGCCCACCCGTTGACTCCGGCCATGACGATTCCCGTGGCCAGGGAGCCGTACGGCAGGAAGCGCGGCGTGGGCGCCATCTCGTCCTCGAAGGCGATACCTCCCGCCAACAGCGGCACGGCGATGCAGAAGAAGAGAACGATCGCAACGGTTTCGAGCAGCATCAGGGCCGTGACGCCCAGCAGGGCGGCGGTGGAGGAGCGAGTCATCTTGCCTTCCGGGGCGTTGCGGGCGGATCGATCACGAGTCGAACGGAGCGGACGCCCCCGCCTTCAGGCCGTCGCGGACGACCGCGCGGGCGCGCGCGGCGGCCTCCGGGTGGCCGTCCAGGTGCTCCAGCATGCGGCAGGTGCCGACCAGGATCGCCGTCAGTTCCGGCACCTCCAGGTCCCGCCGCACCGCTCCGGCCCGCTGAGCGCCTTCGAGGAGTGCGGTGAGGACCTCGCGCACCGCGCGTCCGGCGTCGAAGGTGGCGGCCCGGATGTCGACTCCGGCGTCCGCGAGGGCCGCGGCGAAGGCGTTCTTGGCCGGAGACTGGTCCAGCACCAGATCGAAGAAGGCGAAGAGGGCATCCCCCGGCCCGGCCTCCTCCGCCAGGCGTCGGCCCTCCTCGGCCATGCGTTCCAGCCGCCGGACGAGCACCGCCTCCAGCAGCGCTTCCTTCGTCGGGAAGTGCCGGAACACGGTGGCGATGCCGACCTTCGCCGCCCGGGCGATCTCCTCCGTGGACGCGCCGGTGCCCCGCTCGGTGAAGACCGCCTCGGCGACCTCCAGCAGTCGCGCACGGTTGCGCCTCGCGTCGGCCCGCAGGGGCCTCGCGCCGCCGCCGGACGGAGTCTGATCGGACGTCATGAGGACCTCGCCATCCCTGGACAAACGGAGTGGCGTATCCGTATCGTCGGAAACGGAGTCGCCTATCCGATTGTAGGCGGCGTGATCCCGGAGGTCGGCCATGTCCGCACCAGCCACTCCCCGCGAGGTCCACGCACGGCTGTTGGAGCTCATCTCGGCGGGCAGGTGGAGTGAACTCCCCGCCCTCTACGCCGAGGACGCCGTGGTGGAGATCGTCTTCTCGCCCACTCCCCCGCGCCGCATCCAGGGCCGGGACGAACTCCGTCAGCGCTTCGCCGCCCTGGCGGCCGCCGACGCCATCCGGCTGCGCGCGGAGAACATCCACGTCCACGGGACCGACGACCCCGAGGTGGTGGTCGCCGAGTTCGACTACGAGGCCCTGCACCCCGCCACCGGCCGCACCTTCCGCACCCCCAACATCCAGGTCCTGCGCGTCCGGGACGGCCTGATCGTCGAGACCCGCGACTACCACGACCACCTCGCCTTCGCCGTGGCGGACGGACGCGCGGGCCAACTGCTCGCCGCGCTGGACCGGCAGGCCTGACCCGCACCCGACGGCGTAGCCCCGCCCCGTCGCCCCCTCGCCCCGCCGGGCACCTCACCCGCCGAACCGAGTCGGGCCGCCGCCGGACTCGTGGACGCCGCGACGGCGCCTCAACTCGGCGAGCCACTCCCGCACCTGCTCCTCGTCGTGCAGGTACGGGCCGCCGGGGCCGACCCGCAGATCGATGCCGTGCAGCAGATCCAGGGCCCACCAGGACACCTCGTCCCACCGCAGGTCGTCGTCGAGGAACCACCGCGCCGCCCAGCGGTCGGCCTCGTCCCGGCTCGCCCGGCCGTCCGCGACGGCCTCGAACCACCGCTCGATGTCGCCGGGACTGGGCTGATCGGTCTCCATCTCGTCACTCCATCAGTGCTATTGAAGAAAAATCGCGAAAAGGCCTGATCTCATCGTCGGCGAACTTCCCGAGCGGAAGCCGGTTTTCCGGCACCGGAGCCCCGGGTAGGGCCGAGACGTTCGCATCCCGACTGTTCCGGTGCTCACGGACGGGGGCGAATCCCCGACGATTTCCCATCGGAAGGACACCCTCATGCACAGGACCCTTCGGAACGCCCTCGCGACCGTCCTCGTGACGGGTGCGCTCACCGCCGCTCCCGCCGCCGTGGCCGCCGAGCAGGCACCGTCGACGGCCGAGGCCCAAGCGGAAGTCCGCAACCCGAAGACGATCAAGGTCGCCGACTACAACCAGGCGCGCGGCACCCTCATCAACGCCGGCAGCAAGACGGCCGCCAAGTCCCACCCGGCGCACGGCACCAAGGACGTCCCGGTCTCCCACGGCACCAGCCTGCTCGCGGAGGCCCGCGACGAGTTCCGCGCCGCCGACCGCAACCTGCCGGCCGACCAGAAGAAGTCCGACATGTCGATCCCGCACTACAACGCCGTCCACAGCGCGGCCGCCACCATGGGCATCGACCGCTGGTGACGCCTTACCGCCGAGCCCGGCGGCCGGGCCCTCCCCCGGCAACGCGAGGAGGGCCGGCCCCGACGAAGCCTCAACGATGCATGAACGGGCTTGGGGTCGGGGTGCTTCCCGGGGAGCGCTCAGGCTCCCGTCCGGGCGGACATCGAAGACCGTGACCTCTGAGCCCCCATGCGATCCGTTTGCGGCGTGCCGCTGTCATCCCCCGCCCCCCCGGCGTTGCTCGACCGACCTTCGGCGCGGACCCTACTACAGGGACCGCCGGGGCCTGGGCGTCACCGAAGGCTCGCCCAGCGTCCCGCCCTTGTCGACGGTGAAGACCCTGGTCTCGTGCTCCAGCGTCACCGTGATCTCGCCCGGACCGGACCAGTCGGCCCGGAGGAAGCCCTCCTCATCGCCCCACGTACCGAGGCTCCAGTGGCGGGCCGACCAGCCGGTACCGGACACCAGCTCCACCCGGTAGACCGGGTCGATCGAGAAGGCGATGTCGGTGATGCTCAGCACGCGGTCGGAGCGGTCCGGGTCGGGCTTGCGGTCGACCAGTCGGCCGTCGCCCCCGAAGAAGTACGCCAGGGCCCCGACCGCCGCGCCGACGACGAGGAGCGGTGACAGGACGGCCGCGCAGCCGATCTGCGCCCACCGGGTACGGAACTCGAACTGGGCCACCGCCGAGGCCATGGCCAGCGCGACCGCCGTCCCGAGCAGCAGCACGGGGTGGTTCAGCCAGCGCTCGACCTCGACCAACCCGCCCTGGCGGGAGGAGAAGTAGCCCGGCAGGTACACCAGGAAGGCCACCAGCGCCGCGCCTCTGAGCCACCACACGACCTGCCTGCGGCGCGTGCCTGTCATTTGCTCCCCCCGGAGTCGTCCTTTGCCGGGACTTTACTACGGGGACACCTGACGGCCCGGACGACGGGTGCTCCGTCGTCCGGGCCGCTCCGGCTACCGGCCGTACCCCCGTCACCGCCGGTAGAAGACGCTCCTCGACCAGAAGAAGCCGATCAGCGTCAGCACGGTGCACCAGGCCAGGGCGCTCCAGGCGCTGGTGCCGATCCCGGTGCCGAGCAGCAGCCCGCGCAGGGTCTCGATCATGGGCGTGAAGGGCTGGTACTCGGCGAACCAGCGCAGTGCCGTCGGCATGGAGTCGGTCGGCACGATGGCGCTGCCGATGAAGGGCAGGAACTGCAGCGGCATCGGCATGTTGCTGGCGCTCTCGACCGTCTTGGCCACCAGGCCGATGCCGGCCGATATCCAGGTCAGGGCGACGGTGAGGAAGAGCAGCAGGCCCGTCGCGGCCAGCCACTCCACCGGCCCGGCGTTCGGCCGGAAGCCCATCGCCAGGGCCGCGCCGATCACCAGCACCAGCCCGATCATGGTCTGGACGACGCTGCCGACCACGTGCCCCGCCAGGAAGGCGGACCGCGATATGGCCATCGTGCGGAAGCGGTTGACGATGCCCTCGGTCATGTCGGTGCAGATGCCGATCGCGGTGACCAGCGACCCGGAGGTGGCCGCCATCAGCACGATGCCGGGCGTCACGTAGTCGATGTAGTCGCCGCCGCCGATGCCGGCGCCCAGCGTGCTGCCGTAGGCGTAGTTGAAGAGCAGCAGCATCATGACCGGCATCACCACGACCGCGAAGGTCAGGGACGGGTACCGCAGCGCGTGTTTGAGGTTGCGGCGCAGCATGGTCAGCGAGTCGCCGAGCACGTAGCCGGCCGTTCCCGTGGCCGTACTCATCGCGCACCCTCCCCGGTGAGCTGCAGGAACACGTCGTCCAGGTCGGCCGTCTCCACGACCAGCGACTCGGCCGGTACGGACGCGTTGTCGAGCGCGTCCAGCACGGCCTTCACGGTGAGGACGGAGTTGTCCCCCGGGATCTCCAGCCGCAGCGCCTCGGCGTCGGCCCTGGCGTACTCGAACAGCGCGGCCGCGGCGGTCAGTCGGGCGGCGTCCGCGAACTGGAGCCGGATCCGCCCGCCGGGGGCGAGCCGCTTCAGCTCCTCGGCCGTGCCCTCGGCGACGATCCGGCCGCCGTCCAGGACGGCTATCCGGTCGGCGAGTTGGTCGGCCTCGTCCAGGTACTGGGTGGTGAGGAAGATCGTCACCCCGTGGTCGGCGACCAGTCCCCGGATGATCTCCCACATGGTGCGCCGGCTGCGCGGGTCCAGCCCGGTGGTCGGCTCGTCCAGGAAGATCACCTTCGGGTCCCCGACCAGGGTCATCGCCAGGTCGAGCTTGCGCCGCATGCCGCCGGAGAAGGTGGCGACGGGCTTGCGGGAGGCCTCGGTGAGGTCGAAGCGCCGCAGCAGTTCCTCCGTCCGCCTCCGCCCCTCCCGACGGCGGAGGTGGTTGAGGTCGGCCATCAGCATGAGGTTCTCCTCGGCGGTGAGCAGGTTGTCCACCGCCGAGAACTGGCCCGTCACCCCGATCGCCCGGCGCACCCCGTCGGCCCCGTGCTCCACGTCGTGCCCGGCCACCCGGGCCGAGCCGCCGTCGGCGGGGATCAGGGTGGAGAGGATCTCCACGGTGGTGGTCTTGCCCGCGCCGTTGGGCCCGAGCAGCGCGAACACGCTGCCCGCCGGGATCTCCAGGTCGACGCCCTTCAGGACCGCCTTGTCCCCGTAGGACTTGGTGAGCCCGACGGCCGAGATCGCCGGGCCGGCCGGGACCACCGGCCTCGCCGGGATTGCCGAGACGGCCGCCATCAGGCCCTCCGGACGACGACGTTGCCGACCTGGGTGCGGCCGCGGACCTCGACCGTCTCCATCGCGTCGCCCGGGCCCTGGGTGGGCCCGAGGTCGTTGCGGACGCCGCCGACCTTGCTGTGCACGTCCAGCCAGGCCGCGGTGCCCTCCGCGATGCCGACCTCCACGTCCCCCAGGCTGGTCTGCAGGGTGACCTGGCCGCGGACCACCCGGCCGACCCGGATGTGGCCGTGCGCCGACTTGGCGTCCACGTTCCCCTCGGCCACGCCGATGTGGATGCGGCCGTTGGAGGCGTTGGCGTGCAACTCGCCGTGCACCTCGTCGATCTCGGTGTCGCCGATGCTGTTCTTGACCGTCAGCCGGCCCCCGACGGAGCCGATCTCGATCCGGCCGGCGCCGGACACCTCGGCGTCCCCGGTCGTCGCCCCGAGCCGGACGTCCCCGAAGCCGCTGTCCAGCCGGGCGTTCTCGGCGCTCTCGACCTGGATCCGGCCGAGCGAGGTCTTCAGCCGGCAGTCGCCGAGCGGCCCCTCGGTGACGAACTCGGCCATCGGGGACTCACTGTGGACGTCGGAGCCGGCCGGCAGCTCGACCAGGATCTCGATCCCGCCCTTCTTGCTGGTGAACACGGAGCGCTGCTTGGGGGTCTTGATCCCGAGCCGGCCGCCGGAGAAGTCGACCTGGGTCTGCTCGGCGGCCTTGACGTCCGCCTCCTTGGCCGGGTTGGCCGGCCGGACCTCGACCACGGCGTCGGTGCGCTTGCCCGCCTTGATCCAGACCGAGCCGATGTCGAACTCGAGGATGGCGGAAATCGGACCGTCGATCTCGTACGTAGGCATGGCTGTCCCGTCCTCTTGACTCGTGTGGGTGTTCCCGCTGGTGGGAGCGGGGGTGACGTCGAAGGTGCAGAAGGTGGTGCAGACGTTGCTGGTACTGCGGAGGTACTAGTGGACCCAGCCGGTGAAGCCCTGGCCGCCGACGCTGCGAGCGACCCGGCCGGGCGGGTCGGCCACCGGACGGCGGGCCGGCTCGCCGCCTTCCAGCACACCGGCCAGGGCCCGGACCAGCCAGGCGTTGAGCGAGAGGCCGGCCTCGGCGGCGGCCTCCTCCGCCCGGGCCTTGAGGTGGGCGGGCAGGCGGAGGTTGATCCGGGCGGTGCCCGTCTCGTCCGGCTCCGCTGCCCCCGAGGGCGCCACCGGCGGCACCACCGGCACCACGGGTGGCACCACCGGTGCCACCGGCGGCACCACCGGCGGCAGATCGCCGTGGAAGGCGTCCGATCCGGGCGGCGCCGTCACCACGAACTCCGGGTCGAGGCCGCGCAGCCGCACGTCCACCGAGCCGGGGGCGAGGTCACGGGTGACTTCGCCCATGGCGGCCGAGAGCGCGTTGAGCAGGGTGAGCCGCACGGCCGACTCCAGCGGGAGCGTCAGCCGCTCGGCCAGCGCGCGGGCTTCGTCCCCGCCGGTGGCGGCGGCCACCGCGAGCTCGTTCCGGAGGTTTTCCACGTACGGCGTGAGGTCCATGTCCGATAGCTTGGCACAGCCTTGGCGCCATGTCGAGTCATTAGTGGCACCACTTTGGCGCCATCCCCCGAAACGGCCCTGGCGCCGACAACGGAACCGCCCCGCCGACCGGGGTCGACGGGGCGGTTCACCAGGGGAAACGGGGGGAACGCGGCGCCACGCGGCGCAACGCGGGGAGCGGAGGCTACGGCTGCTGCCAGCCCGCCAGGTAGGCGTCGATCTCCCCGGTCAGCCGGGTCTTGCCCGCCCGGTCCAGGAAGGAGGCCTCGACGGCGTTGCGGGCCAGCCCCGCCACCCCGGCCTCGTCCAGGTCCAGCAGCCGCGCCGCCACCGCGTACTCGGTGTTGAGGTCGGTGCCGAACATCGGCGGGTCGTCGCTGTTGACCGTCACCAGCAGCCCGGCGTCCACCATCCGCTTGATCGGGTGGTCCTCGATCCGCTCCACGGCCCGGGTGGCGATGTTGGAGGTCGGGCAGACCTCCAGCGGGATCCGGTGCTCGCCCAGGTGGTCGATCAGCGCGGGGTCCTTCACCGCCTGGGTGCCGTGCCCGATCCGCTCGGCGCCGAGCACCCGGATCGCGTCCCAGACCGTCTCCGGCCCGGTGGTCTCGCCCGCGTGCGGGACGCTGCGCAGGCCGGCCGCCCGGGCCCGGTCGAAGTACGGCTTGAACTGGGGGCGCGGCACGCCGATCTCCGGGCCGCCCAGGCCGAAGCTGACCAGGCCCTCGGGGGCCCGCTCGGTGGCCAGCCGGGCGGTCACCTCGGCCGACTCCAGCCCCGCCTCGCCCGGGATGTCGAAGCACCAGCGCAGCACCACGCCGAGTTCCTTCTCGGCGCGCAGCCGGGCGTCCTCGATCGCCTCCATGAAGGCGACCTCGGGGATGCCCCGGCGGACCGAGGAGTACGGGGTGATGGTCAGCTCGGCGTACCGGATGTTCTGCCGGGCCATGTCCTCGGCCACGCCGTAGGTGAGCGCGCGGACGTCCTCGGCGTCCCGGACCAGGTCCACGACGCTCAGGTAGACCTCGACGAAGTGCGCGAAGTCGGTGAAGGTGAAGTACTCGGCGAGCGCCGCCGGGTCGGTCGGCACCTTGGAGTTGCCGGCGTGGCGCGCGGCCAGCTCGGCGACGACGCGCGGCGAGGCCGAGCCGACGTGGTGGACGTGCAGCTCCGCCTTGGGCATCCCGGCGATGAACGCCTCGATGCTCCGCTCTGTGGGGTTCCCGATCCGACTTCCGTCCGGCTGGACCACGGTCGTTCCCTTCTTCCTTCTTCACGTTTCTTCACGCGCGACGTCACGCGTCACGCGCACCGACGACAGTGCCGCCAAGGATAGGCCGTGCCCGGAACCGCCGACCGGTGATCACCCCTGATCGCGACCGCCACCGGGCGATCACCCCCCGAGCGCGACCGCCACGGTGTGGATCAGCAGCCCGGCCAGGGCGCCGACCACGGTGCCGTTGATCCGGATGAACTGGAGGTCGCGGCCGACGTTGGCCTCGATCTTGCGGGAGGCGTCGTCGGCGTCCCAGCCCGCCACCGTCTCGGAGATCAGCGAGGTGATCTCGGCGCGGTAGGTGTCGACCAGGTACTGGGCCGCGTCCTGGAGCCAGCCGTCCGCCTTGGCCTGGAGCTTCGGGTCGGTGGCCAGGCGCTCGCCGAAGCGGCGCACCCCGTCGCGGATGCGCCGGCGCAGTTCGCTGTCCTCGTCCTCCGCGGCGCCCATCACCAGGGTGCGCACGGCCGCCCAGGTGGAGTTGATCAGGTCCTGCACCTCGGGGCGGGTCAGCAGCTCGCCCTTGGCCCGCTCGACCCGGGCGATGGTCTCCGGGTCGGTCTGCAGCTCGGTCGCGAAGTCCGCGAGGAACTTGTCGACCGCGCCGCGGGCCGGGTGGTCGGGGTCGTCCCGGATGTCGGTGACGAAGCGCAGCAGCTCCTTGTAGACCCGCTCGCCGACCTGGTGGTCGATGAACCGGGGCGTCCAGCCCGGGGTCTTCTGGGTGACCTTCTGGACCACCTCCTCGTGGTTGGCGGTCAGCCAGCCGTGCGCCCGGACCGCGACCAGGTCCACCACCCCGTGGTGCCCGCCGTCGGCGACCACCTTGCCGAGCATCCGGCCCATCGGCTCGGCCACCGAGGTGGCGGCGGCCCGCCTGGTCACCGCCTCGGCGACCACCGCCCGCACGTCGTCGTCGCGGAGCACCGCGAGCAGGCCGCGCAGCGCCGCCGAGGCCTCCTTGGTGACCCGCTCGGCACTGCCCGGCGCGGCCAGCCACTCCCCCAGCCGGCGGCCGATGCCGAGCGCCGCCAGGCGGCCGCGCACCACGTGCCCGGAGAGGAAGTTCTCGCCGACGAAGTCGCCGAGCGAGCGGCCGAAGGCGTCCTTCTTGGTCGGGATGATCGCGGTGTGCGGGATCGGCAGGCCGAACGGCCGACGGAACAGCGCGGTCACCGCGAACCAGTCGGCCAGCGCGCCGACCATGCCCGCCTCGGCGGCGGCCGCCACGTACCCCGCCCAGGGTCCGGCGCCGGCCGCCCCGGCCCAGGTGGCCAGGGCGAAGACCAGGGTCGCGAAGGCCAGCAGGCCGGTCGCGATGGTCTTCATCCGGCGGACGCCGCGTCTCTTCTCCTCGTCGGCCGCGGTGAACCGGACTCCGGGGCCGGTCCCGCTGAAGGCATCGTCACTCACCCCGCCAGTCTGCCCGGTGCCCGGCGCGGACGGGGGCGCGCCTCGCGATCACGCGCTCCGGCCAGGAGTTGCACGCCGGACCGACGGGGGTTCACGCCCCGCGCCGGACGGGCGTTCACCCCCCGCCCAGCACCATCCGCCGCACGTCCGTGCCCGCCCAGCGCTTCGGGTCCGTGCACCGCCGCCCGTCCAGCAGCACCCGCACCCCCGGCAGGTCCACCGGCGTCAGGTCCCGGTACTCCGGGTGGTCCGCCTGCAGCACCGCCGCCACCACCGGCTCCCCGAGGTGCGGCGGCAGCCCGAGCGCCGCCAACTCCTCCGCCTCGTACAGCGGATCGCTGACGTACGGCCGCGCGCCCGCCGAGCGCACCGCCTCGACCAGCGGGAACACCCCGGAGTACGCCGTCTCCTTGACCCCGCCCCGGTACGAGGCGCCGAGCACCAGCACGCCCTGCCCGGCGATCCCGCCCGGCACCGCCCCCGCGAGCATGCCCACCGCGTACTCCGGCACCGCCAGGTTGGCCTCGCGCGCCGCCCGGACCACCGTCGCGCCCGGGTCGTTCCACAGGTACAGCCGCGGGTAGACCGGGATGCAGTGCCCGCCGACCGCGATGCCCGGCCGGTGCAGGTGGCTGTACGGCTGGGAGTTGCAGGCGTCGACGACCTCCGCGAAGTCCACCCCGACCTCGTCCGCGTACCGGGCGAACTGGTTGGCCAGCGCGATGTTGACGTCCCGGTACGTGGTCTCCGCGAGCTTGCTGAACTCGGCCGCCTCCACCGAGGCCAGCTCCCAGACGCCGTTGGGCCGGGGCAGGTCCGGGCGCGGGTCGAAGTCCAGCACCGCCCGGTAGAACTCGCCGCCGCGCCGGGTGGAGGACGCGTCCAGGCCGCCGACCAGCTTGGGGTAGCGCCGCAGGTCGGCGAGGACCCGTCCGATGCGGACCCGTTCCGGACTGAACACCAGTGCGAAGTCCGTCCCGGCCGCGAGCCCCGACCGGGCCGCCAGCCGGGGCGCCCAGCGCTCCCGGGTGGTGCCGACCGGCAGGGTGGTCTCGTAGCTGACCAGGGCGCCCCGGCGCAGCCCGGCCGCGACGGCGTCGGTGGCCGCGTCGAGCGGGGCGAAGTCCGGGGTGCCGTCGGCGGCGGTGACCAGCGGGACGACCAGCACCACGACCTCGGCCCCGGCCGCCGCGGCCGTGGTGTCGGTGGTGGCCCGCAGCCGGCCCTCGGCGACGACCCGCTTGAGCGCCTGGTCCAAACCCGCCTCCCGGGGGAACGGCGGCACGCCCCGGTTGACGCAGTCCACCACGCCGGGCGCGATGTCCGCGCCGGTCACCCGGTGGCCCTTCAGCGCGAACTGCACCGCCAGCGGCAGGCCCAGCCGGCCCAGCCCGACCACGCAGACGTCCTGGCTCATCCCCGTCCTCCGTTCACCGAGTCGGCCAGCCGGCGCCACGCCGGGTGGCGCCGCAGCCCGCGCCGCACCTGCGCCGGGACGAGCCCGCGCCACAGCTGGCGCGCGAGGTCGAGCGGCGGGGCGGCCTCCCCGACCGCCACCCCGAGCCACTCCTCGGCCGACCCGTTGACCGACCCGTTGACCGACTTCTCGGCCGGCTTCTCGGCCGGCCCCCTGACCGCCCCCTCGGCCGCTTCCTCCCGCAGCAGGAACAGCTCGTCCGGCAGGCAGAGCCGGTCGTCCCGGAACGCCGGGTAGCCCGCGTACCGCCGCCGCCCGTCCGCCACCACCGGCGGATCGCCGTGCGCCGCCTCGAAGCGGATCTGGCTGCGCAGCGCCTGGGGCCGTACGGTGCAGGCGAGTTCGAGCCGCACCCGCTCGGCGACCGGCAGCCGGTGGTACACCTCGCGGGCGCCGAACCGCTCGACCAGCCGGGTGACCTCGACGCACACCCGCTCCTGGACGTCCGCGGCCAGCAGCAGGAAGCCGTCCTGCAGCAGCCGCGGCACGTCCCGGCCGAAGCCGCGCACCCGGATGGCGTCCAACTCCGCGCCCGGGCCGGCCAGGTCGGCGCCCACCTGCTGGAGCGCGGCGATCCCGCGCAGCCGGTCCAGCACCCCGGCCCGCCCGGTGGCGTCGCCCCCGGCCCCGTGCGGCCCCGGGAAGCAGCAGTCGTAGGAGGCGAGGACGGACACCCGGGCCGCCCGCAGGCAGGCCTCCAGGGTGAACAGCTGCTCCGAGAAGGCCTTCAACCGCTCGTCCCGGCGCAGCCCGTGGTGCCGCAGGAGGTCGCGCCGGAACAGCTTGGTGCCGCCCAGCGCCCAGGCCAGCGCGGAGTCGGCGAAGCCCACGGACGCGGCGTCGGTGTGGAAGGCCCCCGGCGGCACCGGCCGCCCGTCCACCCCGGCCTGCTTGGGCACCACCACGTCCGAGCCCCAGGCGTCGGCGGCCGCGACCAGCCGCTCCAGCGCCTCCTCGCCGAGCCGGTCGCCGGCATCGAGGAACAGCACGTAGCGGCCGCGGGCAAGCTCCAGGCCGCGGTTGGCGGGCCCCGCCGGGCCGCCCGAGCGGGGCCGGCGCACCACCGTGAACAACCCGGGGTGGCGGGCGGCGTACCCGTCCAGCAGTTCCCCGCCGCCGTCCGTGGAGCCGTCGTCCACGGCCACCACCTCCAGCCGCCCCGGCGCCAGGGACTGCCCGACCAGTGAGTCCAGGCAGGCGGTGAGGTAGGGCGCGGTGTCGTGGACCGCGACCACCGCGGTCACGTCGGGAACGGCCATCGGACGGAGGGCCTCCGGTTCCGGCATCGGCGAGTGTTGCCGGGTCAACTCGTGCCGGGGGTCCGGGGTCACGATGATCATCCGCACGGGCGACGGGAACGGAACACACTCCCGGCCACCGCACGTACGCTCGGTGGCCGGGAGTCCGGAGGCGGGCCCCGGCCGTGCCGTCAGCCGGTCGCGGCCTCCGCGTACATCCGGGCGATCACGTCCTCGATGGCCGGCTCGCGCACCGACAGGTCCACCAGCGGATAGCGCGCGGCGACCGCCGCCACGATCGGCGCGGCGCTCTCCTGGGCCGGGAAGGCCAGCCACTGGCGCGGCCCCTCGACCCTGGTGACCCGCGCCCCGGGCACCTCGACCGGGTGCGCGAGCTCCTGTGCGAGGTCCACCACCAGCGTCCGCTCGCTGCGGCCGGTGGCGTGCAGGCCCTCCAGCCCGCCGTCGTACACCACCCGGCCGTGGTCGATCACCATCACCCGGCCGCAGAGCTGCTCGATGTCGGTCAGGTCGTGGGTGGTGAGGAGCACGGTGGTGCCCCGGTCCCGGTTGACCTCGCGCAGGAACTCGCGCACCCGGCCCTTGCTGACCACGTCCAGGCCGATGGTCGGCTCGTCCAGGTAGAGCACCCGGGGGTCGTGCAGCAGCGCCGCCGCGAGGTCGCCGCGCATCCGCTGGCCGAGCGAGAGCTGGCGCACCGGGGTGTCCAGCAGGCCGCCGAGGTCGAGCAGTTCGACGCAGCGGTCGAGGTTCTCGCGGTACCGGGCGTCGGGGACGCGGTAGATCCGGCGGGCGAGTTCGAAGGAGTCGCGCAGCGGCAGGTCCCACCAGAGGGTGGTGCGCTGGCCGAAGACGACGCCGATCCGGCGGGCCAGCGCGACGCGTTCGCGGGCCGGGTCGACGCCGGCCACCCGCAGCCGCCCGGAGCTGGGGACGAGGATGCCGGTGAGCATCTTGACGGTGGTGGACTTGCCGGCCCCGTTGGGCCCGATGTAGCCGACGCACTCGCCTGCCTCGACGGTGAAGTCGAGCCCGTCCACCGCCCGGACCTCGCGCCTGGCCCGGCGGAACCGGCCGGTGCGGGTCCGTACGGTGAAACTGCGGCGGACGTCGTGGAGTTCGATCAGTGCCATGGACGCTCCTTCAGGGGTGGGGGTTCAGCTGCCGGTGCCGCGGTAGGCGCGCAGCCCGGCCCGCCAGGCGAGCCCGGCGGCGAGGACGCAGAGCGCGGCGACGGCCGGGGAGGCGAACTGGAAGGCGGTGGGCAGGCCGAGCGGGTCGGGCCGGCCGAGGACGTACAGGGCGGGCAGCCAGTTGACGAAGGCCAGCGGGACGCCGAAGACCACCCCGGCGACCAGCTCCTTGGCGAAGACGGTCGGCGGGTACTGCAGCATGACGCCGCCGCCGTAGGTGAAGGAGTTCTGGAGCTCCTCGGCCTCGCCCCACCAGAACTGCAGGCAGGCGAAGCCGATCCAGACCGCGCAGAAGATGGTCGTGCCGCTGAGCAGCAGGACGGCCACCAGCAGCACCCGGTCCCAGGTCCAGGCCACGTCCAGGACGGCGAGCGACCAGGCCAGCACCGCCCCCGACTGGACCGGACGGCCGATCCGGCGCAGCGAGAAGCGCTCGGCGCAGAGCTGGGCGAGGGCCGGCGCGGGCCGGATCAGCATCACGTCCAGCGTGCCGGTCCGGATCCGCTCGCCGAGCGCGTCGCTGCTGCCGACCAGCAGGTTGGCCGTGCCGAGCGCGAAGCCGGAGGTGCCGTAGAGGAAGCCGAGTTCGGGCAGGGTCCAGCCGCCGAGCGTGGCGGTGTGCCGGAACATCAGGATGATCACGGCGAAGTCGAGGAAGGTGACCACCGCGTTGGCGGTGAGCATCATCGCGAACGAGGCCCGGTAGGACATGATCGAGCGGGTCCACATGGCGGCGCACAGCCACCAGGAGCGCACCGCCCAGCGGGTGCGGGCGAGGAGCCGGTCGGCCGGGAGGTCGAAGCCGACGTCGGAGCCTGCGGCAGGGGCGCCGGAGCCGAGGGTACGGGTGCCGGAGCCTGCGGCAGGGGCGCCGGAGCCGAGGGTACGGGCGTCGGAGCCGGTGTCAGCCACCCTGGACCACCACCTTGCGGGTCGCGAGCGCCTGCACGCCGCGCCCGGCCGCCAGCAGCGCGGCAGCCCAGCCGAGTTGGAGACCGAGCGGCCCGAGCACGGCGGCGCCGGTCGTGTGCTCCAGGAACAGGTCGGCGGGCACCTGCGCCAGCGTCGCCCACGGGAGCACCCGGGCGAGGTCGGCGAGCCCGCCGGGGAAGAGCGTGAGCGGCAGCAGCATCCCGGAGAGGAACATCGTCACCACCAGCGTCACCGAGCGCACCCCCTCGGAGTCGTGCAGCCAGAATCCGGTGAGCGCGACCAGGAACCGCAGCCCGAAGCTGACCACCTCGGCGAGCAGCACGGACAGCAGGAAGACCAGCCAGGTCAGCGGCCGCTCGGGCAGCCGGAAGTGGAAGAGCAGCGAGCCGATCAGCAGCGGCGCACCGCCGCGCACCAGCAGGTGGTAGCCGGCCCGGCCGAGGTCGCTCGCCAGCCACCAGCCCAGGAAGTCCACCGGCCGGTAGAGGTCGACGGCGATGTCCCCGTTGCGGAACCGCGTCTGGACGTCGTCCTCGAATCCGCCGCCGAAGATCGCGGTGGTGGGCATCAGCCCCTGGCAGACCCAGATGAAGGTGATGGCCTGGCTCACGTCGTAGCCGCCGAGGCCGGGGCGGGCCTGCCAGAGCGCGACGAAGGTGTAGGCGAGGATGCAGCCGAAGACGGTGTTGGTGAAGACGCCGGCCAGGGTGGCGGCCCGGTAGGTCGAGTGGCGGCGGAAGGCGCCGCGGGCGACGGCGGCGTAGAGCCCGAGGGAGGCGTGGAACCGGAGGAGGGCGTCGAGCCCGGGGGAGGCGGCCGGGGCCACCGGGGGATCAGGGGGACGCGCTCCGGCGGAGGCGGTGTTCAGCATATTGTCTCCTTGTCGACAAATGCGGGCAGACGGATGCCCGCGAGCACCCGGCGCGCACGCCCCAGCGGCCCCGACCGGCCGTACCCGGGGGGTGCCGGGCCGGCGGACGGAGCTGCGGAAGCGGGTGCGCTATGCGGTTTTCACCTTTCACCGTACCTCCGGCCCGCACCACTCGCACCCGGTTTTCCAGCCTGATCCGGCATCAAATAGCAGATAATCTCGGCATGACCTTGAGCACCCGCCGCCAGGCCAAACGGGCCGCCCGCCGCGAGGCCCGTCGCGCCCTCCCGCTCTGGCGCCGGCTCCTGCCCACCTGGCGGGTCACCCTCGGCACCCTCACCGCACTGTTCCTGCTCGCCGTCGGCGGCTTCGCCGTGCTCTACGTCATCGTCCCGGTGCCCGACCCCAACGCCCACGCCGTCGCCCAGAACAACATCTACCTCTACGCCGACGGCACCACCGAGATCGCCCGCACCGGCGCCGTCAACCGCACCGACGTCACCATCGACCAGATCCCGCTCCAGACCCAGCAGGCCGTCGTCTCGGCCGAGGACCGCACCTTCTACCAGAACCGCGGCATCGACCTGAAGGGCATGCTACGGGCCGGCTGGAACACCCTGACCGGCAAGGGCATGCAGGGCGGCTCCACCATCACCCAGCAGTACGTCAAGAACTACTACCTCACCCAGGACCGCACCATCGAGCGCAAGGGCCGCGAACTGCTCATCGCCCTCAAGGTCGACCAGCAGCGCGACAAGCGCGAGATCCTCGCCGGCTACCTCAACAGCAGCTACTTCGGCCGCGGCGCCTACGGCATCCAGAGCGCCGCCCACGCCTACTACGGCGTCGACGTCTCCCGGCTCACCCTCGGCCAGGGCGCCTACCTCGCCTCCCTGCTCCAGGCCCCCAGCCGCTACGACGTCAGGACCGCCACCCCCGCCAACCGCGAGAAGGCCGTCGCCCGCTGGAACTACGCCCTCGACGGCATGGTCCAACTCGGCTTCGTCACCCCCGCCGACCGCGCCGCCACCGCCTTCCCCGAACCCGTCGACCCCCAGCCCGCCACCGGCCTCGCCGGCCAGGCCGGCTACCTGGTCGGCGTCGCCGACGACTACCTCGTCTCCTCCGGCACCCTCGACGCCGCCACCCTCAAGGCCGGCGGCTGGCGCATCACCACCACCTTCGACAAACCCCGGCAGGACGCCTTCGTCAAGGCCGTCCAGGAACAGCTCACCGGCGAGCTCGACCCCAAGGGCCGCCCCGACACCGACACCGACGTCCGGGTCGCCGGCGCCTCCGTCGAACCCGCCACCGGCCGGGTCGTCGCCGTCTACGGCGGCCCCGACTACGCCAAACAGCCCTACAACGACGCCCTGCGCCAGGACAACCAGATCGGCTCCACCTTCAAACCGATCGACCTCGCCGCCGGCCTCGTCGCCCAACACGCCCCCGACGGCCGCCCGATCACCACCGAGTCCCGCTACGACGGCACCAGCGAACGCCCCGTCACCGGCGGCCCCACCCCGTACGCCCCGCCCAACGAGGACGACATCGACTACGGCGACGTCACCCTGCGCTACGCCATGGTGAAATCCGTCAACTCCGTCTACGCCCAGGAGGGCGTGGACGCCGGACTCGCCCGCGTCCGCGAGACCGCCGTCAAACTCGGCATCCCCGACGACGTCCGCGGCATGGACCCGGCCAACACCTCGATGACCCTCGGCACCGCCACCCCCAGCGCCCTCGACCTGGCCGGCGCCTACGCCGCCCTCGCCGACCACGGCCGGGCACACACCCCCTGGTCCGTCCTCGAACTCGAACGCGTCAACGCCGGCGGCGCCGTCGACGTCCCCAGGATGCCCGAACACAACCCCACCGAGGCACTCGACCGGGAGATCGCCGACTCCGTCACCGACGTGCTGCGCGACGTCATCAGCCCGCGCGGCACCGGCGCCGCCGCCCTCGAACTCGGCCGCCCGGCCGCCGGCAAGACCGGCACCACCGACTCCAACCTCTCCGCCTGGTTCGCCGGCTACACCCCCGAACTCGCCACCACCGTCGGCCTGTTCCGCGAGAACCCGAAGACCCACGCCAAGGAACCGCTGGCCGGCACCGCCGGGCTCACCCGGATCAACGGCGGCGCCTTCCCCACCCGGATCTGGACCGCCTACACGGCCGCCGCGCTCGACGGCACCCCCACCCAGGACTTCGACCTCCGGACCGGACGCGGCACCCCCGACGCCACCCCCTGGCCCACCGCCACCGCCACCGCCGGGACCACCCCCAGCGCCACCACCACCCCGACCGGCGGCGGACCCACCAGCGCCGACCCGGCCCCCGGCACACCCCCCGGCCACGCCCCCAGCACCCCCGCCACCACCCCCCGGCCCACCGCCACCACTGGCACCACCCCCAGCCCGCAGGCCCCTCGGCCCACGGCGGACCCGGAACAGCCCACCCCGGCCCCCAAACCCAGCCAGTCGCAGCCCACCAGGCCCACCGCCCTGCCCAGCGCCACCGGCGGCCCCGCCACCAACCTGGCGACACCGCCCGGCGCGGCGCCCTAGAACCCGCTGCTCCCTAGCCCCTCAGCTCCTTCTCCAACGAGGTACGGAACCGCGGCGTCACCCGCACCTCCCCCAGCCAGCCCGCCAACCGCTCCGCCTCCGCCGCCACGGCCCGCTCCGCCTCCGCGCCGACGCCACGGAACAACCGCCACACCACCTCGCCGTCGGCACGCTGCGCCCAGCCGCCCACCACCTCGCCGCACCACCACACCGTCGGCCCGGCGTTGCCCGCCCGGTCGAACAGCGCCGGCACGTCCTCCGGCCGCAGGTACCAGTCCCGCCCGCGCCAGCCCATCACCGCCGGGTCCAGCGCCGGCAGCAGCGCCGCCCACGGCTCCGGCTCCGCCACCGGCCCCTCGTCCCCCGGCAGCACCACCGCAGGCACCCCGCCGGCCAGCGCCACGTCCAGCACCCCGAGGTCCGCCAGCGCCCTGCGGACGTCCCCCAACGTCCAGCCCGTCCACCACTTCACGTCCTCGACCGTCGCCGGCCCGTACGCCGCCAGCCAGCGCCGCACCACCTCGGCCTTCGCCTCCCGCACCGGCACCTCCGGCCACTGCGGCACCGGCGCCCACGGGTAGCTGCTGCTCAGCCACGAGCCGCGCGGACGGCAGCGGCGCACGTGCCCGTCCGAGGCGAGCAGCCGAAGCAGCCGGCTGCCCACGCTCTGCCGCGCCTCGTACGCCTTGCCCGCCGACATCAGCATCGTCTCGCGCAACTGCGGCACGTCCCGGGCCAGTTCCCCGGTCGTCGCCTGGCCGCGCCCGGCCAGCGCGGCCAGCACCTCGCGCTCCGTCTCCGCCAGCCGGGCCTCGTCCCAGCCCTCGGCGTGGTCCCGCAGGTGCTTCAGCAGCGTCGCCCGCTCCTTCGCCGCGATCGCCCGCGCCGCCGCCGAGCTCACGTACGGGGCGAAGCCCTCCGTCACCGCGAAGATCGTCCGCCGCATCGACAGCAGCTTCACCAGCGAGACGTCCTCGTACAGCGCCCGGTCCACCTCCGCGGCCGAGGGCTCCGCCAGCCGCGCGCAGGCCGACAGGTACACCGTCGCCGCGTCCGTCGCGTGCAGCCCGACCACCGCGTCGGCCACGTCCTCCACCCGCGCCGCCCGCACCGACGGCGCCAGCAACTGCCGCCGCCCCAACCGGGCCCGACGCTCCGCATCAACGATCACCGGCACACTCATGCCGGGACCCTAGCGCGCACCACCGACAACCCCTCCGGCCCACGACGGACACCCCGGCGGAGAGCCGGCGGACGCGCGGCGGAAGGCCCGCGGAACGCACGGCGGAAGCACGGTGCCCCCGACGCGGGTCGGGGGCACCGTGGGGGCAGGGGTCAGGCCGTCACAGGTAGAGCCCGGTCGAGCCCTCCGTGTCGCCGAAGCGGGTCGCCGCGACGGCGTGCAGGTCGCGCTCGCGCAGCAGCACGTAGGTGGCGCCGCGGACCTCGACCTCCAGCTTGTCCTCCGGGTCGTACAGCACCCGGTCGCCGGGCTCCACCGAGCGCACGCTCTGGCCCACCGCGACGGCCTCCGCCCAGGTGCAGCGCTTGGACAGCTCCGCCGTGGCCGGGATCAGGATGCCGCCGGTCGAGCGGCGCTCGCCCTCACTGCCCTCGGTGCGCACCAGCACGCGGTCGTGCAGCATCCGGATCGGCAGCTTCTCGCCGAGCCGGTCGTGGCGGGCGGGCTCCTGCGCGTCGTCGGAACGGATCGGTTCGTCGTTGGTACTCACGGTCCCGAAGGTACCTCCCCCGGGCGCGGCGCGTGACGCTGCCCCGGCATGCGGAAGGCCGGGCGCCCGATGCCGCCCGGCCCCGCCGTCCCGTCGTGCTCAGCCCTTGCGGCGCTTGCGGGCCGAGGCGATCAGCAGCACCAGGCCCACGCCGACCAGCGCGGCCGGCACGACCCGCTCGCGGCGCGGCTGCCCCTGCTCGTCCACGAACTGCGCCTTGACCTTCTCCACCATGCCGCTGGCGGCCACGTACGCCCGGGCGGTCCTCTCCTCGACCGCGGCCACCGCCTTCGCCTTCACCTGGGCGGAGACGGTGCTCGGGTGGACACGGACGGCCAGCTCGTCGAGGGTCCCCGCCAGCCGGTCACGCGTCCGCTCGATGTCCGCCTCGATCTGGGCGGTCGTCCGCGCCGACTTGTCCTGCGTCCTCGCCTCGCCCACTCGGGCCACCCCATTCACTCGCCGATGTCGTTCCGCCGATCCGTGCGATCGGTGTGACTGACCCAGTGTGTCAGCTGCCGCACACGGTCGCGCGGCCCCACCCACCATCGGAGGTAAGTTTGCCGTGGTACGACCGTCCGTCCCAGCCTCCAGGAGAGTACGACCGTGACTGAGCGCCTCCAGCCCGGCGACACCGCGCCCGCCTTCAGCCTGTCCGACGCCGACGGCAACCAGGTCTCCCTCGCCGACCACGCCGGCCGCAAGGTCATCGTCTACTTCTACCCCGCCGCGCTGACCCCCGGCTGCACCAAGCAGGCCTGCGACTTCACCGACAACCTGGAGGTCCTCGCGGACGCCGGCTACGACGTCATCGGCATCTCCCCGGACAAGCCGGAGAAGCTCGGCAAGTTCCGCGAGGCCGAGAACCTCAAGGTCACCCTGCTGTCCGACCCGGACAAGACCGCGCTGGAGGCGTACGGCGCCTTCGGCGAGAAGCAGAACTACGGCCGCACCTACCTCGGCGTGATCCGCTCCACGATCGTCGTGGACGAGCAGGGCAAGGTCGAGCACGCCTTCTACAACGTGCGGGCCACCGGCCACGTCGCCAAGCTGCTGCGCGACCTCAAGGTCGGGGCCTGAGCCCTTCGGCGCCCTGAGTCCGCCGGGGCTCGCGTGCCAGGAAAGCGAAGAAGCGGTGGCGGCACACCCCCCGACCGGGTGCACCGCCACCGCCGTCCGTCACCTCGACGGGCCGGGCCGATCAGCTGATCAGCAGGCCCCGAGGTCGCTCCAGACGCCCCACGCACCGCTGGTCGCGGGGTCGTCGCCCTTGGTCCACCACTTGTTCTGGTAGTAGTGGCCCTTCCACGAGACCTTGGTGGGGGTCGCGTAGGTGGTGCCCGCGTCCCAGCTCGGGGCCGCCGTGCAGGCGCCCGAGGTCGGGGTCGCGGTCGGCGTCGCGGTCGGCGTGGCCGTGCCCGTGGGGGTCGGCGTCGGCGTCGGGGTGGCCGTCTGCGACGGGGTCGGGGTCGGCGTGCCGCCGTCCACCGCACCGCGGGTCAGGTCGCCCTTGATCCCGTACAGCGTGCCGCCCACGTTGACCGTCCAGTTCGACGGCGTGGACACCGGCAGGTAGTAGACGAAGTCCATGTCGATCGAGGCGCCCGGCGCCAGCGACTGCCAGCCCGGCAGCTTCACCGACACCCGGTTGTAGTTGCCCTTCAGACCGCCCACGTTGCCCGGGCCCGGGTTGTCCTGCTTGATGACCTGGAGGCCGAAGCCGGACTGGTCCTTGGCGTTGCCCGGGGCCGAGTTGCCGTAGTCGAACTGGAACTCGGTACCGCCCGGCAGGGTCAGCGTCGAGTTGTTGACGATGTGCAGCTTCGGGTTGATCGGGTAGTTCGAGTCGCCCAGCGCGAAGTTGGTGAACGACACGTCGACCGGCAGGGTTTGCTGCGGCAGCGTGGTCGTCGAGCGGATCGCGCCGTACGGGCTCGCCGACTTGAACTTGTCGTACATCAGCGTGGTCAGCGTGTTGCCGGGCACGTACTGGCCCTTGCCGCCGTTGGCGGTGGCGTCCCACCGGTAGTCGCCCGCGAGCTCCCAGATCATCGCGCCGCCGGCGCCCTGGTTGACGATGTAGTCCGCCTTGGCGCCCACCGACTGCTCGTCCTCGGTGGAGAGGAACACCTTCTTGGTGTCGTTCCACAGCCACGGCGCCACCAGGGCGGAGCTGTAGTTGCGGGTGTAGGTGCCCTGCAGCGCGGTGTCGGAGACGCCGTACTTGGCCAGGTAGTCGGGCAGGATGCCCTTCTCCAGGTTCTTGGCGTGCCACATCGGGTTCGACCCGGCCGGGGACTCCTTGCCCGCGTCGTCCTTGTCGTTCCAGATGTTGTCGATGCCGACCGCGCCGTCACCGCAGGCCGTCAGGCCGGAGCCCGCCGGACAGGTGGTCGCCGGGGCGGTGCCCCAGAGGCCGTTGGTGCCGCCCTGGACGTTCTTGAAGCCCCGGGTGTAGTACGGCAGGCCGACGTTGATCCGGCCGCCGGGCATCGAGCCGCGGAAGTAGTGGTACGACCAGTCGGCGTTCAGGTAGCCGATGCCGCCGTACTGCGCGGTGCCGTAGACGTTGGCGGCGGCCAGCTCGCCGTCCTTGCCGTCGTCGAACAGCGAGGCGTTCGGGCCGACGTACTTGTTCCAGGCGCCGTGCAGGTCGTACGACATGATGTTGACGTAGTCCAGGTACTTGGCCACCTGGAAGGTCTCCATGCCGCGCAGCAGGTAGCCGGAGGACGGGGCCGCGACCGACAGCAGGTAGTGCTTGCCGTCGGCGGCGCCGGCCTTGTCCAGGCTCTCGCGCAGGGTCTTCATCAGCGCCGCGTAGCCCTTGGCCAGCGAACCGCGCTTGCCGTTGGCGAGCTGCCAGTCCAGCGGGTTGCCGGCGTCCTTCATCGAGGTCGGGTACTCGTAGTCGATGTCGACGCCGTTGAAGCCGTACTTGCGGATGAAGTCGACCGAGGAGGCGGCGAAGGTGTCGATGCCGGCCTGGTTGACGCTACCGTCCGCGTTGACGGTCATCGAGTAGAAGCCGCCGGAGTTGACGCGCTTGCCGTCGTCCCCGAAGTAGCCGCCGGTCTCGGTCCAACCGCCCACCGAGATCAGGGTCTTGACGTTCGGGTACTGCTTCTTGTACTTCGTCAGCAGGTTGAAGTGGCCCTTGTACGGCAGGGTCGGGTCCAATTCGGCGCCGGGGACGCCGGGGAAGGAGATCCCGGTGGCCTCGTTGGTCGGGCCGTCGGTGCCGACCGAGAGCTTGTTGTCGCCGCCGACGTGGCCGAAGGCGTAGTTGAGGTGGGTGACCTTGTCCCAGGGGACGTCGCTCACCAGGTACGGCGCGTCGCCGTTCTTGCCGGTGCGCCAGCCGGTGAAGTAGCCGATGATGCGGCGCTGGTGGTCCGCGCCCATCTTCTCGCGGCCGCTGGTGTCGTAGACGGAGCAGTACGGGACGTCCACCCCGGCCGTCTGGTACAGGCCGTCCGGGCGGCAGGCCGCGTTGTCGACCGCCGCCGACGCCTGCGAGGGCGCCGCGCCCAGCGTCGCCATCAGCAGCCCGGCCAACGAGGCCGCGGCCAGCGAGGCCACACCGGCCCGCGCCGCCGGGCTCTTCCGGCGGTGCGCGGCGGTGGGACGCCGCTCCGCCGTGTTTCGGATCAACACTCGGTCCTCCAGGAGAGAGTGTCGGCACGTGCCTGTGGGGGAGCACGCACGTGGGGGATTGCGATTGGCGCAGAAGCTATGTGGTCTGAACCACATAGGTCAATAGGTCTGTACCAATTGGTAATCAACAGCCAAACATCACAGGTCGGAGCTCTCGGCAATCAGTCCGCCCCTGGCCGAAACCCACGCATGCCCGTAACCGAACCCCGCCCCGATCGTTCGCATACCCGGGGGACGGGCGCACGACTGCCCGAAGGGGGATGACCATGCCGGTCACGTACACCCGCGAACTGCTGGCCGCGCTCGCGGCCGAGTCCAGCAGCGTCAACGAGATGATGCGCAAGCTCGACGTGCCGATGGCGGGCGGCACGCACAGCTACCTGAGCAGGCGACTCAGGCACTTCGGCATCGACACCTCGCACTTCAAGTTCAGGGGCGACGGCCGTAGCAAGGTCGAAGCCGTTCCGAAGGATGCTCTGGCGCAGGCCGTCGCCGCGCACCGAAGCGTCCGTGGCGTGATCCTGGCTCTCGGGATGACCGACTGCGGCAACTCGCGGACGCTGGTGCGAGAGGCCATCGATTTCCACCGGCTCGACACCGGCCACTTCACCGGGCGGGCCCACAACAAGGGGCAGCGGACCGGGCCGCGGCGTACGGCCGAGGAACTGCTGGTACGGCGTCCGCCGGGAAGCCTGCGCGTCCCCGGCGATCGGCTTCGCGCCATGCTCGTCCACATCGGACACCCCGACGTCTGCGAGCTGTGCGGGACCCCTCCGACCTGGCTCGGGCAACCGATGACCCTGGAGGTCGACCACGTCAACGGCGACTGGCTCGACAACCGGCGGGAGAACCTCCGCCTGCTCTGCCCCAACTGCCACTCCATCACACCGACCTACTGCGGGCGGAACAAGAACCACGCCACCACGCAGCCACCCGCCGAATGAAAGTTGGCCTCGGTCGATCCCATCTACCGGTAGGCTGGATTCGGCGTGCGCCCGTACTCCAGCGGTAGAGAGGAGCGGTTTAGGTCCGCTTTGTCGTGGGTTCGAATCCCTCCGGGCGTACTCAGCGAAATGGCCCGCTTCCCTTCAAATCGAAGGGAAGCGGGCCATCCTCGTTTCTGCCAGGCCTCAGGCCAGGAGGGCCTTGACCACCGGGGCGAGGGCCCTGAACGCCTGGCCGCGGTGGCTGATGGCGTTCTTCTCATCGGCGGTGAGCTCGGCGCAGGTGCGGGTCTCGCCGAGGGGCTGGAGGATCGGGTCGTAGCCGAAGCCGCCGTCGCCGGCCGGGGCGGTGCGCAGGGTGCCGAGGAGGCGGCCCTCGACGACGCGCTCGGTGCCGTCGGGGAGGGCGAGGGCGGCGGCGCAGAAGAAGTGGGCGCCGCGGTGCGGTTCGGCGATGTCGGAGAGCTGGGCGAGCAGCAGGTCGAGGTTGGCGCGGTCGTCGCCGTGCCTGCCGGACCAGCGGGCGGAGAAGATGCCGGGCGCGCCGTTCAGCACGTCCACGCAGAGGCCGGAGTCGTCGGCGACGGCGGGCAGGCCGGTGGCGCGGGCCAGGGCGTGCGCCTTGAGCAGGGCGTTCTCGGCGAAGGTGACACCGGTCTCGGGGACGTCCGGGATCTCCGGGTAGGCGTCGGCGCCGACGAGTTCGACGTCCAGGCCGGCGTCCGCCAGGATGGCGCGGAGCTCGGTGACCTTGTGCTGGTTGCGGGTGGCGAGGATCAGGCGGGTGGACATATCGCCCACCCTACCGAGAGTCCGGGAACGGTCAGCCGGTGCAGACCGAGGTGAGGTTGCCGGCCGCGTCGCCGAGCGGCTTGAGGTCCGGGACCTCGTTCCGGTCCGCGGCCCGCTGCACGTTCTCGACCTGCTTCTGCAGGTCGGTCACGGCCTTGGCGACGTCGGTGTTCTTGGAGTTCTTCCCGACCTGGTCGAGGTCGTTCTTGAGCTTCTGCAGGGCCTGTCCGGCGGCGGCCGAGTCGTTGCTCGCGTTGTCGTAGGCCTTGGTGACGTCGGCGAGGTCGCCGGTGATCTTCACCGCGGTGTTGCCGCAGTCGAGCGCCTTCTGGGCGGCGGAGCAGCTCACCATGCTGAGCGGAAGGATCGCGATGAGTCCGGCCACGGCGAGGGCGGCGGGGCGGGCGATGCTCGACGGCATCCGATCCTCCTGGGGGGCGCGGGTTCCGTGGGGTGGGACGCGCGCCGGGAGGTGCGCGGTTCCCGCAGCGGGAGTGCTGCGGGAACCGTACGGTCTCCGGGCCCGGCCTGTACAGCAGGCCGACCGTTCGGCGGGCCGTTCGTCCGTGGCCGGCACGGGTGTCCGTACCGTGGCCGAACGGCCGTCCGCGCCGGTGGGCTGACCGTGCGTCCGCTCCGGTCCACGGCTGCGGGGCCCGCCCCGGTTCAACCCGCGCCGGTTTCAGCCCGCGCCGGTTTCAGCCCTGCAGGGCCTTGCGCTGGATCTCGTCCAGCTCCGCGCAGCCGAGGCTGCCGAGGTCGAGCAGCCGGTCGAGCAGGTCGCGGTCGAACGGGGCGCCCTCGGCGGTGCCCTGGACCTCGACGAAGCGGCCGTCGGAGGTGCAGACGATGTTCATGTCGGTCTCGGCGCGCACGTCCTCCTCGTACTGGAGGTCGAGCATCGGGACGCCGTCGATGATGCCGACGCTGACGGCGCTGACGCCGCCGGTGATCGGCTGGCCCTTGGCGCGCAGCAGCTTCTTGTCGCGGGCCCAGGCGACGGCGTCGACCAGGGCGACGTAGGCGCCGGTGATGGCGGCGGTGCGGGTGCCGCCGTCGGCCTGGAGGACGTCGCAGTCGAGGACGATGGTGTTCTCGGCGAGCGCGCGGTGGTCGACCACGGCGCGCAGCGAACGGCCGATGAGCCGGCTGATCTCGTGGGTGCGGCCGCCGATGCGGCCCTTGACGGCCTCGCGGTCGCCGCGGGTGTTGGTGGCGCGCGGGAGCATGGAGTACTCGGCGGTGACCCAGCCCTCGCCGCTGCCCTTGCGCCAGCGGGGCACGCCCTCGGTGACGCTGGCGGTGCACAGCACCTTGGTGTCGCCGTAGGAGATGAGGACGGAGCCTTCGGCGTGCTTGCTCCAGCCCCGTTCGATGGTGATCGGGCGGAGCTGTTCGGGGGTGCGGCCGTCGATGCGTGACATAGGCACTGAGCGTAGTCGGTCCGGGGTCCGCTTCCCGAAGCGTCGGTGCCGCGCCGCGGGCCCGCTCCCGGCCGCCGGTGCCCGGCGTCACAGCGCCCGGCTCCGGATGCGCCGCGGCCCGCCGTCCCCCTGAGCGGGTCGGCGGGCCGGGCGGCCTGAGCCCTGGTGGCTCAGCTCACATCATGTCCTCGATGTCGGCGGCGATCGGGTCGGCGTCGGTGCCGATGACGACCTGGATCGCGGTGCCCATCTTCACGACGCCGTGGGCGCCGGCGGCCTTGAGGGCGGCCTCGTCGACCAGGCCGGCGTCCTTGACCTCGGTGCGCAGGCGGGTGATGCAGCCCTCGACCTCTTCGATGTTCTCGATGCCGCCCAGACCGGCGACGATCTTCTCAGCCTTGCTGGCCATCTGGTTTCTCCCTCTGTCTCGGCCCTTCGGCGGCTCTGCCGGGTGCCGTCCTGCGCTGGTGCTGGGGTGTCCCTCGACCGTCTGGCGGTGAGGTCCGTGCCGGTGGCTGACGCGGGTTCGGCTGCGGTCGGGCCGGCGAACAGCGCGACCAGCATCACCCGTGCCGGTCCGGTCCGCCACGTTAGTCCACTTTCGGCCCATTCCGGCGGGCAGGCTCCCGATCGTCGCCCGAGGATGACGATCAGCGGGGCTCGCGCCTCCGGAGTGGGGCCTGCGTCCAAGTGGTCTACACCAATATATGTGTACTCCGAGGAACGCAGGAACGGCCCCGGGTGTTCCCGAGCCCTGCCCGAGGGTCCCGCAGGGGCCTCCGGCCGGCAACTGCTCTCGGAGGGCGAAGGATGAGTTCGGCAGGCGCCGCGGCCCCGCGGACCACGAGGTGGCACACCTTCTACGGCGGCCTCCAGAAGATGGGCCGTTCCCTGCAGCTGCCGGTCGCGGTGCTCCCCGCTGCGGGCATCCTCAACCGCCTCGGCCAGCCGGACGTGTTCGGCAAGGACGGCCTCGGCTGGAACGACGTCGCCAAGGTCTTCGCCTCCGCGGGCGGGGCGCTGCTCGACTCCTCCTTCGGCCTGCCGCTGCTGTTCTGCATCGGCGTCGCGATCGGCATGGCCAAGAAGGCCGACGGCTCGACGGCGCTGGCCGCCGTGGTCGGCTTCCTGGTCTACTACAAGGTCCTGCACGCCTTCCCGGAGAGCTGCCCGGCGGGGACGGCCCTGGTGCCGGACGCCTGGACCGGCCAGTGCGTGAGCTACTCGTCGGCGAAGGCGGCGGCCGCGACGTACCAGAACCCGGGCGTGCTGGGCGGCATCCTGATCGGCCTCCTGTCGGCCTGGCTGTGGGTCCGGTTCCACCGCACCCGGCTGGTGGACTGGCTCGGCTTCTTCAACGGCCGCCGCCTGGTGCCGATGATCACCGCCCTGGTGGGCCTGGTCGTCGCCGTGCTGGCGCTCTGGGTCTGGCCGCCGATCGGACGCGGGCTGAACGACTTCTCGCAGAACCTCTCCGACCTCGGCGCGGGCGGCGCCGGCATCTTCGGCGTCTTCAACCGCGCGCTGCTGCTGATCGGCATGCACCAGCTGCTGAACACCTTCGTCTGGTTCCAGTTCGGTGAGTTCGTCAAGCCGGACGGCACGATCGTGCACGGCGACATCCCGCGCTTCCTGGCCGGCGACCCGACGGCCGGCCAGTTCCAGTCCGGCTTCTTCCCGATCATGATGTTCGCGCTGCCGGCCGCCGCGCTGGCGATCGCGCACTCGGCGAAGCCGCACCGCCGCAAGGAGATCTACGGCCTGATGCTCTCGGTCGGCCTGACCTCCTTCGTCACGGGTGTCACCGAGCCGATCGAGTACTCCTTCGCCTACATCGCCCCGGCCCTGTACGCCGTTCACGCGCTGCTGACCGGCGCCTCGATGGCGGTGACCTGGGGGCTCGGGGTGCACGACGGGTTCAGCTTCTCGGCCGGCCTGATCGACTACGTCATCAACTGGGGGCTCGCCACCAAGCCGTGGCTGATCATCCCGATCGGCCTCGGCTTCGCCGCCGTGTACTACGCGCTCTTCCGGTTCATCATCGTCAAATTCAACCTGAAAACACCCGGCCGGGAGGACGAGGCCGAGGTCGAGGACGTCACCAAGGCCTGAAACCGGGCCGCCCCGGCGTTATCCCCGCATTGACCCCCGGACCGCCCCGGCCCGGGGGCCTTCGGCATTTCGGAAAGCCCGGCCGCCCCGGCGGCGACGCGCCCAACGCCGCTGGCAGGGCACCGTGTGCTTTTGTTGCGCGATTAGCCAAAATCGATTTTGTTGCGCAATCGGCCAAAGTCCCAATCGCGGTCGACTACCATGATCGCCATTCGGTAAGTAGGTTTCGATTTCATAGCGCTTCCCGGTGACAGCGCTTTCCGGGGTTCCTCGACTTCTCCACCCGTGCTACAAAACTGGTCTACACCACGTGTGGTGTAGACCAGTTCGCGGTTGGCCCCCTGTGCCTCCCCCCGACCGACCGCCATGCCGTTAGGAACCCACCCCCATGAGTCAGTCTGCGCAGGCACCGGCGCCCGCCACGGCTCCGGCTTCGCCAAGCCCCGCCAAGAAGTTCGGCCAGAACCTCCTCCAGGGTCTGCAGAAGATCGGCCGCAGCCTCCAGCTGCCCATCGCGGTGCTCCCCGCCGCCGGTCTGCTGATGCGTCTCGGCCAGGACGACGTGTTCGGCAAGGACGGCCTCGGCTGGAACAAGGTCGCCTCGGTCTTCGCCACCGCCGGTGACGGCGTCTTCGCCAACCTGCCGCTGCTCTTCGCGGTGGGCATCGCGATCGGCTTCGCCAAGAAGGCGGACGGCTCCACCGCCCTCGCCGCGCTGGTCGGCTTCCTGGTCTACAAGAACGTCCTCACCGCGTTCCCGGTCTCCGAGGGGCACGTCGACGGCACCAAGTGGGTCAAGCCCGTCTACCAGGACCCGGGCGTGCTCGGCGGCATCGTGATCGGCCTGCTGGCCGCGGTGCTGTGGCAGAAGTACCACCGCACCAAGCTGGTCGACTGGCTCGGCTTCTTCAACGGCCGCCGCCTGGTCCCGATCATGATGGCCTTCGTCGGCACCGGCGTCGGCGTCTTCTTCGGTCTGGCCTGGGGCCCGATCGGTGACGCCGTCAAGAGCCTGAACGACTCCCTGATCGGCGCCGGCGCGTTCGGTGCCGGCGCGTTCGGCCTGGTCAACCGCGGTCTGCTGCCGGTCGGCATGCACCAGTTCGTGAACTCCTTCGCCTGGTTCCAGACCGGCGACTTCACCAAGCCCGACGGCACCGTCGTGCACGGCGACCTGACCCGCTTCTTCGCGGGCGACCCGACCGCCGGACAGTTCATGTCGGGCTTCTACCCGATCATGATGTTCGCGCTGCCCGCCGCCGCGCTGGCCATCGCCCACGCCGCCAAGCCGCACCGCCGCAAGGCCGTCACCGGCATGATGGTGTCGCTGGCCCTGACCTCCTTCGTCACCGGTGTCACCGAGCCGATCGAGTTCGCCTTCGTCTTCATCGCCCCGGTCCTGTACGTCATCCACGCGCTGCTCACCGCCGTCTCGATGACCGTCACCTGGGCGCTCGGCGTGCACGACGGCTTCACCTTCTCCGGCGGCCTGATCGACTACGCGCTGGCCTGGAACAAGGCCACCGACCCATGGATGATCATCCCGCTCGGCCTGGTCTTCGCCGCGGTCTACTACTTCCTGTTCCGCTTCGCGATCACCAAGTTCAACCTCAAGACCCCCGGTCGCGAGGACGACGACGAGATCGAGGACGTCACCAAGGCCTGACGCCCGCGTCACCGCCCGCCTCGAAGACCTCGCTCCGAAGGCCCCGCCCCGCCGCTCCCCCAGCGGCGGCGCGGGGCCTTCGGCGTACCCCGGGCCCGTGCCACGCGTGGGAACGGCGGTTGACGAACCGACGGACGCCCTGGTCAACTGAAGCGGTGAACGCCTCGTGCCCGCTGGTCACCCGCAGCCACATCGACTTCGGTCGCGTGTGGTCCGCGGCATGTCGCGGCTGAGCTGACCGTTCCCCCACCGCCGCCCGGCTGACGTCCCGCCCGGCGCCGGTCCTTCCCCTCCCCGCCCGTACGGGCTCCGCCCGCGGGCCGCCACCGCGCTCCGGCGCGTCCCGCGCGCTCCCGCGCCCCCGTGTCCCCGCACGGCCGCGCCGGTGTCCGCACGCGTCCGCACGAGGAAGTCAGGCTCACCATGCCCCGCCAGTTGCACCTGTCCGCCGCCCTCGACAGCCCCGGCCGCTTCGACGCCGGGCACTACGCCTACCTCGCCCGCCTCGCCGAGCGGGCCACCCTGGACTTCGTCACCCTCGACGACTCCTTCGCCGCCGCGCCGAGCCGTCCCGACGCGCTCGCCGCCCTCGCCCGGATCGCCCCGTTGACCGACCGGGTGGGGCTGGTGCCGACCGTCACCACCACCCACACCGAGCCCTTCCACACCTCGATCTCGGTCAACACCCTGGACTGGGCGAGCGAGGGCCGGGCCGGCTGGCTGGTCGGCGTCTCCACGACCGAGGCCGAGGCGCGGGCCTTCGGCCGCCGACCGGTCGCCGCCGGGGACGAGCTGTGGGCCGAGGCCGCCGACGCCGTCGAGGTGGCCGCCCGGCTCTGGGACAGCTGGGAGGACGACGCGGAGATCCGCGACACCGCCACCGGCCGGTTCGTCGACCGCGACAAGCTGCACCACATCGACTTCGCGGGCCCGCGGTTCTCGGTCCGCGGCCCGTCCATCACCCCGCGCCCGCCGCAGGGCCGCCCCGTGGTCGCGGTGCCGGTCGACGCCGCCGACCTCGCGCCGGACGCCTCCCCGGGCGGCCGCGCCCGGGTCGCCGCCGCGATCCGGCACGCCGACGTGGTGCTGCTCGACGCCCCCGACCGCGCCACCCGGTTGGGCGCCGCCACCGAACTGCGGCTGCGGGCCGGCGAGGGCCTTCGCATCCTCGCCCGGCTCGGCACCGCCGTGTCCGCCCTGCCCGACCGGGCCGCCGACGAACGGCTGCTCGCCGAACTCACCGCGACCGGCACCGGCGTCGACGGATTCCACCTCTCCCCCGCCGACCCGCCGCGCGACCTGGCCGCGCTGGCCGACCGGATCGCGCCCGCCCTGCGCTCCGCCGGACTGCTGCGCGCCGGGTACACCGGCCGCACCCTGCGCGACCACCTCGGCCTGGCCCGCCCGGCCAGCCGCTACGCCGCCCGTCCCGCCGACGCCTCCACCGCGTCCCCCGCCCTCGCCGAGGTGACCCGATGACGGACCGACCGCTCAAGCGGATCCACCTCGCCGCGCACTTCCCCGGCGTCAACAACACCACGGTGTGGAGCGACCCGGCGGCCGGCAGCCACATCGAGTTCTCCTCCTTCCGCCACCTCGCGCAGACCGCCGAGCGCGGCAGGTTCGACTTCCTCTTCCTCGCCGAGGGCCTGCGGCTGCGCGAGACCAAGGGCCTCATCCACGACCTCGACGTGGTCGGCCGCCCCGAGTCGATCACCGTGCTGAACGCGCTGGCCGCCGTCACCGAGCGGCTCGGCCTGGCCGCCACCGTCAACGCGACCTTCAACGAGCCGTACGAACTGGCCCGCCGCTTCGCCTCGCTGGACCACCTCTCCGGCGGCCGCGCGGCCTGGAACGTGGTCACCTCCTCGGACGCCTTCACCGGGGAGAACTTCCGCCGCGGCGGCTACCTGGACCGCGCCGACCGCTACACCCGGGCCGCCGAATTCGTCCAGCTGGCACGGGAGTTCTGGGACGCCGGGGAGGAGCCCGTCCGGCACTCGGGGCCGCAGTTCGAGGTCGAGGGCCGGCTCTCGCTGCCCCGGCCGCCGCAGGGCCACCCGGTGGTGATCCAGGCCGGGGACTCCGACGAGGGGCGCGAGTTCGCCGCCGCCACCGCCGACGTGGTCTTCTCCCGGCACTCCACCCTCGCCGACGGCCAGGCCTTCCACGCCGACGTCAAGCGCCGGCTCGCCGCGTACGGGCGCAAGCCGGACGAGCTGAAGATCATGCCCGGGGCCACCTTCGTCCTCGGCGACACCGACGCCGAGGCGGCCGAGCGGGCTCGGGAGGTCCGCCGGGCCCAGGTGAGCCCGCAGACCGCGATCGCCTTCCTGGAGCAGGTCTGGGGCGTCGACCTCTCCGACCACGACCCGGACGGACCGCTGCCGGCCGTCGACCCCGACCCGGACAGCGCCCTGGTCCAGGGCCGGGTGCGGCACGCCGACCCGGTCGCCGTCGCCGAACGGTGGCGGGCGGTGGCCGCGGAGAAGAAGCTGACCAGCCGCGAACTGGTGATCGAGGTGACCGGGCGGCAGTCCTTCATCGGCTCGCCCGCCACCGTCGCCGCGCGGATCGACCACTTCGTGCAGAACGACGCGGCCGACGGCTTCATCCTCGTCCCGCACCTCACCCCGGGCGGCTTGGACGAGTTCGTCGACCGGGTGGTGCCGCTGCTCCAGGAGCGCGGGGTGTTCCGCACCGACTACACCGGCCCCACCCTGCGGGACCACCTCGGGCTGCCGGTCCCCGGGCGGCGCTGAGCGGGTGGGCCTCAGATCCAGCCGCGCCGAGCGGCGTGCACGCCGGCCTGGAAGCGGCTCTCCGCGCCCAGGCCGGCGGTCAGTTCGGCGACCAGCCGGCGCACCGTACGCTCCGACACCTCCAGCTTGCGCGCGATCGCCGCGTCCGTCAGACCGGCCGCCAGCAGGCGCAGCACGGCGAGTTGACGATCCGTCATCTCCGTTTCGCCTGGCCCCAGTTCGGGCGGCGTCCAGGCGGCGGACCAGAAGTACTCGAACAGCTCCGCGACCAGCGCCACCAGGGCCGGTTCGCGGACCACCACCGCCGCCCCGGCGCCCTGGGGGTGGCCGTCCGGCCCGGCGCCGGGCGCGGGCAGGATCGCCAGCCGGGCGTCCACCACGATCAGCCAGAGCGGCAGCGAGTGCGCCGCCCTGATCCGGGCGCCGGCCCCGGTCAGCTCCCGGACGTGCGCCAGCACGGCGGGGCGGCGCAGCGCGGCGGCCGGGTAGATGGTGCGCAGGGCGGCGCCGTGGGCGAGGGCGAGGCGTTCGCGGGCGAGTTTGCCGGCCAGGGCGGGGCCGGAGAGGTCCTGGCCGGGGCGCAGTGAGAGGGCTTCGGTGCGGGCGCCGCGGGCGGCGTCCTCCAGCAGGGCGGCGATCCGGTCGGTGCCGCGGACGAGTTCGAGGCCGGTGTCGGCGCGGTGGCGCTGCTGGAGGGGCAGGTAGCCGGTGTGCAGCCGGTCGACGGAGTCGCGGGCCCGGCGCAGTGCGGCGACCAGGTCGGTGACCCGGGCGTCGGCGTCGAGCAGGAGTTGGCGTACGGCGGTGTCCACGGAGACCGCGGTGTCCGCCGGGGCGTCGTCCGCGCCACCTGGGCCGGCGGCCGGCTGGAGCAGGCCGAGCGCGCGCAGTTCGGCGGTGGCGGCGGCCAGCCGGGGGGCGGCCCAGTCGGGACGGAGGGACTCGGGCGCCCGGCCGGGTTCGGCGAGCAGCCGGGCGTAGAGCTGGGTGGCGTCGGTGCCGGTGGTGCTCTCCATCGGCGCAGCCTAGTGAGGGCGGGGCGGCGGCGGTCGGGGGTTTCCGCTCCGCGAGACGGCGGCGGGCCGGGCCGTGGCAGGGGGGGGTGAAGTCCGTTTCGCGGTACGGCGTTTCCGCTCCCGGTCATGACCGGTTCCGGTCGGCTCCGACGGGCTGACCCGCGGGCCGGCGCCGCGCAGGATGTCCGGCATGGCTATCACCGAAGCTTCGACGATCTGGTGGAACGGCGCCCTGGTGCCCTGGCAGGAGGCCCGGGTGCACGTCCTCGCCCACGGCCTGCACTACGGCACGGGGGTGCTGGAGGGCACCCGGGTGTTCGCCACGGCGGACGGCCCGGCGGTGTTCCGGCTGCCCGAGCACCTGCGCCGGCTGCACCGCAGCGCCCGGATGATCCGGATGGACCTCCCGTACGGCGTCGCCGACCTGACCAGGGCGACGGTGGAGCTGGTGCGCGCCAACGGCCACCAGGACTGCTACCTGCGGCACTTCGCCTTCCTCGGCTACGGCACGATGGGCATCGACATGCGCCACTCACCGGTCGACGTGTCGATCGCGAGCTGGGAGTGGCGGGGCCAACTCCCGCAGGGAGAGGGCGGGATCACGCTGAAGACGAGCAGCTGGCGGCGGAACGACCCGAACGCGGTGCCGCCCGCCGCGAAGGCCACCGGCCCGTACCTGAACTCGGTGCTCGCCCGCCGGGAGGCCAACGACGCGGGCTACGACGAGGCGTTGCTGCTCGGGCCGGACGGCGCGGTGAGCGAGTGCACCGGGGAGAACGTGTTCGCCGTCCGGGACGGGGTGCTGCGCACTCCCCCGTCGAGCGCGGGCGCCCTGGAGGGCATCACCCAGGACACCCTGCTCACCCTGGCCCGTGACCTGGGTGTCGAGGTGCGGGTGGAGGGCCTGCTGCGCTCGGACCTCTACGCGGCGGACGAGCTGTTCGTCTGCGGTACGGCGGCCGGTGTCATCCCGGTCCGCGCACTGGACGACCGTGCCCTGCCCGAATCGCCCGGTCCGGTGACCGGGCGGCTGCGGGAGGCCTACCGGGCGGCCGTGTCCGGCGCCGATCCGCGCTACCGGCACTGGCTGACGCCGGTGGGGTGACCGGTGCGCGGCCCGCCCGGTCGCACCGGGCCGGGCCCCGCGGGCGTGCTCAGATCTCGTACACCGCGCCGGCCCGGGCGATCTCGACCGGCCCGGGGTAGGCGGCCGCGGCGTCCCGGCGGTTGTGCTCGGCGTCGGTCCACGGGGGGATGTGGGTGAGGACGAGGCGGCGGGCGCCGGCCGCGGCGGCGTGCTCGCCCGCCTCGCGGCCGTTGAGGTGGACGGCCCGGTAGGTGTCGCGGCCGTCGATGTAGGCGGCCTCGCAGAGGAAGAGGTCGGTGTCGCGGGCGAGTTCGACGAGTTCGGCGCTCTCGCCGGTGTCCCCGCTGTAGACCAGCGAGCGGCCGTCGTGCTCCAGCCGGAAGGCGAAGGCGTCGACGGGGTGGTTGACCTGGGCGACGCCGATCCGGAACGGGCCGAGTTCGAAACTGCCGGGGGTGAGGGCGCGGAACTCGAACACCTCCTTCATCCCGGGGTTCTCCGGCATGTCGTAGGCACGGGCGAGCCGCTCGGCGGTGCCGGCCGGGCCGTACACGGGCAACAGCTCGGGGCAGCCCTCGGCGCGGTAGTTGCGGGCCACCCAGTAGGCGCACAGGTCGACGCAGTGGTCGGCGTGCAGGTGGCTGAGCAGGACGGCGTCGACGTCGTAGAGGCCGGTGTAGTTCTGGAGGGCGCCGAGGGCTCCGTTGCCGAGGTCGAGGACGACGCGGTAGCCGTCGGCCTCGACCAGGTAGCTGGAGCAGGGCGAGTCGGCGGACGGGAAGCTCCCCGAGCACCCCACCACGGTCAGTTTCATCCGAGCCCCTCCGCCCCGAAACATCCTGGCTGCTGCTGGAAAACGGCATCGCCGTCCTCCACCGGTGCCGGTGGAAAACAGCATGGAAAACGGCAGGCCGGGCCCGGTGGACCGGCCGGTGGCACTGCGTTGGTGTGTCGAGGGTAAGGGCGGAGCGGCACTTTGCCCCCGTCCCCGTGCCGGGCTGTGGGCGGAATCACCAGAACGCCCGGGGCGGGGGCGCGGGCGGTTGACGGGCCGGGGATCAGCGGCGCCGGGGGCGGTTGCGGGCCCAGGTGCGGATGGTGAACGGGTACCAGCGCGGGTGTCCGCTGCCGTCGACGACGTCCGGGTCGGGCAGCAGCCGGTGCCGGCGGTAGCTGCGGACGGTCTCGCGCCGGACGTTGAGGTGGCGGGCGATCTCGGCGTAGGACCACAGCTCGGGGCCAGGGGTCACGGGGGCACCTCCGGGGGGACGGGGGCGGACGTTCGTGACGCAGCCTCGCCGGGAACGGCCGGGCCTCCGGGCGCGGAACGGGCGGTGTGGCAGTTCCGTGACGAACCGGGAGCAATGCGCGGACAAAGGACCGGCCGGCGCGGTCTGCGCGCCGGTGGCGTTCGCCTCCGGCCCGGTCGGCCCGCTGGTGGCCTTCGCCCCGGCTTGGTCGGCCCGCTGGTGGCCTTCGCCCCCGGCCCGGTACGGTTCGCCGCATGAACGGCATGACCGCCACCTGGCTCGTCCTGGCGCTGCTGGGCGTCGCGCTGCTGGCCGCCGCCGCGGCGGCGCTGGTCCGGCGCACCCGTCCGGCCCCGCGCCCGGCCGGGCCGACCGGTCCGCGGACCGGGGGCGTCCCGCAGCCGCGGGAGATCTGGTGGGCGCAGGTGCCGTTCGAGGACGGGCCCGGCTCCAAGGACCGCCCGTGCCTGGTGCTGCGGGTGCACGGCCGGACGGCCACCGTCGCGAAGATCACTAGCAGGCACCGCGCCGAGCGTCCTGGCGTGCTGCCGCTGCCGCCCGGGTCGGTGGGCGACCGGCAGGGCCGGACCAGCTGGCTGGAGACGGACGAGCTGCGCGAGGTGCCGCTGTCGGCGTTCCGCCGCCGGTCCGGCACGGTGGACGGGCAGGTCTGGGCCCGGGCCCGGCGGGCGATGCAGCGCTGACGCCCGTCAGCGCGGAGCCGTCCCCGCGGCGCCGACGGGCGTCACGCCCAGAGCTGGCCCTGCAGCGCCTCGACCGCGGCCTCGGTGGACTCGGCGGTGTAGATGCCGGTGGACAGGTACTTCCAGCCGCCGTCGGCGACCACGAAGACGATGTCCGCACGCTCCCCGGCGGCCGCCGCCTTGCGGCCGACGCCGATCGCCGCGTGCAGGATGGCGCCGGTCGAGACGCCCGCGAAGATGCCCTCGTGCTGGAGGAGTTCGCGGGTGCGGCGAACGGCGTCCGCGGAGCCGACCGAGAAGCGGGTGGTGAGCACCTCGGCGTCGTACAGCTCGGGGACGAAGCCCTCGTCCAGGTTGCGCAGCCCGTACACCAGGTCGTCGTAGCGCGGCTCGGCGGCGACGATCTTCACGCCGGGGACCTTCTCGCGCAGGTAGCGGCCGACGCCCATCAGGGTGCCGGTGGTGCCGAGGCCGGCCACGAAGTGGGTGACGGTCGGCAGGTCGGCGAGGATCTCGGGGCCGGTGCCGGTGTAGTGGGCGCCCGCGTTGTCGGGGTTGCCGTACTGGTAGAGCATCACCCAGTCGGGGTGCTCGGCGGCGATCTCCTTGGCCATCCGGACGGCGGTGTTGGAACCGCCGGCGGCCGGGGAGGGGATGATCTCGGCGCCCCACATGCGGAGCAGCTCGCGCCGCTCCTCGCTGGTGTTCTCGGGCATCACGCAGACCATCCGGTAGCCCTTGAGCTTGGCGGCCATGGCCAGCGAGATGCCGGTGTTGCCGCTGGTGGGCTCCAGGATGGTGCAGCCGGGGGTGAGCCGGCCGGCGGCCTCGGCGCGCTCGATCATGTGCAGGGCCGGGCGGTCCTTGATCGAGCCGGTGGGGTTGCGGTCCTCCAGCTTGGCCCACAGGCTCACCAGGCCCTCGGCGTTGCCGGGGACGGCGGCGGACAGCCGCGGCAGGCGGACCAGCGGGGTGTTGCCGACGGCTTCGAGCGGGCTGTCGTAACGCAAGGGGGCCTCCGGCCGGGGCGGTGGGGTGGAGGGGGCGGCTCCCCCCGCCGCTGCGGGGGCGGGGGGAGCCGGGAGGTCAGCGGGCGCCGCCGGCCACGGCGGGCAGGATGGTGACGCTGTCGCCGTCGGCCAGGGCGGTGGAGATGCCCTCCAGGAAGCGGACGTCCTCGTCGTTCAGGTAGACGTTGACGAAGCGGCGCAGCTCGCCGCCCTCGACCAAGCGGGCGGCGATGCCCGGGTGCCGGGCGTCGAGGTCGGTGAAGAGCTCCCCGAGGTTGCTGCCGTTGCCCTCGACGGCCTTGGCGCCGTCGGTGTAGGTGCGGAGGATGGTCGGGATGCGGACCTCGATGGCCATGAGTGCGCTCCTGTGCGAGTCGTGAAGTGGGTGGGCCGCGGCGGACGCGGCAGGGCGGGCGCCCCGGGGATCGGCGTCGCCGGGGCGGCGGGCCCGGGTGAGGTGGTGACGCGGCTCTCAGCGCGAGCGCGCGGGCGTGCCGGGACAGATCGCGCCGGCGTGCCGGCACAGGTCGATGTGCAGGCGCGCCACGAGGCGGGTGCCCGGGGCCTGGGTGCTCACATCGACGGAACGCATGGACTCATCGTATAGATTCCCGACCCCGCTTAGACATGCCCGTCTCGGGATCCGGATGTTCACGTTCCCAGGGTTGAGACGACGGCGGCCCGCCGACCCCTCGCAGGGGCCGGCGGGCCGCGTCGGCGGGTGTGCCGGTCAGGCCGGGTAGTCCTCGACGACCTGCACGTCTTCCTCCGTGATCTCGCCGTCCACGATGCGGAACGAGCGGAACTGGTACGGGTCCTCCTCGCCGTTGCCGTCGGCGGTGGAGACCAGGACGTAGTGGGCGAACGGCTCGGAGGCGTAGCTCACGTCGGTGCGCGAGGGGTAGGCCTCGGTGGCGGTGTGCGAGTGGTAGACGATCACCGGCTCCTCGTCCCGGTCGTCCATCTCGCGGTAGAGCTTGAGCAGGTCGCCCGAGTCGAACTCGTAGAAGGTGGGCGAGCGGGCGGCGTTGAGCATCGGGATGAACCGCTCGGGCCGTCCGCTGCCGGCCGGTCCGGCGACCACGCCGCAGGCCTCGTCCGGGTGGTCGGCGCGGGCGTGGGCCACGATCCGGTCGCGGAGTTCTCGGGTGATGGTCAGCATGCGGGCCAGGATAGCCACGCCCCGGCGCGGGTCCGCCGGGGCGTCCGAGGCGCGGTCAGCGGGTGTCCACGTTCCCGTCGCCGGCGGCCACCGGGGCCGGGGCGGCGCCGTGGACGGCCTGCGGGGCGCGGCGCTTGAGCACCTGGTAGCCGACCACCAGCAGCAGAGCCCAGCCCGGGAAGACGAACAGCGAGATCCGGTTGTCCCGGTCCAGGCCGATCAGCACCACGACCAGGGCGAGGAAGGCGAGCGCGGCCCAGCTGACCCAGGAGCCGCCGGGCGCCTTGAAGGTGGGCGCCGGCAGGCGGCCGGCCCGCCAGGCCCGGCGGTAGCGGATCTGGGAGATCAGGATCATCGCCCAGGTCCACAGGCCGCAGACCGTGGCGACCGAGGTGATGTACTCGAACGCCCGTGCCGGGACGAGGTAGTTGAGCACCACGCCGACGCCCATCAGCAGGCTGGAGACGGTGATCGCGAAGGCCGGGGTGCGGCGGGCGTTGAGCCGGGTGAGCCGGCCCGGAGCCTGGCCGCTCAGCGCGAGGTCGCGCAGCATGCGGCCGGTGGAGTACATCCCGGAGTTGCAGGAGGAGAGCGCCGCGGTGAGCACCACGAAGTTGATGATGCCGGCCGCCGCCGGGATGCCGATCTTGCCGAAGGCGGCGACGAACGGGCTGACGCCGGGCTGGAACTCGGTCCACGGCACGAGCGAGAGGATGACCACCAGGGCGCCGATGTAGAACAGCGCGATCCGCCAGGGCAGGGTGTTGATGGCGCGCGGCAGGGTCTTCTCGGGGTTCTCGCTCTCGCCCGCGGTGACGCCGACGAGTTCGACGCCCAGGTAGGCGAACATGACGATCTGAAGGGTCATCACGGTGGAGCCGATGCCCTGCGGGAAGAAGCCGCCGTCCTGCCAGAGGTGGCCGAGCGACGCGGTGTCACCGGCCTTGCTGAAGCCGAGGGTCAGCACTCCGACGCCGATCAGGATCATGCCGATGATGGCGGTGACCTTGACCATGGAGAACCAGAACTCGATCTCGCCGAACAGCTTCACCGAGATCAGGTTGGCCGCGTAGAGGAGGACCAGGAAGGTCAGCGCGCTGATCCACTGCGGTATGTCGGGCGCCCAGAACCGCACGTAGACGGCGGCGGCGGTGGTCTCCGCCATGCCGGTGACGACCCAGAACAGCCAGTACGTCCAGCCGGTCACGTAACCGGCGAAGGGGCCGAGGAACTCCCGGGCGTACTCGGCGAAGCTGCCGGAGACCGCGCGGTAGGTGAGCAGCTCGCCGAGCGCCCGCATGATCACGAAGATCACCAGGCCGGCGACGGCGTAGGAGAGGATCAGGCTGGGGCCGGAGCGGGAGATCGCGGTGCCCGCGCCGAGGAACAGGCCGGTGCCGATCGCGCCGCCGATCGCGATCATCTGGATCTGGCGGCTGCCGAGCCCGCGCTCGTAGCCCTCCGCGTTCTCTGGGCTGTCGACCATTTCGTCGTACAACTTCTCGGCCAATGCGCACCGTCCTGGTCGGTCTCGGGGGTGGAGAAGTCGTACCACGCGAAGTTCGGATAGCGGTGTCCATCTGAGCGTTATTTGAGCATAACCTGGTATGGTTTGTCCGATTTTCATAAGAAATGCCCCGGCCAATCGTCCACATTCTGGACGAAACGGCCGAGGCTTGCCCGGAATCGGGCAGGATCACTCCCCCGAGGTCAGTCCGCCATGGCCTCCAGCAGCGACTCCTGCAGGGCACCCAGCCACAGGTACGCCATCACCAGCGGCTTGCGCTCGTCGCCGTCCGGCAGGTCGTAGAGGCCGTCCTCGTCGTCCTCGGTGACCTCCAGCCGGACACCGACGGCCAGCCGCAGGTCGTTCAGCGCGCCCAGCCAGCGCAGGCAGTCGGGCGCGGCCAGCTTGAGCACCCCGCCGTCGCCGAGGCCGTCCAGCGCCCGGACGACGAACAGCGCGTCGTCCCGCTTGCGGGCCCTCAGGTCCAGCTCGGTGAAGCGGCGGAACTCGCCCGACGCGAGCCTGGCCTCCTCGTCCTCCGGCTTCTCCGGGTCGCCGTAGGCGTCCGGGAAGAACCGGGCCAGCACCGGGTCGGCGGGTGCCTCGGTCGGGCCCTCGGCGAACAGCGCGGCCAGCGGGTCGTCGCCCTCCGCGCCCGGACCGGGGCCGATCAGCTCCAGCAACTGCACTTCCAGCGAGCGCAGGATGGAGGCCTCCCACTCGTCCAGCGCGATCGCCGCGCCACCACCGCCGGTGCTCTCGAACAACCCAGCCATCTGTATCGGTCAGCCCGTCTTCGTCGTCGTCGGTCGTACGGCCGGAGGTCCGGCACCGGTCGCACCGGAGCCGGCCGCCACCGCAGCGGTCGGGTCGGCTCCCGTCCCGCCGGCGCCGGTCGGCCCGGCGTCAGTCGTGCTGCAGCGTCGCCCAGAGGCCGTAGCCGTGCATCGCCTGGACGTCGCGCTCCATCTCCTCGCGGGAACCGCTGGAGACCACCGCCCGGCCCTTGGTGTGGACGTCCATCATCAGCTTCCGGGCCTTGTCCTTCGGGTAGCCGAAGTAGGCCTGGAAGACGAACTGGACGTAGCTCATCAGGTTGACCGGGTCGTTGTGCACGATGGTCACCCAGGGCGTGTCCGGCTCGGTCACCGGCACCCCCTCGACCTCCGGGCGCTCGATCTCCACGGGCGCGACGCTCACCCCGGTCCTCCTCGCTGCACAGTCGTCCGTAACCCCTCATGCCCCATGCTGCCATCCGGGGGACACCCGGGCGATTCCGACCCGGCGTGCTCGACGAGAAATCGTCAATCTGACGCTAAGTGGTAGTAGCATCATCCGTATGGACGCCACTTCCGTGCGAGCGGCCGGCTCGACCGCGCTGCTCACCGACCGCTACGAGCTCACCATGCTGCAGGCCGCCCTGCGCAGCGGGGCCGCGCACCGCCGCTCCGTCTTCGAGGTGTTCACCCGCCGCCTGCCGAGCGGCCGCCGCTACGGCGTCATGGCCGGCACCGGCCGGGTGCTGGACGCCGTCGAGGACTTCCGCTTCAGCACCGCCCAGCTGGACTGGCTGGCCGACCAGGACGTCGTCGACGAGGACACCCTGCGGTTCCTCGCCGACTACCGCTTCCGCGGCGACATCCACGGCTACCCCGAGGGCGAGGTCTACTTCCCCGGCTCGCCGCTGCTCACCGTCGAGGGCAGCTTCGCCGAGGCGGTGATCCTGGAGACGGTGATCCTCTCGATCCTCAACCACGACTCGGCCATCGCGGCCGCCGCCTCCCGGATGACCGCCGCCGCCGGCGGCCGCCCGGTGATCGAGATGGGCGCCCGACGGGCCCACGAGCAGGCCGCCGTCGCCGCCGCCCGGGCGGCCTACGTGGCCGGCTTCGCCGCCACCTCCGACCTGGAGGCCGGCTTCACCCACGGCATCCCGACCACCGGTACCGCCGCCCACGCCTTCACCCTGGTGCACGACAGCGAGCGGGACGCCTTCAAGGCGCAGATCGCCTCCATGGGGAAGGGCACCACGCTGCTGGTCGACACCTTCGACCTGCGCGAGGCCGTGCGCACCGCGGTCGAGGTGGCCGGCCCCGAACTGGGCGCGGTCCGGATCGACTCCGGCGACCTCACCCTGCTGGCCCACCGGGTCCGCCGCCAACTGGACGAGCTCGGCGCCGACCGGACCAGGATCATCGTCACCTCGGACCTGGACGAGTACGCGATCGCCGCCCTGGCCGCCGCCCCGGTGGACGGCTACGGGGTCGGGACCAGCCTGGTCACCGGCAGCGGGCACCCGACCTGCGCGATGGTCTACAAGCTCGTCGCCCGGGCCGAGACCGACGGCGGGCCGATGGTGCCGGTGGCCAAGCGCGCGGCCGGTGGCAAGACCAGCACCGGCGGCCGCAAGTGGGCGGCCCGCCGGCCCGACGCCGACGGCGTGGCCGAGGCCGAGGTGGTCGGCACCGGGCCCGTCCCGGACGAGCTGCGGCCGCACCTGGTGCAGGTGCCGCTGGTGCGGGGCGGCGAGACCGTCGGCCGCGAGCCGCTGAGCGCCGCCCGCGACCGGCACGTGCGCGCCCGCGCCGCACTGCCGCTGTCGGCCACCCAGCTGTCCAAGGGCGATCCGGTGCTGCCGACCGAACTGGTCCTGCCCGCCGGGCCGGCCCACTGACGAGAACCCGGTTCGCCGGATCAGCCGGTCCGCCGGTCCATCGGTCCACCGGACCGCCGGACCGCCGGGCCGGCTCCCGGGGCCCGTCGCCGCCCCGCGCGAGCGGGTCCGAAGACGGCCCCGGGGCTTCCGCCCCCGCGCACCACTCCCTAGAGTCAGCCGTAGAGTTCCCGAGTTCCCCCGGAGCTCCCCGAGGACCCCCCGCGCCCGGCACGGCCGGGCCGCGTACTCCCGAGGGCTCCCCCACCGGGGCGCCGCCTCCCGCGGGCCCCCGAGATCCGAGGATGCGAGCCATGCACCGGGCACTGATCGTCGTCGACGTGCAGAACGACTTCTGCGAGGGCGGCAGCCTGGCCGTCGCCGGCGGCGCCGAGGTGGCCGCCGCCATCACCGACCTGATCGCCGAGGCCGCCCCCGGCTACCAGCACGTCCTCGCCACCCGCGACCACCACATCGACCCGGGCGACCACTTCTCCGACGAGCCGGACTACGTCGACAGCTGGCCGCCGCACTGCGTGGCCGGCACCGAGGGCGTGGGCTTCCACCCCAACTTCGCACCCGCCGTCATCTCCGGCGCGGTCGAGGCGGTCTTCGACAAGGGCGCCCACTCGGCGGCGTACAGCGGGTTCGAGGGGCTGGACGAGAACGACCGCGGTCCGGTGGAGTGGCTGCGCGAGCGGCAGGTCGACGAGGTCGACGTGGTCGGCATCGCCACCGACCACTGCGTCCGGGCGACCGCGCTGGACGCGGCCCGGGCAGGCTTCACCACCCGCGTGCTGCTGGACCTCACCGCCGGGGTCGCCGCGGGGACCACCGCCGCCGCGCTGGCGGAGCTGCGGGCGGCCGGAATCGAGCTGGTCGGCACTCCGGTGGTCCGTTCGTAGCGGACCGAGGGGCCGGGGTACGGGGCCCCGGGTGCCGGGCGGCGGCCGCTCAGACCACTCGCAGCTCCACCACGTCCGTCCCGCCGACCCGGTACGCCTCGCGCAGTTCGCCGCCGACCGCGTCCGGGTCGGCGGCCAACCGGGCCCCCGAGACGTACACCACGCGGATGCCCAGGTACTCCATCCGGTGCTGGCCGCCACGCACCCAGGCGGCCTCCCCCTCGCTCACGCAGCGCAGCTCCGAGTCCACCTCCACCGCGACGCCCCGCTCCGGCCAGTAGAGGTCCGGCACGGCGATGTACGTGCCGCCGCGCATCCGCAGCTCGGGGGCGTTCAGCGGGGTCGGCAGCAGCCACTCGTCCGCCAGGCGGCCGAGCCGCTCCAGCGCCAAGTCCCGCTCGGAGGCCAGGAGTTCGTCCAGTGCCGCTCGCACCCGGGGCTCGTCGGTCAGCCCGGCGTCGGCCAGCTCGACCACCAACTCCCTTGCCGTGCAGCGGTTCCCGGGCCGGGCGACGGCCTCCCGCAGCACCTCGCGCACCGGCGCCGAGTCGCCCGGCTCCGCGGTCCACTCCACCAGCGCGTCGGCCACCGCCCGGGCCACCGGCGCACAGGCCAGGCCGTGCACCGAGCGGGCCTCCAACTCCCGTTCGGTGCGCCGGATCCGCACCTCGCCGACGTCCTTCAGCCGGCGCTGCCGGGGCACCAGGACGTCCACCCCGGTCACCGCGGGCAGCCGGGGCGCGACGGCGAAGCCGTACAGCGCCAGCGCCGCCGCGCCGGTGATCACCGCCCCCTCCCGGCGGCCCTCCTCGCGGCCGTTCTGCGCGGCGTACAGCAGCGCGGCCCACATCCGCTGCTCCGGGGTGGGACCGGCGGCCTGCAACAGGTAGACCCGGGGCAGCATCCGCTGCCAGGGGCCGCCCCGGCGGCAGTGCTCGGTGATGATCCGGGCCGGCACGCCCCGGGCGCGCAACTGGCTCGCGGTGACGACGTTCTGCTGACGCTTCGCCAGCTCCTCCAGGGACGGCGGCGGCGTCGGAATCCGGTAGCTCATGCCGACACCATCCCCAACCGTTCGGACCCGCGACCGGCTGCCTGACGCACTGTTACCCAACCGTCGCGAAACCGGGATCAGCTCGCACTAAAGTCCTCATACCCTCACTCATTTGGAGTAATTGACGCTCATCAGGTTGTCATATGTGATCGAAAACGATCGCCGACCTGGTCGTCTGACCCAGCGTGACCAAGGGCATACGGCGAGGGACGCCCAAGGCGTCAATCCCGCCCCGGGGATTGCCTAGGCTTGCGTCATGTCACGTGACGAGACCGCCGGCCTCCGCGCGGCCCAGCTCCGCCTCGGCCGTCTGCCCGGATACGTCCGCCGCCCGGACCCCGCCCGTCGCAGCGGCGAGAAGGGCCATACGTACAAGAAGGGCTGGGAGGTCCGCTTCACCGCCCGCAGTGAGGCCGAGATAGCAGAGATCCGCGACCTCGTGGTCGCCGCCGGGTTCGCCCCGGCCAGGCCCTTCTTCAAGGGCCACCAGCTCATCCAACCCGTCTACGGCATGGCCGCCGTACAGGCCTACCTGGCCGCTAGACAGGCCGCCGAGGACCACGCCGCCCGGGCCGCGCTCGGCCGCCGGCGACGCGACCCGGAACAGCCCGCCGGGGGGCACCCCGCCGGAGCCCTCGCGGGCGGGGCGCTCACCGGGGGCGGGCACGCCTCCGGCGCCCTTGCCGGTGGCGGGCACTCCGGCGGCGGGCAGGCCGCGGGCGCGGCGCACCGGTGCGACCGCGAGGAGGCCGCCGCCGGAGCAGCCACGGCGGCTGCGGCCGCGGCTGCCTCTGCCGCCGCTGCCGCAGCCGCAGCCGCAGCCGCGCAAGCGGCCCGGCGACGGGCCGTCGAGGCCTTCCCGACCCAGGTCGAGCGGGACACCGCCGCCGACCGGATCTCCCCCCGGGAGGCCCGGACAACCTCCTGAACGGGCGGCGGCCGCTCCGCCCGCCCTCCCGCCCCGGCCGGTCCCGTCCAGACCGCCGGGGCGCGGTCGACGCACCACGCCGACGGCACCTGCGGCGCGCTCCCTCGCGCACGCCTTCGAGCACGCCCCTCCCGCGCGAATTCCGCGCCCGCCTCCCCCGCCCGCCGACCGCCACGCGTACGGGCGTCATCGCGGTGACGACCGTGCCTCCGTCCGTGGTGATCTTCGCAACGATCGTGAGTGCGGTTGTGCGGGTGGTTGCGCGGGCGCAGGTTCGCGCCCTGAGCGTGGACGCCAGCCTCCTCAGGGCCTACGGTGGCACATCAACTGCCCTGCAGTCACAGCCGCCCTACACCCTCTGACCAGCTTCGACACGCTCGCACCTACGATCCCCACGCCACTGCGCAGTACTGCCCGGCCGGCCGTCGCCGGCCTCCAGCCCGGCCGTCCCGCCGCCGCGCCGCACCCGGTCGCCACCGGAACCGGCCTGGCGGCGGCGGGTTCCGGGCATTCCATCGGATTGGTCACCCAGCGCACCGAGGGCCTACCGTAGAGTGAGCACAGATGATCGACCGTCAGAAGTCCATCTCCCTTTTCGAGAAGCCGAGATGACCAACCGTCACGAGAGTTCCGCCGAACCTCCCCCGGGGCCCGGCGAGCCGGCGGACGTACCACTGGAGTTCACCGCGTTCTGCGAACTCCACCGCCCCCGGTACCTCAGCTACGCGCGCGTGTGGCTGACCGAGCACAGTGCCGCGGCCACCGCCGTCCAGCAGGCCTTCGCGGAAATCGCGGCGTGCTGGCGGGAGTTGATGGGCAGCTCCAACCCGACCGCGCACGCCTGGGAGATCCTGCGCGGCACCGTCGCGCACCACACCCGCCAGGCGACCCCCGACCCGGACCGGCACCCGGCCGACGACGACCTGGCGATCCTGCACTACGTCGTCGGCCTCGCCGCCCCCGAGATCGCCGACGTCATCGGCACCGACGCCGCCAGCGTGGCCGGACGGCTGCGCCGCACCATGCTGCGCGAGGCCTCCGGCTGGTGACGCCGCGCCCCCGCCGGGCCCGGGCCGGGCGCCCCCGGACCGGACGCCTCCGGATCGGGCGTCCCCGGACCGGTCTCAGACCCGCTCGCCCGTCACGTCGAACAGGTGGTGCACCGGGTCGTGGATCAGGTACCGGGAGAACGACTCGACCGTGAACCGCGCCCCGTCACTGCGGTTCCCGGTCCGCTCCCACTGCTCGCCGGCCACCCGCTCGAAGGCCGCCGCCAGTGTCTCCGCGGCCGCCGCCAACTCCCCGGCCACCACCCGCGGGTCCTGCTCCCCGTAGCGCTCGGCCACGGCCGTCTCGTCCTGGTCCCAGTTGGGGAACAGCGGACCGTCCCGGTCCAGCATCAGGTTCAGCCGGACGTCGAACAGCCGGAAGACGTCCCGGACGTGGCACGCGTACTCCAGGTCCGACCACACCCCCGGGGCCGGCCGCCGGCGCAGTCCGTCCACGTCCCCCGCCAGCACCGTCAGCCAGCCCTCCGCATTGGCCCGGACCATCCCGGCGACCTCCTCCCGGACCACCCGCGGGGTGTCCAACCCGCAGTCAGCGCAGGGGCGTTCCAGCACCCACGTCCAGTCCTTGGTGTCCGGGACGATCCCGTCGTCAGCGGCGTCCACGGCGATCGGCGTGCTCTCAGGAGTGCTCATGCGCCCAGCATCCCCGCCACCGGGGTGCCTCCACCAGCGGCAATGACGCCAGCGGTCGGCGAAATGCTGCCACCCCCGGCGCACTCACCCGGCGCGTCCCCCCGCCGCCCGCCCCCTTCCCCGCGCGCGCTCCAGCCCGGTGCGCACCCGCCGCCCGGACAAAACACGTGGACGAACCGAACCCGGCCGTCCATCCTGAGGACCATGACCGCCGACGCCGCCGATACCGCCGATCTCGCCGCCCTCGCAGTGAAGCCCACCCTGCACGGCCCCACCGTCCGGCTCGTCCCCCTCGACGGACGCCACACCGACCCGATGTGGGAACTCTGCGCCGACGAGGCGACCAACCGGCTCACCGGCACCCGCACCGCCTTCACCCGCGACCAGATCCACCGGTGGTGCACCACCCGCGCCGAGCAACCCGACCGCCTCGACCTCGCCGTCGAGGACCCCGCCACCGGCCGCTTCCTCGGCGAGACCGCCCTCACCGACGTCGACCCCGACAACTCCTCCGCCGGCTTCCGGATCGCCCTCACCCCGGACAGCACCGGCCGCGGCATCGGCACCGAGACCACCCTCCTGGTCCTGCGCCACGCCTTCGAGACCATCCGCCTCCACCGCGTCCACCTCGAAGTCTTCGAGTACAACGAACGCGCCGCCCGCTCCTACCGCAAGTCCGGCTTCACCCTCGAAGGCCGCTCCCGCCAGGCCCACCACTGGGACAGCCGCTACTGGGACGTCCTCCAGATGGCCGCCCTACGCGACGAATGGCTCGCCACTCACTGATACGGCGCCCCGTACGGCGGTCACCCGTCCCCCCGCCTCCGCCGCCCCCGCACCACGAGCCCCACGACGAGCCCGACCACCAGCACCACACCCCCGGCCGCCGCCCCGATGATGCCCCCCACCCCGTTCCCGCTGCTGGCGCTGTCCCCCTCCGGGACCATGGGCTCCACGGAGGGCTCGTCGGTCTCCTCATCCACGGGAGGGGGGGTGCCCAGCGATTCCACCCGTTTGACGAGCGGGTTCTCCCTGGGCCCGTCGTCCACAGCGGAATTCGGCTCCAACGCCTTCGCAGGTGACAGAACCCCGTAGCCATAAGTGCTGTTGGGCACTGCCGCCCCGCCGGGTGGCGGGGTGGCCGACTTGATCATGCGATTAATCACCTGGCCGGCGGACAGATTGGGGTACTTGGAGCGAATGAGTGCGGCAGTGGCGGAAACGTAGGCGGTGGAGTCGGAAGTACCGTTCCCAATCGCGTAGCTCGTCAGGGACTTCGCCGAAGCTCGGTAGATCTCCACGCCGGGGGCAAGGAGCGTGAGCTCGGGGCCCGGCTTTGAGCTGCCCCATACACCGCCGTTGGGGTCCGCCGCCCCGACAGCCACTACCCCGGGGAAGGCCGCCGGATAGTTGACGCTCAGATCCGTGACATTGTTGCCTGCGCCTCCGACCAGCACGACGTCCTTCGATACCGCGTAAGCAATGGCCTTGCGGGCTTGCGAATCGAAGCGGAACGGCCCTCCGATGGACATGTTGACGACTTTCGCGCCGTGGTCCACCGCGTAGCGAATAGCCGCCGCAAGGTCGTTCTGCTCCGGAAGGGGGCCGCCTTCATTCGTCCTCACCTTCACCGGAAGGATCCTCGCCTTGGGTGCGAGACCCATCACTCCGGCTTGTGCACCATGCCCGTGCCCTGCGATCAGACTCGCCATTCCGGTGCCGTGGCCGTCGGCATCGATTCGGCCGTCCGACGTGGTACCGGAGAAGTCGGCCCCTGGAAGGACCTGTCCAGTCAGGTCCTGGTGATCCGCGTTCACCCCGCTGTCGATCACCGCAACGGTGACACCTTCCCCCTGGCTGACCGGCCAGATCTTCGCGTCGGCTTCGAATGCCTTCAAAGCCCACTGCTGATCTCTGATCTGATCAGCCAATGCCGTAGGTGCTGCAACAGCCCAGATCAAGGCCCCAGCGGCAAGGACCGCCGTACCACGCGCCAACAGGCGGCTCGCCAAACCCGGTCACCCCAATCAATGGAGCATCCCGCAGATCACCGACCTGCGGGATGCAATCAGATCACCTGGCCCTTGCAGACCGAACTCATTCCACCACGTTCGGATTGGTCGGCTTGTCCGACGCCCACGTCTCCTCGTCTTCGACGAGGTAGTCCGGTCGTTCGCCGCCCTTCCCGTGGTCCTTCTTGCGGCGCTGCGTTTCACTCATCGGGATACCGGGCGCCATGACGCCCGCGCCACGAGCCCCTGATTCAGTGTTCAGCCGGCTACGAGCTCCCAGCCCGGATCCGCCTTCCGTGAACGCCTGCTTGCCATGTGCTCCGGCACCGGGAGACGTCTCACGGACGGCACCGCCGGGCCGGGCCAGGGGCCCACCCACCACCTGGTTGGAGCCGGACTTCCCGGGCCTCCCGGCTCCGATACCCGGATGGAGCCCACCGCCACCGCCCGTGCTGACGGCTCTGTCTCCGCGCGGGCCCGGGCCCTCCACCGGCACCGCGCCGCCGACGAACTCCTTACCCCCGAATCCGGCCTTACTCTGTCCGAAGCCAGGCCCGACCGGGGGAGCCTGCATGGCCGGACCCCCCGGACTGACGCTCGTCGGCGTGCCACCACCTGTTACCGGCCCACTCACCGGACCCGTGGGCGATGGCGTACTCAGCCCGGACGTCTGAGTTCCGGAAGTAGTGGAGCTCGGCGCACTGGCGCTCGGACGGGACACCGGAGTGCCCGAGATGCCGGAGCCAGGACCATTGCTCGCGGCAGTCGACGGCTTCGGTGGGGCTTGCGCCACACCGCCCTTGATTCCGGACTCTGTCGGAGCGGCCACGCTCTTGGGCGTGGTCCCGGCCGTCACGGAAAGTGGGGAGGACTTCGGCCGCTGCGGCGCGGCCACATCTGCTGACCTCGCAGGCGTTCCCCCGGGTCCGAACGACGTACCCGAGAACATTGCGGCTGCCGCTGCCGCCGCCCCACTCGGATCGGCCTGCGCCCCCACGTCACGGCTCTCGTCGACCGGCGGCCGTTGAAGTGACGGCGGGGGCTTCAGGGCCGGGGTGGCGATGCGGTAGTGCATGGCGAGGGTCTGCATGATGGCGGCCGCTTCGGCCTTCTTGCGGTCGGCGAGGGGGATGTGTTCGTCCTCGTCGCCGAAGAGGGCGTCGCCGACGGTGTCCTTGACCTTGTCCCAGTTGCCGGGTTCCTCGGGCATGTCGCGCTTGGCCTTGGCCATGGCCTCGGAGGTGTTGTGGAGGATGTTGGCCGCGTCGTTGGCGTAGGCGGCGGCGTTGTTGATGCTGGCGGCCAGGGTGAGCATGCGGGTGTGGAAGGCGTCGCTGGTGGTGCCTTCCCAGGAGGTGGCGGCTTCGGTGCTGGCCTTGGTGAGGGCCAGGCGGATCTGCTTGAGGGTGTCGGCGGCCCTGCGCCAGGGGTCGCCGGCGGCCATCACCGCGCCGGGGTCGAGGGCCTGGGCCATGGTGCGGAGCTGGGCGTGGCTGTACTTGGTGAAGTCGGTGTAGACCACGGGCGGTCGGCCTCCGTTCGGTCCGGGCGGGCGGCGGTCAGACGGTGGCGTTGCCGCGGGTGGACGGGGTGCGGTTCTGCTCGGCCGCGGCCCGGCTGCTCGCGGAGGGGTGCGCGACGGACCAGCCGTCGTCGCCGAGCTTGAGCTTCGCGGCGGTGTGGTGGTCCTGCTCCTCGTAGTTGGCGGCGGTGAGGTCGGCCTTCCGCTGGGCCTCGTTCACGGCTTCCTGGAGCTGGTTGAGGACGTCGCGCAGCGCGTCCCGCATGGTGCCGTAGCGGCCGTGGATCTCGGTGGCCTCGGCGAAGGTCCCGAAGGCGTTCTTGCCGATGGCGCTGCGGCCGTGGGCGTCGGTGCCGTCGGCGTTCTTCTGGAAGTCGGCGAGCAGCAGCCGGACTTGGCCGGCGAAGGCGCGGAGCTGTTCGACCTCGACGCGGTAGCCCTGTCCGGCTCCGCCGGTAGAACCGGTACCGGTGGTTCCTGCTCCCATTTTCGGCGCCTCCCCCGTGCGTCCGTCCCTGGTGGTCGGGGCCGGGCCCCGGTGTCTCATGTCTAACACACCGGGCCCGAATCCCGCCCGGGGCACGGTCAGTTCGCGCTCGTCCCGGTCCGCTGGGCGTCGGCGAGGGCGCGTCGGCAGAGCGAGTCGGCGTGCCTGGTGGTTTCGGGGAGGCGGTAGTGGCGGGCGAGGTCGAGGGTGGTGCGGACGGCGGTGTCGAGGCCGGTCCGGTGGCCGATGGAGACGAAGACGGGTTTCACGCCGGCCCTGGTGCGGACGGCACGGCCGACCTCCTCGCCGGTGGCGGGGTCGGTGAGCGGGGTCCAGGAGCCGCGGGGCGCGTCGGGTTCGTGGTGGTCGAAGGTGAAGGGGGACTTGGCGACACCGAGGGTGCTCAGGCCGGTGAGGACGCCGAGGTGGCTGGCGAGGCCGAGGCGGCGGGGGTGGGCGAGGCCGTAGCCGTCGCAGACGACGGTGTCGGGGGTGTGGGTGAGGGCGGCCAACGCGTCGAGGACGGCGGGGAGTTCGCGGAAGGCGAGCAGGCCGGGGACGTAGGGGAAGGCGATCCGGCCGACGGCGGTGGCCTGTTCCACGACTTCGAGGGTGTCCCGGTGGAGCAGGACGGCCGCGGCGGCGACGAGGTCGCGGTCGTCGTCGTAGGCGACGTCGACGCCGGCGACCAGTTCGCCGGGGGCCGTGTCGTCCCGGCCCGTGTCGTCACGGCCGGGGTCGTCGTGGGCCTGGACGAGCGGGCGCAGCCGCTCCTGCTCGGCGAGCGCCTCGGCCTCGGTGGTGGGCCAGTCGGCGGGGATGGGCATGGTCGGTTCCCCCGGGTGCGGTGGTGCGTGACGTGGTGTGCGGTGCGGTGCGGTAGACGGTGGTGCGTGGTGGTGCGTGGTGGTCCGTGGTGGTGCGCGGTCGACAGGCCGCGGTTCACCGTACCGACCGGTCCTGACGACCCCGGGGTGAGCCCGTGCGCCCCCCGTGCCCCCGGGCTCGGGGGCTAGCCTGGACGTACCCGTCTCCCCCGCGGGTAGGACCACGGGGACCGGCACCGTTTCCGCCCGTTCCCCCCGACGCGCGAAGGACCTCCGCCATGCCGCGCCCCTCCGTCGCCCAGGCCTGCCTCGGCTCGTTCACCGTCGCCGCCACCACGGTGGCACTGCTGGCCGTTTCGGGCGCTTCGGGCGTCCTCGCGGTCTCGGTGCTGGTGGGGTTCGCGCTGGCGCTCGGCACCGTGGTGACGGTGCTCCGGATGTCCGTGGTCGCCGCCAGGGCCGCCACCGCGCCCGTGGGCCCCGCGGACCCGGCGGTGGGGCCCCGCCCCGCTGCGGCCGCTGCCGCCGCCCCGGCCGGGCACGCGTACGCCCGGCAGCGCTGATCCGCCGCCGGGCGCGGACGCGTCCCGCTCCGCCGCTCAGACCTCCGTGGTGACCACCACGGTCTTCGCGGCCTTGTCGTGCAGGCACTGCCGGTACGGCTTGTCGAAGACGCCGAAGGTCCCGTCGACGATCCACCAGAGCGCGGCGCAGCAGACCACGGCCGGGAGGATGAAGACGGCGGTGCGGGTCCAGGCGGCGGACGGGGTGGGCGTGTTCCCGTCGATCAGCATGGCGACGCGGATCTTCATCGCCTTCCTGCCGAGGGTCTGGCCGTCCCGGCTGAGCATCAGGGCCTCGTAGACGAGGTAGAGGGCGCAGCCGAGCCAGAACGCCTCGGTGGAGCCGTTGCGCGTGCTGAGGTCGCTGAAGGGGCCCACCACGATCACGCCGATGACCTGCATCAGGACGTAGTCGATCAGCCGGGCGAGGATCCGCTTGGGCCAGCTGCCGATCGGCGGCATGCCGGGGACGGGGCCGGCGCCGGGGGTGCCGTACGCGCCGGGGCCGTAGCCGGTGCCGTGACCGGGGGGCGGCTGGCCGTACGGGTCCTCGCCGTACGGGTTCTGACCGGGGGTCGGCTCGCCGTACGGGCTCCCGCCGTAGGTGCCCTGGTAGGCGCCGGGGCCGCCGGACGGGCCGTGGGACGGGTCGGTCGACGGGGACGGGGTCGGGCCAGACGGCTCGCTTTCCGGCGTGCCGCCGCCCGGCTGCGGGGGCTGCTTGTCGAAGGAGGGCTTGCCGCCCCCCTCCGGCTGGGGGCCTGAGGGGTCGTGGGTGCTCATGCCCCGAGTAGAACATCGCGGATTCTTGATGTTCGGTATATTTTGTCCGTTTTGCTCCGGGCCCCCGCGGGCCTCAGCCCCGCACCACCCGGGTACGGGCCGCGCGGTCCTGCCAGCCCCGCCGCGCCACCCGGTCGAACACCGGCCAGACCAGGCCGAGCAGCAGCACGGTGCCCAGTTGCCGCACGGCCCACCGGAGCAGCGAGCGGCCGAGGCCCAGTCTGGTCCGGGCGGCCGGGGCGGCGGCGTCCACCACCCGGATCCGGGCCAGTCGCTTGCCGAAGGTCTGGCCGGTGCGGGCGACCGGCAGCACCTCGTAGAGCAGGCTGACGAACAGCAGGATGCCGATCAGTACGGCGATCTTGCCCAGCACCACGTCGTCCACCAGCCAGACCTGGACCTGTCGGCGGGCGAGGGCGCTGGCCATCCGGGCCTGGTCGACCTTCAGCTGGAGGTGGTCGGTCACCGAGCGGGCGAGCGGGATCCCGGCGGCGACCGCGACCACCAGCAGGACGGCGGTGTCCACCGTCCGTGCCGCCAGTCGGCGGCCGAGGCCGGCCGGACGGACGACCCGGGTGGTCCGGGCGGGCCGGGCGGCCCGGGGTGACGCTGGGGCGGTGGGGGTGGCGGCCGGCCGGGGCTGGACGGCGGTCTCGCGGACCGTCCGTACGGTGGGCGGCGGGGCGGCGGGAGTGACGGCGGTGGCGGCGGTCGCGGCCCCGGTCTTCGCGGCGACCGCCACCGAGGCCGGGGCCGCGAGCGCCGCCTCGCCGACCACCGGCACCGGGCCCGACGCCAGGACGGCCGGCACCGGCGCCTCCCGCACCGCCTTCGCCCCGACGGGAGCCCCGACGGGAGCGCCGACGGGAGCGCCGGCGGCGGCCAGTTCCACGGCAGCCGGAGCGCGCTCCTGCTCCGCGCGCCCCTCGTCCGCATCGGACGCCCCCGAAAGCACCCCCCAGGAGACCCAGTGCTGTGCGCCGCCCGTCTCCATCAGGCCCCGCTGCGTCCGCGGATCGGCCTGCCAGCCGGACTCCCCGGCAACCGGGACCGGGGACGGACCGGACGGCGGGGCCGCCTCGGGCACCGCACCGGCGCCCCCGGTCCCCTCCACGCCCCGCGGCCGTCCGGCACCGCCGAGGCCCGACGGCACCCCCGAGGACACCGGCTCCGACGACGCCGGCCCCGACGACGGCATCCCGAGCGGCGCCCCCGGCCCGTCGACCGTCCGGAACACCGGCCCGCCGATCACCTCCGCCAGCCGCGGCCCGAGCACGAAGGACGCCCCGCCGGAGGTCTGGTCGAAGTACACCGGCCCGGTGTCGCCCCCGCCCGCCGGCGTCCCGACCTGCGCCGGCCCGCCCGGCTCCGGGACCAGCGCGTCCGGGACCAGCTCCTCCGCAGCCACCTGCTGCGGAGCCGCCGCCCGCACGACCGCCACGTCGGGCGCGACCACCTCGGGCGCGACCGCCTCCGGCACCACCGGCGGCGGCACCGCCCGCGCCGGCACCCCCTCCGGGGCGGGCCGCCGGGTCGCGTACCGGGGCGGGGCCAGCACCTCGCCGGCGGCGGGCGCGGGCCGGCTGGTGCCCGGCACCCAGGCCGAGCCGCCCCAGTACCGGACGAAGCCGGGGACGGAGGGGTCGGGGTAGTAGCCGGGCCCGGGCGCGACGGCCGGGTCGCCGGCGCCGGCGAAGGGGCGGTCCGTCATGGGCGTCTTCTTTCCTGGCAGGGCCTGACGAGGACGGTGCGGCCGACCGGGCCCGACCACCGCAGACGCGTCCACCCGCGCGCACGATCCGGCGCGCGCCCGGCGCTCGGCGCGTGTGGGGGCACCACCGATGGGCGGACAGTCGCCAGGCAGTCACAAAGGGTAGTACCTCGGCGAAGCCAGGACGGCAAGTTCGCGATTCCCCGGACAGCGGGGGGTCGCTCAAGGTAGGGAACCCAGCGCACGACCTTTGCTCGCGCGCTGCGCCACCCGCCGTTCACCACCCCTCACCGAACTTCCCGAAGAAATCCCGGAAACGTGTGTAAGAGCCGCTGCGGACCGCCCTCTCAAAGGTCACAGGGGCCCGGAACCGGGCACCGCCCGAAGGTAGAGAGGAAGACGATCATGGAGCGTCCCGTCAGCGTCGTCGAGCACGAGCTGGAGCTCAACCTGGTGCTCTCGCCCGAGCACAGCGTCCCGGTCCCGGCCCGACTGTCGTACGGCAGCCACGACCCGTACGCGGTGTACATCACCTTCCACCTGGACACCGGCTCCCCGGTGACCTGGGTGTTCGCCCGCGAGCTGCTGGTCGAGGGCACCTTCCGCCCGTGCGGCCAGGGCGACGTGCGGATCTGGCCGACCCGTTCGGGCCGCCGCAGCGTGCTCTGCCTGGCGCTCAGCTCGCCCGCCGGCGACGCGCTGCTGGAGGCCCCCCTGCCGGCCGTCGCGGCCTGGCTGGAGCGGGCGCACCGGCTGGTCCCGCCGGGCAGCGAGCTGGCCGCGCTGGACATGGACGGCTCGCTCGCCGAGCTGCTCGCCTAGGCATGCGCCGCAGCGTGCACTGGCACGTTCAGCAGCACGAGTACGAGCACCCGCGGGACCCCGCGGACGAGCAGCGGGCTCGGCGGCAGAAGCGGCAGGAAACGAACGAAGGGAAGGACCGGGAACGCGAGGACCGCAAGGACCGCGAGGACCGGAGGCCCAGGAAGGCCAGGAAGCAGGGACGCGGCAGCGGCGCCCCCGCCGGCTCAGCGGGCCGCGGGGGCCTGCTGACGACCGCGGGCGGCGTCCGGGCCGCCGACGTCCCGCTGTCCGGGCAGCCGGACCAGCGGTGCGCCGGCCGAACGCCGTCGGGCCCTTATCCGGACGGCGGCGGCGAGCAGGAAGCAGAGTCCGACCCACGAATAGACCGAGGTCGGCAGCTGGCGCCACGGTGACATGTCGAGGACGGCCAGGCCGACCGGCTTCGCGGCCCACATCGCGAAGGACAGGAAGGCGACCAGGGTGCCCCAGAAGACGGCCCGCCAGCGCAGCCGGCGGACACCGGCCGGACGGGCGTGCTCGACCGAGGCCTCGGCGGCGAGCAGGACGAGCACCGGCACGCACCAGACCCAGTGGTGGGTCCAGCTGATCGGCGAGATCAGTACGGCGGTGACGGCCGCGCAGCAGACGCCCCAGGCCTCGGCCCGGGGCAGCCAGCGGCCGCTGCGGGCGGCCCAGGCGGCGACGGCGAGGCCGGCCAGCGCGACCAGGCCCACTCCGAGGGTGGCGACGGTGCCGGGGTCGGCGGCGTGCAGCAGGCGGGCGAAGGCGCCGCGCATCGACTGGTTGTCGACGATCCAGGTCTTGCCGACCCGGGAGGAGTCGTAGAGGTACTTGGTCCAGAAGCCCCAGGTGGCGTCGGGCAGGACCACGGCGCCGAGCAGGAAGGTGCCGAGGAAGGTGAGGCCCGCCACGAAGGCGGCCCGGACCCGGCCGGTGATCAGCAGGTAGACCGCGAACAGGCCGGGGGTGAGCTTGATGCCGGCGGCGATGCCGATCGCCATGCCCTTGCTCCGCTGTCCGTCCGCGCGGGTGAGGTCCCAGAGGACCAGGCAGGCCAGCGCGAGGTTGATCTGGCCGTAGCGGAGCGTGGTGAAGACCGGTTCGAGCCAGACCCCGAGGCCGGTCACCAGGACCACGCCGATCGGCCGCAGCTCGCGGCGCGGCCAGCCGGCCAGCTTGAAGGACAGGTGGGTCAGCAGGGCGAGCAGCCCGAGGTTGCCGAGAGTGATCGCCACCCGGAGGAAGGGGACCGGGAACCAGGTGGTCGGGACGAACAGCATCGCCGCGAACGGCGGATAGGTCGCGGGCAGGTTCCACTCGGTGACGCGCAGCTCGTACAGGTCGGTGCCGTTGGCCACGGCGGCGCCCTCGGCCCGGTAGACGATCATGTCCACCATCGAGGTGTGGACGAAGTGGCGGACCACCGCGTACACCAGCAGGGACAGCAGCGCCACGGCGGAGGCGGCCAGCAGCGGACGGCGGGGGGCCTCGCGCAGCGCCCGGACAGGGGCGCCGAGGGCCCGGCGCAGCCGGTCCGACAGGGGGGCGGGCGAGGGGTCGGGTGCGGTCCGCACCGGGCTGCGCTCGTCTTGCACCGCTGTCACTGTCCACTCCGTCCACGGCTCGGCCAACCAGCGACGATACCGGATGCCACCCGGGTGGAATCGGACACGATCGACTACGAAGCGTGACAAAGCGGCTCTGACCGGCCCTCCTTCCTCGCGGGCGGAGCACGGCGCCGTCGAAGGAGCCCGGAGGTCGCCGTCGCAGGAGCCCTGGAGGTCGCCGCCGGTCGCCCGCAGCGCGCCACCCCGGGCGACGGTCACTTCTGGAACAGCGCGCCCCGGGTCCGCCGCCGTCCGCCCCGGGCGGGCTCCGCCGCAGCCGGCCGGGTGCGCAGCCGCAGCCGGGTCTCGGCGCCGCCGAGCACCGCGGAGCGGCCGAGCGCGAGGTCCCCGCCGGTGGACTCGGCGAGCTTGCGGACGATGTCCAGGCCGAGGCCGGTGGAGCCCTCGCCGCCGTGCCCCTCGCCGCGTCTGAGGGCGGCGGCCGGGTCGCTGTACCCCGGTCCGGCGTCGCCGACCAGCACGATCACCGAGCTGTCGGTGGCCAGCACGTCCACCGAGAAGGCGGTGCCGACGGCGGTGTGCCGGAAGACGTTGCCGAGCAGCGCGTCGACGGCGGCCGCGAGGTCCCCGCGCTGGACGGGCACCGGCGCCGACCGCTCGGCTCCGGCCAGCTGCCAGCGGCGCCCCTCGTCCTCGGCCAGCGCCGACCAGAAGCCGACCCGCTCCCGGATCACCTCGGCGGCGTCGCAGCCGACCGCGACGGCGGGCGCGTCCTCGGGGGCACGGCGGGCCGAGCGGATGATCTGGTCGACCTCGCGCTCCAGTTGGGCGACCGCGTGCCGGGTGGCGTCGGCCGCGTCGCCCTCGCCGAGCGAGGCGGCGTTGAGCCGCAGCACGGTCAGCGGGGTGCGCAGCCGGTGCGACAGGTCGGCGGCCAGTTCCCGTTCGGCGGCGAGGAGTTGGACCACCCGGTCGGCCATGGTGTTGAACGCCTGCCCGGCCTCGCGCAGTTCCTCGGGGCTGCCCTCGACCTGCTTGCCCTCCACCGGGACCCGCACCGAGAGGTTCCCGGCGCCGAGCGAGCGGGCGGCGCCGGCGAGGCTGCGCGCGGAGGCGACGATACGGCCGCCCATCCGGTCGGCGACCAGTACCGAGATGGCGACCAGGCCGAGCGCCACGGCGGAGAGCACCTGCCAGGCCGTGGCGACGCCGCCGGTGAGGTCGCTCTCGGCCACGAACACCTCGACCACCGCGGTCCGCCCGGTGTCCACCGCGACCGGCTGGAGCAGGGCGTACCCGCCGGGCACCTTCACGGTGAAGGAGCGGCCCTGCCCGCCGGCGGTGGCCACGTCGGCCGTGGCGGCGCGCCCCTCCCCCAGCACCGGGCCCCCGGGCTCGCCGCCCCCGCCACCGCGAACCGCCTCGCCGCCCGCCGGCCCGGCGCCACTCGCCTCACCACCAGCCGGCCCGGCCGCACCGGCCTCGCCGCCCCCCGCCCCGGCGGGCTGCCCGGCCGCCGGAAGGTGCACCGCCATCCGCCCCTGACCGCCGGCGTCCGTACTGGCCAGCGCCCGGTTGACCGCGTCCTCGTCGGTGGTGATCGCCAGGGCCGGCCCGAGCGCCGCGGCCTGCCGCTCGGCGGCGGTGAAGGCCCGGTCCCGGGCGGTCTGCTGGACCATCATCCCGAGCGGGATCAGGAAGGCCAGCGCGACCATGGTGGTCCCGGCCACGGCGGCCTTGATCAGGGCCCAGCGCAGCGAGCGCCCGAACCGCCTCACGTCCGGTGCTCCGCCAGGCCCCCGGCGGCCTCCAGCCGGACCCCGACGCCCCGGACGGTGTGCAGGTAGCGGGGGTTGGAGGCGGTCTCGCCGAGCTTGCGGCGCAGCCAGGAGAGGTGGACGTCGATGGTCTGGTCGCCGCCGTAGGTCTGCTGCCAGACCTCGGCGAGGATCTCCTTGCGCGGCACCACCACGCCCGGCCGGGCGGCCAGGAAGGCCAGCAGGTCGAACTCACGGCGGGTCAGGTCGAGCGGCCGTCCGTCCAGCGCGGCCTCCCGCCGCTGGAGGTCGATGGCCAGTCCGCCGACCCGCAGCACCTGGGCGACGGGGGCCGCGCCGCCGCCGAACCGGCGCAGTACGGCGGTCATCCGGGCGCTGAGGTGCTCCCCGGAGAAAGGTTTCACCAGGTAGTCGTCGGCGCCGTCGTTGAGCAGTCGGATGATCTCGGCCTCGTCGTCCCGGGCGGTGGAGATGATCACCGGCACGTCGGTCAGGCCCCGGATCATCTTGAGCGCCTCGCTGCCGTCCAGGTCGGGCAGGCCCAGGTCGAGGATCACCAGGTCACAGCCGATCTGGGCGACCTCCCGCAGCGCCTCCAGAGCCGTGCCCACGCTGCGGACCGCGTGACCGGTGTCGGTCAGATGGCGGATGAGGGCGGAACGTACGAAGGGGTCGTCCTCGACCACGAGCACTGTTGCCATGGCCCTGCACGGTACGCCATCGCCGGTCAGTGGTCTGTACCTCGGGTGCCGGTCCGGACATTGTGCAACTGCCCTGCTGAATACCGGGGGTGCCGGTCTCCATCCGTTTGGAAATACGGCAGGATGTGCGAACGATGCGGAACGGACTGGTACAACTCGGCGCCTGGGCGGCGGCCACCGGGGCGGCGGTGGCGCTCTCCTGGCTGGGCGTGCACGCGGTGCTGACCGGCGCCGCGTTCGAGCAGCCGACGGCGCTGCCGCTGCCCTCCCCGAAGGCCGGCGGCACGCCGCCCTCCGCGCCCGCCACCCCGGACCAGCCACGCTCCGCCGCCCAGTCCACGCCCCCTTCCCCGGCGGCCTCCCGAACCACCGCCGCCGCCACCACCGCGCCGCACGGCCCGGCCGCGACCGCCACCACCGCCGCCGCCGCCGCGCCGCCCACCCGCAGGCCCGCCCCCGCCGCCACCGCGACGTCCACGGTGAGGAGCTACCCGATCCCGGGCGGCAAGGTCGCGCTGGACCTGAAGCCGGACCGGGCCACCCTGGTCTCCGCCACCCCGGACCCGGGCTGGCAGATGCAGGTGTGGACCAACGGCCAGTGGCTGCGGGTCGACTTCACCCGGGGCGACGAGGCCAACTCGGTCTTCGCCTCCTGGAACGGCCACCCGCCGATCGTGGAGACCGCGATCCGCTAGGCCGTGTCTCATAATTGATCTTGTGGTGGGTCGAGGAGAGATAACGGATGCTGCGTGGGCTCGGATTGAGCCGTTGCTGCCGCAGCGGGA
>NZ_JBIVSD010000015.1:0-212126 GCF_044756065.1 Kitasatospora sp. NPDC092039 | reverse complement strand
GCTTCCGCCGTCCCCGCACCGTCCGATCCTTGCGGATCTCGAAGGTCATTGCACTCCCCAACTGGGATGTTGCAACGATCCCTAGAACCCAAGCCTCGTGCGCGGGGCCACGGTGAGGCCCGCCGGAAGGCCTTCCGGCGGGGCTCCTTCGGATCCTGAGGGCAGTCGTCGAAGAATCCGCTGGCGCCACGCTCGCCGATCCTTGATCCTGATCACCGTGCCAGAACCGAAGTTCGAGATCCGCGCCCTCCACACCGCCTCCACCGTGACCGTCTACCAGGCGTACGCCCCGGAGATCGGCCTGCCCGCCGCCAGGGACGGCCGCTTCCCGGCGGTGTGGAAGCGGGACCGGATGACGTGGATCAAGCCGTCGTTCCTCTGGATGATGTACCGCTGCGGATGGGCGACGAAGGAGGGGCAGGAGACCGTCCTCGCCGTCGAGATCACCCGCGAGGGCTTCGAATGGGCGCTTCGGAACAGCTGCCTGTCCCACTACGTACCCGAGCTGCACCCCGATCAGGCCGCCTGGAAGCGGGAGTTGAAGCGCTCCCCGGCCCGCGTGCAGTGGGACCCGGAACGCGGCCTGCGCCTGCAGCCGCTCCCCCACCGCTCCCTCCAGCTCGGGCTCGCCGGCGAGGCCGCCAGGCGCTACGCGGACGACTGGATCGTCTCGATCACCGACGTCACCGAGCTCGCGCACACGGTCCACGCCCACGTGCGGAACGGGGAACTGGACGCCGCCCGACAGCTCCTCCCCGCCGAACGCCCCTACCCGTCCGCCGACACGCTCCTCGCCCACCTGCGCGCCTGAGCCGGGGCACGCCGTCCGGGCGCCCCGGCTCCTGTCCTGCCGATCCCCCGTCAGCTGCCGACCGGGAACTCGTCTCCCCGGATCGCGGCGATGAAGGAGCCCCACGCGGCGGCCGGGAAAACGAGCGCCGGGCCGTGCGGATCCTTGGAGTCACGCACCGGGACGACGCCGGGGAGGCATCCGGGGGCCACCTCGACGCAGTCACCGCCGTTCGTTCCGCTGTAGCTGCTCTTGCGCCAGACCAACCTCATCCCGGAAACTCCCCTTCCCGTACGGCTGCCACGAAGGCTTCCCACCCGGCAGCCGGGAAAACGAGCGCCGGGCCGTGCGGATCCTTCGAGTCACGCACCGGGACGACGCCGGGGAGGCATCCGGGGGCCACCTCAACGCAGTTGCCGCCGTTGCCGCCGCTGTGGCTGCTCTTGCGCCAGACCAGTTTCATGCAGGGAACTGGCCCTCCTGGATCGCGGCGATGAAGGAGCCCCAGGCGGCGGCCGGGAACACGAGCGCCGGGCCGTGGGGATCCTTGGAGTCACGCACGGGGACGAGGCCGGGGAATCCGGGGGCCACCTCGACGCAGTCGCCTCCGTTGGGCGCGCTGTAGCTGCTCTTCCGCCAGACGGCTCTGGCGAGCTCGTTCCGCGTCATCCTTGTACCTTTCCAACGCCTCACGGATCAGCGCAAGCGAGTTACTCCCTGAGAGTACCTCGCTGCGCAGCCGATCATAGGCGCGCCGATGCAGGGCGACGACTTCCGGATCACTGCTCGGGTGCCCTCGATCCAAGCTCTCGGAGTAGACGTAGTTCTGCCCATCAGGCATCTCCAACAGAACCATCGATGTAGGGATGACGGTCCTGCGATCCGCGAACGGTGCGATCTCAATGATCACGTTCGACAGTTCCGAGATGGCCAACAGGTGCTCCATCTGGCGGCGCATCACCTCCGGTCCACCGATGACCGTTCGAATCGTGCTCTCGTCTAGGACAGCAAGGAGCAAGGGGCCGTCCTGCACGAGGAACCGCTGCTGTCGAGCCATTCGCACGGCCGTTCGTTCTTCAATGAGCGCTGTCGAGTTGCCAGCGGCAAACAGCGCCCGCGCATACTCCTGACATTGCAGCAAACCATGCATATAGCCGCACTGGTAGACGCGGGCGCCAACCGCCTCGGCCTCCATGGCGACATGGGTCTGGAACCAGTCCGGATGCTCGACCCCCACACTCCAGTCCACCCGGTCCCAGAGCCGCTTCAGCGATCCGCCCGTGTCGAGCAACACGTCGGCCTTCACGACCAGGTCCGGCGGCATGCGCCGCTGGCCGGACTCGTACCTCGTGATGTTCGGCCTGGTGCAGTGCAGCAGCTTCGCCAACTGCTCCTGCGTGTAGCCGGCCATCTCCCGGTAGAACCGCAGCTCCTCGCCGAAGATGCGCGCCGAACTGGCCGTCACTTCGCTCTTCAGTCGCCGGTGTGCCATGCAAGACCCCCAGACGTACCGCACGTGCGTGGTACCCGATTTCGGCCATCACCGTACCTCCACCAGCCGATCATTGAGACCGGAACGCAATCATCTGCATGCGTAGCGTGATGGTGCGCGCTCCTGTCGCACGCCCCCCTCCGCCCCCGTGAGGTACCCCCATGCCCAAAACCCACAGCCGCCCCCGCGCGTTCGTCGCGCACCTCGACTCCCGCACCGAGTCCACGCCCCTGGCGCGCTACCTGCTCCGGGCCTACCTCTCCGGACTCCCCTCCGGCGAGCGCTACTCGGACACCGCCGAGCTTCTCCTCGGCGAACTCTTCGCCAACGCCGTCCAGCACTCCGACGCCCCCGACGACCGGCACGTCGAGGTCCGCTTCACCCTCGTCGACTCCTGCCTCAGGCTGGAGGTCCACGACGCCGGGTCCGGCCGTCCCGTCCTCCACGCCCCGCTCCCGGACGACGAACACGGCCGAGGCCTGTTCCTCGTCAACGAATTCGCCGAACGCTGGGGCTGCGCCGAGCGCCCCGGCGGCATCGGCAAGTACATCTGGGCCCTCGTCGCCCCCGCGCCCGCCCCCGGCCCCGCCCGCACGCTCGTCACCGCCTGAATGCCCGAACCCCCGTGCACCTCACCACTCTCGCCGGCCACGTCCTCTCCCGTGGCCGCACCCCCGCCGAGACCTACGCGCTCCTCAGCCGCCGCACCCGCAGGCCGGTGCCCTCCGCCCGCGCGGTCTGCCTCGCCCTGGCCATCCCGCTCGCCGAGACCACCCGCCGCCTGGACGACTGCTACGACGCCCTCCTCGCCGACCCCCGCCCCGGCTCCGAACACGACACCGGCGAACTCCTCGAAGCCCTCGGCGTCTTCGACGTCCCCAAGCCCCTCACCGACACCGAACTCGCCGTCGTCGAGCACTTCCTGGTCGCCATCGAGGCCATGGGCGGCATCCGCCCCGGCCACCAGCACGGCCTGAGCCGGTGGTTCACCACCGGCAACCTCACCGCCGCCTATCTCTCCCTCGCCGCCGCCCGCCCCCTGCCCCGCACCGGCGACCCCGCCCGGTACTGGACCACCCTCGTCACCGCCGGCGAACTCCTCACCACCCCCGTCGCCGACACCCGCCTCAAGTACGCCCTCGCCCACTGCCGCACCCAAGCCGCCCGCCACCCCTGAATCCCGCGCCGTGCGCGGGAAGTCGGCCCCACCGACTTCCCGCGCACGGGGATCACCGGGTCGCCGCAACCGGTGCCGCAGACCGTCAGCGCGACGGCTCCGCTTCCCGTGGAAGGCCACCGTCGCCGTACACGGGGGCCATGGCGGAGATCCCGGTGAGCACGAAGCCGCGGATCCCCTCCAGATACGCGTCTCGGTCGACGTAACCGTCGCGATCGGTGTCGAGGTTCTCGAAAGCCGTGTCGACATCGGCCCTCGCGTTGCCCATCGCCGTCCGCAGGCGGACGAACTCGTCGCGGGTCAGCCGCCCGTCGGCGTCGGCGTCCGCGATGTCGAACATGGAACCGAGGACGGCCCGGCAGGACCGCTCGAACGCCTCGGGCCCGGCCCACTCGCGGTACTCCTCGAAGGTGACCCGGCCGTCCTGGTCGGCGTCCATGTCCTGCCACACCCCTTCGTGGGCGGCCCTGGCCGCGAGCACGACCGGATGCCCGGCCTCGAACCCCAGGGCCGACACCACCCGGTCGACCCTCGCGAGGTACTCCGACCTGGAAATGACACCGTCACCATTCGCGTCCAGCATTGCGAAAATACGAAGTTTTGCGGAGTCGGACACAGTGCACCCTTCGGCGTTCGCCCATGGTCTTCTCGAATGGAGATGGTACCCACGGAAATCCGGCGTCCGGGCTGCGGAGACGCGCCCTCCATGCCACCGAAATGAATGCTTCAAAATGCCGATCAGGTAATCCAAAGAAGATCGCGCCGGCGCCGGCGCCGGCGCCGCAGCAGCGAACCGGCGGTGGCCACCGGCGCGGTGGCGCCCGGGTTCGCGGGCGGGTCGGTGATCAGTGCCACAAGGGCGTGTTGCCGGCGCAGTGCGGAGAGCATCCGCTGGATGCCGCGCTCCTCACGATCATCACCAGGACGACGAGCGCCAGGACGATCACAGCTACGACGACCAGAGCCAGGACGATCACGACTACATGACCGACCCATTCGTTGATGCGGGACGGGGTTCTCGGAGCGCTCCTCTGTGGAACCCCATGGCGGCTCTCGGGCCCGCCACCGGCTCCGTCGCGTCTCTCCGCCGCCATCGTGTCGTCCCCCGTTCGCGGTGTGACCTCTCATGGCACGACGTCGGATCCCGTCCGTCAAGCCCTGCGGCGGGTCGCAGTCGAGAAGAGCGCCCGGCCATCTCAACGGCCGATCGCGGGGCAGCCCTTAGTGCTCCGGGTAGTTCTTGACCACTGTTGCGGAGCGACCTGTCGTTGCCGCCGCCCGTCGTCGATCACGGGTGGCCTGAGGGGCCTTCACCGTCGCCTGATCCGCCTCGATGGTCCTGGCCGCCTCGGCTGCTTCCCGGAACGTGACGACCGCTTCGCCGTTCTCCCGCGCCCATGCGGTGAGCATCCTGATGGGCTCCTCCAGGGTTCGCCCGAGATCGGTCAGGCCGTACTCCACGCGCGGCGGCGCCTCGGCGTACGCGCGGCGCTCGACGAGCCCGTTGGCTTGGAGCCGGCGCAACGTCTGGGTCAGTACCTTGCGCGAGATGCCACCGCTCAACTCGACCAGTTCGCCGTGGCGCAACGGGCCGTCGGTCAGCGCGAAGAGCGTGACCATGGACCACTTGCTGGCGATGATCTCCATGGCCAGGAGAGCGGGACAGTCGGCGAGGAAGGCGATTCCGGGTCGCGGGCTCATGCCCCGAAGGTTACCTGGAGGTACCTGTTGGCCGCCTATCGTCGTCGAGGTGCGCACGCCCCCTACTCGCATCTCGCACGATTGAGGTTTCAGCCATGTTCGTCTCCCTTGCCGCCGTCACCGTGTTCATGTCGGCGCTTCTCCTGGTGTCGGCCGGGGCCAAGTCCCTGCGGACGCGGCACATCACCGAGCAGATGTCCACCCTCGGAGTGCCGCAGGGCATGATGGCTCTCCTGATCGGCGCTCAGATCGCGGGCGCGACCGGCGTGATCGCCGGACTCTGGTGGGGACCCGTCGGAATCGCCGCCGCCATCGGCCTGACGCTCTATTTCGCTGGGGCGGTCGCCTTCCACCTGCGCGTCGGCGACCGCAAGGGCGCGTCCCCGGCGGTGGTCCTCACCATGGTCTCCGTCGCCCTGATCGTGCTGCGTGCTGCCACCCTCTGACAGCGGACAGCCGGTCTGGCGCCCTCGCGCACCAGCCACTACCAGCGACAAGCCACCAACAACCACGAAGACCACGATCTACGGCCGGAGCATCAGTCCCTGCCGTCGGGCTTCAGGGGCTTGCCCTCCAGGGAGGTGGTCGTGAGCGAGGCGCGGAGTTCGGTGATGACGTCGGCGCGGCCGACCGCCGCGCAGGTCAGCTCCAGCAGGACGAAGCCCAGGCGGTGTTTCCCGCGCACCATGCCGGTGCCGACCAGGCCGCCGACACCCTTGTACAGCCAGTCGTAGACGCTCTGGGCGTCGCCGTCCTGCCATCCTTCGAGTTCCGCCGCCTCGATGCCGAGGGCCAGCTTCTCGGCCAGGTACTCGGGGTCCAGGACGCTGCGGAAGCGGATCGTCAGGCGCTCGAACGCGTGGCCCGCGCCGAACTCCCAGAGCGCCCACAGTTCGTCGACGCCGTTCGCCCGGGGTGTGGCTTCGAGGAGCCAGTCGTACCGCTCCAGGAAGGGCGCGCGGAGGTCCAGCCACCGGTCGCGTTCGCGCGGCAGGACCAGCCAAGGACGCGGGACCTCCTCGAAGGCCGGCCAGTCCACCTCGGGGCAGTCCCAACTGCCGGTCCACGCACGGACCTTCTCCCGGTTGGCGATGAACTTCTCGCGTGCCTCGTCCGCTTCCCGCCGCTTCCGCCTGCCCAGGACCATGCGCACCAGCCTTCCCCGGTCGCCCCCGTCGGCCGCCGCTCCGCGCTCGTCCGCGACGCGGGCCCGGCCGGTGGGCACCGGATCAGCGTATCGACCCTCGGCTCGATCGAACACCGTTGCGGCACAGCGGAGTTGGGCATCGAGGCGGCCCCGCGATCAGAAGCAGGCGCGGCCCTGCCGGAACGTGCCGGGGCACCGCACACGCCGTGTGCGGTGCCCCGGCGTGTGCGCCGGACGCGGTGCGGGGTCAGGCCTTGCCGAGGTAGTAGCCGCCGTGGCCGGTGCAGCCCCATCCCCAGTACGCTCCCGAGACGAAGCCCGGCGGGATCGGCGAGTTGGGACAGGTGAGCAGGCCGACCCGGGCGATCTGGTGGTACCAGGCGCCGACGCCGTTGCAGCCCGGGACCTGGTAGCCGGTCACGACGTAGCCCGGGACGATCGGGGAGCCGCCGCAGGTCCAGATCCCGTCCTTGACGAGGTTGTGCCGCCAGGAACCCATCCCGTTGCAGCCGTACTTGATGTAGTCGGTGACGACGTAGCCCGCGTAGATCGGGGAGCCGCCGCAGGAGTAGAGCCCGTCCGCTTCCGGCTGCTGGAACCATGAGCCCCAGCCGTTGCAGCCGTCCTTGTTGAAGGCGGTGATGGCCCAGCCGTCCGGGATGGCGGCGCCGGAGCAGGCCCACTGGCCGGTGCCGGCGACCGCGGCGGGCTGGGCGGCCGCGGTCGAGGTGCCGGCGGCGGTGCCCGCGAGGACGAAGGCGGCGACGAGCGCGAACGCGCCTACGGTGGCGCCGATGCCGCGGCGGACGAGCGCGCCGGTGAGGCGCTTCCACAGGGGACGAGGATGCATGGTCGGTTCACTCCAGTCGTGGCGGCGGGCATGCTGGATGCCCGCTGGTCGCGGGGAAGGCCGAGCAGTGGATCGGGCCTCACCCTAGTGGGGAGACCTTGTGATTGTCCGGCGTTTGGCTCGTGAAGGGGGCCGATCAGGCCGGGGCGCTCGCCGGCCCCGCCGAGCCACCGGCCGGCCAAGGGGCCGCGCGGCGCGGCCCGTTGATAGCGTGACCGCCATGACGGAGCTGGCAGAACTGGTCCTGACCCCCGACGAGCGGGCCCGGGGAGTCCGGGTCGACCGGGTGGTGTTCACGATGGACTGGGCCGGCGAGGACCACCCGGGCCGGCTGGCGGAGTTCGTGGCCGGTCGGGTACGGGCCTTCGGGGCCGAGCCGACGGGTGTCGGCACCGACACCGTCCACCGGGCCGCCGAGGACGAGCCGACGCTGCGCCGCGGTGACCTCCCGGTCCGCCAACTCGATCACGTGGCAGACGCGTTGGCGGAACTCGGCTACACCCTCCTGGTGCGGGAGGGCGGCACCGACGCCTACGAGCTGCTGGTCGCACCGACCGGTGAGCGTGAGCCGACCGGGTTGACGCACGAGGGCCTCCCGGTCCGGGCCTGGGGATCGCAATCGGAGGCATCCGAGGAATCCGAGGCGTCCGGGGCGACCCTGGTCAGCCTGAACTGCCCGGAGTGCGCGCAGATGCTGGTCTGGGAACTCCCCCCGAGCGAGACCCTGGCCGACGAGCACTGCGACTGCGGAACCGCCCTGTTCGACGCCGCCGGCTGCCCGCTGCCGAACGTCGCCCTCCACGACTGATCCCGGCCCGCCGGTCCGTCAGGCCGTCAGCCGGACCAGGAACTCGCCCCGGCGCGGGGCGACCGGCAGTCGGCCGGCGCCGAGCGCGTCCAGCAGGTCGTTCGCGTCGGTGCCGAGGCGCACCGTCTGCGGCGCGCCGTCGAGTCGCACCCGGACCAGGCCGAGGTCCAGTTCCAGTACGTCGGCCAGCCAGGGAACGCGCGGGCGGGTGCGCCGCAGGTGGGCGGCGAACGCCACCGCCTCCTCCGTGGGGAACGGCTCCGGAGGACGGGAGCGGGTGTAGTCGTCCAGCAGGGCGCGAACCCCCGCCTCTCCCAGGGTGAGCAGCAGCAGGCGGACGGTGTGGACCAGCGTGCCGGCCAGCGCGCCCGCCCGCAGCTCCGTGACCAGCTCCCGCAGCAGCGCGGTCGCCGGGTCGGCCACCAGCTCCCGGGCGAGCGGGCCGTCCGCCTCCCGGCCGACCACCAGCGCGCCCAGCGCGCACTCCCACTCCTCGGGGCCCGGCCCCTCGCCCCTTCCATCGACGGACGGCGGCCCCGGCGGAGGCGGAAGCAGGAGCGGCCCGAGCGCCGGCCGCGGCCGCCACTGCTCGCGGACGCGGACCAGCAGGTCCCGGACGGCCCGCGGATCGACGTACGGCACGGCCGAGCCCGTCACCTCGAACAGGACCGCCCGCAGCGCCGGCAGCCGGGGCAGCACCCGCTCCGCCAGCGCGAGCAACTCCTCGTCGGGCAGCCCGCTGTGGGCGTCCAGCCAGTAGCCGCGGTGTTCGAAGCCGCCGGCGAGGTGCACCTCCCAGACCCGGTCGAGCGGGAGGTCGTCGAGCAGCCCGTCGACGGGCGTCCGGCCGTTGCGCTCGTTGGCGAGGACGTTGTGCAGGTCGAGCAGCAGCCCGCAGCCCGTGCCGTCCGCCACGCCCGCGACGAACCGGCCGTCCGACAGCTCGTCGGCGCGTGGCCGCAGGTAGTTGGTACCGATCTCGACGGCGAGCGGCACCGGGAGGGCCTCGGCCATGGCCCGCACGGAGGCGACGCCGCGCCGCACGCCCTCGGGGGTCTGCCGCGGCGGGAGCAGGAAGCCGGTGCGGAATTCCTCGCCGTCCCGGCCCGTCCGGTTGAACGCCAGGTGCTCGCTGACCCAGGGAGCGCGCAGCCGCTCGGCCAACTCGCCGACGAGGGCGGTCTGCCGGGGATCGGGCGGCCGGCAGCCGCCGACCGGGTTGCCGACGCCGTGCAGCAGCCGGGCGCCGGGGAGGTCCGCGAGGCGGCGCAGCGACTCCTCGTCGCAGCCCGTCGTGCCGTCCGACCGGGCCCGCCAGAGCGTCTGCGGTTCGATCTCGACGACCTCCAGCAGGTCGGCGCAGGCCTCGAGGAGCGGCTCGGCGCCGGGGACGTGGGTGAGCCCGACACCGAGCCCGGTCATCCCGCCGCCCTAGCCCAGGAACGGCTGGGCGATGCCCTGCGCGACATCGCCCTTGGGCGAGACCACGAAGTCCAGCGACTGCCGGAACCTCAGGTCGAACCCGGAGTGGCAGTTCGGATGGCCGAGTTGGGTCATCACGTTCTTGATCACCTGGTTCATCCGGTCGAGGTCACCGGCCAGACCCACGGGTACGGTGACGGTGACCTCCCGTGCCGTGATCCACGGGTCCGGCAGAGGGCCCATGGTGATTCCGCCGCTCGACATCGCGCCTCCTCGCTGCACGCCGCGGGCCCCGCGCCGGCGGGTACCGGTGCACCCCGGGCCTCGGGCGGGTACAGCATTCCGCCCCGGCGAACCGGGCCACGGCGTACGCGCCCGAACTGTCACCCGGAGCGGCTACCGCGGGCCACCGCGGCTCGCGGCGCGGGCCCTCCCGGCGCCCGCACCGCCGCGGAGCTCCTCCGCACGAGCTCCCCGCGGACCCGGTGAGCGGTACGGATGACACGGGAAGTCGGCCCCGTCGACTTCCCGTGTTCGCTCCCCGAGAGGCCGCCCCGCCGAGGAGCCGCTCAGGCCCCGCTCGGGGCGGCGGCGGCCTGGCCCCGGAAGGTGTTGCGGTAGGCCTGGGGCGACACCCCGATCGCGGCGTGCAGGTGCTGGCGCAGCGACGCTCCGGTGGCGAAGCCGATCTCGGTGGCGATCCGGTCGACCGGGAGGTCGCTGGTCTCCAGCAGGTGCCGGGCGCGGTGCAGCCGCTGCTGGATCAGCCAGCGGCCCGGGCTGGTGCCCGTCTCGTCCTGGAAGCGGCGGGCGAAGGTGCGCGGGCTCATCCGCGCGTGCGCGGCCAACTCCCTTAGCGCGAGCGGCCGGTCGAGGTTCTCCAGGGCCCAGGCCTGGGTCGCGGCGGTGCCGTTGGCGCCCTCCGGGGGCACCGGCTGGTCGATGTACTGGGCCTGGCCGCCCTCGCGCCAGGGCGGCACCACGCACTGCCGGGCGACCTGGTTGGCGACGGCGCTGCCGTGGTCGGAGCGCACCAGGTGCAGGCAGACGTCGAGACCGGATGCGGCGCCCGCCGAGGTGAGGATGTCGCCGTCGTCGACGAACAGCACGTCGGCGTCCAGGCGGACCCGGGGGAACATCCGACGGAAGGTCGGGGCCAGCGCCCAGTGGGTGGTGGCGGGACGCCCGTCGAGCAGGCCGACGGCCGCGAGGGCGAACGCGCCGGTGCAGATGGAGACGATGCGGGTGCCGGGGCGGATCCGGGCGAGCGCCGCGCGGTCCGCCTCCGGCAGGTCGGCGGTGACGCGGTGCAGCGCGTAGGGCGGGATGACGACGGTGTCGGCGCTCTCCAGCGCCTCGGGCCCGTGGCCGACGGTGATCGTGAAGTCGGCCACGGTGGCGACCGTACGCTCCTCCGTGGCGGCGCAGGTCACCACCTCGTACGCCCCCGGCACCCCCGGGAAGACCCGGTTGGGGATGCCCAGCTCGAAGGGGTAGACGCCGTCGAGGGCGAGGACGACGACGCGGTGCGGCGGCCGGTCGCGGAGGGCGAGGGGTTCGATCGGGGGCATGGCACGATCCTATCGGTCTTTGGCAATCTTGCCATTTCCCTGGTCAGGGCCGTGCCCGCAGGCTTGATCCATGACCACGAACACCATGCGAGCCATCACCCAGACCACCCTCGGCGCCCCGGACGTCCTCCACGAGGCCGAGGTCGAACGCCCCGAGCCCGGCGTCGGCCAGATCCTCGTCGCCGTCCACGCCGCCGGCGTCAACCCCACCGACTGGAAGCACCGCGAGCACGGCTACTTCCTCGGGCAGCCGCCGTTCACGCTCGGCTGGGACGTCTCCGGCACCGTCGAGGCGGTCGGCTTCGGCGTCTCGCTGTTCGCGCCGGGCGACGAGGTCTTCGGCATGCTGCCCTACCCGTACGGCGTCGGCTCGCACGCCGAGTACGTCGCCGGCCCCGCCCGGGCCTTCGTGCCCAAGCCGGCCGCACTGAGCCACGTCGAGGCCGCCGCGCTCCCGCTGGTCTCGCTCACCGCCTGGCAGGCCCTGGTCGACACCGCGCGGGTCCAGCCGGGCCAGCGGGTCCTGGTGCACGCCGCGGCCGGCGGCGTGGGGCACGTCGCCGTGCAGATCGCCAAGGCCCGCGGCGCGTACGTCATCGGCACGGCCTCCGCCGCCAAGCACGACTTCGTCCGGGGCCTGGGCGCGGACGAGGTGATCGACTACCGCACCGCCGACTTCGTGGAGGAGGCCCGCGACATCGACGTGGTCCTCGACCCGCTGGGCGGGGACGACCGGCTGCGCTCCCTGGAGACGCTCCGGCCCGGCGGCGTCCTGGTGTCGATCCTGCCCCAGGACCTCGACGAACTGGCCGAGCGCGCCGCCGAGTTGGGCGTGACGGCGAAGACCCTGCTGGTCGAGCACGACCAGGCGGGCATGGCCGCGATCGCCGCGCTCGCCGAGTCCGGCCAGCTGCGCGTGCACGTCTCCGCCACCTACCCGCTCGCCGAGGCCGCGAAGGCCCACGCCGAGGGCGGCACGGGCCGGGTCACGGGGAAGCTGGTGCTCACCGTCCGCCCGTGACGGCCGCAGGCGGTGCGGATCCGCGATCCGCACCGCCACTGCCGGCTTCGGTGCTCCGGAGACCGCTAGGTGATGATGCCGTAGAGCTTGATCTCCGGAGGCAGCTTCGCCGCCGACCCGGTGACGACCACCTTCCCGTCACTGGACGTACCGGGCTTGGCCCCGCTCTCCGGATCCGCCATCACGGTGAAGCACAGGCGGGTTCCGTCGTTCTTGCCGCTGTTCAGATGACTGTCCAGACTGAAGGACAGCACCTTGCCGTCGACACTCGTCTGAAGGGGTTTGACCGCGGTGGCCTTGTAGTTCTCTTCGTCGTAGTAGTAATAGCTCCCCCAATCGATCCACTTCCAGCCGGTCGGTGCGGTGAGCTTGTACGTCAGCGTTCCCGGCTTGTATTCGCCATCACGCGGTTCGGCACCCAGCGTGACAGTGAAAATATGAAATCCCTTCTTACCTGCGGGACCGACCGGCGCGCTCTCCTGCCTGGTGGCCACCGCGGTTGCGGGACCAGCGGTCGTCGTGTCCTCGGGCGCCAGCGTGTCCGTCGTTTCTACGGGCATCATGGGGATTCGCCTGCCTCTCGACGTGGATTCTTCGCGGCCGGACGAAGGGCGGTCGCCCACCGTCACCACGCGGTTACCCATCCGTCCGGTTCGCACACGCGCGAATCCACGAACTTTTCAACCCGGCCCGGCGGGCGGTCACCGTGTCACAATCGGTGCGCGTCGCATGCGATCAATCAGCGCCCCTCGTACGCTGATCAACGGAGGCCAGGAATCGGATGGGAAACTACCCCTACGCCTTCCACATCGCCCTGGACGGGAACGGCATGAACGGCCTGGAGGGCGCCGCCGGCGTGTGCGTCTTCCGCTACGACCCGGACAGCGGCGACTACGCCTACCGGATCCAGTACTACGACGGCGTCGCCGGCGGACACGCCGTCAGCATCACCCCCGACCGCAGGTTCGGGTTCCTCGGCAACGCGGGGCAGCAACTGCTCTTCTACGACGTCCAGTCCCTGGACGAGAGCGAGCGGGTCTCCACCCTGCGCTTCGAACCCCCCGACGCGGCCATCAAGAGCAGCACCCACATGGTGTGGCTGGACGGCACCCACGGCATCACCGCGATCGGTGACGGCCTGTGGCTGATGGACCTCGACCGCCCGACCGAGGCCCGCCGCATCGGCGACCACCTGCTGAAGCTCCCGCACGCCATGAAGCGCACCGCCTCCGGCCGGTACCTCGTCTACGGCGGCATGGACCACCCGGGCCGCGGCGAGGCCGCCGAGGTCGGCATCTTCGACCTGGAGAAGCGCGTCGCCCGGCGGGTGCCGCTGCCGACGACCTGCTGGCACGTGGCCTGCCACCCGAGCGACGAGCGGTTCTACGCCCTCTCCTTCCGCGTCCTGCCCCAGGAGGGCCGGGACTGGCACGAGTGGGCCATGGCCTACTTCAAGGAGTACGTGTACGAGATCGACGCCGTGACCGGCCGGATCCTGCGGCACTGGGCCGCCGGCCAGTCCTTCCCCGCGCACATCAACTCGGACGTCTGCGTCTCCGACCGTGAGCTGATCTACTGCAACGGCGGCAGCGGCACCATCGTCATGATCGACCTCGCAGACTTCGCCTCGTACCGCGTCATCGACGAACGCCCGCGCCTGGCAGCCCAGTTGCGCTCCGCCCGGCAGGCGGCGCGGCAGGTCACCGACGCCTTCACCCGCGGCTCGCCCGGCCCGAGCAGCAAGCACTTCGTCGGCGCCCTGCGAGTCACCCGCGGCACCCTCGTCGACGGGATCTACGCCTGCCAGCTCTCCGCCGACCAGTCCCTGCTGTTCACCGCCAACCGGGGGCTGAACACGATCACCGTGTACGACTACCCGGCCAACACCGTACGGCTGCGGGTCGCGATGCCGGAGCTGCGCAGCCACCTTCCCGAACTGCCCGTCTGGACCGATCCCCGCCTGGGGTTCCACCACAGCACCCTGCTGAGCCCCCAGGCGGCCCCCGCCCGAAACCCGGCCTGAGGAAACCCGAACCGAGGAGTGCCCATGAGCGCCGAAACGCCCGAGCAGCTGAACAACGAACTCCAGGCGGGCTGGGAGCACCTGCGGTCCACCGCGGCCACGGTCGCCGAGCTCCAGACCTCGATGTGGGGCGACTGGGCGGAGCTGACCGCCGGCCTGGCGACCGGCAGGCTCCCCTGGGGGAAGGTCTACAGCGAGTACTGGAAGTTCGTCGCCGAGGAGGACCTGAGGTTCGCCATGGAGCTGAGCGGCCTCGGCATCGACTACGCCCAGCGGGTCGCCGAGGTCACCCGGGAGCACGAGCAACGGCTGCGGGACCACCTGCGCAGGGCGGTGGAGGGAGACGTCGAGCCCCTCCCGGAGGAGACCGACGAGCCCGCGCCGAAGCCCGCCCGGCCGTCCCGCTCCAGGACTCCGAAGCGGTGACGCTCGGCCCGCCGGGCCCCCTCGGCCCGCCGGTTCCTCTCAGCCCGCCGGCTCCCCCTCGTCCAGCGGGCAGGGCAGCAGCTCCCGCGCGCCCGTCACCTCAGGGTGCGGCCGCAGCCCGGACCTGACCCGGTCCGACAGGTGCGGGCTGGTCACCAGCCAGCCGAGCGCCTCGACCAGTGCCTGCCGCGCGGGCCTCGGCCGGTAGCCGAGGCCCGCGGCCCGGTCGTGCCGGTACCAGTAGAAGCGCCCCATCGTCCGGGCCTCCGCCCGGGTGGTCGCCGGGGCCCGCGCGGTCAGCACCGCGCGGATCTCCCCCAGCGTCGCCGCCAGGTACGCCCCCGTGTGGCTGGTGGTGGCCCACGGCCCCCGCGTGCCGCACAGCTCGGAGAGGGTCTGGTGGATGGTCCGCCAGGCCCAGTTCTCGCCGCCGAGCAGGTAGCGCTGCCCGGGGGCCCCGCGCTCGGCGAGCAGCACGTGGCCGGCCGCGACGTCCCGGACGGAGACGATGTTGCAGCCGCCCGGGTAGGTGGTGCGCAGCGGGTCGGCCAGGTACCGGGTGATCAGCGCGTTGCTGGGCACCAGCCGCCAGTCGGGGCCGCCGACCACGATGGTCGGGCAGGCCGCCACCACGTCCAGGCCGAGCTCGGCGCCCAGGGCGAAGGCCGTCCGTTCCTGCTCCAGCTTGGTGACGAAGTAGTCCGGCAGGTACTCCTCCCCGGGCGTCCACTCCTCGTCCCGGGCGACCGGTCCGCCGGAGGAGCCGCAGGTGATGGACGACGAGGTCACCACCACCCTCCGGACCCCGGCCAGCGCCGCCGCCCGCAGCACCTCGCAGGTGCCCTCGACGTTGGCCTTGGTGAGCTCCTCCTTGCTGGCGTCCCAGTAGGCGAAGACGGCGGCGCAGTGGAACACCGTGTCGCAGCCCTCGAACCCGGGCCGCAGGCTGAGCGGGTCGCGCAGGTCCGCGTTGACCAGGGGCACGTCCAGGCCGTGCAGCTGTCGCAGGTCGCTGCTGCGGCGCACCAGCGCCCGCGCCTCGTGGCCGGCGGCGCGCAGCGCGCGCACCACCTGGGAGCCGACGAGCCCGCTGGCCCCGGTGACGCACGCCCTCACGGCGTCCACCGGGAGCGCCGGTCCCGGGCCGCGGCCTCGCGCAGCCCCTGCCAGAAGCCGGCCACCGCCGGGCGCAGCGACTCTCGGAACTCCGCCAGCAGCGGGGTGCGGCTCTGGAGGTCTCCGGGCGTGACGTGCCAGAAGCCGTCCGGCCCCAGCCGTCCCGGCGGTGCCGGCACGGTCAGGGCCTGGGCGGCGACGGTCCGCAGCATCAGGGCGGCCTCGGTCAGCCGCCGGGTGGGCAGTTCGGCCGCCTCCAGGTCGTCGAGCTCCTCCCAGGGCCGGCCGATCCGGTAGGGGCGGCCCTCGTACTGCGCCTCGAAGTTGTCGAGGGTGCGGGTGAAGAAGCGCTGGTAGGAGTCCTGCACCAGCGGGTCCCTGAGCTTGGGCCGGGTGTCGGGGCGGATCACCTGCCAGGTCAGCGGCAGGGTGAACCGCTGGCGGACCCGGATGACGATCCGGGTGCGGGCGCCGCCGTCCGCCGGGAGGAAGGTGACCGATCCGTCGTCGTAGTCGGCGGAGCCGTTCGGGCTGCGGACCGTCCGCCAGGAGATCCGCTGCCGCTGTTCCGCGTAGTCCACCGACTCCAGCTTGCAGACGTCGATGGGCGGGCCGCCGTAGTACGCCAGGTAGTTCGGCTGCGCCAGGTACAGGTTGCGTTCGATCTGGCGGGTGGGGCGGCCCCGGGCGTCGCGGGACACCACGTGGACCCGTCCGCCGAGGTAGTCGGTCATGTAGCTGATGGACCGGCTGACGTCGACCCGCCGGACGAACTCCGGGTACGGCGCGTTGACGGTGCGTTCGCAGCCGAACAGGATCGAGTGCCCGACGTGCCGCCAGCGCATCTGCCAGGCGTCGGCGGGCAGCGCGTCGATCACCGTCTCCAGCGGGCGCAGCAGGTCGGTGATCCGGTCGTAGTCAGCGAGGGTGTAGGCGTCCGGGTCGACCGCGAGGGAGACCTCCCGGTGCCGCAGGCCGTCCTTGGCGTTCCCGGTCCGCCAGGCGCGGACGGTGGAGGAGGCCGAGGCGGTCGCGCCGAGCACCGCGCAGAGGGTGGCGGCGGCGGCCGGGTTGGTGTCCGCGGCGCGGATCAGCGAGGTGAGGACGCGGGAGAGCCGGGCGAGCGCCGGGTCGGTGACCTGCGCCGTGCCCGGGGCGACGTGCCAGGCGGCGACGCTGAACAGCCGGTGGGCCCACCCGTCGGGGGCGAGCCGGCGCACCGCCTCGACGAGCGGCCTCGGCGGGTTGCGCCAGCCCTGGTAGGGCGTGAGGTCGCCGTCGATCCGGTAGTCGTCCGGCAGGCCGCAGTCGTCGAGCACCCGCGCGTAGAGCGGCGACGAGGCGGGGTCGACGCCCATGAGCAGCGCGCCGACCAGGTCCGCCAGCACGCCGTCCGCCGCGGCGATCACCGTCCCCGTCCGCAGCGGTCTGCCGACCTGCGATCCGGCGCAGCCGTGGCTGCTCACCACGGCGTCGACGAGGTGGAAGTCCGGAGGGTGGATGCGCAGCAGGTCCACGACGACCTCGGCACCGTCGCGCCGGGCGCGGTAGTGGTGGTGCTTGTCGTCCTGCGGGAGCACGCCGAACAGGTTGGCCAGGCACAGGGCGTAGCCGAACTCCGGATGGGTGCTGTTCTTCGCGATGTTGATCCGGAAGCCCGCCTCCAGCCAGCCGCGCGCCATCCCGCTGCCGTGCAGCACCGAGGAGTCGGGGAACCCGGCCGGTTCGACGTCCTCCGCCAGGTCCACGACGCGGTAGGCGTTGCCCTGCGGGGTGCGCCCCGTGTAGCCGAGCCGGCGGCAGGCTTCGGGGAGTCCGGGGCCGGCCAGCCAGGTGTCCGGGCCGCAGCGGGCGGCGCCGACGGTGACGTCCCGGTAGCCGCGGTCGTGCAGCAGGTCGATCAGGTGCTCCACCAGGGCGGCGTCGACCGCGGTCGCCGGATCGCCGTACCCGGAGGCGCCCGGTGCCAGCAGCACCGCGACCGTCCCCGGCTCGCCGTGCGCCCGCTCGGCGAGCCGTTCCCAGAGACCGGCCCGGGCGACCGCCTCGGCGAGCAGGTCGGCGGCGGAGAGCGGTCGGACCCGGGTGGAGCGGGCCACGGCGGCGACGACGGTCACATCTCCCCCAACGCCGGAGGACGGTCTTCCCGCGTGCGGTCGAACCGTCACGGATTCACCGGAAGGCATCCCGAAACAGGTCCAGGCGATGCTACTGCCCGGAGCCGGAAGGCCGGGTGGGACACGCGCTCGACCGGTCCATGACCGAACAGACCGGGGCAGAGCCGGTCCGAACCGGGCAGGGTGGGACGATATCCGCCATGTCTAGCAAGACTCCGTCGGCCCGGGTCCTCGACGCCCCGCCCGAGCCGCTCCACCGTCTGCTCCTCGACCTGGGCGAGGCCCTGCTCGGCGGTGGCCTGCCCGTCCATGACGTCGAGGAGGAACTCCGTGGGCTGGCACGGGCGTCGGGGGCTCCGGAGGCGCGGGTCGCCGCGCTGACCAACGGGCTGTTCGTCTCGCTCGGCCCGGACGGGGCCACCAGGTTCCAGCCGGTCGGCGGTGCGCTGCGGTTCGAGCAGACGGCCGACGTCCTCCACCTGGTGCACCGACTGCGGGCGGGCGAGCTCGACGGGCCCCGGGCGCTCGCCGAGCTGGACCGGATCCGGCGGGCGCCGGCCCGCTGGCCCGCGTGGGTGGCGGACCTCGGGGCGCTGCCGGTCGGCGTGGGGGTCTGCCTCTTCCTCCAACCGGTGGCGGCGAACGTGCTGGCGGCCGGGCTCGGCTCGCTGATCGTGGTGGGGCTGACCGTGCTCGCCCGGCGGTTCCCGAACCTGCGGCCGCTGCTGCCCGTCACGGCCGGGTTCCTGGTCGCCCTGCTGGTCCTGGGGCTCGCGCGGGCGTCGCTGCTGGACGGCCCGCTGCGGACCATCGTGGCCACCCTGGCGATCCTGCTGCCGGGCGGGCTGCTGGTCACCGGGCTGTCCGAGATCGCCGCGGGCGCGGCCAGCGCGGGCACCGCCCGGCTGGTGTCCGGCGCGGTCCAGCTGGCGCTGTTCCTCGCCGGGGTGGCCGCGGCCGCGACGGCGATCGGCATGCCGGCCACCGCGCTGGCCAACGTCCGGGTCGCCGAGCCCAGCTGGTGGGTGATCGCGCTGGGCCTGGCGATCGCGGTGGCCGGAGTGGTGGTCAACGTCCACACGCCGCCCTCGACCATCCCGTGGATCGTCGCCGTGATCGCGGTCAGCGCCACCGCCCAGGTGGCGGTGGGGTCGGCGCACGGCGCGGCGATCGGCGGCCTGGCCGGGGCGGTCGCCGCCGCGGTCGCGGCCACCCTGGTGCACTGGCTGCCGGGCGGGCCGCTCTGGCAGGTGCTCTACCTCCCGGCGTTCTGGATCGTGGTGCCGGGCTCCTTCGGCCTGTTGAACACCGCGCAGATCGAGGTCGGCAACGGCGCCCAGTCGGTCCTGGCGGCCGTCTCGGCGGTGTTCGGGGTGTCGATCGGCACGCTGATCGGCGCCGTGATCAGCCGGATCCCCCGTCCCCGCCGCGCCGTGCTGCTGTCCCGGGCCTGAGCCGTCCTGCCGGGACCGGGCCCGGAGCCGTCCCGCCGGGACCGGGCCCGGAGCCTCGACCCGGGAACCGGGCCCTGGGGCGCGCGGAGGTGCGCCCCAGGGCCCGGAGCTCTTCTCAGGGGTGGCGCAGGGCCTCGGTGAGGCGGTGGGCCGCCTCGACGACGGCCTGGGAGAGGGTGGCGCCGGGGTGACGGGTGAGGCGTTCGATCGGCCCGGACACCGAGACCGCGGCCACCACCCGGTTGGACTGACCGCGCACGGGCGCGGAGACCGAAGCCACCCCGAGCTCGCGCTCGCCCACGGACTGGGCCCAGCCGCGCCGCCGTACGCCGCTCAGGGCGGTGGCGGTGAAGCGGGCACCCTGCAGACCGCGGTGGAGGCGCTCGGGCTCCTCCCAGGCGAGCAGGATCTGGGCGGCGGAGCCGACCTTCATGGGCAGGGTGATGCCCACCGGCACGGTGTCGCGCAGGCCGGAGAGCCGCTCGGCGGCGGCCACGCAGATCCGCACCTCGCCCTGCCGGCGGTAGAGCTGGGCGCTCTCGCCGGTGACGTCCCGCAGGTGCGTGAGGACCGAGCCGGCCGCGGCCAGCAGCCGGTCCTCGCCGGCCGCCGCCGAGAGCTCGCCGAGCCGGGGGCCGAGCATGAACCGGCCCTGCACGTCCCGGCTGACCAGGCGGTGGCGTTCGAGTGCGACGGCCAACCGGTGGGCGGTGGGCCGCGCCATGCCGGTGGCGGCGACCAGGCCGCCCAGGGTGGCGGGGCCGGCCTCCAGGATGCCGAGGATCGAGGTGACCTTGTCGAGCACGCCGACGCCGCTCGTGTTCTCCATGGGTGGGGGTACTCCAGTCTCAGGGCCCGGGAGCAGCGGGTCGGCGCTGCTCACCGGCGGCTCCGGGTGGGGAGCCTGGGGGGTGGTCAGCGAGGACGGGCCGGGGAAGTCGGCCGATTGCCTGCGCCGGGCACGAGACGGGTACGCGAAAGGGCCGGGGCGGGAAGCGCCCGGGCGAAGGACAGCACAGAGAGCACCGTGTCTCCTCATCTTTCCCGCGCCACAGTGGCGACAGGCCGGAGTTGGCACTGACCCCGGACGGCACGGCGCGTACTTCGGACGCCGGGTCGAACGGGGAGTTGCCGGGGCTTCGTAGGGCCGGTCCCTCCACCCCTCTGGATGATTCGCCAGGAACGATACAAGACTCCCCGGGGCGCTCGGCAAGCCCCCCGCCCACACGTGCGGCCGCCTGCCGGGCGACGGGCGTCCGGCAGGCGGCGGATCGGGCGGGCGAGGGGGCGGGCCGATCGGGCGCAGGAGTGCGCTGCCGGTCAGGCCGGCCGGTCCACCCGTCCGACGCACAGCGCCCAGATGACCAGGGCGTCGACCGCGATCAGGACGATGGCCCAGACGGGGTAGTACGGCAGCCAGAGGAAGTTGGCGAGCATGCCCAGCCCGGCGACGACGACACCGACGACGCGGGCCCAGACGGCGCCGCTGAAGACCGCCACACCGGCCACCACCACGACGACGCCGAGGATGAGGTGGATCCATCCCCACCCCTCGGTGTTCATCGAGTACACGTAGCTGCGGGTGACGATCAGCAGACCGTCCTTGCGGACGGCCGCGGCCCCCTGGAAGACCGCCATCATGCCGGCCGTGATCAGCATGACCCCCGCGAAGACGGTCCACCCGCTCGCGTGGGGGTACCGCTCGGGGCCCCTGGCGACGGGGCCGGCTCCGGTAGCACTACTGGCCATGACATGGGCTCCTTCGGTGGCAGCCGCCTCGCGGACACGGGGAGACGGGGGGAGGGCAGCCGGGCGGCGGTGCTCCGGGAGCGCGGGGACGTGCACCCGCGACGGCGGAGCCCCGTATTCACGGTAAGACCGGACTCCCCATCCCGCCGCCGTGGGCCGCGCGCCCTGGTCCGCTTGACCTTGTCACGGTGACAAGCCCTTCACTGTGGCCGAGGAGGTGGTCCTGATGACCAGGGCGGAAGAGGACACGGACACGGTGCGGGCGCTCCGGGGGCTGGCGCACGACGACCCGTCGGTGCGGCTGCGGGCGGCGCTGGCCGTCGGCACGAGCCCGCGGCCGGGGCTCGTCGGCGGGCTCGTCGAGCGGTGCGCCGTCGAACCCGAGTTCCTCGTACGGGAGATGCTCACCTGGGCGCTCACCCGGTACGAGGCGGCGGTGACGGTCCCGCTGCTGCTCGGCGAGGTCCGCTCGGAGCGCGCGCAGGCCCGGAGCCAGGCCCTGCACACGCTGTCCAAGATCGGGGACCGCCGGGCCTGGCCGGCGGTCACCCCGGCGCTGCTGGCCGACGCCGACGAGGAGGTGGCCCGCAGCGCCTGGCGGGCCGCCGTCGTGCTGGTGCCCGAGGGTGGCGAACGCGAGCTGGCCGTAGTCTTGGCGACTCAGCTCGGACGCGGCGGACACGGGACACGGCTGAGCCTCAGCCGGGCGCTGACCGCGCTCGGGGAGGCGATGCTGCCGGTGCTGGCCACCGCGGCGACGGACCGCGACCCCCGGGTGCGCGCCCACGCGCTCGCCACGGAACGGCTGTGGCACGACCCGGACGCCGGCTTCGAGTCCGCGATCGAGGAGGCGAAGCGCACGGTGGCCCTCGGCGGGGGCGGCCGGGAGGGACGGTAGGCAGTGTTGATCGGCGACGTCGCGCGGCGGTCCGGGGTCAGCGCCCGCATGCTCCGGCACTACGAATCGCTCGGACTGGTGCGGCCGACGGAGCGAACCGACTCGGGTTACCGCCGGTACTCGGACGAGGACATCCGGCGGATCTTCCACATCGAGAGCCTGCGGTCGCTGGGCCTGTCGCTGCGCGACGTCGGGCGGGCCCTCGACGATCCCGGCTTCGCGCCCGCGGAGCTCGTCGACGACCTGATCCGCCGGACCCGCGAGCGCATCGCGGCGGAGACGGAACTGCTCACCCGGCTGCGCCGGATCGACGCCGCGGAACCCGCCGGCTGGGAGGAGGCCCTCCAGGTCGTCGCGCTGCTCCAGGGCCTGGAGTCGAAGAGCCCGGGGACCCGCCAGCGCGCGGCCCTGTCCGTCGGCGAGGCCGTCCCGGTGCCGGCGGAGGCGCTGGTCGAGGCCGTCCTGGGCGAGTCCGACCCGCACGTCGCCGGAGCCCTCCGCTGGGCGCTGGCGCAGGCCGGCGGGGACGGCGCCGCCCTGCTCGCGGAGGGCCTGCGGGCACCCGCGGCCGAGGTGCGCGAACGGGCCGTCCGCTGCCTCGCCGAGCTGCCGGACACCGCGGCGAACGCGCCGCTGCGGGACGCCCTCGGCAGCCCCGACGCCGTGGTCCGCGGGCACGCGGCCCTGGCGCTCGGGGCCCGGGGCGTGGCGGAGGCCGTGCCGACGCTCATCGGCATGATCGTCGACGCGGTGAACGACGCCGACGCGGCCGACGCGCTGGGCGCGCTGGCGGGCGACCCCGCGCTGGCGGAGCGGATCGCCACCGGGCTGGTCGACCGCCTCGCCCACGACGGCGTCGGACCGGACGCCCGCCGGCGGCTGACCCAGGCGCTCGCGGAGGTCCCGGGCAGCACGACGTCCCGCGCCCTGGAGGAGCTGGCGCGGGACGAGGACCGTGCGGTCTCGCTCACCGCGACGTACATTCTCAAGCTGCGCGACGACACGCGGTAGTCCGTACCGCGGCCGGGGCGGGTTCCAGAGGGGCGGGTTCGAGCGTGGTGGGGGTGGCGTGACAGGGGCCGGGCGGTTCCGTCGGCAGCGGCGGTTGTTCCTCTCGGTGGCGATCGACACGTTCGGCTCCGGCGTCTTCCTGCCGCTGTCGCTGTTGTACTTCGTCACCGTCCAGCACTTCCCGGCGGCCGCCGCGGGTACGGCCGTGACGGTCGGCTCGCTCGCGTCCTTCGCCGTCGTGCCGCTCTGCGGACGGCTCGTCCAGGCCCTCGGGCCCAAGTCCTGCCTGCTCGTCAGCAACGCCCTGACCGCGCTCGGGTACGGCCTGTTCTTCGCGGCGGACGAGCTGCCCGCGGTGGCGGCCGTCACCTTCCTGGTGACCGCCGCCGACCGGCTCTACGGCGCCGCCTGGCCGACGCTGGTCGCGCGGTTCGCGAAGCCTGCCGAGCTCACCGAGTGGTTCTCCGCGGTCACCGTGCTCAAGACCACCTCGCTGGGCGTCGGCACGCTGGGGGCGACCGCCCTGATGGCGCTCGCCGGTGGGCACGGCCTGCAGGCCGCGCTCGCCCTGAACAGCGCCAGTTCCCTGCTCGCCGCCGTCCTCCTGCTGGGCGTCGCCGTGCCGGCCGCCAAGCGGCCCGGGCCCAGCGCGGCGAGATCCAACGCCCGGGCGGCGCTCGCGGACCGGCCCTTCCTGTCGCTGGTGGCGTCCCAGACGCTGCTGTCGGCGGCCTGGCTGATCCCGACGGTCGCCTTCCCCGTCTACCTGGTCGAGACGCTCCACCAGGCCGCCTACTGGCCGACCGTCGTGGTCGCCGTCCGCTACGCCACCGCCACCACCCTGCAGATGCGGATCAGCCGACGGCTGTCCGGCTGGACCAGGTCACGGGTGCTGGGCCTGTCGATCGGCGCGGCGGCCTGCGCCATCGCCCTGACCGCGACCGTCTCCAGCGCCCCGCGCGCCCTCCAGGGGCCGCTCGCCGTCCTCGTGGCCGTGGTGCTGGCGCTGGCCGAGCTGGCCTCGAAGCCGACCGCGGCCGCGGCGGCGGTCGGCCTGGCGCCCAAGGGCGACGAAGGCCCGTACATGTCCCTGTTCCAGCTGACCTGGACGGTGTCCTACGCGGTCGGCCCCGCCGTCATCGGCGTGGGCCTGCAGAACCCCCCGCTGCTCTGGGCCGCCCTGGCGCTCTGCGTGGCGGCCAGCGCCCTCGCCCACCGCCTCCGAACGCCCCTGCGGCGCCCGCCGGTCGACGCCGCCGCCGGTCAACTGCCGCACGGCGCGGAGGAACTGCGGGAGCAGGCCGAGGTGCCGTAGCCGTCGCCCGGCGGGGGCATCAACTCCACCCACCGAAAGCCGACTTGAGGCCGGAACCGGTCCGCCCCGCCCGACTCCCGCCGGGCGGACGCCACCGCCGGTCAACTGCCGCACGGCGCGCGGCAACTGCGGGAGTAGACGGAGGTGCCGTAGCCGTCTCCCCGGCGGCATCACCAACACCCCCGACCGACAACCGACCTGCGGCCGGAAGCCGGACCGCCCCGCCCGACCCCCGCCGGTCGAGGCCCCCCGGTCAACTGCCGCACAGCGCACCGGAACTGCGAGTGCAGGCCAAGGCACCGTAGCCGTCGCCCCGGCGCCATCACCAACACCCCCGACCGACAACCGACCTGCGGCCGGAAGCTGGCCCGCCCCGCCCGACCCCCGCCGGGCGAGGCTCCACCCGGACAACTGCCGCACATCGCACCGGAACTGCGAGAGCAGGCCGAGGCGCCGCGACCGTCGCCCCGGCGCCATCACCAACACCCCCGACCGACAACCGACCTGCAGCCGGAAGCCGGACCGCCCCGCCCGACCCCCGCAGCCCCTCAGCGCCGGATCGGCGGCTGCTCGGCCGGCCCGTAGGCGCGCAGCTGGTACGGGAGCGCGGCCGGGCGACGCCACTGGAGGTCGAGGCCGCAGGCGCCGAGGGCGGCGCCGAAGGCGTGCCGCATCGCGTCCTGGACGGCGGTCCGGGCGCGGGCGGCCCGCTCGGCGGCGGGGGTGTCGCCCTCGGCCGCGGCGGCCAGGCGCCGGGAGGGGTTCCAGCGGAGGTCGGCGACGCCGGTGGTGTCGTCGCCGTCGTCGACGGGCCGGCACGGCGTGAGGGCGATGCCGGGCGCGTCCGGGTGGTCGGCGACCGGCAGCCCGGCCAGGGCGGCGGCGCGGCGCACCGCGTGGACGACGTCCGCGCCGATGCCGAGGTCCTGCGGGCCGGCGCCTGTCGGCGCGGGCACGGAGGCGTCCTGGCCGGTGGCCGGGGCGGGGCCGCCGGCCCGGCCGACCCTGGTCTCCCCGCCGAGCCGGCCGGCCACGACCTCGATGCCGAAGGCCGGCAGGAACTCCACCAGCGCGTTCCGCATGGTGCTGCCGACGATCCGCCGGGCGGCGGCGGCCGGCCGCTCGGGCTGCTCCATGGCCGCGGCGGCCGCCAGCCGGGGCCCGGGCTCCCAGTGCAGGGCGATCAGGCCCGCGCAGTCGTCGGAGTCGTCGTACGGCCGGGCCGGGCGCAGCTGGACGCCGGGCCCGTGTCCGCCGTACCCGACGGGCAGGCCGGCCAGGAGGAGCGCCTCGGTGACGCGGTCGGCGAGCAGCGGGTCGATCCGGGGCTCGCCGGGCGGCCGCTCCGCGCCCGTGTCCCACCGTGCGGCAGCCGTGTCCACACCGTCCTCCTCCGGGTCCCGGGCGGCGGCCGACCGCCTGCGCCCCGAGCGTACGGGGTACCCGCACGCCCCGTCGGCGAATCCCGAAACCGGCCGCCCCCCTCCACCTGCCGGACCGGGTTCGGCGGCGACCCGCCGGGAAGGAACCCCTGGCGATCCGGGACCGGGCCGATTTGCCGCCGCCCACCCGGAGGTTGCCCGTCGCGGCCGCCCGCTCCGGACCGGGGGCGGGCGAGACCGGGCGGCGGGGATGATCATCCGGGCGTAGGCTCTCGGCTGATCACAGGGGCAGGAGAGGAAGACATGGGCCAGAAGATCATCCGGTTCTCGGACCTGACCGGCAAGCACGCGGAGAGCGACGGGGACCTGGTGCGGATCGTGGTGCTCCAGCACCCCGACCTGACCGACGGCCCGGTCGAGATCGACGCGCTCGCCGGGGAGTTGGACGGGGTGCGGGAGCTGGCGCTCGACCTGGTCACCGTCGAACTGCACCACCCGGACCGGGCGGAGCCGCAGACGGTGGTGATGGAGGCCGGGACGTTCGACCGGCTGGCCTCGGCCGCTCCGATGGCCGAGGTGCTGCGCGGCGCCAGGCCGGCCGCCCGGTCCGCCGGCCACGGGGCGGCGGCCGCCACCCACCGGGAGCGGGTCGACTACGCCAGCCTGGAGCACGCCGGGCGGCCGCACAAGGGCCGCACCACCGAGGCGGAGAGGCAGACCGTCCAGCGGCACCTGGACGAGATCAACGAGCGGCTCGCCGCCGAGGGCGTCCGCACCATCGACCTGGAGAACGTCGAGCACGTCACCCGGTACGGCCTGGACACCCTGGCCCTGGAGACCGGGGTGATGCACGGCTGAGCGGCCGCTCTCCACCCGGGGCCGCGGCGCCGCCCCGGCGAGGGCGGCGCCACCGGCTCGACGGCACCTGAACGCCACCTCTCCAACCGTCTGCTCGGACAGCTCCCACTGTCTTCAGCACCCCGAGCGGTTCGACGAGAGCACCGCCTTCCCCCGCGGCCACCCCGGTCGACGACGCCGTTGCCGCTTGACCTGACGCCGTCCTGGCGAACCCTGCCCTGACCGCTCGGTCCCGTAGGGAGAGCGGACCGCGCAGCTCGACGCGACGGATCGAAAGGTCGATCGGGGCCCCCGGTCGGGAGCATCGAAGGTCCTCGGCGGGGCCCGCGCGGAACCCCGTGGCGGATGAGGCCGACGGGGAAAACCGGTCGACAGGAGATCTGCGACGCACTGTGATGACCCCAACTGCCTTGCCGCACGGGCCGGGCCGATTCCAGGAGCTGCTCGTGGCAACCGAGAGAACTGCGGACATCCGCCCCGTGATCGATGCCGCACTGGTCAGGCGCCTGGTCGATACGCAGTTCCCGCAGTGGGCGGGTCTGCCGTTGGAGTTGCTCGACCCGGCCGGCTCGGACCACGCGATCTACCGGTTGGGCGAGGAGCTGTCCGTCCGGCTGCCCCGCCATGCCGGCGCCATCGGGCAGGCGCGGAAGGAGTTCGAGTGGCTGCCACGGCTCGCCCCGCACCTGCCCCTGGCCGTCCCCGTGCCAGTGGGGGTGGGGGAGCCCGGCTTCGGCTACCCGTGGCCGTGGGCGGTCTCCCGCTGGCTGGACGGCGAGGTGGCGACTGTGGAGGCACTGGCCGATTCGTCCGAGGCCGCCGTCCGACTGGCCGGGTTCCTGACCGCTCTCCAGCGGTTCGAGCCCGGGGAGGTTCGGGCCCTGGGCGCCCGCGAGGACCTCACCGCCCGACCGCTGGTCGCACGGGATCGGGCGACGCGGGCCGCCATCGCGGAGGTCGACGGCTCCTTCGACGCCGCGGCCATGACCGAGCTGTGGGAAGCGGCGATCAGCGCCCCCGGATGGGACGGTCCCGCGGTCTGGTTCCACGGCGACTTTCACACCGGCAACCTGCTGACCGTCGACGGCCGCCTCAGCGCGGTCATCGACTTCGGCGGGCTCGGCGTCGGCGACCCGGCCTGCGACCTGGTGATCGCCTTCACCCTGATGTCGGCGGGGAGCCGGGCCGCCTTCCGCGCCGCGCTCGGCGTGGACGACGCCACCTGGATCCGGGGCCGCGGCTGGGCGCTGGCCACGGCCCTGAACGCCTACACCCACTACGCTGCCGTCAACCCCCGAGTCGCCGCGCAGACCACCCGTCAGATCACCGAGACGCTCATCGGCTAGGTGAGCGCTTCCTCTGGATCGTCGTGCCGACCGGATGAAGAGGCGGTGAGGTGGAGTCCGGCGAGGTGGACAGCGGCGGTCCTGTCGTAGCGGTAGGCCAGGCCGCGCCATTGCCTGAGCCTCCGAACGAAACGGCCTAGTCCAACTGGGACAGCGCGTCGGAGACCAGCTTGGTGGCGAAGTCCTCGCCCTTGCCGGAGATCCGGTTGATGTACTCCGCGAGCAGCACCGCGGTGGCCTCCAGGGGGTTCATCTCCTCCTTCGTCCACGGCCCGTACTGGGCGCGCCACAGGTTGGGGCTCAGCCCGGTGCCGGCGGCGACGAGCAGGCCCGCCATCATGGGGACCACCTCGGGACGGAAGGTCCTCGGCATCATCCGCATGGTGGCCACCAGGCTGGGGACGGCGTGCTCGATCACGTCCTCCTCCTGCTGCTCGAAGGCCGAGCGCAGCCAGTTCATGTAGATGTAGACGAGCGTGCAGGCGCCGTCCACCAGCGCCTCGGCCTCCTCGGGGCCGAAGGACGCGGTGAGCTGGTCGACCATCCGCTGGTGCTCGGGGTCCGTCCCGGACTTGCCGTCGTAGACAGACTTGAGCCGGGAGTCGATCACCATGAGCGCTGCGCTCACATCGCCGACGGGAGCGTGTTGGGGGTCACAGGACGACACGGGACTCCTCCTTGAGCGGCCACGGCCTGGACGGCCGGTCCGTTCGTAGGGTAGGCGACCGGCCGGGCGGATCCGGCCGGGAGCGCCCTGCGGCGGCGGGTACGGCGGTGCCGCCCCGGGCCGGCCGGGGCGGCACGGTGGCGGTGGGACGGGCCCTGTCCCCCGCTCCCCGTCACCCGGCAACGGCGGCTCACACGTCAGGGCGAGGTACCGGCAGCCGAGTTGACGACCGCGGGCGACGGGCGGCCGGCCCGGGCTCCGGGTCGGCCGCCCTCCCCTCCCGTCAGACGGTCGACGCCGCGGACGTGGCCTTGCGGCGGCGGACGTAGACGGTGGCCAGGACGCCGGCGAGCACCGCGCCGCCGCTCGCCCTCGCCACGGACGGGTCGATCATCGGGACGGCGGCCGCGGGCTCGGCCCCGCCGCACTCGGCGTGGCGTGGCCTCTGACCAGGTCGGCGCCGTTCAGCGGGGGCACACCGGCGGGCGCACCTACCCCGTCCTCCACGGCGGGCAGGCCGGCTGGTGCGCCAACCCGGTCAGCACCAACGTCGGCCCCCGGAACGGGGAGGGCTTCCACCTCGACCAGCTGGCCCCGTGGAGCGACGCCGACGTCCGCACCTACGCCGGGTACGACGGCCGGGCCGTCGCCGGCTTCTCCATGGGCGGGTTCGGCGCCCTGAAGTACGCGGCCAACTATCGGGCCACTTCGCCTCGGAGAGCTCCCCCTCCGGCCCGGCCGGCCTCCGCCGCGACGACGGCGCGGGTGGTCCGGCTCTGCGACCGGACCACCCGCGCCGCTCGCCCGGCTCGCCGACGGCCGCGGTGCGCGGGATGCGCGGTGCGCGGTGCGCGGGTGCGCCTCCCGTCAGCCGGCCTCGGTACGCCGTTCCAGCCGGGTGCCCGTACGGAGGGTGATCGACATCAGGTCGCTGGGGGCGTCGAGCTCCAGCCGGTGCCAGCGGCCCCGGGGGACGATCACCGCGCTGCCGGGCGCCAGGCGCACCATGGACTCCGGCTCGCCGGGCTCGGCCGGGCGGAGGTGGAGCCGGACGCCGCCGGCCAGGCAGCAGACCGCCTCCTCGGCCTCGGGGTGCATCTCCCAGTGGTCGGCGTGGACGTCGGCGTCGCTCTCCACGTGGAAGGTCGCGATCTGCCAGGCCCCGGCGTCGCCGCCGGTCATCCGGCGCTCGGTGGCCCGGAGGTCGCCGTCGGGGTGGATGTGCAGGGCCGAGGCGAACAGGTCCACCACCGCGATCGGAGCGGTCGTCATGAGCGGGTTCCTTCCAGTCGGTCGTCGGCGGGGGCGAGCGGGTGGGGCGTCTGCGGCCGCCGACCGGGCAGCACGGCCATCGCCACCAGCGCGGCGAGGACGAAGAGCCCGGCGGTGACGGCCAGTCCGGTGGCGTAGCCGTCGTTGAGGGCGGCGGGGTCGGTGGCGCCGCCGGTGCGGTGGGCGGCGACGGTGGCCAGGGCGGCCAGGCCGACGCAACCGCCGAGCTGGCGCGAGCTGTTGAGCAGGCCGGAGGCCGTACCGGCCTCGCGGGCGGCCACGCCGGTGGTCGCGGCGGCGGCGACCGGGGCCAGCACCAGTCCGGTGCCGATGCTGGTGACCAGGGACGGGCCGAGGACGTCGGTGAGGAAGCCGCCGTCGGGGCTGATCAGGGCGAACCAGGCCAGTCCGGCGGCGGCCAGCACGGCCCCGGGCACCAGGGCGGCCCGGGGAGTGCGGACGGCGACGACGCGCGTGGCGAGGACGGTGCCCGCGACCAGACCGGCCGAGAAGGGCAGGAAGGCGAGGCCGGTGGCGGCCGCGCCCAGGCCCAGCACCTGCTGGAGGTAGAGGGAGACGAAGTAGAAGGCCGTGAATTGCCCGGCGGCGGCCAGGAACACCAGGACGTTGGCACCGGCCACCCAGCGGCTGCGCAGCAGGCCGAGCCGGAGCAGCGGTGCGGCGGTCCTGGTCTCGGTGACGGCGAAGGCGGCCAGCAGCGCGACCGCGGCGGCGAGCGTACCGAGGGTGGCCGGGGAGCCCCAGCCTCGGATGTCGGTGCGGACCACGCCGAACACCAGCAGCCCGATCCCGGCGGTCGCCAGGACGGCGCCGAGCACGTCCGGCCGCGTCCGCCGAACGGGCCGCGCGCCGGGCGCCCCGGGCACCCTGGTGAGGCCGCCCGCGGGGCCGCCGGCGGGCAGCAGTGCGAGCGCCGTCGCCACGACGGGCAGGTTGACCAGCATGACCCAGCGCCAGCTCGCGTACTCGGTCAGCAGCCCGCCGGCCAGGACGCCCAGCGCGCCGCCGGCGGCGTTGGCCGCGCTCCACACGCCGAGCGCGCGCACCCGCCGGGGGCCTTCGGCGAACGTGGTGGTGAGCATCGCGAGCGCGGCCGGGGCCGCTGCCGCGGCGCCCACGCCCTGTCCGGCGCGGGCGGCGACCAACTGCCAGGGCGCCTGGGCCAGTCCGCCCGCCAGTGAGCAGAGTCCGAAGACGGCCAGGCCCAGCAGGAGCAGCCGCCGTCGGCCGTACAGGTCGCAGGCGCGGCCGCCCAGCAGCAGGAGCCCGCCGAAGGTGAGCGCGTAGACGTGCACGACCCAGGAGAGGTCGAGCGGCGCGAAGCCCAGGTCGGCCCGGATCGCGGGCAGGGCGACGTTGACCACGGACATGTCCAGGGCGAAGACGAACTGTGCGACGGTCACGGCCGCCAGCACCAGGCCGGGGCGTGGCCCCGGTAAGTTTCTGTACATGTATAGAAAGTAGCCCCGGGCGATCCCCGCTGTCGAGTCCCGGGTGATGATGGGGGCATGCAGCAGCCCTCCGCCCCGCAGCCCGCCGGATCGCCGCAGTCCGCGGCGGGGTCGTCCGCGGCGCAACCGTCCGCACGGCGGCCCGCCACCCCGCAGCCCTCCACCCCGCAGCCCGCCGCACCGCGCAAGGCCACCGGCCGGCCTCCCCGCATCTCCCGGGAGGAGGTCGTCACCGCGGCCCGCCGGATCGTGGACGAGGAGGGCGTCGAGCGGCTGACCATGCGCCGGCTGGCCACCGAGGTCGGCAGCACGCCGATGGCGCTCTACCACCACGTCCGCGACAAGGAGGAGTTGCTCGTCCTGCTGCTGGACGACTACGCGGAGCGGACGCTGCGGCCGACCGACCTGCCGACCGAGCCGCGCGAACGGGTCGTCGCCGCGGCGGCCGCCATCCACGGGGCGCTCGCCGCCTGCCCGTGGATCGTCGAGGTGCTGACCGGGGACAGCCTGTTGTCCGCCCACGCCCTGTGGTTCGTCGAGCAGATCGTCGACGGCCTGGTCGGCTGCGGTCTGTCGCCGGAACGGGCCGTCCAGGGCTACCGCGCCATCTGGTACTACACCGCCGGGGAGATCATGGTCCGCGCGACGGCGGCCCGCCGCCGGGCGGCCGACGACGGCCCGACCCACCGTCAGCAGGTCTTCGCCGGGCTCGACCCGGAGCGGCTCCCCCGCCTGGCCGGGCTCGCCGACCGCTGGGCGCCGCTCACCGCCCAGGACACCTACCGGGACGGCCTCGACGCCCTGGTCGACGGCCTGCTCGCGGCCCGCTGAGCGGGCGGGGCGATCGGCGACAACCCAGCCGACGCCCCGCCGACTCCCAACAATTCGTAAGCAGTCGGCCTCAGCCGTTGCCGAAGAAGCCGAGCGCCCCCACCGCGCAGAGCCCGCCGGCCCCCATGAAGACCGGCGTCAGCACCTTGAGCTCCACCCAGCTGCCGGCCCGGAACCGCATGCCCTTCGGCGGACCGATCGGGTACCAGCGCCGGCGGCCGATCGGTATCGGCCACAGCACCGGGCAGCCCGAGACGGTCAGCGCGTCGCCCAGGCAGTGCACCAGCGCGCCGAGCGCGATCGGCAGCCCGATCCAGAGGTACTGCTGCCCGGGCGCCTCGAACAGCCACTGCGAGCCGTTGCCCGGCTTGTCGAGGACCTCCGCGAGCATCCACGCGCTGGCCGCCCCCAGCAGCCATACCAGGACGTCGCTGGAGACCCGGGCGTGCCGCCACAGCAGGCCCTCGATCGCCAGCACCATGTGCACGAACAGCACCGCCAGCACACCCCAGCGGCCGCCGTACCCGGCCACCGCCGCGGCGCCCGCCCCGCACAGCACCGCCCATGGCCAGGTGTGCGTCAGCGTCCGGTGGCCGCCCGAGCGCCGCGGGTCGCCCTTGCCCCGGGTGGCCTTGTACACCGCGTACGAGAGGTTGTCGATCACCTCGCAGAGCACCCGGGACACCGGGCCGAACGCCCTGGATATCGTCGCCGCCTTGTGGTCCAGGTCCGGCGCCAGCGCCGCCCCCGCACAGATCAGCGCCCCCGCGAGCAGGACCGGCCAAGGCATCGGCTCCCCCATCCCGGCCGCCACCGCGCCCACCCCCAGCCACGCGGTCGCACCCGACAGCGAATGCGCCGGTCCCATCATGTCCGTACACCACCGATCGTCATCAGCTCCGCCCTCACCCTGAGGACCTGACATCACGGCAGCCTATCCGTCCAAGATCACCGGCCGAACGCCTCGCGCACACCCCACCGCGGCACCCGGTTCCGCGTCACCCCTCACCCCGGCGTCGAACCCGCCCCCACCCCGACTCGCCGTCGACTCCCCCCGGTCGGGCGACGGCCGCCGCACACCCCGACGGCGGCCGTCCCCCCACCCTGCCGGGTGCCCCTCCCGCCGGTCAGGCCAGGGCCTTCTCCAACGCGGCGAGGTAGCTGCGCATCATGTGGTCGCGCAGGCCCTCGCCGTCCGGCGAGAAGGCCGCGGCGCCCAGCCCCTTGGCCCGGTCGGTCAGGGCGGAGACCAGCCCCGCCTTCTCCTTGACGCGGCCCGCGGAGTCGATGTGGCGCAGCGCCTCGACGTGGGTGAAGGCGGGCTCCGGGGGCAGCTCGGGCACGATGTCGTTGCCGTGGACGAACCGGTAGGTGCGCCCCTTCAGGCCCTTGTCGTACGCGGCGGCCAGCAGCCGGTCGCAGGTCCGGGGCTGGCCGAAGGTGTAGACGCCGTCGGCCGCCAGCCGCGGGTCCTCCAGGTCGAGCCGGGCGGCGACGAGCATGGCGAGGGCGCCGCCGAGGCTGTGGCCGGTGAACCAGACGCTCTGGTCCTCGGTGCGCAGGTCGGCGATGGCCTTGGCGACGTCGGGGAAGATCGATTCGAGTGCCTCGGCGAAGCCGTAGTGCACGTAGCCCGTCCGGGCGGGGCCCGGCCAGGGCGGGGTGGTGGAGTCGGTGAGCCAGTCGCGGATCTGCACGGGTTCGGTGCCGCGGAACGCCGTGACGATCATGCGGTCGCTCGCCATGGTGTACGCCTGGGTGTCCTGCAGCGGGAACGGCGGGGTAAACCGGGTCTGGTGGTGGCGCACGGTGTCGAAGCCCCAGTCGTGGGCCTGCTGGTCGATGGTGGCCTCGTCCTTGTACGCGAGGTCGGCGGCCTTGGCCAGCCAGTAGGCGTGCTGGAGGCTGTAGCCGGTGACGTTCTGGTCGAAGGTGGTGGGTACGGCCACGGGGGAGCTCCTGTCAGGTCGACGATCGGAACAGCGGCGGTCTGCCCCAGGGCCCGGCCGCCCCACCCGATGAGGGCTCACCGTGACACCCTGGTGACCGGCAGTGACGCTACCCCTCACCCGACCGCCCAGCGACCGGGCCATCACCTCTCACCCGGCCCCCGCTCTCCCGTCGCCGCCGACGCCGGCGAGACCGCCGAGCAGGCGTCCGCGGTGTCCGCCTTCGCCGCGCCGAGCATCAGTCCCGGGACGACGACGAGCCGCTCGTCCGGGCCCGGGGCGACGCGTTTCGGAAGCCGACCTCGGTGGTCCTCCGTCAGGCCCCGGCCGATCACGGCGATGACACCGTTCGAGAGCTGCCGGATGTCCGGGCATTCGTCCCTGCCCTCGGAGGCCCCGAGGTCCTTCGCGGACTTCCCCGGACGCATGTCGAGCGAAGCCGCAGGGTGAAGCCGCAGGGTCTGCTTCCCGTCCACGATCCACGACCGCCCCCCACCGATGCCGCTTCCGGCGGCGAAGACCCGGCCCCGGATCCCGTGCCCGACTGTTGGTCAGAGGAGTGGTCGCCGCGTTCGCCAGGAAGGAGAGGAGGCCGAGGGCCCTGAACTGCGAGCGGACCAGGGCGGGTGTCCGCCCGTCGGGCCACAATGGTGAGCCCCGACGCGAAGGAGGACGCCGTGAGCGACAGGATCCCGCCTGACCGGCAGGGCCGGTGGCGCGGCCAGCGGGGCCTCGGCTCGCGCGGGCCCACCAGGGTGCCGGCGCATCCGGTGATCCCGATGCCGGAGGAGGGGGCCGCGGTGAGCGGGGAGCCCGGGCCGGAGCCTTCGGCGGACGGGGGCGGGGACGGGGACCGGGGCGGGGGCGGGGGCGCCGGGTTCGACGGGCCGGCCCCGGAGCCGACGGACGCCCCGGAGCGCGATCGGTGACCGTCCGTTCAGAGGCTGGAGAGCAGCTGCGGGGAGAGGGTCTTGAGCATCGTGTTGCTCCAGCGCATCTGGCGCAGCGTCTGGGGGTGGCACGCGGTGGCGAGGGAGAGCAGGGCGTCGTCACCGGTGGCCTGCGCCACCTGGGCGAGCATCTCCCAGTGGAGGGAGTTCGCGGTCGCGGCGAGGTGGAGGTCCCGCAGGTCGTGGAGCAGGCGCAGGCCGGGTTCGGAGTGAGGCCCGGGCACGTCGGACGGCCCGGGCACGTCGGACGGCCCGGGCGCATCGGGCGAGCCGGACGGCCCGGACGAGCCGGGCGGCCCCGGCAGGTCGAGCCCGCGGTCGCGGGCCGCGTCGGCGATCCGCCGGGCGTGCTCGCGGGACCACCGGGCGAGGTCCGTGGCGACGTGGTGGACCTCGTGTTCCGCGCGGTGGCGTTCCGCCGCCGCGAGGAGCGCCCGTTCCAGCCGGCGCTCCCCGTCGTGCAGGGCGCGGAGGGTCTCCGTGGTGCCGCTCACGATGCGTCTCCTTCCGGCGCGTCGGCGTGCTGGGCGGCGACCGCCTCCGGCCCGCCGGTGGTGGGCGGTACGGACGCGCCGTCGGCCGGGGCCGAGGCCGTGGTGGTGGGCGCCGGGGCGCGGTGCCCGTCGGCGCGGGCGACCAGGGCGATCCGGGCGGCGGCGGTCTTGAACAGCGGCTGTTTGGAGACCGGGTCCCAGTCGGTGATCGTGGTCTCGTTCGCGGCCCGCCCGCCGTCCGCGCCCGGCCGGTCCCCCTGCGGGGTGTCCCAGTAGCCGTAGTGGAAGGGCAGGAACACCATGCCGTCGCGGATGCCGGTGATCCGCAGCCGGCCGCGCACCGACCCGCGCGGGCTGGTGACCTCGACCAGGTCGCCCTCGCCGAGCTGCCGGGCCGCGGCCTCGGCCGCGGAGAGCTCCACCCAGACGTCCGGGGCGGCGGCGTTCAGCTGCGGGACCCGGCCGGTCTTGGTGCGGGTGTGGAAGTGGTAGAGGGTCCGGCCGGTGGTCAGCTGGAGCGGGTACCGCGCGTCGGCGGGCTCGTGCGGCGGCAGGTACTGGGCGGCCTTCAGCACGGCCCGGCCGTCCGGGTTGAGGGCGCGGTACTCGGTCTCGGAGACGGCCGCGCCGGTGACCAGGTCCTTGCCGTACGTCTCGCAGGTGTCCGGTGCGGCCCAGGTGATGCCCTCGGTGTAGAGCCGCTCGGTGCCGTCGGGCGCCTCGCGGGTGCAGGGCCACTGGATGCCGCTCGCCCCGCGCAGCCGTCCGTAGTCCAGCCCGGAGTAGTCGCACGGCCGGCCCCGGCTGCAGTCCTTCCACGCCTCGAACGCCGACTCGGCGTCGTGCCAGTGGACCAGCGGGCGGCCGTCCCGGTCGCGGAAGTCCATCCGGCGGGCGTAGTCCAGGAGGATCTCCAGGTCGGGGCGGGCCTCGCCGGGCGGGTCGACGGCCTGCTCGGAGAGGTGGACGGTGCGGTCGGCGTTGGTGAAGGTGCCGGTCTTCTCCGCCCAGGTGGCGGCGGGCAGCACGAGGTCGGCGAGCCGGGCGGTCTCGGTGAGGTAGAGGTCCTGGACGACGGTGAACAGCCGCTCCTGCCCGAGGATGTCGCGGATGCGGCGGAGTTCCGGCAGCGAGACGGCCAGGTTGGTGCCGGTGATCCACAGCATCCGGATCGAGCCCTGTTCGGCGTACCGGAGGATCTGCATCGCCGGGGTGGGCGGGGCGTAGTGCGGGATCCGGGACGGTTCGACGTTCCAGACCCGCGCGAGTTCGGCGACGTGCCGGTCGTTCTCCCAGTTCCGGAAGCCGGGCAGGTCGCCGTCGGCCCCGCACTCGCGGGTGTTCTCAGCGGTGGGCTGGCCGTTCATCTGGAGCACGCCGCAGCCGGGGCGGCCGAGCATGCCGCGGATCAGCTGGAGGTTGTTGACCTGACAGGCGGCGGCGGTGGCCTGGTGGGACTGGTAGACGCCCTGCAGCACGGTGGAGAGCAACCGCTCGGCGCCGCCCAGGAGTTCGGCCGCCTGCTCGATCCGGGCGGCCGGGACGTCGCAGATCCCGGCGGCCCAGGACGGCGGGCAGTCGGCGACCCGTTCGGCGAGTTCGTCGTAGCCGACGGTGTGGCGCTCGACGAAGTCGTGGTCGACCCGGTCGGTCCGGACCACCTCGTGCAGCAGCGCGTTGAGCAGGGCGACGTTCGTGCCGGCGCGCGGGGCGAGGTGCACGGTCGCGTGACGGGCGACCGGGGTCGGGCGCGGGTCGACGCACAGCAGCCGGGGCGGGTCGGAGCCGGCCAGCCGGTCCAGGACGCGCATCCACAGCACCGGTTGGGTCTCGGCCGCGTTGTGTCCGAACAGGGCCAGCGTGTCGCAGTGGTCGACGTCGGTGTACGAGGCGGGTTGGCCGTCGCAGCCGAAGGTCTCCTTCAGCGCCTCGGCGGCGGTCGCGGTGCACAGCCGGGTGTTGCCGTCCAGGTGGTTGGTGCCGAGGCCGGCCCGGGCGATCACCGCCAGGGTGTAGTACTCCTCCAGGAACAGCTGGCCGCTGGTGTAGAAGCCGATCGAGCCCGGGCCCCGCTCGCGCAGCAGCCGCTTCGAGCGTTCGACGACGGCGCTCATGGCGGTCGCCCAGTCGGTCTCGACCAGTCGGCCGTCCCGGCGCAGCAGCGGCCGGGTCAGCCGGTCGGCCGCGCGGTTGGCCTGCCAGCCGAACAGGTCCTTCGGCCCGAGCCGCCCCCGGTTGACCCGGTCCCCGGCGCGGCCTCGGACACCGACGATCCGTCCGTCGGCGACGGCGACGTCCATCGCGTCCCCGTTGGAGTGCAGCAGCGACGCCGTGGGCACCCACCGGTCGACCTCGTCGGCGTCGACACCGGGTTCCAGGAAGGCGTCCACCCGCACCGGCCACGGCCCGCCCGGGCCGTAGGGGGTGCGGTCGCCCCACGGTTCGGCGATCCGGTCCACTCGTTCACGCACGTCGTACCTCCCGGTTCGGTCGGACGGGCCCCGCGCCGGGCGCCTCAGTGCGGTCCGCCCGGCGTCAGAAAGTCCCGCACCCGCTCGCCGACCGAGCGCTCGGGCGGCGGGAGCCGGTCCGCCGGCCGGTCGGTCGGCGGCAGGTGGCGGGGCCGTCCGGTCGAGGACTCCTTGGTCTCCCGGGCCCGGACCGCCAGGGCGTGCAGTTCGGCCTCGGTGGCCACGGCGCGTACGGCCGGGAAGAGCCGGGCCTCCTCGTCGCCGGCGTGACGGGTGACCTCCTCGGCCAGCCGGGCCACCAGGCGGTCGAACCGGGGCGAGGTCACATGGGTCGGGCGGAGTTCGCCGAGCAGCTCCTCCACCCCGCGGTGGTCGGCGAGTTCACGTTCCACCACGGCCGGCCCGTCGGCCAGCCGGTCGCGGGCGAGCGGGTAGAGGTGCTCCTCCTCGGCCCGGGTGTGCCGGACCAACCGGTCCGTCAGCAGGTCGACCAGTTCCTTGCGCTGCGGGTCCCCGTGGGGGATGCCGCTGAGTCGGCTGAAGTGGACCAGGACCGACCGGTGGTCGGCGGTGAGCTGCTCCAACAGGTCTTCGTCGTACGGCACGGGTGGCGTCCTTCCTGCGTGCGGGCGGTCGGCCCTCCCGGCGCGTCGGCGATGCGGTGGTACCGGTCGCCCTCCTCCTGCCCCTCGGCGGGATTCGCCGCCGCCCCGGGCGTGTCCCCCCGGCTCCGCCGGCCAAACTCCGCTCCGGCGGCGATGCGTGGTGCAGCGGCCCCCGGCAACCGCTCCCCGGGCAGCCGCCGGGTGCGTCCCGGTCCGGTTTCCCACCACCACGGCCGGGCAACCGCCGAACATGGACCACTCACGCGCACCCGTCCTCGAAGCACTCGCCGACTACCACGAGAAGGGCCGGCTGTCGTACACGCCGCCCGGCCACCGGCAGGGCCGGGGCGCCGACCCACGGGTCGTGGCCCTCCTCGGCGACGCCCTGTTCCGCGCCGACGTGCTCGCCACCGGCGGGCTGGACGACCGCCGCTCGACCGGCCGGGTGCTCCAACAGGCCGAGGAGCTGATGGCCGACGCCGTCCACGCGGACCTCACCTACTTCACCACCTGCGGCAGTTCGCTCTCGGTCAAGGCCGCGATGCTCGCGGTGGCCGAGCCCGGCGAGAAGCTGCTGATCGGCCGCGACGTGCACAAGTCGGTCGCCTCCGGCCTCCTCCTGGCCGGCGTGCGCCCGGTGTGGGTGGATCCGGAGTGGGATCCCCAGCTGCACTTCGCCCACCCGCCGTCGGCCAGGGCGTTCGCCAAGGCCCTCGCCGACCACCCGGACGCGGCCGGCGCCCTGGTCACCAGCCCGACCCCGTACGGCGGCTGCGCGGACCTGGCCGGCATCGTGCGGGTCTGCCACGAACGCGACCTGCCGGTCGTCGTGGACGAGGCCTGGGGCGCCCACCTGCCCTTCCACCCCCGGCTGCCGGCCTGGGCGATGGACGTGGGCGCGGACCTGTGCGTCACCTCGGTGCACAAGATGGGCTCGGGGCTCGAACAGAGCTCGGTCTACCACCTGCGCGGCGACCGCGTCGATCCCGCGAAGCTGAAGGCCCGGGCCGACCTGCTCGGCACCACCAGCCCCTCCGTCCTGATGTACGCGGCGCTGGACGGCTGGCGCCGCCAGATGGTCCAGCACGGCCGCGAACTGTTCGACCAGGCCCTGCGGTCGGCCGAGACCGCCCGGCAGCGGATCCCGCTGGTGCCCGGACTGCGGCTGTACGGGCGCGAGGAGTTCTGCGCGCCGCACCGGGCCGCCGATTTCGACCCGCTGCAGCTCGTCGTCGACCTGGCCGCACTGGGCACCGACGGCTACCAGGCGGCCGACTGGCTGCGCGCCCACCGGCGGATCGACCTCCACCTCGCCGACCACCGCCGGATCAGCGCCCAGCTCAGCCACGCCGACGGCCCCGACACCGTGGACGCCCTGGTGGCCGCGCTGCGGGATCTCGTCGACCACGTCGACGAACTCCGGCCCGCGGCCGACATCGACGTACCGGACCCGTCCGGCCTGCGGCTGGAGCAGGCGCTGACCCCGCGGGAGGCCTTCTTCGGGCCGACCGAGGCGGTGCCCGCGGCCCGGGCGGTCGGACGGATCGCCGCCGAGGTGCTGACCCCCTACCCGCCCGGCATCCCGGCCGCCCTGCCCGGCGAACGGCTGAGCCGCGAGGTCGTGGACTACCTGCGCTCCGGGACCGCCGCCGGGATGGTCGTCCCGGACGCCGCCGACGACTCCCTGGCCACCCTGCGCGTGGTGGCCGACTGAGCGGCGCCCGTCCGGCCGCCCGCGGACGGTTCCGGGCATGCGGAGCGGGCGGCGGACGCCGGCCTTCCATCGCGTGCCCGGTCCCGGTCGGACCGCGACCGGGAGGAGACGGAGACCGCCATGAACGGTGTCGAGGGCTTCCCGAGCCGGCTGTCCGCCGAGCACCGGGCCATCGAGACGCTGCTGCGCCAGCTGAACCGCGCCGCCACCCGCGCCGGCGCCCCCGACGAGGAGGCGCTGCGGCTGCTGGGCTCCCTGCGGCGCCTCCTGTCCCCCCACCTCGTCACCGAGGAGGCCCACCTGTACCCGCTGGCCCGGCGGTGCCTCGCCACCGGGGACGCGCTCGCGGACGCCGCCGCCCGCAGCCATGCGGCGATCCGCCGGCTGCTCGACCGGGCGGAGGACGACCGGCTGACCGCCGGCGGGCGCCGTCACGCCACGGCCGTGCTGGTCGTCCTGCTCCGCGCCCACCTGCGCGGCGAGGAGGAGCGGCTGTTCCCCGCCCTGCGCGCCCGGGCCGCGCCGCCGGACCTGCGGACCTGCGAGCGCCGGATGTGCGAGTCCCGGGCCCGGCGGCCGGGCGCGCCGCTGTGGGGGCTCCCGCCGGGGACCGGGGCGATCGCGGCGCTGCGGGACCACGTCAGCGGGCACGACACCTTCGGCGACCAGCGCTCGCCCTGACGGGCACCGCGCGACCCCGGCCGGATCGGCGGCCGGGGTCGCGCGGACGTTCGGCTGACGGACGTAACGGATGCAACGGACGTAACGGACGTACAGCGGGCGGCCGGTCCACCGACCGGACGACCGGTGGCAGACTCAACCCGGGCTGATCCGCCCCCTCCAGCCGCCCTCCTCCCGGCCGCGCTCCTCGATGAACTCCTTGAACCGCTTCAGGTCCCCCTTCACCCGGCGGTCGACCACGCCCGTGACATCGGCGGCCCGCTCCGCCATGCCCTCGGGCCGGAAGTCGATGGCCATCGCGACCCGGGTGTGGCCCTCGTCGAGCCGTCGGAAGGTCACCACGCCCTTCTGGTCCACGTCGCCGTCCACGGTCCGCCAGGCGATCCGCTCGTCGGGCTCCTGGTCGACGATCTCGGTGTCGAACTCACGGGTGACCCCGCCGATGCTGGTGCGCCAGTGGTTGTGGCGGTCGTCCAGCTGGGTCACCGAGTCGACGCCCTCCATGAAGCGCGGGAACTCCTCGAACTGCGTCCACTGGTTGTAGGCGGTGTGCAGGGGCACCGCCACGTCCACGGACTCCTTCACCATGCTCATCCCGGCCTCCTCGTACGGTGCGGCCGGGGCCGTCCCGGCCGCCCCCGCGCCTGCCCGGCCCGCACCGGCGCAACCGTCCCCGCCGGTCCCGCCTCCCGGCCGGGTCCGACCGCGGCCCGGTTGCCGGGCCCGGTGCCCGCTACGGGCCGCTCCGCTCACCGGGCCCGGACCGTGCCCGGTCGCCGTCCGCCAGGTGCCGGGCCACCGTGTCGAGGTCCGTGCCCAGCCGCTGGGCGGCCCCGACCAGCAGGCCCAGCGCGGTGTGCGGGGTGACCTCGAACCGCTCGGCGGTGAGGCCGATGGCCAGGCCCGTGGCGTGCCGACGGTCCAGCAGGTCGGCCACCGCCCTGGACAGCGCGTAGCGGTCGAGGGCGGCCGACGCCTGGAGGGCGAGCACCTCGACCAGCCCGAGGGCCGGGGTGCCGGGCTCGACCGGCGTGCGCAGGTAGGCGCTGAACACGGTGCAGCCGTGCGGGTGGGTGCGCAGGTGGGCGCCGGCCACCGCCCGTACGCCGCAGCGCCGGGCCCGGTCGGCGAACCGGTCGGTCCGGCCCGGGTCCAGCCGGACCACGACCTGGCCCTCGCCCTGACGGCGGAGCCGGGGCAGCGGGCCCGTCTCCGATCCGCGCTGGGCGCGTTCGAGGGCCAGCAGGTAGGACGGGGTCGCCGCGAAGGTCTCGACCGAGCCGTCGTCGTGCCAGGTGCTCACGGCGGCGCCCACGCAGTCCGGAACGGTGATCCGGGTCAGCTGCACCACGTCGTTCAGGGTCGGCAGGGGCGCGGGCCGCAGCCGCTCGCGGGCCGCGAGTTCGCCGAGTTCGGCCAGCAGCGCCGCGCGGGTCCGGTCCGTCACCGGGGCCCCGGCCGCCGTCCCGCCCACGTCGGCAGCCCCCTGGCGGCTCAGCAGCAGGCGGGCCCGGGCGACCGCGCGGACCGCGTCGGCCTCCCCGGTGTAGACGCCGATCGTGTAGCAGACGTCGCGCAGCCGTTGCCCGGCCTCCGGCGAGCTCGACGGGGACAGGGCCTCGTACTCCGCGACCAGCCGGCCGAGGGCAGCGACATCCACCATGGGCATGAGCACCTCCGTGTGTTTACGGAAAGTATGCGCCGATCACGCAGCGAAACCGCGCCGTCGGCCTCCTCACGCTCTACACTCCGCCCCGGCGCCCGGCGCCCCCGCTCAGCGCGCCCGGTGGTCAGCCCGCCGGCGATCCGTCCCGCACCTCACCCCGCCGTCCGCCGACGATCGGATCACCGGTCCTCCTCCGTGAAGCGCAGCCGCCGCTCCACCACGTCGTGGGCGACCTCGTCGATCTCCCGGCCGTGGGCGAAGGCATGGGCCCGCAGCCGGTCCAGCGCCTCCCCGGCGGGCACCCCGAGCTGCACCATGATCATGCCGATCACCTGGTCCACCTCGACGCCGTCGAGCGCCGACCCCTCCGGCCACGGCTGCTCCGGCAGCCCGCCGGAGGGCGCCAGGAAGGAGTCCACGATCGCGAGGGCCACGGCGGTCGCGGCGACCTGGATGTCGGCGGCCTCCGCGAGCTCCGGGACGCCCGGTCGCGCGCCGTACAGGCTGAGCACGCCGATCCCGGACGATCCGAGGTGGAGCGGGGAGGCGTAGGCGCTGCGCAGCGCAGGCCCGGGCGGGGCCGCCGAGGAGGCCAGGTCGACGGCCAGGACCGGCCAGCGCACCTCCTCGGGCGACAGCAGGTCGGCGACCGCGACCGGGCCGCGGGTACGGAAGGCGTCCACGCCCGGGCCCTCGCCGAGGCCGAACTGCCGCTCCTCGATCCGCCGGGCCCGGTCGTCACTGGCCCAGACGCCGGCCCGGTGCCCGGGATCGGCCATCAGGGTGATCGCGGCGGCGTCGGCGGGCAGCGCCGCCACGCAGGCCGCGCAGAGCCGCTCGGGCAGGGAGGGCCGCTCGGGCAGGGAGGGCCGGCCCGGGCCGTTGACGGCCTCGGCCACGATCCGCGCGATGCGCGTCAGGTCGGCCATCTCCGCGCCTCGCCCTTCTTCCGTCCTGCCGCCGTCGCCCGGTGGTCGACCGGCCGGGCCACGCCGGCCGGGCCGCGGCGCGATCCTCGCGGCCCGGGCCCGCGCGGCGGGCGGACGGCGGACCGGCTCCGCACGGACGGCGGTTCGGCGTGCCCCACTCCGTACAGCACCCGGCCGTGTGACGCCGCCTTCCCGGCCGCGGTCACGCCGCGGCCAGCGCCGGCGCCCGGCCGTCACCCCTCGGACGGCCACCGACGCGCTCCTACCCGGCCCGGTCCACGACACACCCCGGCACCCGGGTTTACCGGGCCGGTGCCCGGTTAGCCGCCCGGGTATGGACACCACATCGCTGCACACCCAACGGTGGTCGCGCCGGCTGCGCCGGGCGCTGGACGCACCGGCGCGCTGGGACGTCCTCGACGCCCCGGCCCGGCCGCTCGCCGAAGCGGTCGAGGCCCTCCCGCTCGGACCGTACCGCGACGCCCTGCACGGCGTGTGGCTCGGCCACCCGCTCCACCCGGCGCTGATCCACCTGCCGCTCGGCTGCTGGATGTCCGCCGGAGTGCTGGACTACCTCCCGGGCGGGCGCCGGTCCGCCGACGCCCTGGTGGCGGTCGGTCTGCTGGCCGCCGGGCCCACCGCGCTCACCGGCTGGGTGGACTGGGCCCGGCTCGACCCGCCGCGCCGGCGCACCGGCCTGGTGCACGCGCTGTGCAACACCACCGGCGTGCTGCTGTACGGCGGCTCGCTGCTGGCCCGCTGCCGGGGGCACCGGGCGCGCGGCCGACTGCTCGGCCTGGCCGGGCTGACCGCCGTCTCGGTCGGGGCCGCGCTCGGCGGGCACCTGACCTACCGGCTGGCCGCCGGGCCGGACCGGGCAGCCGCCGTGCCCCGGCTGGGGCCGACCGACTGGGTCGCCCTCGGCGCGGTGGAGGACTTCCCGCCCGGGAAGCCGGTCCGCGCGACGGCCGGCGAGCTGGCCGTGGTGGTGGTCCGCGAGGGCGAGGACTGCCACGTGCTGGCCGAGCGCTGCAGCCACCTGTCGGGGCCGCTGTCCGAGGGCGCCGTGGTGGACGGCTGCCTGCGCTGCCCGTGGCACGGCAGCGAGTTCCGGCTGCGGGACGGCGAGGTGGTGCACGGTCCGGCCACCGCGCCCCAGCCGGTGCTGGAGACCCGGGTGCTCTCCGGACACCTGGAGGTCCGGCTGCCCGGATCGGCCTGACCCGCCGTCACCGCCCGGCCTACCCCCCAGGAGCAGCCATGACCGTCCCCAGCCCCGTCCACCCGGGCCGCCCCCGCCCCTCCGTACCCGAGCGCCGGGACCGCGCCGGGACGGCGGCGGCGGCCGGGCCGCCGAAGTCCGGTGCCCGGCCGGCCGTCACCGCACCGGGAGCGTGGTGAGCGCCGTGCTGCTGCTCCGGCCCCCCGGTGTCTATCCGCCCCAGGGGGACACCGCGCTCCTGGCCGCCTGCGTGCGCCGGGAGCCGCTGGACGGCTCCAGCCGGGTGCTCGACCTCTGCACCGGGACCGGCGCCGTCGCGCTCGTGGCGGCCCGGGCGGGGGCGCGGGTCACCGCGGTGGACCTGTCCGCCCGCGCCGTCGCCACCGCCTGGTTCAACAGCCGCCTGCACCACCGGCGCGTCCGGGTGCGCCGGGGCGACCTGCTGGCCCCGGTGGCGGGTGGGAGCTACGACCTGATCACCGCCAACCCGCCGTACGTCCCGGTCCGCGCCGGGTCGGGCGCCGCCGGCCGCGGCGCCGCCCTGGCCTGGGACGCCGGCCCGGACGGGCGGCTGGTCCTGGACCGGATCTGCCGGGAGGCGCCCGGTCTGCTCGCGCCCGGCGGCGTGCTGCTGGTGGTGCAGTCCGCGGTCGCGGACGTCCGCGCCACGCTCGTGCTGCTGCGCGCGGCCGGGCTGCGGGCGGAGGTGGCGGCGCACCGGCGGCAGGAGTTCGGTCCGGTGATGACCGCCCGGGCCGCGCTGTTCGAGCAGCGCGGGCTGATCCGGCCGGGCGAGCGCGCGGAGGAGCTGGTGGTGGTGCGCGGTGTCCTCGAACGCTGACCGGGGCGCGACCCGGGTGGTCGTCGTCCCGAACGGTCCGCTGCTGGTGGAGGGGCCGGTCGAGGTGGTCCTGCCGGACGGCACGGTGCGGCTCTCCGAGCGCCCGGTGGTGGCGCTGTGCGCCTGCCGCCGCAGCCGCACCTACCCGTTCTGCGACACCAGCCACCGGCGGCACAGCCGCCCGCAACGGGGCCCGGACGGGGTCGCCGGGCAGGCGTGAGCGTGGCGAGCCGCGACCGGCGGTACGTTCACCGCTCCTCCCCGCGGCCGTCGGCGCAGCCGCGGAGCACCGCGGAGGCGGCCGCCAGCGCCAGGGCCCAGCAGGCCGTGAGGCCCCACCGGAACGGGGCCGCCGACACCCCGAGGCCGGCGGCCAGCAGGCCCAGCGACAGCAGGGCGAGCCCGAGCACGGTCCGCGGCCGCAGGCCGCGCACCAGGTCCCAGGCGCGGCCGCGCAGACCGAGCCCGACGGTGCGCAGCAGCGGCTCCGGGGCCGGGTCGCGGCGCGGCCGACGTCCGGTTCCGTGCGCCTGCGCCCGCTCGTGTCCGACCATGCCGTCCGCCTCCTCGCCGTGCCGTCCCCCGTGATCCGCCGCAGCGATTACCCCGGATGCGCGATTGCTAACGCGCCGGGCGCGGCCGCAGCCGGACGGCCAGCAGGCAGCCGTCCCCGTCGGGGTCGGGGCCGCCGAGGCGGGCGGCGAGGTGGTCCAGGCAGTCCGCCGGCGCGCGGCCGGCGCACTCCTCGGCCGCGCGCAGCAGCCGGTCCGGGTGGACGGTTCCGTCGTCCCGCCGGTTCAGCAGGCCGTCGGTCCAGAACAGCACGGTGTCCTCGGCGGGGCGCAGCGGTAGCACGGTGTCGGAGTAGCGGGTGTCCGGCTGGGCGCCGAGGGCCCTCCCGGTGGGGCCCTCGACGAGGACGGCGGTGGCGCCCCGGACCACGGCGGGCGGCGAGTGCCCGGCCGCGCTCCAGGTGAGGGTCGCCGACCCCGGGTCGAGCAAGCCGCACAGCACGCCGGCGGTCCGGCCGCCGCCCTGGTGGCAGAGCATCGTGTTGAGCCGTCCGAGCATCTCCCCCGGCCCCTGGCCGGTGCAGCAGAGGCCGTGCAGCGCGTACCGGAGTTCGGCCGTGCCGACGGCGGCGGTCAGGCCGTGGCCGCCGACCTCGCCGACGGCGAGCAGGATCCGGCCGTCGGCGAGCGCGGCCAGGTCGTACCAGTCGCCGCCGAGCCGGGGGCGGTCCCCGGCGGGCAGGCGGCGGGCGGCGTGGTCCAGGACGCCGGGGTCGGGCTCGGGCGCCTGGGGCCCGGCCACCAGCGCGTTCTGCAGGGCGCGCACCGTACGGTGCTCTGCCCCGGCCCGGCGGCGCTGCTCGGCGAGCCGGGCCCGCGCGCCGGTCAGGGCCAGCTCGGTGCGGTGCCACCGGCTGACGTCCTGCAGGACTCCCCGGATCACCCGGGGGCGGCCGCTCTCCGGGTCCCCCGCCGCCTCCGCGGAGACCCGCACGGTGCGGGTGGCCTCGCCGGGCCACTCGGCGTCGAACTGCAGGGCCGGCGTCCGCCGCCCGGCCAGCAGACGGCGCAGGAACAGCCGGGCCGCCGGGCGGTCGGCGGGGGGCACCCGGGCCACCAGCTCGGCCGGCCGGACCGGGTCGGTGCGGTCGGGGTCGAGGCCGAGCAGCCGCAGGGCCTCCCCGGACAGCTCCGGCGGCGCTCCGGGCGCCCACTCGAAGCTGCCCAGGCCGGCCAGCCGCTGCGCCCGGTGGAGCCGGGCCTCGCGCTCGGCGCCGTGGTCGGGGTGCCAGGTGAGCAGTACGCCGTCCAGGAACGGTTCCGCCCGCAGGGCCAGCGTCCGGTCCGGCCCGGCGCCGGTGAAGTCCTCGGTCCGCCCCTCGTACCCGGTGCCGGTCGTCGCGGCCTCCAGAATCCGCGCGAAGTGCCCCGTCGCGACCAGTCCGGGGTGGAGTTCGCTCAGCCGCCGGCCGTCCGCCGCGCCGAGGCCGGCCGCGGCGTTGGCGTACCGCACCCGCAGGTCGGTGATCGCACCGCCGGGGACGGCCCCGCGCACGGCCGTGAGCACCAGGACGGGATCGAACACGGCGTCCAGCACGGCGCGGAACCAGTGCTCGCCGCCGGGCACCGCCACCACCGGCTCGTCCTCGCCCGCGCCGTTGAACCGCAGCAGGTGCTCCGCGACCAGCCCGGACAACGCGTCCACGTACCGGGTCGCCGCGCGGGCCCGGGCGGCCGGTACGTCCCAGCCGAGGCTCATCGCGCCGATGACCCGCTCGCCGGAGCGCAGCGGCACGGCGCAGGCGCTGCGACCGGGGACGATCCGTCCGCTGCCCGGGGCGCGGCCGCCGCGGTGGCCGCGGTCGAACTCCCAGACCAGGCTGCCGCCGTGGGCGGCGGCCACCAGCGGCACGCCGGTCTCCGGCGGGATGCGCTGCCACTGGCTGACCCGCCGGGGCTCCACGCCGTGGCTGCCCACCAGGAGCAGCGCGCCGTCCGGCTCCAGGCGGCCCAGCACCACGGCGACGACGCCGACCGGGGCCAGGGCCACCTGGTGCAGCAGCCGGGCCAGCTCCTCGGGCGTCTCCGCGCTGGCCAGGGCCGAGGCCGCCAGGTGGTAGCGCGCGGCGAGGCCGGGCACCGCGGCGGCCGGGGCCGCCGTCGGTGGTCCGGGGACGGGCGCGGGAGCGGGGGCTGTCCCCGGGGCCGCTGCGGGCGGCTCCGGCCGCGCCGAGGCGCCGGAAGCCGTACGCCCGGGCTCCCCCACCGGCCCCTTCGGCTCCGACAGCGGGGCGGCGAGGCCCACCAGTCCCGCGGCGATGTCCGCGAGCCGGCGGTTGGTGTCCTGCGAGAGCTGGACGAGGTGGTCGAACGCCTCCTCGGGCGTGCAGTCCAGCCGTTCGGCCAGCATGCCCTTGGCCTGTTCGATGACGCCCCTGGTGCGCATGGCCCGCCGCAGGCCTTCGGCCTCGGTGCGCAGCCGGTCGACGGCCTCCCGCAGCACGGCCGCGTCGTCGGGCGGGGCGGGCTGCTCTGGGCTCCGGTCCTCACGCACGGGCCGCCGCCACGTCCGGGCGGCGGCGCCGCACCGCGCGGGCCGAGAGGTCGTCGAGGTCCCCGCTGAGCGGGACCGCCGTCCACCCGCTGGCCGCCAGAAAGTCCTTCATCCGGGCCGTCCTCGATGCCGGGCCCGGCCGCCCCCGCCCGGGCATCCCCCCTCCCAGGCTAGGGGGTGTCCGACCGTTCCCGCCGGGTACGCGACACCGGGCCGCGCATCGCGCGGCCCGGTGGGTGGGGAGAGGGGCACGTTCCGGGGCCCGTCGACCTCCCGAAACCGCCAGAGCTGCCCGACCTGCTCAAGGCCGGCGACGGGCGGAAGCAGGGCCGGCCTACGGCCCGCTCGGGCTCAGCCGGCCTCCTCGGCCCCCTCGGACTCCTCGGCCCAGCCGGGGGCGTCCAGGTCATCCAGTTCCTGGCGCAGCCAGGCCAGGGTGGCGCTGAGCAGCCGGGAGACGTGCATCTGCGACACGCCGATCCGCTCGGCGATCCGGGACTGCGTCAGGCCGTCCCAGAACCGCAGCTTGAGGACGGTCTGCTCGCGTTCGGGCAGCCGGGCCAGCAGCGGGCGGACGGCGATGCGGAAGTCGGCGAGTTCGATGCCGGGGTCGCAGCCGCCGAGGCGGTCGAGCAGGGCGCTGCCCGACTCGTCGGTGTCCTGGTCGCGCAGCGCGTCCAGCGAGTTGGGGCGGTAGACCCTGCCCGCCGTCAGCCCTTCGGTGGCCTGCTCGACGGTGATGTGCAGGTCCTCGGCGATCTCCTCGGGCTGCGGCAGCCGGCCGAGTTCCTGCTCCAGGCGGTCCGAGCCGCGGGCGACGGACAGGTAGAGCTCCTGCATGCTGCGCGGCACCCGCACCGGCCACGAGGTGTCGCGGAAGAACCGCTTGATCTCACCGGTGATGGTCGGGATCGCGTAGGTGACGAACTCGACGCCGCGCTGCGGGTCGTAGCCGTCCACGGCCTTGATCAGGCCGATCGTGCCGACCTGGAGGATGTCGTCCATGTCCTCGGCGCGATGGCGGAAACGGGCCGCGATGAAGCGCACCAGCGGCATGTTCAGCTCGATGATCGTGCCGCGGACATAGCTGTAGGCGTGGGTCTCCCGGGCCAGCCCGGACAGCCGCTCGAACAGCGCGTCGCTCAGTTCGCGGGCCTCGGACTTCCCCATCCGGCGCAGTTCGGCGGCCGTCGGGCGCGGCGGCAGGTCGGACGGCGGCAGGTCCGACGACACGAATTCCCGGTCGGTCGTTTCCAGGTGTTCCCGGTCGGTCGTTTCCAGGTGGGTGGACACTTGATCGCTCCTGGGCATGCGGGGCAACGCCCTGCGACGCGTGCGAACTCGCACCTCGTGCGTCGCGGACCTCTTCCCCCAGGACCTGTGCCCGGCTTCTTCAAGCGCGGTCCCGGTGGCACCGTCCACGGTGCGGGAGCAGCCGGGTCGGTCACGGCCGCTGCACCACTCGTTCTACCCCTGGATCCGGTTCCGAACACCCGTACCAGTGCTTTTCCTGCGCCGTCGCCGATCGTCGGCCTCCCGGGCCGGGCACCGAACACCCCCCCGAGCGGCCGGTCAGGCCGGGCGCCCGAGGGGATCGGGCCACACGGACGGCAGCGCCACCTCCAGCCACACCTGCTTGCCCCCGCCCTCGGGCGCGGAGCCCCAGGACCGCGCGAGCCGTTCCACCACGCGCAGGCCGTGCCGGCCGGGGCGGCCCGGGTCGGCGTACGGGCGCAGCTCGGGCCGCACCGGGCTGGAGTCCGCGACCTCCACCCGCAGACGTCGCCCGTCCCACCGCAGCCGCAGCTCGTCCGGCCCGCCGCGGGTGTGCAGGCAGGCGTTGGTGACCAGCTCCGAGACCATCAGCAGTACGTCCTCGACGACCGCCGGCCGTTCCCCGTCCGCGGCCGGCAGCCAGCGCCAGGACCGCAGTGCCTCCCGACTGAAGTCACGGCCGGCCTGTACGGCGCCCGCCCGGCCGGCGAACACCAGCCGCCTGGTCTCGTCCCGGCCCGGGACCCGCATGGGCAGCGGCACTCCGAACGGGTGCGGTGCCCCGATCGGCCCCGGCAGCGGCACTCGTCCGTAGCGGTCCATGCCCGGCCTCCTCACCTCGGCCCGGACGACGACTCGGCGCGCACCCCGCCCGCCGAGTCGTCGTCCGGTTTCCCCACCGACGGTCACGTTCCGCACCGGCTCCTCCGCCGGCACCGGGCCGCGCAGACCGCCGGGCCCGTGCTCACCGGTGGTCGCGCGGGCTCCCGTCGCCCGCCTCCGTACGGGCGCCGGCCGCGCCGGCGGACCGCCCTGCCGCCCCCGGTGCCGGACCGGGCCGGTACCCGGTGCCGGCGGGGAGGGTTCGGGGGTGAGCGGGTGCGCCGCCTCGTCGTCCATGACCGACGCCTGCCCGGGCCGGCCCCGGCTACACGCCCCCTCCGGCGGGAAACGCCGAGCACCGGCCCCGGCCCGTACGGACGGACCTCTGGTGGGATTGGAACGGCCTCCCCCGGCAAAACGCCCCGCATGCGGATCGACACACCTGCCGGCCCGCGCCCCGGGACCACCGCCGCCGCCCCCGCCGCGGCGGTGCGGTGAGGCGGGCGCGACCGTGGACCCGGCACAGGCGCTGCGGCGGATCGCCTTCCTCCTGGAGTGGCAGGGCGCCTCGCCCTACCGGGTGCGGGCGTTCCACACCGCGGCCGAGGCCGTCCGCGGACTGCCGTCCGGCCCGGTGGGCGCCGACGACGTCCGCCGGCTGCGGGGCGTCGGGCCGGTCACCGCCGCGGTGATCGCCGAGGCCTCGGCCGGCGCGACGCCGTCGTACCTCGCCCGGCTGGAGGCCGAGGCCGGACCGGCCGCGTCCGCCGGGTGGGCCCTGCTGGCGGCCGCCCGGGGCGACTGCCACCTGCACTCCGACTGGTCCGACGGCGGCCATCCGTTCGAGGAGATGGCCGGCGCCGCCCGCGACCTCGGGCACGACTGGGCCGTGCTCACCGACCACTCCCCCCGGCTGACCATCGCCAACGGCCTCTCCCCCGACCGGCTGCGCCGCCAGCTCGACGCGGTGGCGGCCTGGAACGCCGGCAACGGGCCGTTCCGGCTGCTGACCGGGATCGAGTGCGACATCCTGGAGGACGGCTCCCTGGACCAGCAGCCCGACCTGCTCGACCGGCTCGACGTGGTGGTGGCCTCCGTGCACTCGAAGCTGCGCTCCGACCCCGGACCGATGACGGCCCGGATGCTGGCGGCGGTCCGCGCGCCCCGCACGAACGTCCTCGGGCACTGCACCGGCCGGATCGTCACCGGCCGCGGCCGCCCGCCGTCCCGGTTCGACGCCGAGGCGGTGTTCGCGGCCTGCGCCGACGGCGGGACGGCGGTCGAGATCAACTGCCGCCCCGAGCGCCGCGATCCGCCCGACGACCTGCTGCGCCTGGCCGCCGCGGCGGGCTGCCTGTTCGCCGTCGACACCGACGCCCACGCACCCGACCAGCTGCACTGGCTCAGCTCCGGCTACGCCCGCGCGGCGCGCTTCGGCCTCGGCCCCGAACGGCTGGTCACCACCTGGCCGCGCGAACGGCTGCTGGCCTGGACGGGCCGGGGCGGCGGCTGATCAGCCCCCGCCCGGCGCGGTCCCCCCCGTCCGCCCCGGCGCCGCCCTCCGGCCCGGCCGCCGCGGTTCGACGTACTCGACCAGCTGCATCATGCCGAGGTCCTCGTGCTGGAGCTGGTGGCAGTGCAGGACGGTGCGGCCGGTGAAGTCCTCGTACCTGACCAGGAAGGTGACGGTGTCGCCGGGCCTGCCGCCGGCCAGGTCGACGGTGTCCTGCCACACCGGCGGGTCGAGCCGCTCGCCGTTGCGGTGGGTGACCAGCACGTGGTTGGTGTGCAGGTGGAACGGGTGGTGGAAGACCGGCTGGGTGTCGTCGGTGCGCAGGGTCCACCGCTCGACGGCCCCGAGTTCCAGGGTGTGGTTGACGTACTCGGGGTCGAACATGCCGTAGGCGGGGTCGCGCGTGAGGTCGACGCCGCCCCCGTCGCCGTCGTCCGTGGTGCCGCCGTCCGTGGTGCCGGCGGCCGGGGTGGGGTGGCTGCCGAGGATGCGGTAGGCGTTGGGGTACGGCCGGTCGAAGACGCCCGGGTCGACGTGGAAGACCACCGTGCGGTCCCCGTCGGGGTTGACGATGTCGTCCTCGTCGAGGAAGGGCTTGCCCTGCGGCAGGGCGGTCGGCAGCTCCATCGGCGGGTCGACGGCCTCCCCCGCCACCTCGACCGTCATCAGCGGGTCGAAGACCCCCTGGGCGCGCAGTTCGTACGTCCCGGCCTCGCCGCCGCGCACCAGCACGTCGGCCCGGCTGCCGGGGGCCAGCTGCACCGTCCCGGCGGCGACCGGCACGGCGAAGGTCACGCCGTCCCGGGCGATCTGGTGCATCGTCATCTCGACGTCCTCGTCGACCAGTCGGAGCTCCAGCGTGGTGAACCCGGTGGCCGCCACCAGCCGCCACCGCTGGACCTCGCCGGGGCGCAGCACGAGCCCGGGGTTGACCTCGCCGTTGACGGTGAAGGTGGACGGGGCGCCGGTGAGCGAGTTGTCGGCGGTGAACTCGGGGACCGCGCCGTCCCGGAGCCGGAGTTCGTTGACGCAGACCACGAGGTCGGCGGCGGCCGCGATCTCCGGCACCTCGTCGACGTCGCCCTCGACGACGATGACCCCGGCCATCCCCCCGCCGATCTGCTCGGCGGTGGCCCCGTGCGCGTGCGGGTGGTACCAGTAGGTGCCGGCCGGGTGGTCGGCCGGGATCTCGATGACGGTCAGGTACTCCGGCTCGTCGGCGCCGGCCTCGACCTCCTCGGCCGTGCGCGGCGCGAACTCGCGCAGCACGTTGTCGGCGCGTCCGGACGGGGAGACGTGCATCCCGTGGGTGTGCAGGTTGAAGCTGTTCGCGCGGTGCGGGCGGTTGTGGCTGCCGCTGTACGGCGGGTTGGGCGGCAGGCCGTTGACCTGGGTGAGCCGCAGGGTGTCGCCGCCGCGCACCCGCAGGGTCGGTCCGGGGATGGTGCCGTTGTAGGTGCGCGTGGTGACGGTGCCGTAGCCCGGGACGCTGGTCTCGGTGAACCGCACGTCGAGCGTCTGGTCGAGCACCGCCCGCCCGGCCCCGGGGCCCCTTCGCGGACTCCGGACGACCGGCTGCGGGAAGGGGGCCGCCGCCGCGAACGCGGGCCGGGCGAGGATCCCGTCGGAGGCCGCCATGAGGACGGCGGCCGCTGGGAGGGCCTTGAGCATCGATCGGCGACTGATTCCGACATTTTCTCTCATAGCCGGGCAATGTAGGTCGACTTTCGGACACCCCTGCTCAGGCACACCGCGCGCCGCCGGGCGGTTGGGCCTTCCGTAGCACCCTAGGAACGCTCCGGATGGGTCAGGTTGGCCCCGTCGCGGGGGTCGAAGACGTGGATGCGCGTGGTGTCCACCCACAGCTCCAGCGGCCCGCCCTCGGCGGCCCGGGTGGCGGGGTTCAACCGGGCGACCGCCCCGTGCTCCCGCATGCCGGTGTCGGCCCGGCCCGAGTCGGCGGCGAGTTCGGCGAGTTCCTCGGTCGCCGCCGGTCCGCCCTCCTGCGCGAAGTGGACGAAGACGTCCGAGCCGACCGACTCCCGGACCTCGACGGTCACGGTGACGGTGATCCCGCCGGCGTGACCCTCCGACAGGGCGGCGTCCTCGAAGTCCTCGGGGCGGATGCCGACGATCAGTTCGCGCGGCGCGTCCGCGCGCTCCAGGGCGCGCCGGGTGCGGTCGTCCAGCGGCAGGTCGCCCAACGGCGTGCGCAGGGTGTTCTGCTCCAGCGCGGCGCCGAGGAAGTTCATGCCGGGCGAGCCGATGAACCCGGCGACGAAGAGGTTCACCGGCTCGTCGTACAGCTCCTGCGGCGAGCCGACCTGCTGGACGACGCCGGAGCGCATCACCACCACGCGGTCGCCGAGCGTCATCGCCTCGACCTGGTCGTGGGTGACGTAGACGGTGGTGGTGCCCAGGCGGCGCTGGAGGGCGGCGATCTGGGTGCGCATCTGCACCCGGAGCTTGGCGTCCAGGTTGGACAGCGGTTCGTCCATCAGGAAGGCCTTGGGGTCGCGGACGATCGCCCGCCCCATCGCGACCCGCTGGCGCTGCCCGCCGGAGAGGTTGGCGGGCTTGCGGTCCAGGTGCCGGGTGAGGTCCAGGATCCGGGCGGCCTCCTCCACCTTCGCGGCGACGGTCGACTTGTCGACCTTGGCCAGGCGCAGCGCGAAGCCCATGTTGTCGCGCACGCTCATGTGCGGGTAGAGGGCGTAGCTCTGGAAGACCATCGCGATGTCGCGGTCCTTCGGCGCGCGGTCGTTGACCACCTGCCCGGCGATCCGCAGGGTGCCCTCGGTGATGTCCTCCAGCCCGGCGATCATGTTGAGCGTGGTGGACTTGCCGCAGCCGGACGGGCCGACCAGGATCACGAACTCGCCGTCGGCGATGGTGAGGTTGACGTCGTGGACGGCGAGGGCGCCGTCGGGGTAGCGCTTGGTGATGCCGTCGAGGACGATCTCGGCCACGATCCGCCTTCCTGGTCCGCCGGGTGCGGCGGGCTCATCCGTCGGGCCCCGGACCGGGTCCCGCGTCCGTCTCAACCCTTGACTGCGCCGGCCGTCAGCCCGGCGACGATGCGGCGCTGGAACAGCAGCACGAAGACCACGATCGGGATCGTGATGACCACGGCGGCGGCCGCGATCGAGCCGGTCGGCTGCTCGAACTGGGAGCTCCCGGTGAAGAAGGCGATCGCGGCCGGGACCGTCCGGGCCGAGGTGGTGGAGGTCAGCGAGATCGCGAACAGGAAGTCGTTCCAGCAGAAGATGAACACCAGGATCCCGGTGGTGAACACGCCCGGTGCCGCCAGCGGCGCGATGACCAGCCGGAACGCCTGCCACGGCGTGGCGCCGTCCACCTTGGCCGCCTTCTCCAGGTCCCAGGGGATCTCCCGGAAGAACGCCGAGAGCGTGTAGATCGCCAGCGGCAGCGAGAAGGTCATGTACGGGATGATCAGCCCGGGCCAGGTGTCGAACAGGCCGAGCACCCGCTCGATGTCGAACAGCGGCGAGACCAGCGAGATCGGCGGGAACATCGCGATCAGCAGGGACACCCCGATCAGCAGCCGCTTGCCGGGGAAGCGCAGCCGGGCCACCGCGTACGCGGCCATGGTGCCGAGCACGACGGCGACGGTGGTGGCGATCACCGCGATGCCGACCGAGTTGACCAGGGCGCGGGTGAACTCCGAGGTCTGGAAGATGCCCCGGTAGTTGGCCAGGGTCCACCGGCGGGGCACGAAGTCGCCGTCGGAGAGGGTGCTCGGGTCCTTGAAGGAGAGCGCCACGATCCACCAGACCGGGAAGAGCGCGTAGAGCACGACCACCAGGTTGGCGACGCCCCAGCCGGTCAGGGTCCGGGTGTGCCGGCCGCTCATCGCCGCTCCGGTTCCGCGCCGGGTGCGGCCGTGCCGAACAGCTTGACGAAGACCAGGGCGATCAGCGCCACGCAGACGAAGATCAGCACCGAGATCGCCGAGCCGATGCCCAGGTTGAGCGCGGTGAACAGGTTGTCGTAGCCGAGGATCGACACCGAGCCGGTGTCGTTGGAGCCGCCGGTCAGCACGTAGATGTCGTCGAAGATCCGGAAGGCGTCCAGGGTGCGGAACAGCAGCGCCACCAGGATCGCCGGCTTCATCAGCGGCAGGACCACCAGCCGCAGCCGCTGCCCGGGACTCGCGCCGTCCACCATCGCCGCCCGGACGGTCTCCTCCGGGACGAGGGCCAGTCCGGCGAGCAGCAGCAGCGCCATGAACGGGGTGGTCTTCCACACCTCCGCGAGGATGATCAGACCGACGGCCGGCCACTGTTCGGTCAGCGGGGCGCTGCCCTCCGGCAGCAGGGCGGCCAGGTAGCCGGTGCCCGGCGTCCAGGCGTACTGCCAGGAGTAGGCCGCGACCACCGTGACGATCCCGTACGGCACCAGCACCGCGGTGCGCACCGTGCCGCGCCCGAAGACCGTACGGTGCATCACCAGCGCGAGCGCCAGGCCGAGCACCAGCTCGACGGCCACCGACACCACGGTGATCAGCACGGTGACGCCGAGCGCCTGCCACCACACCGGCGAGGCCAGCACCGCGCCGTAGTTGGCGAGCCCGACCCAGTGCGCCTGTTCGGGGAAGCGCAGGTCGTAGCGCTGCAGGGACAGGTAGACGGCGTAGCCGATCGGATAGGCCGTGACGGCCAGCATCACGATCACCGCGGGGGCGCACAGCAGCAGGCCCAGCCGGCGCTCCTGGCGGGCGCCGCTCGACGGCCCGGCGGGTGCCGGCACGGCTGCGGCGGCGGTCTCGGTGGACGGTGTCACGGGATCAGCCCCTTCGAACCGAGGGCGTCCCGGATCTGCCCGCGGAGGTCGGCCACGTCCTTCTCCGGGCGGATGCCGGCCGGCGGGGAGAGGGTGTGCGAGACGGCGATGGAGACGTTCTGGTAGGCCGGGGTCTGCGGGCGCACGCTGGCGGAGTCGAGGGCGGCCAGCACGTCGGCGGCGAACGGGTAGCTGGCGGTGAGCTCGGCCGTCCCGTACAGGCTGCGCAGCGAGGGCGGCAGGCCGCCCTCCAGCGCGTTGGTGAGCTGGTTGTCCCGGTCGCGCAGGCAGAGGGTGGCCTCGGCGGCGAGGTCGGGGTGCCGGCCGTAGGCGCCCACCGCGAGGTCGATCCCGCCGATGGTGACGCTGGCGGGCCGGTCGGCGCTCACCGCCGGGTACGGGGCCCAGCGGAAGTGCGGGAACAGCTCCGGCCGGTTGGCCTTCATCGACGGGTAGACGAAGGGGTAGTTGAGTTCGAAGGCGGCCGTGCCGGACTCCATGGCGAGCCGGTTCTGGTCCTCCATCTGGTTCGGCAGCGAGGGGTCGGCGGCCACGGACGCCGCCAGGTCGCGCATCACCCCGGCGGCCGTGACGGCGGGCGCCCCGAGCGAGGGCGCCTGGGCGTCCGGGGTGAGGATCGAGCCGCCCGCGCTGGTGACCAGCGTGTTGAACCAGACCGTCAGCCCCTCGTACTGGGCGCCCTGGACCTCCACCAGGTGCGGCTTGCCCTCGCGGGCCAGCCCCTGCGCCAGGGCGAGCATCTCCGCCCAGGTCCGGGGCGCGGTCGGCACCAGGTCGTCGCGGTACCAGAGCAGCTGGGTGTTGGAGTTGTACGGCACCGCGTACAGCCGGTCCCGCCAGGTCGCGGTCCGCACCGCCGCGTCCAGGGTGTCGGCGGTGGCCCGCTCGCGCATCTCCCCCGTCCACTCGCGGATCCAGCCGGCCTCGGCGAACTCGGCGGGCCAGGTGACGTCCAGGCCCAGGATGTCCACGTCGGCGTCGTGCGCCGCCATCCGGCGCACCAGCTGCTGGCGCTGGCCGTCGGCGCCCCGGGGCAGCTTGTGGTAGCGGATCGCGTAGCGGCCGCCGGACTGCCGCCCGCAGCGGTCGGCGGCCTGCTGGAGGGCGCCCGAGTCGTCCGGGAAGTTGTACCAGTTCAGGGTCACCGGGCCGCCGCTCCCGCCGCCCCCGCAACCCGCCAGGGCGGAGGCGAGCACGGCCAGTCCGGCGGCGGCGCTCGCCCACCGCGAGCGGAAAGCGGGAACCCTCGGCATCGTTCTCCCAGGCTGGGACGGACGGTCCGGCCGACCCTAGCCCGGGCACCCCCGCCCGACCCGGGCGTGCCGCGCCGCCGGCCGGCCGACCAGCCGGACGGCGGAACCGGCTCCTCCGGGGTCACCCCCCGTACGGCGGGCCGGCGCCGGGAGGCGCCGGCCGGGGGCGGCGCGGATACTGGGCCGCACCGGAACCTCCGCAGGCCGCGGGCCGTACGGGACGCCTGGCCCGGGATGCCTGGGCCGGAATGCCTGACACCTTACGGAGCACACCGTGACCGGACCCACCGGACCCGTCGTCGTCGGATTCGACGGCTCGCCCCCGAGCCTGGCCGCCGCCGCCTGGGCCGCCCGCGAGGCGCAGCGCCGCGGCCTGCGGCTGGACGTCCTCCAGGCCTGGCCCCGGCCGAAGCACCTCCCGCCGGGGACCAGCTCCGGCGACCATCCGGTCCTCGCGCAACTCGCCGATCACGAGGGCGAACTGCGGGCCCTCGCGCCGGAGGTGGCGGTCGCCGCCACGTCCGTGGCCGGCGACCCCGTCGAGGCGCTGGAGGCCGCCTCCCGGGAGGCCGCCGTCCTGGTGCTCGGCTCGCGCGGGCTGGGCACGCTACGCGGGTTCCTGGTCGGCTCGGTGAGCCAGGAGGTGCTGCGCCGGGCGGCCTGCCCCGTGGTGCTGGTCCGCGCCGACGCGGAGGAGCCCGCGGGCGCGGTGACGGTCGGCCTGGACCTGGGCCGCCCCGCGGAGGCCGTGCTGGCCTTCGCCTTCGAGTCCGCCGCGGTCCGCTCGGCGCCGCTGCGGGTGGTGCACGTCTGGTCGCCGCCGGCCGGCAGCGAGCACATGGCGTACGGGGCGATCGGCGGCCTCGAGGGCGAGGCGTCCGCGGCCGAGAGCAGCGGGCTCGAACAGGCGCTGGCGCCCTGGCGGGCCGGGCACCCCGAGGTGGAGGTGACCACCGAGCTGGTCCGGGGCAAGCCCGCCGTCGGCCTGGTCGACGCCGCGGCGACGGCCCGGCTGCTGGTCGTCGGCCGCCGCCTGCGGCGGCTGCCGCTGCTCCACCACCACCTCGGCCCGGTGGCGCACGCCGCGATCCACCACGTGCACTGCCCGGTGGCGGTCGTCCCGTACGACTGACCGGGACGGCGGGCGCGCTACAGTCCGGTCCCATGAGTGAGTCCGTACGCCCGCCCTTCGGGAACTTCGACACCGCCGTGGCCGCGCTGGACCTCGGCGCGGACCTCGCCGCGCCCGTCGCCGACGCGCTGAAGGACTGGGCCGCGCCCGGGGCGGCCGCCTCGGTGCTCCATGTGGACAGCGACCCGGCGCACGCGGACACCGCCGTGTTCTGCGCCGCCTACGACGTGCCGCCGGAGCTGTCCGCGAACTGCGTGGTGGTCGCCGCCAAGCGCGCCGGGGAGGTGACCCTGGCCGCGTGCCTGGCGCTCGCCACCACGCGCGTGGACGTCAACCGGGCCGTGCGCACCCACCTGGGCGCGCGCAAGGCGTCCTTCGCGCCGATGGACACCGCGGTCGAGCTGACCGGCATGGAGTACGGCGGGATCACCCCCGTCGGCCTACCCGCCGGCTGGCCGCTGCTGATCGACGAGGCGGTGGCCGCGGCGCCGTACGTCCTGGTCGGCAGCGGCCGACGCCGGGGCAAGCTGATCCTGCCCGGGTGGGCCCTGGCCGAACTGCCGGGCGCCCGGGTGCTGCCGGGTCTGGCCGGCTGACCCGTCGGACCGGTCGACCGGTCCGACGGCCGGGGAGCCGCCCCGTGACCGACCGCGCCGCCATACCGAGCCCCGACCCGGGCGGAGGCCGGGCGGAACGGCTCCGGACCGTCCACCCGGCCTCCGCCGTCGTTCGGACACCGTGGGGTCCGCCCACCGGTCCGGACACCACGAGGTTCGACCCGCGGCCCCCGGACCGCCCGTCCGGGGGCCGCCGTCACGCCTCCAGCACCAGCCGCAGGAGGTCCCGCAGGGACTCGCGCTGGTCCTCGCCGAGCCGGGCCAGCGGGTCGCCGGCGAAGGGCATCCGGGCACGCAGGTCGGCGGCGACCGCACGCCCGGCGGCGGTGGCGGCGACGTGCTTGACCCGGCGGTCGCCCGGGTCGACGCTGCGCTCGACCAGGCCCCGGGCCTCCAGCCGGTCGATGATCACGGTCACGTTGGACGGCTCCGCGTGCAGCCGCTCGGCGATCCGGCGGGTCGGGACCGGCGCCTCGGCGGCCAGTAGCGCCTTGGCCTGCAGCGGAGTCAGGTCGTGGACCGCCGCGGCGGCCTCGGACTCCCGGCCGTAGCGGCGGTTGACGGCCGCGAAGAGCCCGACGATCTCCCTGGTGAAGTCATCCGATGGGTGGGACATGACGACCAGGGTAGCCAGATGCTTGACAGAGTGAAATGTCAGGTCACATAGTTATGGCTCATATTGGTTATGATTCATAAACATCTGGGGTACAGCGAGATGAGCGACAGGACCGTCCTGATCACCGGCACCTCCTCCGGCATCGGCCTGGCGACCGCGGTCGCGGCCGCCCGCGACGGCTGGCAGGTGATCGCCACCATGCGGAACACCGCGAAGGCCGGCGCGCTGCTGGCGGCCGCGACGGAGGCCGGGGTCACCGTCGAGGTCCGGGCGCTGGACGTGACCGACCCGGCCTCGGTCGCGGCCTGCCTGGCCGGCCTCGACCGGCTGGACGCACTGGTCAACAACGCCGGGGCGGGCCACCTCGGCACCCTGGAGCAGGAGAGCGTGGACGCTGTCCGCGCCGTCATGGAGGTCAACTTCTTCGGGGTCCTGAACGTCACCAAGGCCGCCCTGCCCCTGCTGCGGGCGAGCCGGGGCCGGGTGCTCACCGTGACCAGCGTCGGCGGCGTGGTCGGCCAGCCCTTCAACGAGGCCTACTGCGCCGCCAAGTTCGCGGTCGAGGGCTTCATGGAGTCCCTCGCCCCGGTCGCGGCCACCGCCGGCGTGTCCGTCAGCGTCGTCGAACCGGGCGCGGTGGCCAGCGAGTTCGTCGCCAACGTGGGCCTCACGGACGACGCGCCGCGGCAGGCCGGCCCGTACGCCCCGGCCCTGGTCGCCTACCTGGACCGCACCCGCGCCGCCTTCGCCGGCGCGCAGGCGCCGGAGGACGTCGCTGCCCGCATCCTCGGGCTGCTCACCGCCGAGCGGCCCGCCTTCCGGCTGCTCACCTCCGACGCCGCCCGGGCCTTCGCCGGCACGAAGCTCAAGGACCTCGACGGCTCGGCCGTGCAGGCGCTGACCGCCGGCTGGGTCGCCCCGTGACCACCGGGCCCGGACCGCGGGATCCGTCGCCCGGACGGCCGCTGGTCCAGCGGCGGCGAGCCGGGGCGGGTCAGCCCAGGAGCTTCGCCAGCACCCGGTCGAGCACCCGGAGGTCCTCCGGGGGCAGCGCCAGCAGCGCGTCCGGCGGGGTGGTGAGGATCCCGGTGGCGAGCGCGGCCTTCGCCTCGCCCTCCTCGGTGAGGTGGACCAGCTTGGAGCGCCGGTCGGCCGGGTTGGTGATGCGTTCGGCGAGGCCGCGCCGCACCAGGTCGTCCACGATGACGCTGGTGTACGGCGGGTCGGCGGTCAGCCGCTCGGCCAGCTCCCGCAGGGTGATCGGGCCGGCGGCGAGCCTGCGCAGTGCCCGGACCCGGCCGAAGCTCATGCCGAGGGCTTCGGCGACGGTCTTGCGGCGGTCGTAGCGCTCCAGCACGAGCGCGTTCATCCCCTGCCAGACCCGGGCCGCCGTTCCGGCGTCCGCTTCGCCACCCTCCGGGTGCCCACCGGCCTCCAGGCGCTCCATCAGGCGTCCACCGTCTCCTTCGTGTCCTTGCTTCCCCCGGCCGCCTCCTCGGCGGCGAGCCGCTGCGCCGTGCGCTCGGCCGTCGCGCGGGCCCAGCGGCCCGAGGTGAGCGTACCGGTGACCAGCACGGCGACCCCGCAACCGGCGATGATCCACCACGCCGTCCGGGCCGCGCCGGTGAAGGCCGCCGGGTCCGCCTGGGCGGCCCCGGCCATCACGGCGCCGATCACCGCGACGCCCAGCGACTGGCCGACCTGCCGGCTGGTGGAGGCGACGGCGGCCGCCACCCCGGCCTGCGAGCGGGGCATCCCGGAGACGGCGGTGTTGGTGATGGGCGCGTTGACCAGGCCGAAGCCGGTGCCGAAGAGCAGGAAGGCGACGACCAGCAGTCCGCTCGGCACGTGCTCGGAGTAGCCGACCGCCTGGAGCACCGCGCTCGCGGTCAGCGTCGTCCCGGCCAGCAGCAGCGGCGTGCGCGGCCCCCGGGTGGCCACCATCCGGCCGGACAGCGGTGCGGCGAGCAGCGACATGGCCGCCATCGGCAGCATGAACAGCCCGGCGTGCAGCGGGTCGAGGCCGCGGACGTCCTGGAGGTACAGGGAGCTGAGGAACAGGAAGCCGCCGAGGCCGGCGAAGGCGGCGACCGCGGTCACGGTGGCGCCGGAGAAGGGCGCGGAGCGGAAGAACCGCAGGTCGATCAGCGGGTCGGTGCGCCGGGGCTCGTACCACAGCAGCCCCAGCAGCGCGCCGAGCGCCGCCGCCGTGCAGCCGAGCACCAGGGGCGAGGTCCAGCCGCGCTCCGGCGACTCGATGATCGCGCAGGTGAGGGCGGCGAGCAGCACGACGACCAGCAGCTGGCCGACCGGGTCCACCCGGCGGGCGCGGGCGGCCCGGGACTCCGGCACGTAGCGGGTGGTGAGGAAGAGCGCGGCCAGGCCGATCGGGACGTTGATCCAGAAGATCGCCCGCCAGCCGGCCGACTCCACCAGCGCCCCGCCGATGATCGGCCCGGCGGCCATGCTGATGCCGACCACGCCGCTCCAGACGCCGATCGCGCGGGCGCGCTGGCGGGAGTCGGTGAAGGTGTTGCTGATGATCGACATGGCGACGGGGTTCAGCATCGATCCGCCGACGGCCTGGAGCATCCGGGCGGCGATCAGCCAGCCGAGGCTCGGGGCCAGGCTGCACAGCAGGGAGGCCGCGCTGAACACCACCAGGCCGATCCGGAACACCCGGCGTCGGCCGATCCGGTCGGCCGTCGAGCCGGCGAGCATCAGCAGGCTCGCCAGCACCAGGGTGTAGGCGTCGACCGTCCACTGCAGCCCGGACACCGAGGTGTCCAGGTCGCGCCGGATCGCGGGCAGGGCCACGTTCATGATGGTGATGTCGAGGCTGACGATCAGCAGGCTCATGCAGCAGACGGCGAGCACGAGCCATGGCCGCGTTCGGGCGGCAGGGGGCATGACGGACCCTCCACAATTAGTTGTGTTGCTATCATCATTGTGAGACTACAACTAACTCGAGGCCTGCTCCACCCCCGACGGGCCCCGGCAAACGGGACGGCCGCGCCCCGCCGGTCATCCTCGGCGGGGCGCGGCCGTTCGGGCCCGCGGGTCAGGCCTTCTTGACCACGCTGGACTTGAGCTGCATGGCACCGAAGCCCTCGATGCGGCAGTCGATGTCGTGCCCGTCGACCCCGTCCACCAGGCGGATGTTGCGCACCTTGGTGCCGGCCTTGATGCCGGAGGCGCTGCCCTTGACCTTGAGCGCCTTGATCACCGTCACGGTGTCGCCGTCGCTCAGCGGGTTGCCGACCGCGTCCTTGACCACGCGCTCGTCGGCCGGCACGCCGGCCTGGTCGGCGCCGCCGGGCACCCACTCGTGGGCGCACTCGGGGCACACCATGAGGGCGTTCATCTCATAGGTGTACTCGCTGGAGCACTGCGGGCACGGGGGGAGGTTGTCGCTCATGGGTTCAGGATATCCAGGGTGTTCGAAGGGATCCGCAGGACGAGTGCGGAGGTCAGCGGGGGTGCCGGGGCCCTCGGTCAGCCGCCGGAGCCGGAGGCCGTGAGGTCGCGGCCGGCGGGCGGGGCCGCCCGGCCGGCCAGGTGGGCCCGGGCGTGGGCGATGGCTTCGGGGGTGGTCGCGAAGACGTGGCCGTCGGCGCGGAGCCGGTCGAGCACGCCGAGGGCGTCCAGTGGTCGGTGGTGTTCGTCGCGGATGCCGGAGACCAGAACGAGGGTGCCGCGTCGCCGGAGTCCGGTGATGGCGTCGCCGAGGACGGTGGCGCCGCTGGCGTCGATCGCGCTGACCCGGGACATCCGCAGGATCGCGACCTCGACCCGGGCGGAGCCGGTGAGCTCCAGCAGGAAGCGGTGGGCGGCGGCGAACAGCAGCGGCCCGTCGATGCGGTAGGCGACGATGTGTTCGGCGACCAGCGCCTGCTCCTCGGCATGGTGGTCGGCCGGGGGCAGGTCGGCGTGCAGCGGGACCTGCTCGACGCGCGCGGCCTTGGCGACGGCGGCGAGTGCCAGCACCCCGGCGACGAGCAGGCCGGCCACGACGGCGGTGACCAGGTCGAAGGCGAGCGTGGCGGCGGCCGTGAGCACCATGACCGCCGCCTCGCCCCGCCCGGTGCGGGCGAGGGCCCGCAGCGAGCCGATCTGGACCATCCGCACGGCGGTGGCGATCAGCACCCCGGCCAGGGCCGCCAGCGGGATGTCGGCGACGAGCGGGGCGGCGGCGAAGACGATCACCGCGAGGACGGCCGCGTGGACGAGCGCGGCGAGCCGGGAGGCGGCTCCGGAGCGGACGTTGACGGCGGTGCGGGCGATCGCGCCGGTCGCGGCGACGCCGCCGAACAGCGGGGCCACCAGGTTGGCCAGGCCCTGGCCGAACAGTTCGCGGTCGCTGTCGTGCCGCTCGGACACGCTCATCGCGTCGGCGGCCGTGGCCGACATCAGCGACTCCAGGGCGGCCAGCGCGGCGACGGCGAGCGCGGAGGGCAGCAGGGCGGGGACGGCCCCGAGGTCGAGGAAGCCGAGCGAGGGCACCGGCAGACCGGTGGGCAGGTGGCCGATGGTGGCCACCGGCAGGCCGGCCGCCTTGGCGGTGACGGTCGCGGCGACGACGGCGACCAGCGAGAACGGCAGCGCGGGCCGCAGCCGCACGCCGAGGAGCATCACGGCGGCGACGGCGAGGGCCAGGGCCAGGGCGGCCCAGTGCGGGGCGGCGGCGAAGTCGCGCACCGCCCGGGCCGCGACCACCGCCGGGTTGTCGCCCTCGGGCTTGGGCACGCCGAGCGCGCCGGGCACCTGCTGGAGGGCGATGACCCCGGCGATGCCGACGGTGAAGCCCTCCACCACGGGCACCGGCACGTACGCCATCCAGCGCCCGGCCCGGACCAGGGCGAGGAGCACCAGGACGACCCCGGCCAGCAGGCCGACGGTCAGCACACCGCGGGTGCCGTAGCGGGCGACGATCGGCACCAGGACCACGGTCATGGCGCCGGTCGGCCCGGACACCTGGACGTCGGAGCCGCCGAAGACGGCGGCCAGCGCCCCGGCGACGACCGCGGTGGCCAGCCCCGCCGCGGCCCCCGCGCCCGAGGAGATGCCGAAGCCCAGGGCCAGCGGCAGCGCCACGACCGCCACCGTGAGCCCGGCCGCCAGGTCCCTGCGCGGGGAACGGCCCATGGTGGCGAGGATGTCCCGGGTCGGCAGAACGGCCCGGACCCGATCGCCCAGGACGGCGGCGCGGCTCATGCCGCCCCCTCCCGGCCGGCCGTCGGCCGTCGCTCGCCGATTGCCGCGGTCACGACCGCCCCTTCCTGCGTCCGGCGGCGGCGCCCGGACGCGCCGCGTACCGGTTCAACCGATCCAACGGCACGCCAGCATGTATGAACTTGAAGAATTTTTCAAATCACTTGTTTCGCATGTGATGGATTCCGACAGTAGCGACCTCCGCGGTCAGCGCGTCCGGCGGGACCCCACCCCCACCCTCACCCGCCGAGCGGCGCGGGCAACGGGCGGGAGTGCAGGACGTCCAGCCGGGAGACGGCCCTGGTCACCACCACGTACAGCCGGTGCAGCCCGCGCGCCTCGGCCTCCACGATGGCGGCGGGCTCCAGCACCACCACGTGGTCGTACTCCAGCCCCTTCACCAGCGAGGCCGGCAGCACCGTCACCCGCGCCGTGCTCCCGACCTGTTCGGCCGCCCCGGTCGGGATGCCCGCGGCGAGGAGCGCCTCGGCGGCCTCCGCCACCGCGCCGTCCGCCGCGATCACCGCGGTCGAGCCCTCGCGCTCCAGCGCGGCCCGCACCGCCGCCACCGCCGCTCCGCCCAGGCCGCCGCCGGCCACCCGCCGCACCGTCAGCTCGCCGTCCTGCCGCAGCGACACGGCCGGCGGCACGTCCACGTCCAGGGCGCCCAGCAGGGTGTTGGCCAGGGCCGTGACGGCGGCCGGAACGCGGAAGCCGGTGGTCAGCGGCACCACCGCGGCCTGCGGCTTGCCCAGGTGGGCGAGCTGCTCGGACCAGCTGCGGGCGGCCCACGGGGCCGTCGCCTGGGCGAGGTCGCCGAGGACGGTGAGGGAGCCGAAGGCGCTGCGCCGGGCGATCGCCCGGCACTGCATCGGGGAGAGGTCCTGGGCCTCGTCCACCACCACGTGCCCGAAGCCGGCCGGGCGCTCGATCAACCCGGCCACCTCGTCCAGGAGCATCAGGTCGTGCTCGGACCACCTGGCGCTCTTCTCCGAGCGCGGCGGCCTGCGCCACAGGACCGCCGCCTGCTCCTCGGGGCCGAGCACCCCGTCGGCGGCCGCGGCCAGCACCGCCGGGTCGCTCAGCAGCGCGGCGACCACGGTCTCCGGGCGCAGCCGGGGCCAGGCGGCCTCCAGGAAGGCCGCGACCGGCTTGCAGCGGCCGGTCTTCCGCGACCAGGCGCCGGACCGGACGCCGGTCCGCCGCTCCGCCTGGTCCTGGAGCATCGCCACCACCCGGGTGCGCAGGCTCTCCCGGCCGATCGCGTACGGCGGCGCCTGCTCGCGCAGTTCGGCGACCGTCCGGTCGAGCCGCTCCGCCGACACCCGCCAGCGGTAGGAGCCGTCCGGGACGACCAGCGGCTCCGAGCCCGTCGCCCGGATCCGGCCGTACAGCGCCCGGTGCAGCACCGTCGCCATCCGCGCGTCCTGCTTGACGGCGGCGGCCCGCTCGTCGTCCACCGCGGTGACCGGCCGGGTGGCGACCAGGTCCTCGACGGTGCTCTGGGTGACGTCGATCTCCCCGAGTGCGGGCAGCACCTCGGCGATGTAGCGCAGGAAGGTCCGGTTCGGGCCGATGACCAGCAGGCCGCCGCGCCGGATCCGCTGCGGGAAGCTGTAGAGCAGGTACGCGGCGCGGTGCAGCCCGACGGCGGTCTTGCCGCTGCCGGGAGCGCCCTGCACGCAGACCGACTCGCTCAGCTCGCCCCGCACCAGGACGTCCTGTTCGGGCTGGATGGTGGCGACGATGTCCCGCATCGGGCCGGTGCGGGGCCGCTCGATCTCGGCGGCCAGGATGCCGCCCGCCCCGCCGGAGCCGTCGGCGCCACCGGCTCCGCCGGACCGGTCGGGCCCGCCGAGGAGCTCGTCCTCCAGCCCGGTCAGCTCCTCGGGCGCGCCCAGGCTCCACGGCGCCCAGCCGAACCGGCGGCGCCGCGCGAGCCCGAGCGGGGCGTGGGCGCTCGCCTGGTAGAACGCCCGGGAGACGGGGGCCCGCCAGTCGACCACCAGCGGCGGCACCGTCGGGTCCTCGGAGATCCGCCGGCGGCCCACGTAGTAGCGCTGGCACCGGTGGTCGCCGGCCTCCGCGGTGTCGGCGAAGTCGAGACGGCCGAAGAACGACGGGCTCTCCGGCAGCTCTCGCATCCGCTTGGCGCGGGTGCGCAGGTACCGGCCGAGAGCCTCCGCGCTGGCGCCGTCGCCGGAGACGTCCTCTCCGGCGACGACCTGGTGGCCCGCGTCCTCGACCTGCCGGGCCGTCGCCGCCCGGCAGACCTCCACGTAGGCCCGCTCCCGTTCCAGTTCGCCGTCGAGGGCGTGGGCTTCCGAGGTCATCGTTCGCGTCCCTTCCCGCATGACGGGCTCACCTGTCGTTCGCAGTCCAGCATAACTTAACCTAGTCAAAATACTGACTTGGTTGCCGACTCCGGGGGCAGGTCGGGCCCGGACCGCTCAGGACACCAGGGGCGCCTCCTCCAGCTCCGTCAGCGTCACGGTGCACAGGCCGCCCCGCTCGGCCCGCACCTCGGTGACCTCCAGCTGGGTACCGGGCAGCAGGATGAACTCCTCCTCGCCGGTGAACGCCGAGAAGTTCTGGATGCCGGCGGCCCGCACCGGACGCACCTCGAAGAGCGTCCGCTTGCCCCGGCTGCCGAGGAAGGCCCGCGCCACCCCGAGCTTGGAGGTGCAGGAGGAGACGCCCCACCACGTCACCGTCTTCCCGAGCGGGTACTGCCGCCGCAGGTCCAGCGACACCCCGCGCCACAGCGGCGCGGTGCGGACGGGCAGCCGCGACACCGCCGCGAACAGCAGCCGAAGGTACGGCAGGTAGGGCACCAGCCGGCCGCGGTCCGGCGAGCGCAGCACCGCGTTGATCTCCCGGTAGAACGCGGACTCGCAGGTGTACAGGTACAGCGCTGCGACCTCGTCGGCGGACAGGCCGGTGGCCGCCTCGTCGGCCCGCCGCTTGCCGAAGTCGTGCGACAGCGCGACGTGCCGGTCCAGGCCGCGCAGCAGCTCGGCGACCGGCGACACCGCCTCCCGGAAGCCCATCAGCGGGGTGTCGAACACGCCGGTGATGGCGGGCAGGACGAGGCCCTCGTCCTTCACCCCGGCGAGTCGGTCCAGGTAGAGCTGGTGCAGCTCCATGGTGGAGGCGATGAAGGCGCCCATCCGCTCGGCGACCCCGTCCGCCGCCCCGCCGTCCTGCGCCGACGCCGCGTCCCACCCGGTGCTGGGCAGCCAGTCGACCTCGTCGGCGCCGAGCGAGGCGAGTGCGGCGTTGACCGTGGCGAAGTGCTCGCCGTCGCAGAAGATGTCGCCCTGGGCCGCCGGGTTGGCGTGGTCGATGTGCCGGACCTCGACCTCGGGGTACTTCCGCTGCAGCCGCAGGACGACGTTCTTCAGGCTGCGCGCGTGCGCGCCCCACCAGGCGAAGACCACGTAGCGGTCCTCCTCGGCGGCCTGCTGCTTGGCCCTGAGGATCTCCTCCACGATCCGCTCGGCGACCGGCCGCCAGAACCCGGTGTGCTGGTCCGGCCCCATCGCGCCGTCGCCGCTCGCGGTGAGCGCCGCGTTCAGCAGCAGGACGCCCTGGGTGAGCATCGCCTGGAACCACTCCGGCGGCTGGACCGTCTCCTGCTTCTTCAGCAGCGCCCGTATGTCGGCGATCGGCGTCTTCTTGGGGATGCCGTACTTCCACATCGCCGCGGCCTTGATGAGGCAGCGGATGCTGATCACCCGGCCGAACTGGCTGTCCTTCCAGTCGTGGAAGGTGTTGTCGAACATCGCGATGCCGGTGGCGCTCTCCGGCCTCGGGTACGGGTTCTGCCCGAAGACCACGACCTTCCACTTGTGCGGCGCGTGCGGCTTGAGCGCCTGGAAGGTCAGCTCGCGGACCGGGACGACCTCCGGGCTGCGGCCGGGGCCGATGAACGAGGCCGCGCCCGGCTGCGCCTCGATGACCGGCTTCAGCAGCGGCAGCCACGGCTCGCCGCCGCCCGTGAAGAGCTCCGCGAGGGCGAGCGGGTCGTTCGGGTCGGGCTGGGTGGCGGGGGTGTCGACAGCGCTCATGGTGGTGCGACTCCGGCTGGTCGGGACCGTACGAAGAACAGACGAACGGCAGGTGATGATCCGTCAGCTTCCCTGGCGGACACCACAGTCCTACCAGCCGGGTCCGACAGTCCCGTCCGTCCCGGCCGGCCGCCCGACCAGGACGGACGGGGCCCGACGGATTGTCAGTGCGGGGCGCTAGCTTCGTCGGTGTCACCAAGGAACCGGAGCAACCGGCCACGGCCGGTCCTCCGGCCCGCCGGACCACCACCCGGCCGTCCCGGCCGACCACCCCACCGACAGGAGCCCAGCATGACCACGGACCGCACCCAGTCGCCGCTCAAGGTGGTGCTGACCGACCTCAACGCGACGGTCGTGGAGTCCTGGCGGGCAGCCTTCGCCGACGTCCCCGGGATCGAGATCCGGCACGCCTCCATCCTCACCGCGGAGGTCGACGCCTGGGTCAGCCCCACCAACTCCCGCGGCCTGATGGACGGCGGGACGGACGCGGCGATCAAGCGCCACCTGGGCGCGGGCATCCAGCTGCGGGTCCAGAAGGCGATCCGCGAGCAGCACGCCGGCAGCCTCCCGGTCGGCAGCGCCGTCTGCGTCCCGTCCGGCGCCGTCAACCCCGGGTTCCTGATATCGGCCCCGACGATGCGGTCCTCCTCGCAGAACGTCAGCGAGACCTTGAACGTGGCCCTGGCCTGCGCCGCCGCCTTCCAGGCCGTCCACCGGCAGAACCGGCTGCGGCCGGGCTCCATCGAGTCGGTCGCCCTGGTCGGCATGGGCGCCCGGACGGGCAAGGTCCCGCCCCGGGTCTGCGCCAACCTGATGTGGTCCGGCTACACCCTCTTCAACGACCACCACTTCGAGGACGACGACGACCTGCGCGCCACCCTCCTCGCCCAGCTGGACGACCTGGAGAAGGCGCCCGCCACCGAGCGGGTGCGCATCACGCCGCCCGCGCGCCGGAGTTCCCCGACCCGGCGGGCCTGACCCCACCCCGGGCGGCCTGCCCCACCCGGCCGGCCGCCGCCCTCGCCCACCGCCGCACGGCCACCGTGCGGCGGCGGCGCCGTGTCCACCCCCGCCCGCACCCTCACACCCACCCGCCCGCCGCGCGATGAGAGCCCTCAGCCCGCCGTGAGCGCGAGCCGGATCCAGCGCCCGGACTCCACGACCGCCACCCCCACGTCGAAGGCCTCCGGGGCGGCCGCGGCCTGCACCACCAGCCCCTTGAGCAGCCCGACGAAGGCGAGCGCGAAGGCCTCCGGGTCCACGCCGGGGCGCAGCTCCCCGTCCCGCTGCCCCTGCCGGACCACCTCGGCCGCCCAGCTCCGGGTCCGGGCGTCCAGCTCCGCCACCGCCGCGGTCAGCTCCGAGGCCCCGGCGAGCGCCTCGGCCCCCAGCACCACGAAGGCCCGGCCCAGGTCGGTCGGCTCGCGCACGCCCTCCAGGCAGCCGCGCGCGAACCCGCACAGCTCGTCCACCGCCCCCGCCCCGCTGCGCTCCGGCGCGGCCGCCGCCATCGCCTCCGCCAGCGCCGCCTCCTGCAGGCGTGCCAGCAGCGCGGCCTTCGACCCGAAGTAGTGGGTGGCCAGGCCCCGGCTGAAGCCCGCCTCCTCCCCCACCCTGGCGAGCGTGACCCCGGTGCTGCCGTGCTCCGCGATCAGCCGGGCGGCGGCCGCGATCAGCGCGGACTCGGCCCGGACCCGCCGTTCGGCCTGGGTACGGCGTGCCGGCGCCTCGCCGGGCCCCGCGGGCTCCCCGGACCGGCCCGTGCGGTCCTCATCGTGCGTAGACATAAGACCATGCTACGGTGAACTTGCTTGTTGGATAACAAGTAACTTCCGGAGCGGCGAGCACTCCCCCGGCCCGCCGCCCCCGCGAGAAGGGAAGTCCCGATGACCGCCACGATGCTCGCCGGCCGGCTCGACGTCGCGAAGGGCGCCTTCGCCGTGGAGGAGGTCCCCGTCCCGGCACCCGGTCCGGGCGAGGTGCTGATCAAGGTGGAGGCCGCCGGCGTCTGCCTCTCCGACGTCCACCTGATCGAGGGCATGCTCAAGCCGCTGTTCCTCCAGGGCGGCAAGGTCACCCTCGGCCACGAGGTCGCGGGCACCGTGCACACCCTCGGCGAGGGCGTCACCACCGCGGCCGTCGGCGACCGGGTGCTGCTGCAGGCCGGCGAGACCCGTGACGGCGTCGTGCACACCCGCGGAGTGGACTACGACGGCGGCTGGGCCGAGTACGCGCTCGCCACCGCCACCACCCTGGTGCCGATCCCGGACGAACTCCCCTTCGAGCAGGCCTGCTTCATCCCCGACGCGGTCTCCACCCCCTGGGCCGCGATCACCGCCACCGGCGCCGTGCGCCCGGCCGAGGCGGTCGGCGTCTGGGGCGTCGGCGGTCTCGGCGCCCACGGCGTCCAGCTGCTGCGGACCGTCGGCGCCTTCCCGATCGTCGCCGTCGACCCGCTGCCGGCCGCCCGCGAGCGCGCCCTGGCCTTCGGCGCCGACGCCGCCCTCGACCCGGCCGACCCCCGGTTCGCCGAGCTGCTGCGCGAGGCCACCGGTGGTCGCCCGCTGTCCGTCGCCTTCGACTTCGCCGGCGTCGCCCCGGTGCGCGAGCAGGCCATGGCCACCCTCGGCGAGCACGGCCGCCTGGTGCTGGTCGGCCTCACCGACAAGCCGCTGACCGTCACCAATGGCACCCTGGTCAGCTACCTGCGCCAGCAGATCCGCGGCCACTACGGCTCCGAGGGCCAGGACGTCATCGACCTGGTCAACCTGGTCCGCGGCGGCCGGCTCGACTTCGCCCGGTCGGTGAGCGGCACCTACCCGCTGGCCGAGGCGGCCCGCGCGGTCGAGGCGCTGGAGCACAAGGAGGGCAACCCGATCCGCCTGGTGCTCAAGCCCTGACCGGGCCCCCACCCCCGTCGCCGGGGCGGGCCACCCGATAGTCTTTCAGCAACTTCCGGCAAGCCGATGAAGGATGGGACCGTGCACCCGCCCCGCGACATCCCCTGGCACGAGGGCAGCTGGCTCAACGAGCCCGAGGACGCCCGGACCGACGGCGCCGACCTCCTGGTCACCGCCCGCGGCCGCAGCGACTTCTGGCGCACCACCGGTTACGGCTTCGTCCGCGACGACGGGCACGCGCTGCTCGCCGGCTTCCCGCCGGGCAGCGCCACCGAGGTCACCTTCGTCGCGGACTTCGCCGCCCTCTACGACCAGGCCGGCCTGCTGATCCGGGTCGACCCCAGGACGTGGATCAAGGCCGGAGTGGAGATGAGCGACGGCGTACCCCACCTCGGGGCGGTCGTCACCCACGGCGTCTCCGACTGGTCCCTCGCGCCGGTCCCCGACTGGCACGGCCGCCCGGTCACCGTGCGCGCGAGCCGCACCGGCGACGCCGTGACCGTTCGCGCCCGCTGCGCGGACGGCCCCTGGCGCCTGGTCCGCCTCGCGCCGCTCGCCCCCGAGGCGGCCGCCACCGCCGGCCCGTTCTGCTGCTCCCCCGAACGCGCCGGCCTCCAGGTCCGCTTCACCCGCTTCGCCCAGGGCGACGCCGACCCGGCGCTGCACCTGCCGGACTGAGCCCGGCAGGTGCGGCGCCGCCCCTCCCCGTCATCCAGCTTCCCCGGAAGCGCCGCCCCACGAGCCACAACTCCCGCCCCGCGCAGGGAAAATGGCATGCACGCCACTAGCCAACCGGCCAGTAGCGCCCCTACCGTCGACTCTTCCGTGAGACTTCGACGGAGGAGTCCGCCTTGCGTCCACGCCAACGCCCCCGCCCCCGCTCCCTCCGACTCCCGGCCGCCGCCCTCGCCTCGGCCCTGCTCGTCACCGCCGCCCTCACCACCACCCCCGCCGCCACCGCCGCCCCCACCCCCGCGACGGCGACCGCCGCCACCGACTACTGCGGCGGCCGCTGCGCCGACATCCTGCCGCCCGGCGAGAACGGCAACGCCACCCTCGCCGACATCCTGCTCAACCGGGCCTTCGGCACCCGCCCCGCGCACACCGACGACCAGCTCGGCCCCTACGCCGCCCTCGCCTCCGGCTACCCCGGCCTGACCGAGGCCAAGCTGCGCGACTTCTTCAACGACGCCTCCTTCGGCGTCCCCGCCGACCAGGTGGCCAGCACCACCAGCCCGCGCCCGGACGTCACCATCGTGCGCGACAAGGCCACCGGCGTCCCGCACATCACCGGCACCACCCGCTACGGCACCGAGTTCGGCGCGGGCTACGCCGCCGCCCAGGACCGGCTCTGGGTGATGGACCTCTTCCGCCACGTCGGCCGCGGCCAGCTGTCCGGCTTCGCGGGCGGCGCCGCCGCCAACCGCCAGCTGGAGCAGACCTTCTGGCAGGCCGCGCCGTACACCGAGGCGGAGCTGCAGCAGCAGATCGACGCCATCGCCGCCCGCGGCGGCCGGGCCACCCAGGCCCTCGCCGACGCCACCGCCTACCTCGACGGCGTCAACAAGTACACCAAGGAGTCCTACGACGCCCGCACCTTCCCCGGCGAGTACGACCTCACCGGGCACATCGACCCGATCACCAACGCCGGCTCGATCGAGCCGTTCAAGCTGACCGACCTGGTCGCCCTCGCCTCCGTGGTCGGCGCCCTGTTCGGCTCCGGCGGCGGCGGTGAACTCGCCTCCGCCCAGGTCAAGTCGGCCGCCGAGGCCCGGTACGGCAAGGACACCGGGGACGCGGTCTGGAAGTCGCTGCGCGAGGCGGACGACCCGGAGGCCGTCCAGACGCTGCACGACGGCCAGAGCTTCCCGTACGCGACCGTCCCGGACGACCCGCAGGGCGCGGCGCTGCCCGACCCGGGCTCGGTGGTGCCCGAGCGGGTGGTCTACGACGCCACCGGCTCGGCCGGCTCCGCCACCACCGCGGCGAACGGCGTCCTGCCCGGCAACCTGCTGACCGCCAAGCACGGCATGTCCAACGCCCTGCTGGTCTCCGGCGCGCACACCGACGACGGGCACCCGGTGGCCGTGTTCGGCCCGCAGACCGGCTACTTCGCCCCGCAGCTGCTGATGCTGGAGGAGATCCAGGGCCCCGGCATCAGCGCACGCGGCGCCGCCTTCGCCGGCCTGAGCTTCTACGTGCAGCTCGGCCGCGGCCAGGACTACGCCTGGAGCGCCACCTCCGCCGGACAGGACATCACCGACACCTACGCCGTCCCGCTCTGCACCACCGACGGCTCCCCCGTCACCACCGCCGCCGACTCCTACCTCTGGCACGGCCAGTGCCTGCCCTTCGACCGGCTGGAACGCAGGAACGCGTGGAAGCCGACCACCGCCGACTCCACCCCGGCCGGCTCCTACACCCTGGTGATGCACCGCTCCCGGTACGGCCTGGTGACCGCCCGCGGCACGGTCGGCGGCGCACCCGTCGCCTTCACCTCGCTGCGCTCCACCTACCGGCACGAGGCCGACTCCATCATCGGCTTCCAGGAGCTGAACGACCCGGGCGCGGTGCGCGACGCGGCGGGCTTCCAGCAGGCCGCGCAGGACATCAACTACACCTTCAACTGGTTCTACGCCGACTCCCGCGACATCGCGTACTACAACTCCGGCAGCAACCCGGTCCGCGCCCCCGGCGTGGACCCGGGCCTGCCCGTCCACGCCCGACCCGCCTACGAGTGGGCCGACTTCGACCCCGTCGCCAACACCGCCCGGTACACCCCCGCGGCCGAGCACCCGCAGTCCGTCAACCAGGACTACTACATCTCCTGGAACAACAAGCAGGCGGACGGCTACACCTCGGCCGGCTTCGGCAACGGCTCGGTGCACCGCGGCAACCTGCTGGACGACCGGGTCAGGTCCCTGCTGCGCAACGGCGGCAAGGCCGGCCGGGTCTCGCTCACCCAGGCCATGGAGAGCGCCGCCCTCGCCGACCTGCGGGCCGAGGACGTGCTGCCCGACCTGATCCGCGTGCTGCGCAGCGCCCCCGTCACCGACCAGGCCGCCCTCACCGCCCTGCAGCAGCTGGAGGCCTGGCTCGCCGGCGGCGCCCTGCGGAAGGAGACTTCACCGGGCAGCCACGGCTACGCGGACGCCGCCGCGATCCGGGTGATGGACGCCTGGTGGCCGCTGGTCGCCGACGGCGTCATGCGGCCGGGCCTCGGCGACCCGCTGTTCGGCGCGCTGACCGGCGCCCTGCAGATCAACGAGTCCCCCTCCGGCGGCCAGACCGGCGCCGCCTCCGGCCCGGTGAGTGCCAACGAGGCCATCCCGCACAAGGGTTCAGCCTTCCAGTACGGCTGGTGGAGCTACCTGGACAAGGACCTGCGCGCCGTCCTCGGCGACCAGGTGGCCGGCCCGCTGGCCCGGCCGTTCTGCGGCGGCGGCGACCTGGCGGCCTGCCGGACCGTCCTGCTGGACACCCTGAAGCAGGCCGCCGCCCGGACTCCGGCCCAGGTCTACCCGGGCGACGCGGACTGCGCGGCCGGCGACCAGTGGTGCGCCGACACGATCATCCAGCGCCCGCTGGGCGGCGTGACGGACGCCAAGACCACCTGGCAGAACCGCCCGACCTACCAGCAGGTGGTGCAGTTCCCCGCCCACCGCTGAACCCGCCCCCCGCTTAACCCCGCCACCGCTTAACCCGCCCACCGCTGAACCGGCGCGGCCGGTGCCCCCGACGCGGGGCACCGGCCACCGGTCATCCGGGCCCCCGCATAACGCGCGGCCCCGGGGAGCTGCCCCTAGCGTGGTCCGGGGACCGCCCGACCACCCCCGGGCCGAGACCCGGGCCCCGCACCAGGAGGCATGCCGACCATGACCGCCAACCTCTCCGAGCTCACCGGCGACTACGTCCTCGATCCCACCCACACCCGGATCGGCTTCGTCGCCCGCCACGCCATGGTGACCAAGGTCCGCGGCGCGTTCCACCAGTTCGAGGGCACCGCCCACCTGGACGGCGGCGACCCGTCCCGCTCCTCCGGCCAGGTGGTGATCAAGACCGACAGCATCGACACCGGCGTGGAGCAGCGCGACCAGCACCTGCGCACCAACGACTTCCTGGACGCGCCGAACTTCCCCGACATCACGTTCCGCTCCACCGCGGTCGAGGTGCGCTCGGACTCCGAGTACCGGGTGACCGGCGACCTCACCATCAAGGACACCACCCGCCCGGTCACCATCGACTTCGAGTACACCGGCAACGCCGTCGACCCGTACGGCAACCTCCGGGTGGGCCTGGAGGGCTCGGTCACCATCAGCCGCAAGGAGTACGGCGTCACCTGGAACGCGGCCCTGGAGGGCGGCGGCGTCCTGGTCGGCGACAAGGTCGTCCTGGAGTTCGACATCTCGGCGATCCGCCAGGGCGGCTAGCGGCTCGGACCAGTGCCCGACCGCCCGGAACCGGTCCGCCACGAACGGGTTCCCGCCGCGGCCACGCCAACCGCCGGACCGCGTGGCGTCCACCCGGCTAGTCTCCTGGCATGCCAACAGAAGACTCCCTCGCGACCGGCCAGCGCTCCCTCGGCGACCCCGCCCTCGACTACCCGCTCCGGCCCGCGCTCACCGCCGGCTGCCCGCGCACCAGCACCGAGGACGTCTCCTACCCCGTCGAGGTCGACTACGCCTACGACCAGGTCGACGTGGCGGCCCTGTTCGCCCCCGCCCCGGTGCGCGGCGGCCTGGAACGCTGGGCCCCGCTGCTGCCGCCGCTGCTCGCCCCGGGCCTGGGCGAGGGCGCCACCGCGACGGTGGAGATCGAGCCCGGGGTGTACGTGAAGGACGAGTCCCGCAACCCCACCTGGAGCCACAAGGACCGGCTGAACCGCTGCACCACCAGCGCCGCCGTGGCCGCCGGCGCGCCGGGCCTCGCGGTCGCCTCCTCCGGCAACCACGGCGCCTCGGCCGCCGCCTACGCCGCCCGCGCCGGACTGCCCTGCGTGGTGTTCACCGGCCCGGACGTGCCGCCGAACGTCGACTCCTTCCTCAACGCCTACGGCGCGGTGGTGCTCCCCGTGCCGTGGGAGGCCCGCTGGCCGCTGCTGCGCCTGGCGGTCGACCGGCTGGGCCTGCACCCGGTCAGCAACCTGACCACCACCCACACCGGCCACGCGTACGGCCCCGAAGGCTACAAGACCGTCGCGTACGAGATCTTCCAGGACGTCGGCCTGCCGAGCGCGGTGTTCGTCCCGACCGGCTACGGCGAGCTGCTGTTCGGCGTCTGGAAGGGCTTCACCGAGCTGCGGCGGCTGGGCCTGACCGACCGGGTGCCGCGCATCCACTCCTGCGAGACGGCCACCTCCGGGCCGCTCGCCCGGGCGATCGCCGAGGGCCTGCCGGCCGCCCACGTGACGGTCGGCCCGAGCGACGCCTACTCGATCGGCTCCCCGGTCAGCGGCTACCGGGGCGTGCTCGCGGTCCGGGAGAGCGGCGGCCGGGCGCTGACCCTGGACGACGGCCAACTCGCCGACGCCCAGGGGGAGCTGGCCCGCGCCGGGCTCTGGACGGAACTGTCCGCGGCGGCCGGCCTGGCCGGGCTGCGCAGCCTCGGCGCACCGGATCTCTCGGACGGCCCGGTGGTCTGCGTGTCGACCTCCAGCGGCTTCAAGGACAAGGGCGTCGGCACCCATCGGACCGAGCCGGTCGCCGCCGACTGGGACGCCGTCGAGCTCCGGCTGCGGGCGGCCGGCATCACCGGCTGAGCCGCGCTCCCCGACCGCGCCCCCGGGGCGGCCGACCCCGCGGCCGGGCGGCCCCGGCCGGCGCCCGGCCGCGAGGCCCGCTGTTCGCCCGCCCGTCCACGCCCGTAAGGTCGCCGTAGGGTCGGTGTTCGCCGAGCGCCACCAGGCTTGCACCCTCCGCCAACTCCCCCCACACGCCGAAGGGTTGCCACCGTGTCGCGTTCCCTCCGCCGCCTGCTGCCGCTCGCCGTCGCCGTCGCGGCGGTGCCCGTGCTCGCCCTGCCCGCCGTCCCGGCCGGCGCGGTCACCTACGGCACCCCGACGATCACCTTCTCGGCCGGGTACCTGTCCGGCGCGGTCGGCGCCACCGGCGACCCGGCCGTGACGGTGACGGTCGCCCAGTCCGGCGCCTCCGCCTCCGCGCTGACCGTCGCCGCCTCCGCCACCACCCGCAGCGCCGTCGCCCGCACCGGCGACGTCACGGTCACCGGCAGCGGCGGCACCCGCACCCTGGCGGTCGCCGCCCGGGGCGTCGGCTACGCCGACCTCACGATCAAGGTCACCGGCCTCGGCGGCAAGAGCGCCACCCGCACCCTGCACTACGCCGCCTCCCCCGCCGTCCAGTACGCCGCCACCAGCCGCTACCTCACCGGCTCCAGCGACGCCTCGGCCGCCGTGGACGCGGGCGGCGGCTACATCGTGGTCGGCGACGACGAGTCCAACACGCTGCGCCTGTACGACCGCGACCGCTCCGGCGCGCCGGTCCGCACCTGGGACTTCAGCTCGGCCCTCGGCGTCTCCAAGGAGATCGACATCGAGGGCGCCACCCGGGTCGGCGACATCATCTACTGGACGGGCTCGCTCGGCAACAACAAGGACGGCGTGATCAAGCCGGACCGGCACACCGTCTTCGCCACCACCGTCACCGGCTCCGGCGCCGGCACCCAGCTGTCCCTGGCCGGCTCGTTCGACAGCCTGCGCGACGACCTGATCGCCTGGGACGACGCCCACGGCAAGCGCTACGGCTTCGCGGCCGGCGCCGCCGACGGCCAGGCGCCCAAGCAGGTCGACGGGTTCAACGTGGAGGGCCTGGAGTTCGCCCCCGGCAGCACCAGCACCGCCTACGTCGGCTTCCGCGCGCCGCTCACCCCGGCGGTCACCGGCGGCCGGGCGCTGCTCGTGCCGGTCACCAACCTCCCGTCGTTGCTGACCGGTTCGGCCGCGCACGCCGCCTTCGGCGACCCGATCGAGCTGGACCTCGGCGGGCTGTCCGTGCGCGACATCCGCCGCAACGACCTCGGCCAGTACCTGATCGTGGCCGGGTCCTGGTCCGCCGAGGACAACTCCGCCCCGTACGCGCTCTACCGCTGGGACGGGCGGCCCGGCTCCCGGCCGACCAAGCTGACCGACCTGCCGACCAGCGACTACGGCGCCTGGGAGGCCGTCGTCGACGTCCCGGACCTGGACGCCCCCGGCGCCCGCGCCCAGCTGATCACCGACGACGGCTCCGCCGACCTCTACGGCGACGCCACCGCCGCCAAGGACCTCACCCACCCCGAGTGGAAGAAGTCCCGCAGCACCTGGTTCACGCTGAACTAGCGTTCCGGCGGGGGGCCTTCGGCGCGCCCGCCGAAGGTCCCCCGCCGCGGCCCCGCCCGCTCAGAGCTCGACCAGCACCTTGCCGCTGCTGGCCGCACGGTCCAGGTAGAGGCCGCGGTAGGCGGCCGGGATGCTGTCGAACCCCTGGTGCACGGTCTGCCGGTACGTCAGCCGCCCGCTGCGGACCAGCGGCCCGATGTCCCGCCGCAGCGCGGCCCAGTTCTCCTCGGTGAACCACTCCAGCGAGAAGATCCCGCGGACCGTGGTGCGCGGGTACATGATCATCGGCAGCAGGCGCGGCCCCGTCCAGTCCCCGCCGACCTGGCTCCCCCACTGCCAGCACACCGCCACCCGGCTCTCCACCGCGAGCATCCCGAAGACCACGTCGGTCAGCGCCCCGCCGAGGCTGTCGAAGTAGCGGTCGACGCCCTCCGGGGCGAGTTCGGCTAGCTCCTTCTCCACCGACTCCGCCGGGTCGCCGTCGCGGTACAGCAGCACCTCGTCGTAGCCCAGCTCCCGCAGCCACCCGGTCTTCTCCGGCGTCGCCGTGGTGCCGATCACCCGGGCGCCCCGCAGCTTGGCCAGCTGCCCGACCAGCGACCCGACCGCCCCCGAGGCGCCGCTGACCAGCACCGTCGAGCCGGGCCGGACGTCCAGGAACTTCTCGACCGTCCCCCAGGCCGTCATCCCGGGCCCGCCCAGGATGCCGAGCGCGGTGGACAGCGGCAGGGCCTCGTCGTAGTCCGCCGGGTCCAGTCGGCGGAGGGCCGGGAAGACCATCGGGAAGGTCCCGGTCCGCCACAGCCGGGGCTCGCCGTTGCTGACCAGGTGGCTGCGCCAGCCGGTGAAGCCCTGCACCAGGTCGCCGACCGCGAACCGCGCGGCCGGCCCGGCCTCCAGCACCTCCATGATCGAGTCCGCGCCCATGCAGTCGCCGATCGGGGTGTCCAGCGCGATCCCCTGGAGGTACGGGTCGACGGAGACGTACCGGGTGCGCAGCAGCATCTCGTCCGGGGCGAGCCGGACGTCCAGGTCCTCCACGACCTTCCGGTACATCCGCTCGACGTCCGGCACGCCGTCCACGTGCTCCTGGACGACCCACTTCTCGATCCTCACGACGTGACTCCAAACTGCCGGACGGCGGGGCCGACCGGTTCGATGAGCAGGGTGGGCGGCGGGGCGCTGTCGTCCACCTCGGCGGTGAAGGGCCTGCCGTCGTCCCGGCAGATGAACTGGACGACGTGTCGGCCGGCCGCCGCCGCCCGGATCAGACCGCCGGTGGTCGCCCACACACCGGAGAGGTAGAAGTTCGCCAGGCCGGGCAGGCCCGGGCCGTTGCGCTTGACCTCCTCCTCCAGGGTCTCGCCGCTCTCCACGAAGGGCTGCCAGCCCAGCACCGTCCCGTTGTAGTTGCCGGTGTACCGGACCTGGGTGAGCGGGGTGGAGACGTCCTTGACCGACACCGCCTCCCGCAGCCCGGGGTGGTGGCCGTCCAGGAACTCGACGATGGTGTCCCGCACCCGGCGCTTCTCCCGCTGGTACTCCCGCCCCCGGCCGACCGGCAGGGTGTGCAGCTCCTCGCCGCGCCGCACCCGGGGCTCCTGCTCCGGCCCGGTGCTCAGCTCCCGCCACGGCTCGATGTCGCAGAAGTAGCTGGCGTACACCACGGTGGTGCCGGCGGGCGACAGCTCCGGGTAGTGGCGGCTGCGGAACTGGACGTTGATGCTCGGGTGCCGGATGCCGGTGAGCCGCTCGGCGACCTCGTCCTCCAGCAGGTAGGTGGTGCACGGGTCCCCGGCCGGGAAGGGCCTGCGCAGGCCAAGAAAAACAGTCACGTAGCCGGGGAAGACCATGCCCGGCTCGGTGATGGTCTGGGTGTACAGCCGGCGGTAGGTGTCGCTCAGGTAGCGGCCCTTGAGCAGGTCCATCATGGTGGTCCGGCCGTCGCAGGCGGCCACCACGATGTCCGCCCGCACCTCCTGGCCGTCGCTCAGCCGCACCCCCACCGCCCGGTCGTCCTCGATCAGGACCTCGGTCACCTTGGTGTTGTACGAGATCTCGCCGCCCAGCCGCAGGTAGCGCTGCTCGACCGAGTTGGCCAGCCCCAGCGAGCCGCCCTCCGGCACCCCGGCCGACTGCCCGGCGTGGCAGGCGAGCTGGAAGTAGTTGGGCAGCACCGGGAAGTTGGGGTGCTTCTCGTACAGGATGAAGTTGAACGCCTCGCGCAGCAGCGGGCTCCGGAACTTCGCCGAGTAGTCGCTCATCAGCACCGTGATCGAGCGCCGGATCACGTTGAAGTACGGCAGGAACGAGGCCAGCATCCGCATCCGCTCCCACCGGCCCATCAGCCCGACCGGCTTGAGGAAGGGGTAACGGGCCAGCGCCAGGCGGAACTTGCGCAGGCCTGCGCAGAACTGCCGGATCCGGCGGGCGTCCTCCGGCGCGAGCTCCAGCAGGTGGGCCTCCAGCCGGTCCGGGTCGGAGTAGAAGTAGACCGCCCGCCCGTCCCGGGTGCGCACCACGTTGAAGACGTCGAAGTTGCGCATCCGCTTGCCCTGCAGCGCGCCGAGTTCGAGCCAGATCTGGTGCATCTCGTTGCCCGGCCCGCTGCCCAGCAGCCAGCTGACGCAGCAGTCGAAGGTGAACTCGCCGCGGTCCCAGCCGGTGCAGCAGCCGCCGGGGATCTCGTGCATCTCCAGGATCCGGGTGCGGTAGCCGTTCATCTGCGCGAAGCAGCCCGTGGACAGCCCACCGAGCCCCCCGCCGATGATGACCATGCTCCGCCGGCCGCCGGTCGTCGTCCCGCTCACTCCGCCACTCCCACTTCCGCCACTCCCAGATCCGCCACGCCCGCGTCCGGCTGCCCCACGGTGGCCCGGTCGAGTTGCGGCAGGCGGCCCCACTTGCCCGCGTGCCAGGGCTCCCGGTTGTCGCTGGGCCAGGCCCGGAAGGGCCGGCCCAGCTCCCGGCAGAGGTACTGCGCGGCGAACCGCCCGCTGGTGGCGGCCCGGATCAGCCCGCCGAGCGCGGTCCACTGGCCCGCCATGGAGAAGCCGCTCAGTCCGGGCAGCCGCATCCGGTCCCGGTTGACCAGCCGGTTGGCGGCGTCCTCGGCCTCGGAGAAGGCCTGCCAGGCGAGGATGCTGCCGTAGGTGTTGCCGGTGAACCGCTCGGTGGTCACCGGCGAGGCCACGTCGACGAGTTCGATCCGTCCGCCGAGCCCGGGGTAGGTCCGCTCCAGGAACTCCCGGACGAACGCCGCGACTTCCTGCTTGCGCGCCCGGTAGGCCCGGCGGTCCTCGGTCCGCAGGTCCTTCCAGGAGCGGTAGTCGCTGAAGTAGGTGCAGTGCAGCACCGACTTGCCCGGCGGCGCGAAGCCGTCCGCGTAGGAGGAGCGCATCTGCACCACCAGGCTGCGCTGGAGCGAGCCGGGCAGCCGCGCGCCGTCCTCGGGCGCCAGCAGGTAGGTGGTGCTGTGCGGCTCGCCCGCGGGCAGCGGGCCGTCGATGCCGACGAAGGCGGACACCACGGCCGGGTACAGGTTGCCCGGCTTGTCGAGCAGTTCGCCGTACAGCTTCTCGGTGGCGGGGCTGGAGTAGCGGCCCTCCAGCAGCCGTTCGAGCACCGTCGGGCCGTCGCAGGCGGCCACCACGTGGTCGGCGTAGTGCCGTGAGCCGTCCCGGAGCTCCACCCCGATCGCGCGCCCGTCCTCGATCAGGACGCGCTCCACCCGGCAGCGGTAGCCGATCACCCCGCCGAGCGAGGTGTAGCGCTCCTCCACCGAGCGGGCCAGCCCGAGCGAACCGCCCTGCGGGAACCCGGCGTTGCCGTTGTGGGCGGCCGCCAGGGTGTACAGGTACGGCAGCAGCGGGAAGCCCGCGGGCTCCTGGAGGAACATGTTGGGGAACGCCCGCCGCAGCAGCGGGTCCTGGAAGCGCTCGGCGAAGCCGCTCATCGGGGTGGTCGCGGTGCGCCAGAACAGCCGGAACGCGGGCAGCACGGTGCGCAGGGTGCGCAGCCGTTCCGCCGGGGTGCGCAGCGGCGGCGGGGTGAGGTCCCAGGGCAGCTCGATCGCGGCGAAGCGGCGCAGGTCCCGGCAGAAGGCCCGGATCGGCTTGGCGTCGCCGGGTGCGAGGGCCAGCAGGTGGGCCTCCAGCCGGTCCGGGTCGCCGTAGAAGGTGACGGCCCGGCCGTGTTCGTCGACGACCCGGTTGAAGGTGTCGAAGCGGGTCACCGACTTGCCGTCCAGGGCGCCGAGTTCGCTCCAGACCTGGTGCGCCCCGGTGCCCTCGGCGGTGCCGATCAGCCAGTCGATGCAGTAGTCGAACAGGTACCCGTGCCGGGACCACGCGGTGCAGCAGCCGCCGGGCAGCACGTGCTTCTCGAAGATCCGGGTCTCCAGGCCGCTCATCTGCGCGTAGCAGCCGGTGGCGAGGCCGGCCAGGCCGGCCCCGATCACGATGGCCCGGGGCGGGCCGCCGGGGGCCCGCTCCCTGGTGGACCAGTCCGGTCCGCGGTCAGCCGCGGCCATCGGCGGTCCCTCCGGCCAGGATGGAGCCCGCCAGTTCGGCGTTGCGGGCCGCGAACTCCCCGTCGAGCATCTCGGCGTGGGCGCCGTGCCCGACGTACACCGCGGTGCCCGTGGTGGAGGCGCCGTGCCAGGAGCCGGGCTCGCCGGCCACGTGCACCGAGAGCCGGTCGGATTCGCAGACCACGTCCAACTGGGCCTTCACCGTGCCGGTGTTGGGCGTTCGGCTGCTGAACTCCAGGTAGTCCCTGGCCTGTTCGAGGGTCTCCTGGGCGACGATCCGCGAGCCGGTGTGGCGGTGCAGGTGCTCGTGGAGTTCGCGCTCGAAGACGGCCAGGTGCTCCTCGCCGAGGTCGAAGGCCTCGGTGACCCGGTAGGCGTCCACCAGCAGCACCGAGGCCACCTCGCGTCCGCGCCGTTCCAGCTCCTTGGCCACCTCGAAGGCGAGGTTGCCGCCGAGCGAGTAGCCGAGCAGGACGTACGGCCCGGCGGCGTGCAGTTCCTCGACCAGGTCCGCGTACCGGGCGGTCTTGTCGTCGCCGGTCAGGTAGTTGAAGGAGGCGATCCGGTGCTCCGGGAGGTGCGCGGCGAGCTGCCGGTAGACCAGCCCGTGGCCGCCGGCCGGCGGGAAGCAGAAGACCGTGCGGTCCTCGGGCGCCCCGGCGTTGAACCAGAGGAAGGGCTCGCCGCCGGCCACCTCGCCGGTGATGATCTGCTCGACGGTGCGGGCCATCCCGTGCAGGGTGGTGACCTTGAACAGCTGGCCGACCGGGATGCTGATGTTGAACTCGCTCTGGAGGTGGTGGATCAGCTCGATCAGCCGGATCGAGCTGCCGCCGAGCTCGAAGAAGTCGTGCTGGAGGCCGACCTGCTCCAGGCCGAGCAGGTTCCGCCAGTGCTCGGCGACCCTCGTCTCGTAGAGCGTGACGGGTGGTTCGTGCTGGGCCCCGGCGGTGTCGGCCTTCGGCTCGGGCAGCGCCGCGAGGTCCACCTTGCCGTTCGGGGTGAGCGGCAGGGCGGGCAGTTCGGTGAGGTAGGAGGGGATCATCACGGTGGGCAGGTGCTCGGCCAGGTGGCGGCGCAGTTCGCGGCGGTCGAGCGCGGTGCCCTCGGCGGGCACCACGTAGGCGGCGAGGACGGCCTCGCCCCGGGCGTCCTGGCGGACGGCCACGCAGGCCTGGGCGAGTTCCGGGCGGGCGGTGAGGTGGGCCTCGATCTCGCCCAGCTCGATCCGGTGGCCGCGGACCTTGACCTGGTTGTCGATCCGGCCGAGCAGGTGCAGGGTGCCGGCGGTGTCCCAGTGGCCGAGGTCGCCGGTGCGGTAGAGCCGCAGGGGCGTTCCGTCGAGCTCCAGGGTGACGAAGCGCCGGGCGGTCTGCTCCGGGTCGTTGGGGTAGCCGGCCGCGACGCCCGCGCCGCCGATCCACAGCTCGCCGGGCACGCCCGCCGGGACGGGCTCGCCGTAGGGGTCCAGGACGTACACCGCGCTGTTCGGGAACGGCCGTCCGATCGGCACCATCCGGCCGGGTTCCAGCCGGTCGGTCGCGCCCTCGTAGTAGGTGCTGTCGACGCTGGCCTCGGTCAGCCCGTAGGAGTTGACCAGCCGGGTCCGCGGGCCGCACAGGGCGCGCACCCGCTGGTGCTCGGCGGCCTTCCAGGAGTCGGAGCCGACGATCAGCAGCCGCAGGAAGTCCAGCGTCAGGCCCTCCCGCTCGCAGTGCGCCAGCAGCGCGCGGGCCACCGCGGGCACGAACTCGCCGCCGTCCACGGACTCCTCGCGCATCACCCGGTACAGCCGGGCGGTGTCGAAGAGCAGTTCCCGGTCGACCAGTACGAGGGTGCCGCCGGTGCTGAGCGCCCGGGCGAGGTCGCCGGAGAACACGTCGAAGGCGGTTCCGGCCATCTGGAGGTGCACCCGCACCTCGGTGTCCAGCCGGTACTCGGCGCGCCAGCCGGCGGTGACGGCGGCCAGGTTGCGGTGGTCGACCCGGACCCCCTTCGGGCGGCCGGTGGAGCCCGAGGTGTGGATCACGTAGGCGGCCCCGTCCGGGTCGGCGGCGGGCAGCGCCGCGGCGCCGTCCGGCACCGGCCGGTCCAGCTCCTCCAGGGTGACCGGCCGGGCGGGCAGGTCGGCCGCCAGCGGGCGCCGCTGGTCGACCACCACCAGCTCCGCTCCGGCGTCGGCCACCTGGTGGGCGAGCCGGTCGGCCGGGTGTCCGGGGTCGAGCGGCAGGTAGGCGGCGCCGGCCCGCCAGATCGCCAGCAGGGTGGTGATCAGCTCGGGCGACTTGTCCAGGCAGACCGCGACCACCGAGCCCTCGCCGACGCCGAGTTCGCGCAGCCGTACGGCGGCGCGCCGGGCCTGCCGGTCCAGCTCGCCGTAGGTCAGCCGGCGGACGGCGTCCCGGCCGGGCGCGACCACCGCGACGGCCTCCGGCCGCTCGGCGGCGGCCTTGGCGATCAGCTCCGGCACCGGGGTGCCGTGCTCGATCCGGTGCCCGGCGCCGCTGAAGCCGGTGAGGATCTCCCGCCGTTCGGCCTCGCCCAGCATCCGCAGCCGGCCGACCGGCTCGCTCTCGGCGGCGCGGGTCATGGCGTCCAGCAGGTTGCGGTAGTGGGCGGCCAGCCGCTGGACGGTGGCGGGCTCGAAGAGGTCGGAGTTGTACTTGAAGACGCAGTGGAAGCAGCCGTCCGAACGGTCCTCGTAGGCGGACAGCGTGAGGTCGAACTGTCCTTCCTCCTCCGGAAGTTCGATGTACTCCAGGCGGTAGCCGAAGCGCTCCACGGCGACCTTGTGGGTGAGCAGGATGAACATCGCCTGGAACACCGCGGAGCGGCTCGGGTCGTGCTGGAGCCCGAGCTGCTCGACCAGCAGCGGGAAGGGGTACTCCTGGTTGTCCAGCCCGCCGAGCACGCTCTCGCGCACCCGGGAGAGCAGTTCGGCCACGGTCGGCTCCCCGGCCAGGCTCACGTGCAGCGGCAGCGGGTTGACGAAGTAGCCGTAGACGGAGGCGAACTCCTCCTGGGTGCGGCCGGTGACCGGGCTGCCGACCACGATGTCCGGCTGCCCGGACCAGCGGTGCAGCAGCAGGTAGTAGGCGCTGAGCAGCACCATGAACGGGGTGGCGCCGTTGGCGCGGGCCAACTCGTGGACCCTGGCGGTGAGGTCGGCGTCGAGCTGGAAGAACTCGGAGGCGCCGTTGTGGGTCTGCACGGCCGGGCGCGGCTTGTCGGTGGGCAGCGCCAGCACCGGCATCTCCGCCGGGAGGTGGCCGCGCCAGTAGTCGAGCATCCGCCGGGCCTCGGGGCCGGCCAGGAAGCGGTTCTGGCGGTTGAGGAAGTCCAGGTAGCGGGCGGGCACCGGGGGCAGTTCCGGGGTGCGGCCCTGGCGCAGCGCCTCGTAGACCTCGAACAGCTCCTCGATGAAGGTGAAGGTGGAGATCGCGTCCGAGACGATGTGGTGGACGGCCTTCATCAGCACCCAGCGGTCCGGGCCGCGCCGGAACAGTCGCAGCCGCACCAGCGGGTCCTCGGCCAGGTCGTACGGCCGCCGGTACTCGCGGACGATCAGGTCGTGGATCTCCTCCCACGGCCGGCCCTCGACGTCGAACAGCCCGGTGTCGGCCTCGGCGTCCTCCCGGATCCGCTGGACCGGACGGCCCTCCTCGGCGGTGAAGGCTGCGCGCAGCTCGGGGTGGCGGGCGACGAGGAACCGGAAGGCCCCGAACATCAGCTCCGGGTCGAGCTCGGCGCGGACCTCGACGGCGCCGCCGATGTTGTACGCGAAGCCGTCCGGGTGGAGCAGGCGCAGGAACCAGAGCGCCTGCTGGTTGTGGGTGAGCGGGAAGCGGGACTCGTCGGTGTACAGCTCCACCTCGGCCTCGGCCGGGCCGCCGTCGGCGGCGAGCCGCTCGGCCAGGCCCTCGGTGAGCAGGTCGACCAGGTCGCCGACGGTGCCGTTGCTGAGCAGGGCCACCACCGGGAGGGCGACGCCGAGTTCGCCGTGCACCCGGGCGCGCAGCTCCATCGCGAGCAGCGAGTCCAGGCCGTGTGCGCCGAGCCTGGTCTCCGCGTCGATCCGCTCGGCGCCGATCCGCAGCACGGCCGCGGCGGCGGCGGTGAACCGCTCGGTGACCAGCTCGCGGCGGGCCTGCGGGTCGGCGGCGCGGTAGGCGTCCAGGAAGCCGCCGGTCTCGGCCGGGGCCTGCTCGGCGGCGCTCGCCGCCAGGTCGGCGACCAGCGGCGGCGGCGCCGGGTACCAGGCCAGGAAGGTCGGCCAGTCGACCACGGTGGCGACCAGCAGCTGGGCGCGGTCCTGGCCGAGGACGCGCTCCAGGACGGCCGTTCCGGCGTCCGGTGGCAGCGAGCTCATGCCGCGGGCGTCGCGGTAGTGGGCGACCAGGCCCAGCTCCTCGATCATGCCGGTGGCCCACGGGCCCCAGTCCAGGCTGAGCCCGGGCAGCCCCTCGGCCCGGCGGTGGTGGGCGAGGGCGTCCAGGAAGGCGTTGCCGGCCGCGTAGTTGGTCTGTCCGGCGGTGGTGAGCAGCGAGGCGACGGAGGCGAACAGTACGAAGTGGTCGAGCGGTTCGTCGCGCAGCAGCCGGTGCAGCAGGTGGGCGCCGATCACCTTGGGGGCGTAGCCGGCGTCGAAGGACGGGCGGTCCATCTGGGCCAGCAGGGTGTCCTTGACCTGCCCGGCGAGGTGGAACACGCCGCGGACCGGCGGGAGTTGGCGCTGCCGGTAGTCGGCGAGCCAGTCCGCGAGGGCGGTCTCGTCGGTGACGTCGACCGGGGCGAGCAGCGGTTCGGCGCCGAGCGCCTGGAGTTCGCGCAGGAAGGCGATCCGCTCGCCGACGGGGCTGTCCGGCTCGGTGTGCGCCCACTGGGAGCGCTCGGGCAGGGCGGTGCGGCCGACCAGGACCAGCCGTCGGGCGCCGCGCCGGACGAGGGTGCGGCAGAGCAGCCGGCCGAGGGCGCCGAAGGCCCCGGTGACCAGGTAGCTGCCGTCGGGGCGCAGGACCGGCGGCAGCGGGCGGGTGAGGCCCTCGGCCTGCCGCAGCCGGCTGGTCAGCCGGCCGCCGGCCCGCAGGGCGATCTCCTGCTCGTCCCGGGCGGCGAGTTCGGCGAGCAGCGCCTCGGCCTGGTCGGCGGCGTCGACGGCCGGGTCGAGGTCGATCAGGGTGCCGCGCTGGGCGACGAGTTCCTGCTGCCAGAGCACCCGGCCGATGCCCCAGGCGGGGGCGCCGAGCGGTTCGACCCGGTCGCCGGGAGCGGCGGGCTGGGTGCCCCGGGTGACGATGTGCAGCCGGCCGTCCGGGCGGGCGGCGGGCAGGGCCTGGGCGAGGGTGATCAGGGAGTAGGCGCCGAGGGTGGCGAGCGGGCCGAGCCGGTCGGCGGTGGTGGCGGCCAGCGCGGGCTGGTCGAGGTTCCAGAGGTGGACGACGGTGGCGAACCCTCTGTCCAGGTCCGCGAAGAGCCGCTGGAGGTCCTCGGCGGAGTCGGGCCGGACGGTCGAGTGCCCCTCGTCGTGCCGGTACCCGGTGCCGGGCCGGACCAGGTGGCAGCGGGCGCCGCGCCCGGCGGCCAGTGCGGCCAGCCGCTCGGCGAGGCCGCCCTCGTCGGCGAACAGCAGCAGGTCGCCGGGGTCCTCGTCGGCGGCCGGTCCGGCGGCGGCCGTCCAGGCGACCTCGGTGAGCCAGCCGTCGATGGTGGCGAGCCCGACGGAGGCGGGGGCCTGGGCGACGTCGGCGACCCGGAAGCCGGTGACCCTGCCGACCGGGGTGCCGTCCTCGGTGTAGAGCGCGAGGTCGCCGACGAGTTCCTCGCCGGTGTCCCGGGTGACGGTGGCGTGCACCCACAGCGGGCGGTCGCCGGTCCCGTCGAGCCGGACCTCCTCGATCGAGACGGGGAGCCGGACGCTGCCGCCCTCGGGCGCCTCCAGCTGGGTGGTGAGCAGGGTCTGGAAGCAGCCGTCCAGCAGCACCGGGTGCAGGTGGTGGTCGGCCGCGTCCGGGCCGAGCTGCGCGGTCGGCCGGATCCGGGCCAGCGCCTCGCCGGGGCCGGCCCACACCTCGGCGATGGTCTGGAAGGCGGGCCCGTAGTCGTAGCCGCGCGCGGCCAGTTGCCGGTAGCAGTCCGGGCCGTCCAGGTGCCGTCCGCGGGCGCGCAGGGCGTCGGCGTCCAGCGCGGGCCCGTAGGAGCGGCGCTGGCCGGTGCGGACCCGGCCGCCGGCGTGCACGGTCGGCTCGCCGCCGGCGGGGGCGGAGGCGACGGTGAAGCGGGCGTCCTCCGGTGAGTAGCCGAGCTGGACGGGAACGGGCTCGGTCTCGGAGAGGAACAGCGCCCGGTTGAGCTCGACCTCGGCCAGCGTGACCTCGGTGCCGCCGGTCAGGGCGCGGACGGCCTGGGCGGCCATCTCCAGGTACCCGGCGGCCGGGAAGACCACCTGGCCCTCGATCCGGTGGTCGGTGAGGTAGGGCAGCCGCTCGGGGTCGAGCGTGCCGGTCCAGCCGGGCTGGGCGGCGGCGGTGCGGCGGCCGAGCAGGGGGTGGTCGAGCCGGCCGAGCCGGACCTGCGCGACCGGCGCGGGCTCCACCCAGTACCGGTCGCGCCGCCAGGGGTAGCGGGGCAGCGGCACCGGGCGGCCGCCCGGGTGCAGCGCGTTCCAGCTCAACTCGACGCCGAGGGTGTGCAGTTCGGCGAGGCTGCGGGCGAAGCGCTCGGGTTCGTCCTGCTGCCGGCGGATCGACGGCAGGGTGTGCGCCTGCTCGGCGCACTCGCGGATCGCGTGGCCGAGCACCGGGTGCGGGCCGAGCTCCAGGAACAGCCCGTGGCCGTCCTCGGCCATCCGCTCGACGGCGGCCCGGAAGCGCACCGGGTTGCGGACGTTCTGCCACCAGTACTCGCCGTCCAGCTCCGGCCCGCGGGCGAGGCCCTCGCGGGCGGTCAGGTAGAGCGGCAGTCGCGCCTCCTGCGGCTTGATGGCGGCGAGCGCGGCCACCAGCTCGTCCCGGATCGGGTCCATCCGCACGCTGTGGTACGGGACTTCGACGTCCAGCAGGCGGGCGAAGACGCCCTGCCCGCGCAGCTCCTCGGCCAGTTCGGCCAGCGCCTCGGCGTCCCCGGCCAGGGTCACCGCGGAGGGGCTGTTGACCGCGCCGAGCGAGACCAGCGAGCGGTACGGGCGGATCCGGCGCTCGGCCTCGGCCTCCGGCAGGCCGACCGCGAGCATGGTGCCGGTACCGGCCAGGCGCTGCTGGAGCCGGCTGCGGGCGAGCACCACCCGGACGGCGTCGGCCAGGTCGTACACCCCGGCCTCGTGGAAGGCGGCGACCTCGCCGGTGCTGTGGCCGACCACCGCGTCGGGGCGCAGGCCGTGGCTCCGCCAGAGCGCCGAAAGCCCCACCTGGACGGCGAAGTTGGCGGGCTGGGCCAGCCAGGTCTCGGCCATCCGGGAGTCCGCTTCGGGGCGGCCCAGCTCGGTCAGCAGCGACCAGTCGGCCTGGGCGCGGATCTCCCGGTCGACGGCCTGCACGGCCTCCCGGTAGACCGGCTCGTGCTCGTACAGCCCCCGGCCCATCCCCCACCACTGCGGGCCCATGCCGGTGAACACCCAGGCCAGTCGGCGCTGCCGGCGCTCCCGGGCGCGGCCCTGGACCACCCGGGGGTGCTCCTCGCCGCGCTCGTACGCGGCCAGCGCCTCGGCCAGGTCCTCCCGGGTGGAGTAGACCACCCCGAGTCGCTCGGGCAGGTGCTGGCGGCGGTGCGCCAGGGTGTGGCCGAGGTCGGCCAGGGACGCCCCGTCGGCGAGCTCCTGCCGTACGGCGGCGGCCAGTTCGGGCAGTCCGGCGGCGTCCTTGGTGCTCAGCGGCAGCACCGTGCGGGCCGGTTCGGCGGCCGGTACGGCGGGAACGGGCCGCGGCGGCTCCTCCAGCAGGACGTGGGCGTTGGTGCCGCCGAAGCCGAAGGAGTTGACGCCGGCGCGGGCCGGGCCCCGGTGTTCGGGCCAGTCCACCGGGGCGGTCGGGATCTCGAACGGCAGCGCGTCCAGGTCGATGCCGGGGTTGGGCTGCTCCAGGTTGAGGTGCGGCGGGATGCGGCGGTGCTTGATCGCGAGCGCGGTCTTGATCAGTCCGGCGACGCCGGCCGCCGCCTCGGTGTGCCCGATGTTGGTCTTGACCGAGCCGACGTAGCAGCGGTCCCCGGCGCGGCGGCCGATGCCGAGCACCCGGCCCAGGGCGGCGGCCTCGATCGGGTCGCCGACCGGGGTGGAGGTGCCGTGCGCCTCGACGTACTGGAGGCTGCCGGGCTGCACCCCGGCCTCGGCGCAGACCCGCTCGATCAGGGTGACCTGGGCGTCCGCACTGGGGACGGTGATGCCGTTGGTGCGGCCGTCCTGGTTGACGCCGGTGCCGAGGATGACGGCGTGCACCGGGTCCCCGTCGCGCAGCGCGTCGGAGAGCCGCTTGAGCACGACCACGCCGACGCCCTCGGCCCGGACGTAGCCGTCGGCGGAGGCGTCGAAGGCGCGCGAGCGGCCGTCCGCGGAGAGGAAACCGCCCTTCGTCTCGGCGATCGTGTACTGCGGCGCCATGTGCAGCAGGGCGCCGCCGGCCAGGGCGAGTTCGGTCTCGCCGCGGAGCAGGCTCTGGCAGGCGAGGTGGACCGCGACCAGCGAGGAGCTGCACGCGGTGTCGATCGAGACGCTGGGCCCCCGGAAGTCGAAGCAGTGCGAGATCCGGTTGGACACCATCGTCATCATGGTGCCGGTGGCGGTGTGCGCCGCGATGGTGGCGAAGTCGAGGTCGGCGAACTGGAGGATCTTCCAGTCCAGGGTGAAGGCGCCCATGTAGACGCCGACCTCCCGGCCGGCCAGTTCGCCGGGGCGCAGGCCGCCGTCCTCCAGGGCCTCCCAGCTGACCTCCAGGAGCTTGCGCTGCTGCGGGTCCATGTGTTCGGCCTCGCGCGGGCTGATCCCGAAGAAGTCCGGGTCGAAGGTGTCGAAGCCGTCGATGTAGCCGCCCCGGCCGCCGATCAGCCGCCCCGGCTTGGCCCGGTCCCTGCTGCCCAGGGTGCCGGTGTCGTAGCGGTCGGCGGGCGTCTCGGTGAGACAGTCCCGGCCCTCGATCAGGTTGCGCCAGTAGGAGCGGTGGTCGTTGGCGTGTCCCGGCAGGCGGCAGCCGATACCGGTGATCGCGATGCGCTCGCGGGGCACGGCGAAGGGCGAGGAAGTCATGATCCAATCCGAGGGTGAAGGCGTGGCGCCGGGGGCACGGGCAGGTGGGGGCGGCCTCACGGGCCGGGGTTCAGACGGACTGCTCGGTGGTCTTCGCCCGGCGCCAGGGGTGCAGCAGAGTGGCGCCGAGTTCCCCGGTGGCGGGGAACGCGGCCGGGTCGGTGAGGCCGACGGCCTTCGGCACTCTGCCGGGCCGCCAGGTGAAGCTCCCGAACACGTGGTCCCAGAGCGAGAGGTCCGAGGCGTAGTGGCCCGCTTCGGCGAGGTCGGTGCTGTGGTGCAGGCGGTGGAGTTCCGGGCCGGCCAGGACGTGGCCGAGCAGACCGATTCGGACATCGATGTTGGCGTGGACGAAATACCCCTGGGCAAGCACGAATATTCCGACCACGAACACTGAATCCGGGGAGAATCCGATCAGGGCCAGTGACAGTTGGACCACGGACTGCGCGACGAGCACGTCCAGGAAATGATTCACGCCGTTGTTCGCGACGTTCACCTTGTCCGGGACGTGGTGCACCCCGTGCAGCCGCCAGAGCCACCGGTTGCGGTGGGACCAGCGGTGCACGAGGTAGTCGCCGAGCGAGCCGACCAGCAGCGCGAGTGGGATCTCCACCGCGAACGGCAGCGCCGGGTGGGCCGGGCCGAGCACCTCCACCAGCGTCGTGACCAGCCCCTGGGCCAGTGCGCCGCCGACCATGCTCAGCACGAAGTAGACGCTGTACCAGCCGAGTTCACGTCGGCTCGGATGCCATTCGGTCCGGTACGGGATCACCCGCTCCAGGACCGCCAGATATCCGATGACGGTGACCAGGAAGAGCGGGGAGACCCGGTCCGGCGCCCAGTGGAAGTGCAGGGTCGCGACGGCCGTGCACAGCACACCCAGGAGCAGCAGCGGATGGGCGAGCCGGCGGGCAATGGCTGACAGCACGCGCCCCCCGTTCTTCGCGGACTAACGACTGGAAACGTCAGAGACTCTAGCGGCAGACACGCGTCGTGACAGTCATTCGACGTGTTAACTCCATGAATGACCCGATCGGCGGACTATACGCGCACGAAGTTGACGTCTGGACGGCGCGAAGGGGGCGCATTTTCGAGAAGAACCGGGAGTTGGCGGTGTGCGGACTCGGCTGTTCAAGCGAACGGGCGCCGGTGCGCGCCCCTTCCGCGCTGCCCTGCGCCGCCACCGATCCGGCCAACCGGACGGACGGCGCCGCGGCACCCGGGCCACCACCCGGTCAGGACCGGACCGACTCCACCAGTCGGTGTGCGGCACGGGGCGCGTGCGCCGCGAGACGGTCGCGCAGACCGCGCAGCTCGTACTCGACCAGCGCGGGCAGGGCGGTCGCGCCGGTCGCCGCCAGGGCGGGGCCGAGCAGTTCGACGGCCGTCGCCGGGTCGTGCGCGCAGACGTGGCAGTCGGCCGCCCGGACGGTGAAGAGCAGGCGGCTGGACGGCAGCTGGTCCGGGCCGAGCAGGCCGAGGGCGGTCTCGGTGGCGTCCAGCGCCCGGCGGGCCAGCCGGGGGTCGTCGGTGGCCGCGGCGAGGTCGCGCAGCGCGGCGGCGGCCGCGGACTCGACCCGCATCCGCATCGAGGCGATGGACAGCCACGGCACGTCGACCTCGTCCTCCGCCCCGATGTGGTCCAGGTGCGCCCGGGCCAGGCCGATCTGCCGGACGGTCGCCCGCACGTCGCCGGTGAGGGCGTACGCCCGGGCCCGGCTGATCCGGCCCATCGCCCCGGCCCAGTGCCGGTCCGGGGCGACCCGTTCGATCTCGCGGGCGTAGCCGAGGGCGGCGACCGGGTCCCCGTCCAGCCGGGCCAGGATGCTCATGTCGCTGAGCGTGCCGACCTGGGTGGGCTGGTCCGCGGCCAGGCCGGCCCAGGTGAGGGCGCGGTCGTAGCAGGCCATCGCGGTGGCGTTGCGGCCGTCCTGCATCCGCAGCGCGCCGGCCGCGTGGGCGTGCTCGGCGGCCAGCCGGACCAGCGGGCCGCGCTGCGCGGCGGGGGCGGCGGCGAGCCGGGCGAGCACGGCGCGCAGGGTGCGCTCGACGGCGGCGGCCAGGGCCGGCCGGTCGCCGGTCTCGCCGGATCGCAGGTGGGCGGCGAGCAGCCCGGTCAGCGCGTGCGCGGTGACGGCGTCCAGCGGGGGCGCGGCGGCCGGGTCGGCGAGTGCCTCGGGGGCGCAGAACTCGGCGTGCAGGGCGGCGAGTTCCCCCCGCTCGGGGACGGCGCAGCCCTCGGCGCCGTGCAGCGGGCAGAGCAGGCCGTAGTCGGGCAGCCGCGGCGGAGCGGGGGCCGCGGGCGGGACGGGCGCGCCGGCCGGCTCCCCGCCGGGCAGTGGGGGCCGGAGCAGCGCGGGCGAGAGGGCGTCCGGGACGTGGAGCTCGGCGCTCTCGGCGCGCTGGCAGGCGGCGCTCAACTCGCCGCCGGCGCCGAGGAGGTCGTCGATCCGGTCGGCGATCCGGGGGGTGACCCGGCGGGCGCCGTGCTCGATCCTGCTGACCGCGGTGTGGTCGTAGCCGATCCCGGCGCCGAGCTGCGCCTGGGTGAGGCCGGCCCGGCGCCGCCAGTGCCGCAGCCGGGCGCCGAACTCCCGCCAGGCGTCCTGCCCGCGGCCGGTCGGCGGTGCCGGCACCGCCGCCGCGGGGGCCACACGGTTCCGCTGCACGGCTGCCTCCCCGGGCGCGTCGTCCCCGGCGGCCGGTCGCAGGGCCTGCCGACGATTCCTGTGATTCCGACGACTCCGATGACGAGGACGGTACTCGATCGCCACCCGTCCCGTACATGACGTGGTCTCAACCACTTGAAGAAAACCCCAGCTTGACGGAATTTGCCAACCCCTTTCCCGCCGCGCACCAGGCATTGACCCGGGCATGACGCCGTGTGAGGGTTCGGGGCACCCGAGCGCGGACGGTCCGCACGGCCGTCCTCCCCATGCGGCCCTGCGGTGTGCCACCAGCCCTACCGTCCGCGGTCGAGGACCCCCACATGCGAGGAGCCTCGATGCAACGCAGGATTTCCGCGGGGAGGTTGCTGACCACGGCGACCACCCTGACCGTGCTGGCCGGCATGATCGCCGCCACCGCGGGGCCGGCCACCGCCGCGCCCGCTCCCTCCCCGGCCCCGCCGAGCGCGCTGGCCGCGGCCGTGAACGCGGCCGACGCCGCCACCGCGGCCGGCCTGGACGCCCTGGCCAAGGGCCCGGACGAGTCCTACGAACGCAAGTCCGTCACGCCCTGGGTCGCCGGCCTCTACTCCGTCGCCTACGAGCGCAGCTACCACGGCCTGCCCGTGGTCGGCGGCGACGCGGTCGTCCTCGCCGACGCCCAGGGCAGGATCCGCGGCCTGCAGTCCGCCGCCCCCGGCCCCGTCGGCGGCTCCACCACCCCCCGGATACCCGCCGACCAGGCCGAGAGGACGGCCCGCGCCGCGCTCCCGACGGTGGACGCCGCCGAAGCCCCCCGCCTGGTCGTCCGGGTCAAGGACGGCCAGGGCGCCCGCCTGGCCTGGGAGAGCGTCCTGACCGGACACCGCGGCGCCACCCCCAGCCGCCTGCACGTCTTCGTCGACGCCGCCACCGGCGAGGTGATCGACAGCTACGACGACGTCCACGCGGGCACCGTCAACAGCGAGTGGAACGGCCCGTCCCCGAGCATCAGCACCACCAGCTCGGGCGGCTCGTACTCGCTGCGCGACCCCAACCGCCCGGGCCTGTCCTGTTCCGACTACGGCACCGGCCAGGTCTTCTCCAAGTCCAGCGACACCTGGGGCAACGGCAGCGCCTCCAGCAAGGAGACCGGCTGCGGCGACGCGATGTTCGCGGCCCAGAAGGAATGGGACATGCTCCGCGACTGGCTCGGTCGCAACGGGCACAACGGCAACGGCGGCAGCTGGCCGGTCAAGGTCGGGCTCAACGACGTCAACGCCTACTGGGACGGCAGCACGGTCTCCATCGGCCACAGCCAGGCCAACAAGTGGATCGCGTCCATCGACGTGGTGGGCCACGAGTTCGGCCACGGCCTGGACCAGTACACCCCTGGCGGCGCCAACAACGAGTCCGGCCTGGGCGAGGCCACCGGCGACATCATGGGCGCCCTCACCGAGTCCTACGCCAACCAGAGCGCCCCCTACGACGCCCCGGACTACACCGTCGGCGAGATGATCAACCTGGTCGGCAGCGGTCCGATCCGCAACATGTACAACCCCTCACTGGTGAGCAACAACCCCAACTGCTACTCGGCGTCCATCCCGCAGACCGAGGAGCACGCGGCGGCCGGCCCGCTGAACCACTGGTTCTACCTCCTCGCCGAGGGCTCCAACCCCGGCGGCGGCAAGCCCACCAGCCCCACCTGCAACAACTCCTCCGTCACCGGCATCGGCATCAAGGACGCCGGCCGCGTCTTCTACGGCGGCATGCTCCTCAAGACCAGCGGCATGACCTACAAGCGCTACCGCACCGCGACCCTGACCGCCGCCAAGAACCTCGACCCGACCTGCACCTTCTTCACCCGCACCAAGGCCGCCTGGGACGCCGTCAGCGTCCCCGCCCAGAGCGGCGATCCCACCTGCACGCCGTCCGGGAACAACGACTTCTCGCTCTCCCTCAACCCGGCCTCCGGCTCCGTCCAGCCCGGCGCCTCCACCACCGCCACGGTCGCCACCGCCGTCTCCTCCGGCACCGCCCAGACCGTCAACCTCACCGCCTCGGGCCTGCCCTCCGGCGTCACCGCGACCTTCAACCCCTCCTCGGTGCAGGCGGGTTCCTCCTCGACGCTGACGCTCGCGACCTCCACGGCGGCGGTGGCCGGGACCTACCAGATCACCGTCACCGGCACCGCCGGCTCGACCAGCCACACCGCCCAGTACGGCCTGACGGTCGGCGGCGGCGGCAACCCCGGCGGGCCCGCGCCCGACATCGACGTGGCCAAGGTCCAGGCCCACCTGTCCCAGCTGAACAGCATCGCCAGCCAGAACGGCGGCCACCGCCGGGCGGGCAGCGCCGGGCACAGCCAGTCGGTGGCGTACATCAAGGGCAAGCTGCAGGCGGCCGGCTACAACGTCACCGAGCAGACCTGCACCTCCTGCACCTACCAGTCCAACAACCTGATCGCCGACTGGCCCGGCGGCCCGTCCGACCAGGTCACCATGTTCGGCGCCCACCTGGACAGCGTCTCGGCCGGCCCCGGCATCAACGACAACGGCTCCGGCTCGGCCACCCTGCTGGAGAACGCGCTCACGCTCGCCCAGCAGAACCCCAGCCTGACCCGGCACGTCCGGTTCGCCTGGTGGACCGGTGAGGAGCAGGGCCTGCAGGGCTCGCAGTCCTACGTCGGCCAGCTGAGCTCCGCCCAGCGCTCCGCGATCAAGGCGTACTACAACTTCGACATGGTCGGCTCGACCAACGCCGGCTACTTCATCAACAACATCAACTCCTCGACCTCCGCTCCGATGAAGGCCTACTGGGACTCGCTGAACCTCAAGCCGGAGGAGAACGTCGAGGGCCAGGGCCGCTCCGACGACTACTCCTTCCAGCAGGCCGGCATCCCGACCTCGGGCTACGCGGCCGGCGCCAGCGACACCAAGACCTCGGCGCAGGCGGCCAAGTGGGGCGGCACGGCGGGACGTTCCTACGACTCCTGCTACCACTCCTCCTGCGACACCACCAACAACATCGACGCGACGGTGCTGAACCGCAGCGCCGACGGCGTGGCGTACACCATCTGGAAGACCTCGGTCGGCGGCACCACGCCCGCCAACGACTTCTCCGTCTCGGTGAACCCGACCACCGCCACCGTCAAGCCCGGTGAGACCGCCACCGCGACGGTCGCCACCTCGACCACCTCCGGTTCGGCCCAGACGGTCAACCTGACCGCCTCGGGCGCCCCGGCCGGGGTGACGGTCTCCTTCAACCCGTCCTCGGTGCAGTCCGGCGGCTCGGCGACGCTCACCGTCGCCACCTCCGCCTCGACCGCCGCCGGGACCTACAACATCACCCTGACCGGGACCGGCTCGGCCACCCACAGCACCAGCTTCTCCCTGGTGGTGGGCAGCGACACGCCGAACCCCGGTGGCACCTGGGCCGCCGGCACCACCTACCAGGCCGGTGACGTGGTGACCTACAACGGGGTCAGCTACCGCTGCCTCCAGGGCCACACCGCCCAGGTCGGCTGGGAGCCGCCGATCGTCCCCGCGCTCTGGCAGCAGGTGTGATCGAGGCGCTCCGGCGCCTGTGAAGCCGCTGCGCCGCGGTCCGTCGAGGGGGACGGACCGCGGCGCAGCCGTGTGCGGGGCGTACGCGGGCCGGACGCGGGGCGAACGCGGCGCCGATGACGGACGGCGCGGGGCGCCGCCGGGCCTCAGCCGGGGTGGAAGGCGACCCGGACGGTGGCGTCGAACGGGACGATCAGCCCGTTGCCCGTCTCCCAGGTCCAGTTGCGCGGGACCAGGAACATCCGCCCGCCGGCGTGGGCGAGCAGCCGCAGGCCCTCGTAGCGGTAGCGGAACCGCGCGCCCGGCTCCACGTCGGACAGCGCCGTCTCCCGCACCCCGGACCAGCCCAGGTGGAGGCGCTCCGCGGTGTCCAGGACGACCGCCGGACGCCGGTAGAGGTGGTGGGCGAGCTGCTCGGCGTCGGCCGTGCCCTTCTGCTGGGCGTAGCCGCCGACCGCCCAGTACGAGCAGAGCACGATGATCGCCACGCTGATGCCCAGCGCCGCGCGCTCCCCGGCCAGCGGGTACGGCGCGCCGGTGCTGCGCACGTACATCATCCGGGCCAGGACCCCGAGCAGCAGGGCGCCGCCGATCAGCAGCGGGGTGCCCGTCGTACCGGCGTCGAACACCTCGAAGCCGGCCAGGAAGCCGAGCAGCAGCAGCGGCACGACCAGCGCGGTCACGGCCAGGCAGATCCACCGCACCGTCCGGGCGCCGCCCCCGCCGCCTCCGGCCGCCCTGGTCGCGAGGTGGTAGCCCAGCGCGCCGACCAGGGCGCCGCACAGGGCGACCCCGGCCGGGACGTAGAGCGCGGGGGAACTGCGGAGCAGCAGGTCCTGGGTGGCGAAGCCGATCGTGCCGGCGTCGATGCCGAAGTAGGCGTAGAGCGAGCTGGTGTAGGCGTAGCCGAAGAAGAACAGCAGCGCGGTGAGGAGGGTGGTCGGGGCGACCCAGGAGGCGAGCTTGGTGATCCAGTCGGTCCAGGAGCGCGCCTCCGGCTGCCGGGGCTCGCCCGGGGGGTCCTCCTCGGCAGGACTCAGGGGGTGCTCCCGTCGCCGGTGGCGCCGCCGCCGTACGGGCTCGACTCGCCGGTGGGGCTCCCGCCGTCGTCCGGGGTCCCGCCGTCGGTGGTGGTGGCCCCGTCGTCCGGGCTGATGATCCGCACCGAGCCATCGCCCTGGATCCGCTTGGTGGAGTCGTCGGCCGACACCGTGAGGCAGATGGTCCGGGCCGTCGTCTTCGGCTTCCACTGCGGGAGGGTGAACTCGACCGGCTCGGTCTTGCCATCGGTCACCTGGACCTTCTGCGCGGCCGGGGTGGCGTACGTCGTACTGTCGCAGTCGGCCACCTTGCTGATGACGGCCTCGAAGCTGGTCTTCGACGTGAAGGAGAGGCTGATCAGGGCGGTGTTGTCGGTGCCCTGGACGCTCGCCGAGGGCTGGCCGGCGTTACGGAACCCGCCCTGGCCCGCCTCCTCCTTGGTCCGCTGGTCGTCCGGCTGGCCCGAACCGCCGTTCCGTTCGTTCTTCCCGGTCTGGTTGGCGCCGGTCGAGCCGGAGTCGCCGCCGCCGCAGGCCGCCAGGGCCGGGACGAGCAGGGCGGCCGCCAGCCACCGGGCCGCGCGGCTGGTCCTGCCGCCTCCGAAGTGCCGGGTCCCGGGCATGCGTTCTCCCATCCGCGCAGCGAACAGGGGGCCGGTCGCCCCCGCCGCACGGTATCCGTGCGCGTACGGCCGGGCGGGCCACCGCGCCGCCCCCGGCCGGGCCCGCCACCCGTTCGGTGCAACCCTCGGACGGTCAGGGCCTACAGTCTTCCCGGAACGGACGAACCGTCAGCAGAACGGAAGGACCCCGAACCGTGAGCACGGACACCCGCCCGGTACCGGAGCTGGCCGCCGAGGTCGTCGAGCAGTGGCGGGCCGAGGAGGCCGAGCTCGTCGACCTGCTGGCCCGCGCGCAACGCGGCGTCGGCGGCGTCGCCGCCTTCCGGCTCGGCGCGACGCCGACCGTCCTGGTCACCGACCCGGCCGCGGTGCAGCACGTCCTGGGCCGCCACCCGGACCGGTACGTCAAGCGCTCGCACCGCGCCCGGATGCTCGTCGGGGACGGCGTACTGTCCGCCGCCGGAGACGCCTGGAAACGTCAACGCCGGTTGCTGCAGTCGCAGTTCACCGGCGCCGGGATGCGCCGCTACGAGCGGCGGATCGCCGCGGCGGCCCGTCGGACCGCCGACCGCTGGGAGGGGTACCGGCGCACCGGGGAGACCTTCGACGTCGGCGAGGAGATGCGCGGCTTCGCCCTGGACACCGTCTGGCGGGCGCTCACCGGGCTGCCGCTGGACGACCGGACGGATCGCGAACTCCGGTCGGTGGAACGGGTGGTGGCCGCGATGCCGACGCTGCCGACCAACGCGGCGGACGCCCGGGACGCCGTCGCCGGGGACCTCGCCCGGATCGACGCGGTGGCCCACGCGGCGATCGACGCGGCACGCTCGGCCGGGCCGACCGAGGAGCCCGGCGTGCTGCGGACGCTGATCGAGGCGGGCGAGCAGTACCCCGAGTACACCGACCGGCTGATCCGCGACGAGCTGGTCACCCTGCTCGTCGCCGGGCACGAGACCACCGCCACCACGCTCACCTGGCTCTTCCTGCTGCTGGACCGCCACCCCGGGGCCCGGACGGCCGACCCGCAGGCCCTGGTGAGCGAGACGCTGCGGCTCTACCCCTCCGCGTGGCTGCTCCCCCGGCACGCCGTCGAGGACGACGTCGTCGCCGGGCACCGCATCGCCGCCGGGACGGACGTGCTGGTCTGCCCGTACCTCACCCACCGCGACCCGGCGCTGTGGCCCGACCCGGAACGCTTCGACCCCGCCCGCTTCGCCCCCGGTGCGGACCGACCCGGGCAGCTCGGTGCCTACTTCCCGTTCGGCCTCGGCGCCCGTGCCTGCCTGGGCGCCCAGTTCGCACTGCGCGAGACCACGGCACTGCTGGAACTCCTGCTGCCGATGGGGCGGTTGTCGTTCCGGTCGTGGCCCGCGGGCGCGGCGTACAGCATCACCGTGCGGCCGGACGGGCCGACGCCGGCGGTACTCGGCTGAGGCGGGGCCCCGGGGGCGACGTCAGACCGCGTCGGACGGCGTTCGACGGCGTTCGAGGAAAACGGGCTCCGGCTGTCACACATCCGCGCCGCGATCCGTCGGACCGGTGACCGCACGGTTCACCCGCGAGAAGAGGAACGCCACGATGAACGCCCGCCCGATCACCGCCGAGATCCCGCTGCGCCCGCGCATGGCCCAGGACCCGGTGGAGCTCGTCCCCGAGATCTCCGAGGTCTCGGCCGCCCTGTTCAAGGCGACCGGCAACAACTCGGTCCCCCGCAGCACCATCAGCCTGATCCAGCTGCGGGCCGGCCAGATCGCCGGCAGCACCTACCTGACCGTCCTGCACACCGGCTTCCTGCGCAAGGCCGGCGAGTCGGAGGAGCGGATCGCCTCGGTGGCCGGCTGGCAGGACTCCCCCTGGTTCACCGCCCCCGAGCGCGCCGCACTCGCCCTGGTCGAGGCCGTCCTCCAGCCCAACCCGCACGGTGAGCGGGTGTCGGACGCGCTGTACGCCGAGGTCGCCGGGTACTACGACGACAAGGCGCTGACCACGCTCATGCTCGCCATCGGCCAGGTCAACTTCTTCACCGCCATCGCCCTGATCGCCAAGCCCGTCCCGGGCCGCTCCTTCACCGACCCCTGGGCCTGACCGGCCCCGGGGCCCGGCCCCGATGGCCCGCCCGGCCGAGCGCCGGGCGGGCCGTCCCGCTGTCGACCGGTCCGGTGGTCCGGCATAGGCTGATCCGCGCCCGAACGGACCTTCGACCGGTCATCGGGCCTGCGGGCCGACATGCCGGAGGGGGCGTGCCCGCGGCACACACGGGATCGCAGGGGGGACGGAACCATGCCCGGGGAGCCGGCTGGGGGCGATCAGCCGGGACGCGAGGTCGGTCGCGGGCTCCGCGTCGACCGCCGCCTGGAGTTCGAGCGCGAGGTCGGCGACGATGTCGCGGGCCGGGTGCCGGACGATGTCCGCCAGGTTCTCGAAGTGCCGGTAGAGCGCCGCGGGGGTGACCCGCACCCGCCGGGCGATCTCTGCGAGGCTCAGGGCGTCGACCCCGCGCGCTGCCCGCGTGCGCGCCGGGGCGCGTACGCGGGGTGGTGGCGGCGAGCAACTCCATTGGTGCCAGCGGGTGTTCAGGGGGATCCTGCCCCGCCGCGGATCAGGCGGAGGTTCGGCAGGCCGGGGTACGGCGGGGTGTGCTCCGCCTCCCGGTCGGTGATCAGGTCGGCCAGCATCCGGGCGCCCCTCGCCCGGAACGCGGCCTTGCGCTCCTCGTCGGCCTCCTCCTCGCCGGGGTAGAGGGTGATGTGGACGGCTCCCTCCTCGTCCTCCCAGGTGTAGCTGCGGTACGGCGGCAGCTCGGGTTCGTCCGGCTCGGGCCCGTCCGGCGCCTCGGGCTCGTGCGGCATTTCCGGCTCGTCCGTCATGGGAACCTCCGGTGGTCGTCCTCGGGTGGTCTGCCACCGTGGGCAACGAGCCGGGAGCAAAAAGGGCCCGGTCCGGCGGCTCGCTCCTCCGCGCCCACGGCACCGCCGGACGGCTGCCGGGGGGCCAACTTCCGTACGCCGACCGTCCACTTAACGACAGGTCGGACCTTGATAGCGTCGGCACCGTAACGCCGCGTCACCACGGCGCAGCAGCACCGACGAAACGAGAGGGCGTCACATGGCCCCCAGGACGATCCGCCGAGCCGTCATCCCCGCCGCCGGCCTCGGCTCCCGCCTCCTGCCGCTGACCAAGGCGACCCCCAAGGAGATGCTGCCCGTCGGTGACAAGCCGGTGATCGAACACACCGTGCGGGAACTGATCGAGAGCGGCATCACCGACATCACCATCGTCGTGAACGGCGACAAGGGCCTGATCCAGGAGCACTTCCGCCCCAACCCCGTCCTGGTCGAGCAGCTGCGCCGGGACGGCAAGACGGCGTTCGCGGCGGCGGTCGAGGAGGTCGGCGAGCTGTCCCGCAAGGGCCACATCAGCTACCTCTACCAGCACGGCCCGTACGGCAACGGCACCCCGGTGCTCAACGCCGCCCGCCACTTCGGCGACGAGCCCTGCCTGGTGCTCTGGCCCGACGACGTCTTCGTGGCCGAGGTCCCCCGCGCGCAGCAGCTGATCCGGGCGTACGAGCAGACCAACGCGCCGGTGCTCGCGCTGATGCCGATGGCGCCCGAGGACTCCTACCGCTACGGCGTGCCGGTGGTGAAGGAGGACCTCGGCGGCGGCTCGCTGCGGATCACCGGCCTGGTCGAGAAGCCGAAGCCGGACGACGCGCCCTCCTCCTACGCCGCGATCGGCGGCTACGTCATCACTCCCGGCATCGTCGACGAGCTGCGCGAGCTGACCCTCCGGTGGGCCGAGAAGCCCGAGGACGAGGTGTACCTGACCGACGCCATCAACGCCTACGCGGCCCGGCGCGCGGTCTACGGGCAGGTCATCGACGGCACCTGGTACGACACCGGCAACCCCGCCGCCTACCTGCGCGCCCAGTTCGCCGCCGCGCTCGCCAACCCCGAGTACGGCCCCGAGCTGCGCCGGCTCGCCGCGGAGCTCTCCCCGCCCGTCGCCCGGTAGCGGCGCGGGACGGGCCGTACCCGACGGACGGGCCGACGGGCCGTACCCGGCGACCGGGCACGGCCCGTCGGCCCGGTCGGTCAGTAGTCCGGCAGGTCGAAGGCGAGGGCCGCCTGGTGGAGCGCCTCCAGCCTCGGGTCGGCCAGTCCGAGGTTCGCGACCATCTCGGACCGGGCCTTCCGGTCCCCGGTCACCTCCAGGATCGCCTGGTTGGCGGCCACGTGGTCGCGCAGCCGCCGCTCGTAGGCCGGGTAGGCCGTGTGGTGGTCGCCGTCGGCCGCGTGCAGTTCGCCCGCCAGCACGTAGGCGGCGGTCAGGGCCACGCTGGTGCCCTGGCCGGTGGCCGGGGAGCAGCAGTAGCCCGCGTCGCCGAGCAGGACGACGCGGTTCTTGGACCAGCGGTCCATCCGGATCTGGGCGATGACGTCGTAGTGGAAGGACGCCCCGGGCTCCTCCATCGCCTGGAGGAAGCGCGGCACCTCCCAGCGGGCGTGGGCGGAGCGCTCGGCGACCAGCGCGCGCTGCCGGGCGGGCTCGCGCGGGAGCATGTCGTCGAGCGGCTCGTCGCTGTGGAAGCCGACGAAGACGCGCAGTTCGCTGTTCTCCCGGACGGTCATCGCCATGCAGAACCAGTTCGGGTCGGCGCCGTCCCGGAAGGCGACCTCCCAGCGGTCGAGGCCGAGGTGGTTGGGCGCGCTCCAGCCGGCGAGGTAGGTGCCGATGGGGTGCAGGTAGTCCGCCTCGGGGCCGAAGACGAGGCGGCGGGTGTTCGAGTGCAGGCCGTCGGCGCCGACGACCAGGTCGAAGGAGCGCTCGGTGCCGCTGCGGAACCGCACCTCGACGCCCTCCGGGTGCTGCACCAGGGTCTCGATCGCGTCGTCGAAGCGGTACTCGACGCCGGGCCCGGCGCTCCCCGCGGTTCCGGCCGCTCCGGCTGCTCCGACGGCCCCGGTGGTTCCGACGGCTCCGGTGCCCTCGGCGGTCTTCTCCGCTCCGACGATCAGCTCGGCGAGTTCGTCGCGCAGGATCTCCACGTCCGGGCCCTCGATCGGCCCGCCGCTGGCCGTCCACTCGGTGCTGCGGTTCAGCTCTCGGCCGTCCGCGTCGACCACGGACATCCCGAGCAGCCCGGTCCGCCGGGCCCGGACCTCCTCCAGCAGCCCCATCCGCTCGACCACCGTCAGGGCGGTGCCGCGGATGTCCACCGCCTGCCCGCCGCCGCGCAGCGAGGGGGCCCGCTCCACGACGGTGACGTGGAAGCCGTAGCGGTTCAGCCAGTAGGCGAGCGCGGTGCCGGCGATCCCGGCGCCGGAGACCAGGACCGAGGTGGTGCGCGGGCCGGAGTTCGGCCGGGTGCTGTTCGACATGGTGACCTCCCATGGGTCGTCTGCCTCGTTTCGACCCCAGCCTGGGACGGGCCGCTTGCAGGTGGTGGACAGGACGCTGTCACCGCTGACAGGTCACCGGCACCGCGCTGACAGGACGGTGTCTTCGCCGGGCCGGTGCGGCACCGGCGGCAGCCGTCGCTCGGCGCCGCACCGGCCGTGGACGGGGCGTGGACGGGCCGTGGGCGGGCCGTGAACGGGCGTCGGCGGCGGTGGTCACCGGATGGTGGACGGTGTGTCATGAAACGGCAACACCGCTCCGACCAGGCGCGATACGAATTGCCCGGGCACCGGAGGGCCCGTATGGTGCTCGGACGCCGTCGCGCGGACGGCTCGGGGGACGCACGAGAGGTGAACCATGGCGCAGGGGTCGGGGTACGCGATCCAGGCCGGCGGGGCCGAGGGGCAGGCGAAGGCGCTGGACAAGGCGTCCGGCGACGAGGGCAGGATCGGGGCGGCGATCAGCGACCCGATGTGCTACACCGCGGACGTGTTCGGAGGTGAGGACGTCGACCCGGCGTACCAGAACTTCAGCAGCGCCTGGCAGGCGGAGAGCGCGACGATCAAGAGCGCGCTGAGCGAGCTGGCGGGCAAGGTGCGGAGCTCCTCGGTCGGCTACCAGTCGGCCGACGGCACGGTGGTGAAGGACCTCGCCGCCGCGGGCAGCGGCGAGTACCGGCCCTTCGGCTGAGGCCGGACGGCCGACGGACGGCTGACGGCTGACGGCTGACAGCTGACAGCTGACGGGCGGCTGACGGGCCGCCGACAGCAGCCGACGGGCAGCGGTGAGAACGAGCAGCACCAGCAGGAACCACACCACGGGCAAGGAAGCAGGGGGGCGAACGAGCCGCCATGGCAGGGGAATCCACCACCCAGCGCTGCAAGGCGCTGAGCGAACGGCTGAAGGACGTCCGCGGGGCGGACAGCAAGAACGGCCTGATCTCCGCGATCAAGGGCGCCCTCGCGGTGCACGCCCCGGTCGGGGACGTGGGCACCATCGAGGCGACCGGCAACCGCTACAAGACCGCGGCGGCCGACTCCAGCCAGCTCCACCAGGACGTCCTGGCGGTGTCCACCTCCGGGCTGCCGGACGTCTGGACCGGTTCGACGGGCGCGAAGGCCGCCGAGGTGGTGGCCGCCGCCGCCCGGGCCGTCGACCAGCAGACCACCGCGCTGCACAACGGCGGGATAGCCCTGCTCCGCCTCGCGGACGCGCTGCGCACCGCCCAGAGCCAGGACGGCGCCGCGCGCTCCGGGCTCCAGCAGGTGCTGAGCTCGCTGGGCGGCGAGGACGGCTGGTTCGACGACATGGTCGAGTACGACGACGAGGAGGCGGAGCGCAAGAAGGCCCAGCAGGCCGCCGCCCCGTACGTCGAGTCGATGCTGGCCGCCGCCAAGCACGCCGACGAGGCCGCCCGGGCCGCGGCCCGCGACCTGAACAAGCTGGCCTCCGAGGCCCGCGCGGGCAAGATGAAGACCAACGCGGTCACCGCGGCCGACAAGATCGTGCTCGCCGAGACCTCCGGTCCGGACGGTCCGACCGAGCTGAACGAGCTGCTGACCGCCAACGACATGAAGCGGTCCGGCGAGTACCTGGACAAGATGAACGAGAAGGACCGGGCGGACTTCGAGAAGCTGCTCGCCGACTCCAAGTCGCCGCAGGAGCGCGCCTATCTGATGAAGGCGCTGGCGGCCGGTCACAACATGGACGAGATCCGCACCTTCCAGGGCAAGATCCACGGCAAGGACCCGGAGTGGCTCCGGACGCACCTGACGCCCGTCCACACCGAGGACGACGACACCAGCAGCGGCGGGACCAACGACGACGGTTCCAACCGGAACACGGATGAGGTGACCTTCGACGGCGCCCGCTGGCAGCAGGCGAACACCGAGGGCACCTGTGTCGCCTCCTCCACCGTCACCGCCCGGGCGATGGTCGACCCGCTCTACGCGCTGGACCTGACCGGCGGCCCGACCGGCCAGGAGGACGACCCGGCGGCGTTCCAGCGGCGGCTGCTCGCCGAGCAGCACCGGGTGCACCAGGAGGGCGACGGCGGCGACAACTGGGACGGCATGGGGCCGGACGGCAAGGAGAGGGTGCTGGAGCACGAGGTCAGCCCGCACACCGGCGCCGAGTTCGACTACAAGAAGATGCCGGACGCCGACTCCCGGCGCGAGCTGCTGCCGGACATCGAGAAGTCGGTCGCCGACGGCAAGCCGGTGCCGGTCGGGGTGGAGGGCTACGACAAGGACGGCAAGCGGTCGGGCCACGCCATGATGATCGTCGGCCAGGAGGGCGACATGCTGCAGATCTACAACCCGTGGGGCACCACCACCTGGGTCAGCGAGGACGACTTCGTCAACGGCCGCATGGGCGGGGCCTCGGACAACCGGCTGCCCACCGCCTACGCCGTCCACATGCCGAAGTGACCGGGGTGGCAAGGGTGTTCACCAGGAGGCCGGTGCGGGCGGCGGCGCTGGCGGCCGTCCTCGCCGCCGGGCTGACGGTCGGGCTGACGGCCTGCGGACAGGACGGGGCGGCCGGATCGGGCGGGCCGAACGGATCGGGCGGATCAGGCGGATCGGGCCGCGGCCGGCTGCTCGGCCCGGAGGAGCGCTCGGTGACCCTCGCCGTCGGCGAGCGCTTCACGGTCGCCGTCCGGGACAACTCCTCGGCCGGCGACCGCTGGAGCGTCGCGGACCCGAAACCGGACGCCGCGGTCGCGGCCCTGGCCGACGAGCAGCTCGACCTCCCGAAGGAGTCGAAGACCTCGGACGGCGTCGGCGGCACCCGCTTCTACACCTTCGAGGCCAAGGGCGGCGGGACCACCGCCGTCACCCTCCTCAACTGCTTCCGCGGTTACTGCAACCTCCCCACCACCGGCGAAGAGAACAGGAAACTGGTCGTGCGCAACACCTACACGGTGACGGTCCGATGAGCCCCGACGACCGCTTCCGCCCCAAGGGCGACGACGAGCTGCTCCGGCTCGACGTGGCCGCCATGCTCCGCTACGGCCTGGCCTTCGCCGGGCCGCACCGGGCCGCACTGTTCGGCGAGGGCGCCGTCGCGGCCGCCCTGGCCGCCGACCGGCTGGGGGTGCTCCCCCGGTCGCTCACCTTCCTCGCCGAGGTGGTGCGCAGCGGCGGCGCCCGCTACGCCGCGGACCTCGCCGAACCTCTGCCCGGGGCGGAGCCGGCCCGGCTCGCCCGCGACTGGCTGGGCTCGGCGGCCACCACCGTCACCACCGTCGACGGCGACCAGCTGCTCGCGCGCTGGCTGGAGGCCGTCGCGGAGATCCTCGGCATGCGCCGGGACGCCCGGGCGGGGGCGGGCGGCTGAGCGGTGGGTGCTGTGCGCCGGGGGTCGGGGCGCGATGGCGGGAACGGGGACCGGGGACCGGCCCGGGGCCGAGTGATCGTTACTGCTTGACAGGGTGCGTAATACTGTAACGCGCTGGTACGCCCACGGATCCCGGCCTCGCGGGCCCGCCGGGTCCCCTCCCCGCAGCTCGGAGCAGCACATGCACCCCTTCCTCGACCACCCCGGGCCGCTCGCCTTCGCACACCGGGGCGGTGACCTCGGGCGCCCCGAGAACTCGCTCGCCGCCTTCGAGGCCGCCGTCGCGCTCGGCTACCGCTACCTGGAGACGGACGTGCACGCGACCGCCGACGGCGTGCTGGTGGCCTTCCACGACTCGCGCCTCGACCGGGTCACCGACCGCACCGGCGCCGTCTCGGAGCTGCCCTGGGAGGCCGTCAGGCGGGCCCGGATCGGCGGGACCGAGCCGGTGCCGCTGCTGGAGGACCTGCTCGGCGCGTTCCCCGGGGCCCGCTTCAACATCGACGTCAAGGCCGCGCCGGCCGTCGCGCCGCTGGTCGAGGCGATCCGCCGGACCGGCTCCTGGGACCGGGTCTGCGTCGGCGGCTTCTCCGACACCCGGCTGGCCGCCGTCCGGGCCGCCGCCGGGCCCCGGCTGGCCACGTCGCTCGGCCCGCGCGAGGTGGCCCGGCTACGGCTGCGCTCGCTGGCCAAACCGTTCCTGCCGTCGCCCGCGCGCGGTCCACTCTCCCGGCGCCCGGGAGCGCCCTTCACCGGGCTGTGCGCGCAGGTGCCGGAGCGGCACCGGGGCGTCCGGGTCGTCGACCGGGCCTTCGTCCGCACCGCCCACCGGCTCGGGCTCCAGGTGCACGTCTGGACTGTGGACGATCCCACACGGATCAGGGCTCTCCTCGACCTGGGTGTGGATGGCATCATGGCCGATCGCATCGACGTCCTGCGGGACGTCCTCGGCGAGCGCGGCTGCTGGACGGACGGCAGCACGGGCTCCAGCACGGTGATGGGAACCCCATGAGCTCCACGAACTCGGCGACGCACCTGCCGGACGACCCACCGACCGACCCCACGGCCGCCGACGCGGCCACCACCGCCTCCGCCGCCTCCGGCTCCCCTGCTTCCCCTGCCGCCTCCGCTTCCCCCGCCTCCTCCGCCGACGACGCCCGCTCCCTGCGTCGGATGCAGTTCGGCTGGTACGTCAACGACTGGGCGAACGCCGCCTTCTCGGCCACCGTCCTGACGGTGTTCCTCGGCCCGTACCTGACCACCGTCGCCAAGGAGGCCGCCGACGCGGCCGGCAACGTGCACCCGCTCGGCCTGTCGATCCGCGCGGGATCGTTCTTCCCGTACACGGTCTCCTTCTCCGTGCTGCTCTCGGTCGCGGTGATGCTGCTGACGGGCACCGTCGCCGACCGCACCGGGCGCCACAAGGAGCTGATGTGCGGCTTCGCGTACGTCGGTTCGCTCGCCACAATGGGGATGTTCCTCCTCGACGGCGACCGCTACCTGCTCGGCGGCGCGCTGCTGGTGGTCGCCAACATCTCGTACGCGACCTCGGTCGCGCTCTCCTACGCCTACCTGCCCGGCCTGGCCTCCCCCGACGAGCGCGACAAGGTCTCCTCCACGGGCTGGGCCTACGGCTACGCGGGCGGCGGACTGCTGCTGATCGCCAACCTGGTGCTGTTCCAGGGCCACGACGCCTTCGGCCTGGACTCCGGCACCGCCGTCCGGATCTGCCTCGCCTCGGCCGGCCTGTGGTGGGCACTGTTCACCGTCGTCCCGATGCTGCGGCTGCCCTCCCGGGCCGGGGTCGCCCCCAGCCGCGCCGCCGAGGGCCCGGCCGCGGCCGGGGACGGCGAGCCCGCCGGCGGCAGCCTGCGCGAACTCGCCCGCACGCTGCGCGGCATGCGCAAGCACCCGCTCACCCTGCTCTACCTCGCCGCCTTCCTCTGCTACAACGACGGCATCCAGACCGTCGTCTCCCAGGCCTCGCTCTACGGCAGCGAGGAACTCGGCATGGACCAGACCTCGTTGGTCACCGCCGTGCTCCTGGTCCAGGTCGTGGCGATCGGCGGCGCGCTGCTGCTCGGCCGGATAGCCCACCGGTACGGCGCCAAGCGGACCATCCTCGGCTCCCTGGTCGGCTGGGCCGTCACCGTCGCCCTCGGCTACTTCATGCCCGCCCACCAGCCCGCCTGGTTCTACGCCCTGGCCTGCATGATCGGCCTGGTCCTCGGCGGCAGCCAGGCGCTCTCCCGCTCCCTGTTCTCCCACCTCATCCCGCCCGGCCGGGAGGCCGAGTACTTCAGCTTCTACAAGGTCAGCGACCGCGGCACCAGCTGGATGGGCCCGCTCGTCTTCGGCCTCGCCTACCAGCTCACCGGCAGCTACCGCTCGGCGATCATCTCGCTGCTGGTCTTCTTCGTCATCGGCTTCGCCGTCCTGCTGAAGGTCCCGGTCCGCCGGGCCATCGAGGCCGTCGGCAACCCGGTACCCGAGCGCCTCTGACGTCCCCGACGGTGCGGCCCGCCCGCGCGGATGCCGGGGCGGGCCGCACCGGGGCAGGTCAGGGAGCGGAGGGGCCGCCGTGGAAGCGGACCCAGCCCGGGCCCTGCGGGTCGACCGACCACAGCGTGTTGTTGACGTCCCGTACGTACGTGACCAGGTGCTTGGTGGCCGGGTCGAGGACGGTCTGCGGGACGGCGTCCGCGGCCAGCTCGGTACCGGCCGGGGTGGGGTCGAACTCGGTCCACGTCCCGGTGGAGAAGTCCAGCGCGTGCAGCCGGTTGTTCGGGCCGTTGACGTACACCACGGTCCGGTTGCCGTCCTTGTCGGCGACCGCGACCGGGTCGGTGGCGGCCATCACGCCCCAGTCGCGCCAGCCCGGGCCCCACGGGTCGACGGACCACAGGTGGTTGGCGGCGTCGCGGACGAACGTGGTGAAGTGCCCGGTGGCCGGGTCGACCACGGCCGAGGGGACGGCGTCGGGCGCCAGGGCCGGCGGAACGAACTCGACCCGGCCCGCGCCCTTGCGGTCGACGGAGTTCAGTCGGTTGTCCGGCCCGTTGACGTACACCACGATGTGGCCGTCGTTCGGATTGACGACCGGAACGGGATCGGTGGCGGCCAGCCCGCCGTAGTCGTACCAGCCCTCGCCCTGCGGGTCGACCGACCACAGGTGGTTGGCCGTGTCGCGGACGAAGGTCACCAGGCGGCCGGTGGCCGGGTCGACGACCGTGCGCGGCACGGCGTCGGGGGCCAGCACCGTTCCCGACGGGGTGGGGACGAACGCGGTCCACTGACCGGTGGTGCGGTCGTAGGACCAGAGCTTGTGGTCCGGCCCGTTGACGTACACCTTCACGTGGCTGTCGGCCGGGTCGACGATCGCGGTGGGGCGGGCGGCAGCGTAACCGCCCAAATCGAGCCAGCCCTCGTTCCTCGGGTCGACCGACCACAGGTGGTTGGCGCTGTCCTGCACGAAGGTCAGCGGGTGGCCGGTGACCGGGTCCACGACGGTGAACGGCGAGGCCTTCACCACCGTCCCCGACGGGGTGGAGTGCCGGACGTTGGTGATCCACTGGCCGAGATCGTCGACCCGGGAGCCGTACGCGCCGGTGCGGGTCTCGCTGGCGGGCACGCCCAGGCAGCCGCCCTGCCAGGAACGGGACGCCACGGCCACCAGCTCGGCCTTCCCGTTGACCTCCCGGACCACCGGAGCACCGGTGTCGCCCTTGCAGACCGCCGCACCGCCCGTCCCCGTGAGGCCGACACCGGCTGGGCTCACCGTGTCGAGGCCGAACGCCCCGGCGTGCGGCGTGTTCGGGATCCACTCCGACTTGGTGCGCCCGAAGCCGGGCACCCGCAGCGACTGCCCGGCCGTCGGCGCGGTGGTGGCGACCGCCAGCGGCACAACGTCCTCGACGGGCGTCGCGAGGCGGGCCATCACCAGGTCGCGGTCCTGCCGCGGCACCAGCTCGACCACCTGGGCCGACTTCGCGCCGACCGTGGCGACCGTCCCCCACTTGGGTGCGCCGGCGGCCAGCGCCTGCGGCTGCGCCGGGTCGTCGGCGAAGCAGGAGGCGGCGCCGATCACCCAGTACTGGTCGATCAGCGCGCCGGTGCAGGCCCGCAGGTTGTCGCCGATCAGCAGGCGCGCGGTGAAGGTGTACGAGCCGGCGGCCGTCGGGTCACCGGTCACGGCGCCGGCCGGGGCGAAGGTGCTCAGAGTGCCGGCGGCGGCCGCGACGGCGGCCAGCACTCCCGCTCGCCGGGAGCGGTACTGGGACTTACGGGACATGCGGAATCCCCTTCGGGTGGGTCTGCGGGAGGCTGCGGGAGCCCCGCGGGGGCCGGCGCTCGTGCGCCGGCGGCCCCTGCGGGGAGGGGAGTTGCGGGTCAGCCGGTCACGGTGGCGGCGAGGCCGTGGATGTCGCTGCTGGCGACCAGGCCGAAGCTGGTCCAGCTGCCGTCGGCCTTCTTGTCTGCGGTCCAGATCCGGTCGTCGCCGCCGATCGCGAACAGCCGCACGGTGTCACCGATGGTGGTGGTGGCCACCTGCTTGACGGCGTGGCTGCCGGGAACCGGGTCGAAGGCGGTCCAGGGGCCGTTGCCGGTGCTGTCGGTGGTGAAGACCCCCTGGTCGGAGCCGACGGCGAACACGCGCACGGTGTTGCCGATCGTGGTGGCGGCGATGTGCCGGATGCCGCTGCTCTCGATAGCCTCGAAGGTGCTCCACGTACCGGCGGTGTAGTCGCCGGTGGTGGTCCAGACCCGGCTGTCGCCGCCGATCGCGAACAGCCGCACGGTGTCGCCGACGACGGTCGCCGTCACCTGCTTGATGGCGCTGCTGGGCAGCGCCTCGAATCCGGACCAGGTGCCGGCCGCGTAGTCGCCCGCCGCGGTGTAGATCCTGCCGTCGCCACCGACGGCGAACAGCCGGACCTTGTCGCCCATGGCGACGGCCGTCACCTGCTGGATGCCGCTGTTGTCCGGCACCGCCTCGAAGGGGCTCCAGGTACCGGTGACGGTGTCCTTGCTGGTCGTCCAGATGCGCTGGTCAGAGCCGATCCCGAACAGCCGGATCCGGTCGCCCATCGTGACGGCGCTGACCTGCCGGATGCCGCTGCCGTTCGACACGGACTCGAAGGTGCCCCACACGTCCGTGGTGTACGAGCCCTCGTTCGCCCAGACCTTGCTGTCCCCGCCGACCGCGAGCAGCTCGCTGCCCGGACGGGACGCCTTCACCTGCTTCACCCAGCCGCCGAGGTCGTCGACCCGGGATCCGTACGCGCCGGTGCGGGTCTCGGTGGCGGGCACGCCCAGGCAACCGCCCTGCCAGGAGCGGGAGGCGACGGCGACCAGCTCGGTCCTGCCGTTGACCTCCCGGACCGCCGGGGCGCCGGTGTCGCCCTTGCAGACCGCCGCGCCGCCCGTCCCCGTGAGGCCGATGCCCGTCGGGCTCACCGTGTCGAGGCTGAACACGCCGGAGTGGAGCTGGAGCGGCACCCACTCGTCCCTGGTCCGGCCGGCGCCGGGGACGCGCAGGCTCTGCCCGGGGGTCGGCGCCGTGGCGGCCAGCGGCAGCGGCGCGACGCCGTCCACGGCCGTGGTGAGGCGGGCCAGCACCAGGTCGCGGTCCTGACGCGGCACCAGCTCGGCGATCTGCGTGGTCCTGCCGCCGACGGTGGCGGTGGTCGCCCACTTCGGCGCGCCGGCCGCCAGTGCCTGCGGCTGCGCCGGGTCGTCGGCGAAGCACGACGCCGCGGTGACCACCCAGTAGCGGTCCACCAGCGCGCCCGTGCAGCCGCGCAGGTGGTCGCCGATCACCAGGCGTGCGGTGAAGGCGTGGGAACCGGCGGCAGCGGCGTCGCCCACCACGGCCTGGGCCGGGGAGAAGGTGCTCAGCGTGCTCGCGGCAGCGGCCGCGACCAGCACGCCGGCCCGTCCGAAGCGGGACTGGGACTTGCGGGACATCGGGAATTCCCCCTGGTGAGTACGAGAAATAGGACGCGGTGCGTGCTCGGATCAGCCGGTGGTCGCGGCCGTGACGGCCTTGACGCCGGTGGCGCCGCCGGGGACCTCGCCCCAGGCGGTCCACTTGCCCGCGTTGTAGTCGGCGTCGCGGTTGTAGACCCTGTCGTCCTCGTTGACGGCCACGACGTGGACGACGTTGCCCTCGGCGCTGCTGCTGATCGCCTTCAGGTGGTTGTCGCTGACCTTCTCCCAGTTCTGCTCCCAGCGGCCGAGGTCGTAGTAGCCGTAGGTGGTGAACAGGGAGCCGTCGGAGCCGATGATCTGCAAGTCGACCGTGTTGCCGCGGGCGGCGGCGGTGATGCCCTTGACGTCGAGCGCGTCTCCGGGGATCTCACGCCACGACGGCGTCCACTGGCCGTCGGTCCCGTTGTCCCGGACATAGACGCGGCCGTCCTCGTTGACGGCGAGGACGTGGAGGACGCCGTCGGCGGTGGCGGCGCTGGTGATGGCCTTCAGGTTGTTGGTGCCGACCTTCTCCCAGGTCGGCGCCCACTGGTGTGCCGCGTAGTCGGCGTAGGAGCTGTAGAGCGAGCCGTCGGAGCCGATGATCTGCAGGTCGACCCTGCTGCCGCGGACCGCGGCGGTGACGCCCTTGGCACCTCCGGCGCCACCGGGCACCTCCTCCAACGCCGTCCACCCTTCGCCGACCCTGCCGTCGCGGGTGTAGACCTTGCCGTCGGTGCCGACGGCGTAGACGTACACCTTGTCACCGATGGTGACGCTGTCGACGGCGGTCAGCTCGACGCTCCTGAGCGGCGACCAGTTGCCGAGCCAGCCGCTGCCGGCCCGGTAGCCGGCGACGGTGTCCCACAGCTTGTCGTCCGAGCCGACGATCTGCACGTGCAGGCCGCTCTTGACCTCCGCCGTGTCGTAGCGCAGCTCCTTCACCCACTCGCCGAGGTCGTCGACGCGGGAGTTGTAGGCGCCGGTGCGGGTCTCGGTGGCGGGCACGCCCAGGCAACCGCCCTGCCAGGAACGGGAGGCGACGGCGACCAGCTCGGCCTTGCCGTTGACCTCGCGGACCACCGGGGCGCCGGTGTCGCCCTTGCAGACCGCCGCACCGCCCGTACCGGTGGTGCCGATGCCGGTGGCACTCACCGTGTCGAGGGAGAAGGCGCCGGTGTGCGGCTTGTCCGGGATCCACTCGCCCTTGGTCCGGCCGAAGCCGGCGACGCGCAGGCTCTGCCCGGTGGTGGGTGCGGTGGTGGCCAGCGGCAGCGGCGCGACGCCGTCCACCGGCGTGGCGAGGCGGGCCATCACCAGGTCGCGGTCCTGCCGCGGCACCAGCTCGGCGATCTGCGTGGACCTGCCGCCGACGGTGGCGGTGGTCCCCCACTTCGGCGCCCCGGCCGCGAGTGCCTGCGGCTGCGCCGGGTCGTCGGAGAAGCAGGAGGCGGCGGTGAGCACCCAGTAGCGGTCCACCAGCGCGCCGGTGCAGGCGCGCAGGTTGTCACCGACGACGATCCGGGCGGCGGAGGTGTAGCTGCCGTCACCGACGGCGTCACCGGAGACGGCGCCGGCCGGGGAGAAGGTGCTCAGCGTGCCGGCGGCAGCGGCCGCGACCAGCACACCCGCCCGCAGGTTGCGGGCCGAGGACTTGCGAAGCATGAGGTGGTGTTCCCAACGTGAGCGACGGATGCGGGGCGGCGGCGGTCAGCCGGTGACGGTGAGTTCGACGAGGCTGGCCGCGGTGCCGGTGTTGCCGATGCCGACGGGCTTGAAGCCGTTGGTGGGGACGTCGACGGTCTGCGAGGTGCCGCCGGTGGTGAGGCCGGCGCGGACCGAGCGGCCGCCGCTGGTCTGGAGGTAGAAGACGTCGGACAGCTGCAGGGAGAGGGTTCCCGTGGTGCCGGCGACGGTGAAGCAGATCTGGTTGTCCGGGTTGCCCGGGGCCAGGGTGCCGATCTGGATCTGGGTGGGCTGCTTGCAGTCGGCGAGCAGGATGTGGCCGTCGCCGCGCAGCAGTCTGACCTTGGTGATGGCGGCGGCGCCGGGGTAGGTGAAGTCCTCGACGGCCGGTGGTGCGGCGGAGTTGTCGGCGGGCGGCGGGGTGGTGTCGGCGGAGGCGATCGCGGTCGCGCCGCCGAGGGCGGCGGCGGTCACGGCGGCGGTGGCCAGCCACCGGCGTGCGGTGGCGGTGCGCAGGGGGTTGTGGGTCACCTGGGCTCCAGGGGGAGGAGGGGAAGGCGGGCGGTGGAGGGTCAGCCGGTGACGCGCAGTTCGAGGAGGGTGGCGGGCTTGCCGTTGCCGGTTCCGCTGCCGATGCCGACGGGGACGGCGGTGCCCTTGGCGATGTCGACGCTCTGGGAGACGCCGTCGCTGGTGAGCTTGGCGTTGATGGAGTAGTCGTCGGTGCGGATCCGGAAGACGTTGGGCACCTCGACGGCGAGGTAGCCGGTGCTGCTGGTGGCGCGGAAGCAGATCTTGTTGCCGCTGCTGTTGGGCAGGTCCCAGCTGAGCACGCTGATCTGGTCGTCGACGGCGCAGTCGGACAGCACGATGTGGCCGTCGCCGCGCAGCAGCTTCACGTTCGGGAACGGGGCCGCGCCCGGGTGCATGAAGTCCTCGACCGCGGGCGGCGCGGCCGAGTTGTCCGCCGGGGAGCCGTCGGCCGACGCGAGGGCGGTGGCACCGAGCGTGGCGGCCACGGCGACTGCTCCGCCAACGATCCAACGAGACAAGTGCTTTGGCATGGCTATTCCTCTTCGTTCGTCTGGTGTTGACCTGGTCGACAGATCCGCGGAATGGGACGAAGACCCCGGATGGCAGGCGAACCGAGCACGACGTGATAAAGCGTCATGAACCTTGAGCGAAAGCCCTGGAGACGCCCGACCACCCCTTCGACCACGAGCGGAAACCGCCCCATCGAACCAGATCGACCCAGACCTCGCCAACCCCCATTTCAGCAGGTAGGACGAACGACTTGTCATGGTTTAGAAGGCATTCGATCACAAGCTGACGGTGCGACACATTTGCCGAAATATGAACCGACTGAGGAGCGTTTTTACTGCGGCGTACAGCTCGCTCAACGCTCAACTGACCAATTTCATGGGCATTCTGTTGTACGGTCATTTATCGTGGGGCTCCACTGCGGCCGGGATTCGGCCGACGTCGACAGTGGAGGTTTCCCGTGCATCCTTCGATATCCCGTTCAGAACGGCGAGGGAGGGGGAGGCCGCCATTGCCGGGCAGGTTCTCCCTGGGCCTGCTGCCCCTCGCGCTGACGGCCGGCCTGGTGGGGTCGGGCGTGCAGACCGCCGCCGCGGTCGAGCCCGGGAGTGGGCAGGTCCAGCCGAGCTCCCGTGAGCGCGCCCTGCAGGCGTGGCTCAACGGCGGCCCCCGGCTGCACGCACTGGCCGAGACCGCGCTGGCCGGGTCCGACCAGGACGTGCAGCGGTTCGTGGACAACGAGCTCGCCGGCGCCCAGCACGCGGACGACCTGCTCGCTGCCACGCAGATCTCCAGCGTGGGCGGGCCCAAGGTCCGCGAGGCCGCCGACAAGGCCATCGACGGCACCGCCGAGGAGCTGCGCGCCTTCCTGGAGGGCGGCTGGCAGTCGGCCCTCGACGCCGACCGACGGCTGTGGATCACCCGGATCACCGACCCCGCGATGGGCGCCGGCAGCAGCCTGCAGGCCGCCGGCGACGCCGCGCTGCGCAGCAACACCAGCGACGACCTGCAGAAGTTCCTGACCGAGACCCAGTTCACGGCCAAGGACGCCGACGACCGGGTCAAGCTGGTCCGGATCTACAGCACGGGCGGCGCGAACACCCAGGCTGCGGCACGCATCGCGCTGAACGGGTCGATCGAGGACGTGCGCGAGTTCCTGGCGACCGGCCAGTACATCGCGCAGAGCCGTGACATGGAACGCGCGAGCATCGCGCAGCTCGCCCAGCAGGCGAAGGACGCGGGCGCGCAGGCGGCCCAGGAGACGGCCGCGGCCATCGAGGCCAAGGACCAGGCGGTCAAGAACTCGGAGCTGGCCAAGGCCGATGCCGCGCGGGCCGCGCTCGAGACCCAGCAGGCCGGCAGTGACACGGCCAAGGCGACCGAGGCGGCGAACAAGGCCGCGAGTGCGGCCGAGCGCGCGGGTGCGGCGGCGCAGACGGCGATGACCGCCGCCCGTGCGGCCAACGCCTCGGCGCGGTCCGCCGCCGTAGCGGCGTCGAACGCTGCCGCCGCGGCGGCCGGGGCCCAGCGGGCCGCCGCCAACGCCCGGACGGCCGCGGCTGCGGCGGCCGGTGACGCGACCAAGGCGCACGAGGCGCGGGTGGCGGCCGATGCCGCCGACGCGGCCGCGAAGATCGCGGCGGACGCGAACGCCACGCTCGTCAAGGCGAACGAGGCCGCGGCGCGGAGCGGGGAGGCGGCCGGGGCCGCCCTCAGCGCCAAGGGCAATGCCGATGCTGCGGCGGGTTCGGCCGAGCAGGCCGGTGCCTACGCGGACAGCGCCGGCGGCCAGTCGGCCAAGGCCAAGCAGGCGGCGGCGGCGACGCGTCGCCAGGCCGCCGAGGCCGGGCGTGCGGCCGCGGCCTCGCAGCAACTGGCCGGCGAGGCCGCGACCCAGGCCGAGGCCGCCAAGACGCTGCTGGCGTCCGCGGCTTCGCACGCCGCTGCCGCCGCGCAGGCCGCGCGGGACGCCGCCGACCACGCGGGCGAGAGCGCGAACGCCGCGCAGCTGTCAACCGACCACGCGAACGCCGCCTCCGGTTTCGCCGTCGACGCCCAGAACGCGGTCGACAAGGCGAACGCCGTCCAGGACCTGACCCGCCGCACCGAGGCCGAGGACCTGGCCAACCGCACCGCGGCAGCGGTGGAGAAGGCCCGCAAGGCCAAGGCCGACGAGGCCGAGAAGCAGGCGCAGACCGACCAGGCCGCCCAGCAGGTCCAGCAGGCGAAGACCGAGGCCGACCGCCTGGCCCAGCTCACCAACCAGCCCGGCGCCACCCCGGCACAGGTCGCCACCGACGGCCGCAAGCTCGCCCTCGTCTCCCGCAAGATGGCCAGCACCTGGGGATCAGCGGCAGCCGACGCGGCCCTCACCGGCCCGGACACGGCCGTGTTCTCCTACGTCAAGGCCGGTCGCAGGCAGGCCGAGGAGCACGACGCCCGCGACCGCGCCACCAAGATCTACTCGGACTCGGAGAGCGACGCGGTCCGCACCGCGGCCTACGCCGCGCTGCAGGGCGACACGGCCCAGGTCGGCGCGTTCGTGAACAGCGGCCAGTACGAGGCCGCCGCGCCGGAGAACCGGCTGACGATCACCCGTCTGAGCGACAATGCGGGCCCAGCCGTCAAGGCCGCCGCCGACGAGGCGCTGCGGGTCAACACTCCCGCCGCGCTGCGGGACTTCCTCGGCAAGGGACTGGCGGACGCGCAGGCCGCCGACGACCGGCTCACCGCCACCCGGCTGGAGGACGCCCCGGCCACCGAGCCCGAGCTCAAGGCCGCGGCGAGGATCGCCCTCGAAGGCACCGTGCAGGACCTGCGCGCCTTCGTCGCCAAGGGTCAGTACACCGCCCAGCAGCGCGACCGGCTCACCGCCGTCCACGTCGCCGACGTCAAGGGCCTGATCGCCCAGGCCACCGCCGCCGCCGCGACCGCCGCCCAGAACGCGGCCACGGCCCAGGCCGCCGCCGCCGTCGCCCGCAACGCCGCCGACGAGGCCAAGGGCTACGAAGCCGCCGCCCAGGCGTCGGCCAACACCGCCGCCGACCAGGTCACCAAGGCCCAGGCCGCCGCCGACGCCGCCCAGGCCGACGCCACCAGGGCCGCGGCATCGGCGAAGAGCGCGAACGCCGCGAAGGCCTCCGCCAACCGCGACGCCGCCAAGGCGGTGTACTCCGCCAACAAGGCCGAGGGTTCGGCGCGGCAGGCCCGGTGGTCCGCGGCCGAAGCCAACGACTACGCGAGCTCCGCCCGCTCCTCCGCCGAGGCGGCGGGCAAGGACGCGACGGCCGCACAAGCCGCCGCCGACGACGCGCACGCCGTCTACCAGGTGAGGCAGGAGGCCGAGGAGAAGGCCCGGCTGGCCAAGCTCGAGGAGGCGCGCAAGGAGGCCGAGAAGCAGGCGCAGGCTGAGAAGGAGAAGCAGGATTCGATCGCGGCGATCGAGGAGGAGATCAAGAAGGCGAAGGAGGACAGCGAGAACATCAGCTTCCTCTACCACCTCTTCTCCGAGAGCATCCACCTCACCCTCGACGTCATCGGCGGTGCGGGCGGCGTCATCGCCCCCGGCCTCGCCGACATCGCCGACCTCGTCAACTGCGCCTACTACGCCGTCGAAGGCCGCACCACCGAGGCGGTCACCTCATGCATCGGCGCGATCCCCTTCATCGGTGACGGCGCCGCCGTCGCCAAACTCGCCCAGTGGGCGAAGAAGTTCGGCTCCTGGGGCGAGAAGGCCGTCGAGTTCATCCAGAAACTCGTCACCCGCGTTCCACCGGCCTGCCCGCTGAACAGCTTCCCGGCGGGCACCCGCGTCCTGATGGCCGACGGCTCCGCCCGTGCCATCGAGACCGTCAAGGTCGGCGACGAGGTCCTCGCCACCGACCCCACCACCGGACTGACCGGACCCCGCAGGGTCTCGGACACCATCTACACCCCGGACGACCGCGACTTCACCGACCTCTCCCTGGGCGCCGGACGGACCCTGACCAGCACCGACCACCACCCCTTCTGGTCCGAGAACCGGAAGAACTGGGTCGATGCCGCCGCCCTCGAGCCCGGCGATGAACTGCGCGACCCGACCGGACAGCCCCGGCGAATCGAGGACGTCCGGCACTGGAACACCCTCCAGCCCGCCTACAACCTCACCGTCGATGACGTCCACACGTACTACGTGCTCGCGGGCGAAGTGCCGGTGCTGGTCCACAACGCGAAGAACTACTGCCCGAAGCGGCTCGCCCTCGGTGTGACCACGGACGCCGAATCCAATATGGTGCTGGACAATTTCGCCAAGAACGTCGTCAAGGCGAAGTCGTACCACGACTTCCCCGACGGCACGGACTGGAGGGAGACCGTCCGCGAGGCGCTCACGCCGGGGAAGAAGACCGAGATCTTCTTCAACCTCGACCACATCGGGAAGGACAAGGCCCGGGAGTGGGCCGAGAAGTACACGGGGACCGGAGACCCCAAGGAGCACTTCACGGCCTGGGAGCTGCTACAGATCAAGAATGCGCCACCGGACGTGCGGGCACGCGTGAAGTGGTACGAGAACGGTGTAGAGACGACAAGCCCCTTCGACTGAAACGAGCCTCTCCGAATGAGCAGTGGGACGACGTTCCTCGCCGGACTCAAGGATCTGCCCCTGCGGACCGAGCGGGCGTTCCGCCCCTGGTCCTATTCGGTGTCGCACCGCCGCCTGGTGCTGCGCACCTGGGAGGACGACCAGAAGCCGGTCCTGGAAGTGGAGTTCGAGAACGTCACGGGCATGAAGCTCCGACAGACCTTCGCAGATCTGTACATCTCCGAGGCCCGTACGGTCCCCGAGATCGACGAATTCGTGGACATCCCGAAGGTGGGCCGTAGGCTGTATCGGACCCTGCTGTTGTCCGACGGCACTCACGAGGGCTTCGTCGTGTGCAGCCGCATGCAGCTCATGCGGCTGTGACACGACGCTCCTGATCCAGGAGCACGAAGGCGTCCCGCCGGATCCGTCCGGCGGGACGCCTTTCGTCGTTCGGCCGCGCGGTCGGCGTCAGCAGCCGATGGAGCGCATGCTGAGGCTGGTGAAGCGGGTGCCCGAGGGGGCGTGGAGGGTGATGGCGCGGGACTTGCCCTTGCCGCCGGCCCAGTCGCTGTCGACGTAGCCGCCGTTGGAGAGGCCGCCGCGCACGTAGGGACAGCGGCCGTCCGCCTTGGTGTCGTGCACCGTGCCGACGACCTTGGTGTCGTAGTTGCACCACTTGCCGTTGGCGTAGCCCTGGCCGGAGCTGATGCTCCAGTTCTGGGTGCAGGAGTCGGCGGGCGGCGCGGCGTGGGCGCCGGTGAGCGGGACGAGCAGGGAGAGGAGGGCCAGAGCGGCGACGACGGCTCCGTGGACGGCGAAACGGTGCTTGGACATGGCGGTACCTCCACACGGGTGCGCGGGTGGTCATCCGGGCCGGGTGTCGGGACGGCGCGGCGGTTCAGGGCGCGGCTGACTGCTCACGGTTGACGGTTCTCGGCTCCGCAGCGCGTGACACACGGCGCACGTGGCTCGCGGCGAGCGGTTCGCGGCCCGGCCGACGGGCCCGACCTCGGCGGTACATCGAGCGTGACGCAGGCGACTGACTGCCGTCAACGGCGGTCCGAGGGAGGGCGTTGGCGCGATACCTCGGGGGCACCGGCGTGGCACGGGCGACCCAGGGGTACACCCCGCACCATCGGGACGGGTCGGGCGGTCGGCCGTCTGCGCGAGTGTCGGCCCGGAGTTCGGCCTCACGGCCGCTCGCCAGCGGGCACCCTGCGCACGGTAAGCCGGGAGATCGACACCATTCGGATCCGGTCCGTCTGGGTGCGTCGGCCCTCGCCCTACGAGGGGCCGCAGGAGCTGAGCGACCAGGACCGCCGTGTCGGTCCGCCCGCACATGTTCCAGGCCAAGGTCGACAAGGCGTTCGACGTACGGGTGACCGCGATCGGCGACCGACTGTTCGGGGTCCGGATCGACAGCCCCGATCTCGACTGGCGCTACCGCCAGGAGCTGATGACGTGCACACCGATCCAGGTACCCGGGTCGGTCACCCGTCCGATCGCCGCCTACCTGGCCGAACTCCGTTTGACGTACGGCGCGTTCGACTTCGCCGTTACCGCCGCCGGCGACTGGTACTTCCTCGAGTGCAATCCGAACGGCCAGTGGGCGTGGCAGCCGACGGAGACCACCACGGCGATCGCCCACGCCATCGCCGACCAGTTGGAGAAAGGCCCCGACACGTGAACACGGCAACCCGGCTTCGCGCCGCCCTGGCGGACAGGCTCACCGAGGACGGCACCCTCACGGACCCCGAATGGATCAGCGCCGTCAGAGCGGTGCCCCGCGAACTGTTCACCGGTTCCTGGTTCCGGCCGGTGGCGGGCAGCGTCCCCACCAGCTACCGGCCCGTCCGCGAGGGCGAACCCGGATGGCTGGAGGGTATCTACGCCGACGAAACGCTGATCACTCAACTCGACGGCCGCACCAGGCCCGACGACGTGACCGAGGGGGCCGTGCACGGTTCCCCCTCCTCGTCGTCCACCCTGCCCTCGCTGGTGCTGCGCATGTGGCACCGGCTCGGCGCCGAGCCCGGACACCGGGTGCTGGAGATCGGCACCGGGACCGGCTACTCGACCGCCCTGCGCGTACCGCCTCGGGGACGGCGACCTCACCAGCATCGAGTACGACCCCGTGGTGGGCGCAGCTGCCGCAGCGGCACTCAAAGCGGCGGGCTTCGCGCCCCGGCTGCTCATCGGCGACGGGCTGCGCGGTGACCCGGGGGGCGGGCGGTACGACCGGCTGATCGCCACCTGCTCGGTCCGGTACATCCCGTTGCCGTGGCTGCACCAGGTGGAGCCGGGTGGAGAGATCCTGGTCACCCTGTCCGGATGGAGTTACGCCAACGCCCTCGCGCTGCTCGACGTGACCAGCCCGGGAGAGGCCACCGGCCGCTTCCTGCCCGGCTGCACCAGCTTCATGATCGCCCGCCCCCACGACCGGCCGCCCCGTCCGACGTTGGCGCTCCTCCCCGGGGAGGAGCGCCCGAGCCGGATCGACCCCGCGAAGCTCGACGACTGGACCGGCGGTTGGATCGCCTAGCTCGCGGCGCCCTCGGCCGAACGCCTGGGGGCGGGAGCGGAACAGATCCTCTGGGACGTGTCCACCGGTTCCCAGGCCCGGACCGCCCGCGACCACGACGGCGGCTGGACCGTCGTCCAGCGCGGTCCCGTCCGCCTGTGGGACCGGGTCCAGCAGGCGGTGCACCGCTGGCAGGCCGCCGGCGAACCGCGCCAGGAGGAATTCGGCATCACGGTCTCACCCACCGGCCAGCGGGTCTGGCTCGGCGCCGAGGACGGCCCCGGCTGGGACCTCCCGATCTGACGCACAGCGGCCCGGCCGGGCCACCCCACAGAACCCGAACTTCCTCGGCCCCGCCGCACTCGGCACGAGCGCGGCGGGGCGAGATCGGATGCGGACCGCCGGTCCGAGTCGAACGACTCGGCCCGGCCTGGCCGTTGGCACGATCAGCCGAGTGCGCGCCCGGTCGGGTCCTGGCTCCGTCGCTCCGGGACGACCACACCGAGGGCGGCGGTGCCGGGGTTCATCCGCGTTCTCCCTCCGGGCCGGGCGGGAGGTCGAGGAGGTTCAGCAGGGTGCTGACCGGCGCATGGCCGAAGTCGACCAGGACGCGGCCGTCGAGGGTGGACTCGCCGGCCGAGGCGGCGCGCCTGTGCAGTTCGCCCAGGAGGGCCGTGATCTGCGGCCCGGTGTAGTCGCACATCCCGGGGTCGTCCGGCGCGACGGGTTCGCGGGTCACGCGAGCGATTCCAGCTCGTACCAGACGACCTTGCCGGTCGACCACCACGCCAACTGACTCGGCGGCCCTTCGCTCCTGGAGCGAAGGGCCGCCGATGTGTCGGTCTGGTCGCCATTGACGAAGGAGCTGTGGGCATAGGCCGGCTACCCGTTGCTGACGGTCAGACCGTGTAGTTCTCGTGCGGGACGGCTCGCTCCCACACCGCCTCGAACGCCTCGGCGCAGAGCTTCGCCACGGCGGGGTCCGCACACATCTCCGGCCCGCCGGACGCACCGTCGCCGGTGAAGTGGTTGAACCGGACGATCCTGCCGTCGAACAGCCAGAAGTCGTTTCCGGGCAGTGCGACGTCGGATGCCTGGCGACGAGGGAGCCACCGGACCTGCTCACCGGCCGCGAGGTTCACGACGGTTCCGGCATGCTCGTACCGGACGTAGTCCGTCACCGGCTCTGAAACGATCCGGGCTCGGCGCACCGTTACACCCCGGGCGACGGCGTCCCGGATCATCGCAACCCAGCCGGACCAGCCATCGGAATCGGGGTCGACATCGCGGCGGACCCCGGTCCGTTTGAACTGTGAGAACCCCTCGGCCTCGCTGGCGATGCCGTAGGAGTCCCGCATCTCCAGGTGCACCGCGGAGTGCTGGGCACCGGCCAGCAGCTCGGAGAAGTCCGGTACGTTCTGCATCATCGAGCGCCTTCCTGATGGCCGCCGCCATGCGCAGCGGGATACGGGTCACGTTCTCGTGGCCGTGCGACCTTCCCAGATATCAATCCAGGCATGCCAAAGCGCTTGTGATGCGTGAGCGCGCCGGGGCGCCCCGCACTGCTACCTGTGAGAGCCGATCGAACGCGCGGGCATACAGGTCTACCTGACTGGGCTGCGTGAGCGTGGACGCGGCATCCAGCGTGTCTGCATGGACCCTGGTTGCATCGAAGATCGTGAAGGTCGGCATGGGCCACACGGTCCGCTGCACCGTGAACGGGACGACGCCCAGGGCGACGTTCGGGAGATCCATGACTGCCAGTAGATGGCCGAGTTGAGCCGCCATGGTCTCGGTGCCGCACACGCGGTACCGCAACACGGCCTCCTCCAGTACGAACGAGAACCGGTGTGCACCGTTGTTCAGCACCGCCTTGCGCTTCATGCGGGCCGCCACCGCGTCACTCACGTCGTTCGGGGTTCCCCGGAAGTCAGCGATGGACGACAGCAGGGCGGTGGCGTACCCGGGTATCTGAAGGAAGCCGGGGATCACGTCGGAGACGTAGACCCGGAACACCTTGGTCTGCTGGTACAGGTCCGCCGTGGACTCCTGCAAGCGACGAAGCCCACTTCGCTGGAGTCGCTTCCACTGCACATGGGCTTCGCCGGACTGCCGGTTGGCGGCAATGAGGTCCAGGACTTGATCGTCGGCACCGCAGGCGCGGCACCATGCCCTGATGTCCGTGTCGGAGGGAGGTGTCTTGGCGTTCTCGATTCGAGACGACTTCGATTCCGACCAGCCGCATCTGATGGCCAGCTCCCGCCCGCTGATCCCGAGGTCCTTCCGAATCTCGCTCAGCCGACCGGCGAGGACTTCGCGGGCCTTCTGGACACTCGGAGAGGGGTGCGCGGGCATGGAGCTGGCTTTCGTCAGATTTCGTACAGGTGGTGCGGGACAGCGAGGTCCCAGACTGCTTCGAACGCGGTCGTGCACAGTTTCACGGTCGCCGGATCTGCCGTGATCTCATCCTCGACCACCGCGCCGTCTCCCGAAAAGTGGTGTACCCGAAGCAGCGCACCGTCGAACAGCCAGAAGTCGTTCCCCGGCAACGGGATGCTCGTGGCATGCCGTCGTGGCAGCCAGCGGACCTGTTCACCCGCCGTGACGTTGGCGTGAGTGACGTAGTGCTCCCACCGGATGTACTCGGACACGGGCTCCGAAACGACCCGGGCTCGACGGACGACCACGCCCCGGGCCACTGCATCGGTGATCAACTGGTCGTAGGGATGCCACCAGGACCGGCGGTCCTCCCAGTCGATCCGCTCGCCGCGCTGCCATGCCTCGAACCGCTCCGTCGGGGCGTACGAGTCCCGCAGCTCCAGATGGACGGCGGACTGTCGGCACTGCTCAAGCAGCTCAGCGAAGCTGGGCACGCCCGATGACATCACACGCCTCCCTGATCATGGGCACCATCCGGGCCGGAAGCCTGACGATGGCCTCACCGTCGGGCACCGCACCGTTCGCGGGGCTACTCGCCTCGCACTCCGCCTGAGTGTCGGGGTGCGGTTTCCACCCCTGGAAGAGGATCTCCTGCGCCTCCGCGTCCACCCACACGGTGGGGCAGTGGTCCCGGTCGGTGTTGGGGTCGATGCCGACGAACTCCACGGCCATGGCCGGCTCCCTGGTCTGAGTGCTTGCTTGCTCGGGCTTGCAGAGCTTCTCCGAGCAGCGATGTTTCCGTCAATACCCCTATCTGGTGGAGCAATTGATGTGCAAGCTCCTGCAAGTTCGTAGAGATCGATGCCTGGCCGTCCGTAGCCTCACCAACACGTACGGGTCAACGAGGCACACGACAGGCCCAGGGAACCACCCCAGCCTGTCCGACGGAGAGGGAACGAACATGGCCAAGCACGGAGGCGGTTCCGGCGATGGCAAGGGCGGCGGTCAGCAGGACGACAGCAACAAGGGTGCCGGACACGGCGGTGGCGGTTCCGACGAGGGCGGCAATACCTCGGACGGTTCCTCGCCGGCGGGCGGAAGCGGCAAGTGACCAGCGAGACGCACACGGAGGCGAGTCCCCAGGGGCTCGCCTCCGCGCTGGTAGCCAGCAGCGCACTCTCCTCGGACTGGCTCCCCTCCTTCGAAGCCGTACCCCGAGAGCTGTTCGTCCCGGACCGCATCTGGCCCGGCATTGCGGACGGCACCCGGCAGAACCCCGTGGTGTACCGGTCCCAGGACCCCGGCAGCTGGCGGCGCGCGGTCTACTCGGACGTCCCGCTGACCACGCAGTGGGACGACGGCGAACACGAGGGCGACGGGCTCGGCACGACGCCGACCTCGTCCAACTCCATGCCCACCATGGTGTTCTCGATGCTCCAGGACCTCGACGTACGTCCGGGCAACAGGGTGCTGGAGGTCGGAACCGGAACCGGGTGGAACGCGGGCCTCCTGGCCCACCGCCTCGGCAACCCCAACGTGGTGACCGTCGAGTTCGACCCCGACATCGCACGCGGCGCCCGGGAGAACCTGGCCAAGGCCGGACTCTCCCCGACCGTGGTCGAGGGCGACGGACGGCAGGGCTGGCCGGACGGCGCTCCCTACGACCGGATCATCGCCACCTGTTCCCTGCTGGAGATCCCCCCGGCGTGGCTGGAGCAGACGGCCGCCGGTGGGATCATCGTGGCGCCGTTCGGCACCGAGTACGGCGGCGAGCAGATCGTCCGGCTGACCGTGAACGATGACGGGACCGGCGCGAGTGGCAGGTTCACCCGTGGTTCGGCGTTCATGCGGTTGCGCCAGCAGCGCACGGACCGCCCGCCGTTCGAGGAGTACCTGCACGGGCAGAAGTGGCCTGCGGACGGGGTGCGAAGCACTACCGCACTGGCCCCTCCCGACACCGGCGGGTGGTTCGAGCAGTTCGTCATCGGGGCGGGCGTGCCCGGTGCGTTCTGGCGGGCGGAGCGCTACGACAACGGCGCGTACACGCTGTGGCTCTACAGCCGCGACACCCTGTCGTGGGCCTCCGCCGACTACGAGCGGGGCCGCACGGAGTACGAGGTGTACCAGTCCGGCCCTCGGAACCTCTGGGACGAGGTGGAGACCGCTTGGCGCTGGTGGGACGACCAGGGCCGCCCTGGCTTCGAGCGGTTCGGCCTCACGATCGCCTCAGGTACCCACGCCGTGTGGCTCGACTCCCCGGACAACCCCGTGCCACTCCGAGGATGACGCCTACTGCCTGGGCGGCCCTTCGCTCCACGGGGCGAAGGGCCGCCCGGAAGGGGCGTGCTCAATGGGTGCTCAGTGGCGGTGGTGGTTGTCGGGTTGGGCGGGGTCGCCCGGGTGTTCCAGGCCCTCGACCAGGGTGAGGCGGTGGGCACGGGCTTGGTCGAGCCAGCGGACGAAGGCGGCTCGGCGGGCGGCGTCGCGGAGGACGGGGGTGGGGTCGGGGGCTTCCGGGGGCGTGGTCACGGCGAGGAGAGCGGCTGTCCAGGGGCCGACGGTGACCCACTCGCCCTCCGGCGCTGTGCGGAGGGCCTCGACGAGGGCCTTCGGGAGGGTGTCGGGGTCGGCCTCGAATTCTCCGTCGGGGAGGGCGAGGTGCCAGCGTTCCGTTGTCGGCCGGGTGGTCATGGTGCGGTAGTGGGCGACGTCGGTGGGTGAGGGCTCGATGTCGGCCGACACGGAGTCGTAGACGGCTCGGACGGCCGCACTGCCCTCGTAGGCGGCCGCGGTGATGGAGCCGAGTTCGACGGCGGCCTGTTGGTCGAGGTGGGCAGGAAGCGAAGACCCCACGGGCAGGTCGCGTTCGGCGGCCACCGTCTCGCACAACGCCTCGGTCAGCAGGACCTGGGCGACCCACCGGGTGAGCTGGCGGTCCTCCGAACTGCCGGGCTGCGGCAGGGCGGTGGCGCGCGGGCCGGTCCGCAGGGCGGCGAGGCGGCGGTCGAGCGCCGTACGCGGGAGGGGGCGTCCGTCGAGCAGGCCGAGGGTCATGCCTCCACCACCAGGGCGACGGTCGGGGCGTACTGGCAGCGGCCGAACCACATGACCTTCGCCAGGGCCCAGTACGAGCCCGGGTCGGTGGATTCGGGGACGGCGACGGCGAATTCGACCACCGTGGAGGAGCCGGCCGGGACGGTGAAGCCGCGGACGGGTTCGGCGATGGCCTCCCAGGTGCCCCACGGGGAGACCAGCTGCAGCTCGCCGCGGATCTCGCCGCGCGTGCGGTTGGTCAGGGTGAGGGCGAGGGTGGCCCGGCCGCCGGGGGCGAGCCGCAGGGTCTCGGCTGCGACCTCGACGGTCAGGCCGGTGTCGCGGCCGGTGGTGGCCTTGGTGCCCTGGGCGATCGTCCAGTCCTCGGGGGTGTCGCCGGGGGCGGGCAGCAGGTCGGGGAGGTCGCCGACGGCGATGGTCACCACGTCCTCGATCTGCTGGCCGTCGTGCTCGATCCGCACCGCCGCGAAGTGGAGCCCGGGCTCGGCGCCGGCCGGCGGGGTGAGGGTCACCGGGAAGCGCAGGTGCCCGTCCGCCTCCAGCCGGTACGGCCGGCTGCCGAGGCTGGTAGTCCACCCCTCGGGCGGCAGCACCACGGCCGTGCCCTCGACCGCCGCGTCCCGCAGCTGGGAGGAGAGGGCGACCGAGAGCGTCACCGGCTCCCCCGCCGTCCGCAGCAGCCCGGGCGAGGCGCCGACCGACACCGGCAGGTAGCCGAGCGGTGCCGGGCCCCGGTTGTGCAGCCAGTAGCGGGCGTGGACGGGTTGGGCGACCTCGGCTGCCGGGCCGAGGTCCGTCGAGCCCGCCGGAGCCGAGACGGCGGGGGTCGCGAGCAGGGTGGCGATCTGCGACCCGGCGAGGTCGAGCCCGGATCCACCCGAAGGAAGCGGCCGTTCCAGCAGGTCGGCGGCCTGGAACGAGCCCAGCCCGAGCGCGCCGCCGAGCCGCGCCGTCCGACCGAGGCCGGTCGACTCGACCAGGCGGACGGCCAGCTCCGGGCCCACCGGCGCCGCCGACCCGCGGGCGATCGGGTTCCCGGCCGGCTTGAGCGCCCCCAGCAGCACCTCGCGCTGTGGTTCGACCTTCAGCCACGACAGCGTGGCCGGCAGCGGCCCCTCCTGGGCCTCGGCGATCCGGGCGTACAGCGGGTGGTTGAACTCCTGGCCCTGGGCGGGCAGCGTCTGCGAGCGCCAGTCACCGTCCCCGCCGACCAGCGCGTAGCTGAACTCATGCGTCCAGTGCTGGAGTTGGAAGGAGACGCCGTCGGGAAGGGTGCGCCGGGGCGGGTCGATCCAGACGCCCGAGGGCCAGCCGGTGCAGGAGCGCATCAGCGACAGGTGCAGAGCTCCGGTGGTGTCGACGGCGAAGCCGGGCAGGCCGAAGCTCAGCAACGCCACGGTGTGGTCCGCGAGTTGGTCGGAGACTGCTGCCGGGCAGACGGCGGTGATCCGGGCGTCGGCCAGGTCGTCGACCAGGGCGGAGGCGTCGCAGACGACGAGCGCCGGCAGGGCCCGCAGGTCGCGCAGGTCGGCATCCGGCCGCCAGACCTCGGCGAGCGGCGTCAGCGCCGGCACCCACACCGCGCCGTGCGCCTTCAGGGCGGCCGCGTACTCCTCTCCTGCCGTCGAGATCAACTCCCGCGCCGCCTCGTTGACTTCGGGGCCGCCGACGACGATCCGGAAGTCCGGCAGGTTGGAGTCCACGTCCAGCCAGCCGTACCGCGCCCAGTCCGCCCCCGAGGTGGTGGCCGTGACGCCGACCCGGGCGAGCGCGACGACCAGCGGACGGGCGTCGGCGGCGTCGTCCAGCGCGGGGACGACGACCTCCGCCACGCCGAGGGCGCGGGAGCCGACGGCCGTCCCGGCGGTGTCGGTCAGCTCGATCCGCGCGGTGGCGCCGAGGCCGAACCAGGTGTTGGCCGGATTGTCCAGGGTCCACGGCGCTTCCGCCGAGTCCACGTCCGGCATCGCGAAGCCGCGTCCGACGACCGCGCCCGCGACCTCGCTGACCGGCAGGCCGCCGGGGACGTCCACCGGGAAGCGCAGTCGCAGCAGCCGGTCGGCGCCGGAGTAGTCCACAACCCGGGTGCGGCAGTCGACCCGGTCGAGGCCGCGCCAGAGCGTGACGGTCTGCTCGTACCGGAGCGCGTCGACCGTCCCCTCGATCACCAGGCGCTCGCCGAGCGGCCCGGTCTCCCGGCGGACCGACGCCACGCCGTCCCCGGAGCCGACCACCGGGCCGCTGGGCACCAGGTGCCAGGGGCCCTCGCCGAAGTCGGGGTGCTGCGGGTACTCCTCGTACACCCGCAGCTCGTTGCCGATCCGGCCGTCCTGGATCAGCTCCCGGTCGTGCCGCAGGTCCCGCACCGAACACAGGCCGCCGCCGCGGGCCGGGTCGGCGGTGACGCGGTACCGGTCGCCTTCGATCACGAAGCCGTCGGCGGCCGTCCACGGCTGTTCCGCGGCGCCCTCCACCAGCCGCCAGGTGCGCCAGCCGAGCGCGGGGACGTCGGCGGCCAGGAAGCGCAGCGTCCCCCGGTCGACGGCGCTCGGCACCGCCTCGCCCCGATCGTCCAGCACCCTCACCGACCGTACGTCGGACGGGAGTTCGACGGCGACGAGGTCGGTCCGGTCGAAGGAGAGCGGGTTGGTCACCACGATCGCCCGGCCCGGCCCCGCCGTGGAGATCCGCGCCGCCAGGGCGTCCAGCGCGGCGTCCCGGACGCCGGAGGCCAGGTCGTAGGCCTCCCGCCAGCCGCCGAGCAGGTCCAGGTAGACCTGGTCGGACTCGGAACCGGTGATCGCGTCGTGGTGGGCGCCGTAGGCGAGTTGGCGCCAGACCTTGTCCAGGGCGGCGGCCGGGTAGCGGCCGAGGCCGTGGACGGCGGCGAGGGTGGCGAGCTTCTCGGCGTCCACGGCCGCGACCTCACCGGCCCGTTGGGCCTGCTTGGTGTCGATGTACGAGACGTCCTTGCCGGTGTACACCGGGTTCATGTCGCGGGTCTGCGGGCTGGGCCGGCGTCCGGTGTCGGCGAGTTCGGCGCGCACGGCGTCGAGGAAGTCGCGCGGGACGGCGCAGACGAACCGCGGCCAGAGGTACTTGGCGGCCCAGGAGCGGTGGATCTCGGTGACCCACTTGTTCGGCGGGGTGTAGTCCGTCCCGACCGGCAGCAGCAGGTTCTTCGTCGCGCCCACCGGCTTGAGCTTGCGGTACAGCTCGTAGACGGCCTGTTCTGCGGTGGCGAGGTCGGCGGAGGAGTCCATCCACCAGCCGGCCGAGTAGTGGTGCGGCATGTAGTGGGTGAGCACGCCCTCGCCGCCGGGGGCGATCCACTCGAACTCGCTCGGGAACTGCATCACCCGGGCGTCGTCCTTGGCCTCGCGGAAGTTCTTCTGGATCGGGCCCCACTGGTGGAAGGGGCCGCGCGCCCAGGCGCTGCCGGTCAGGCCGGCCGCGGCAAGGTGGCCGGGGAACTGCGGGTCGTGCCCGAACACGTCGAGCTGCCAGGCGGTCCGCGGGTCGCCGCCGAGGATGTCGCGCTGGTAGCCGATGCCGTGGACGATGTTGCGGATGGTGGTCTCGGCGCCGGTGAGGTTGGTGTTGGGCTCGTTGTAGGTGCCGCCGACGAGTTCGACCTGGCCGCGTTCCAGCAGCTGCCGCAGCGTCTCGCGGCGCTCCGGGTGCTGGTCGAAGTAGGGCTTCAGGTAGTCGACTTCGGCGAGCACGAACTTGTACACCGGGTCCCGCAGGGCGAGGTCCAGGTGGGCGTCGACGAGGGCGAAGCCGTTGCGCTCCCACAGCGGCCGGGTGGTGGCGTCGGCGGAGAGCAGCTCCCACGGGGAGGTGTAGGCGGCCTGGGTGTTCCACCAGACCGGGTCGTAGTGGAAGTGCGAGACCAGGAACATCGTCCAGCCGGGCTCGGCCACCTCCACCGAGGCCTCCACCGAGGAGCCGGTCTCGGCGCTCACGGCGACCGGGATCCGGTCGCCGGGCGAGGCCCCGCTGATCTCCAGCGGGACCTCGACCAGCCCCGTGCCGGTCGCCTCGCCGCGGACACCCGGGCCGCTGACGGTGATCCGGGCGGCCGGGCCCTCCAGCCGCACCCGCAGCACTTGGCGCGGGGCGTGCTCGGGGCCGACGAACAGGTCGGTGCTCTCGACGGCGGTGATGGTGACCGGCACGGGGTGCTTCCTTTCCTACGGGGCTACGCGCCCCAGGCCTCGAACTCGTAGATGCGGGCGGCCGGGTCGGTGGTCTGGGTGGGCTTGGTGACCACCAGCCGGACGTAGCGGGCGGTGGTGTTCACCGGGTGGCTCGTCGTGCCGGCCGTGTTGCCGGTGACGTCGGCGACCGTCGTCCAGGGGTCGTTCACGCCCGACCGGACCTGGATGGCGAAGTCGCGGGTGTTGTACGAGGCGCTCTCGCCGCCCGCCGCGGCGTGCTTGACCACGAACCTGGACAGCTGCTTCGCCGAACCGAGGTCCACCTCCAGCGTCTTGGTGGTGGTCAGGGCGCACCACTTGTCGCCGTTCCCGCCGCTGACGCTGCCGTTGACGGCCTTGGCCGGGCCCTCGTCGGCGTTGCACTGGCCGGAGGCGGTGGCCGGGCGGTTGAGCGCCAGGTTGCTGGAGGTCGACGGGGTCCCGTTCCAACTCACCGTGGTGGAAGCGGCGGTGGAGCGCCCATAGGTGGTGGACACCGCCTCGACGTCCAGCGTGGCGGCGCTCTCGGTCCCGGCCCGGTCGAGCCGCCCGACGAAGTAGGCGTCGTTGGGCGTGGCGCCGAGGAAGGTGCGGCTGCCGTCCGGGTTGCGCCGGTACACCTCGTAGTGGTGCACGTTGCCGCCGGCCGCCGCCGTCCAGGACAGCCGCAGGGACTGGCTGGAGCCGGGCGTGACGTCGCTCGCGCCGAGCACGGTGAGGCCGGACGGTGCCGCCGGGGTCTCCACCGATCCGTCGTAGAGGGCGACCTGGCCGACCCGAAGGTCGTACGCCGGGTCGCTGCCCTCGACCCGCAGGGCGATCTGGGCGACGGTGCGGCCCGCGTACGGGGAGAGGTCGAGGGTGTGCCGCTCCCAGCCGGTACCGGAGTTGGAGCCGACGTCGATCGTGGTGAAGCTGCCCGGCGCGTCGGTGAAGGAGACGGCGGCCTTCAGCCTGGTCGGCCCGGCGGCCGGGGCCTTGACCACCAGGTCCAGCTTGGTGTTCGCGGCGACCGCCAGCCTGGTCTGGTACAGCCGGACGGTGTTGGCGGCGTCCAGCTTTCCGCTCAGCCGCAGCGAGGAGCCGCCCTGGTAGGCGTCGGTGAAGTCGACGGACGGGGTGAGCCTGCTGCCGCTCGACTCGACCACCCAGCGGTAGGTGGGCGGGACGTCCTGGAGCGAGAGGTTGTTCCAGCCGCCGGTGGCGACCCGGGTGCCGGCAGCGTTGTAGAAGTCGCCCTGCCCGGTGTCGAAGTTGGTGACGAAGGGCTTGGCGGTGACCGGCGAGGACTCGGCGACGTAGCCGGCCAGTCCGGGCCAGCTCGCCGAGAGGTCGATCCTGGACGGGTCGTTGGCGGCGCCGACCCAGTAGCGGGCGTCCTTGGCGTAGAAGTCGGCGCGGTCGGCGGCGGACTTCCAGGTCCACTCCGGGCGGTAGAGGCCGAGCGAGGTGGTGTGCGGCCGCCCGGACGGGAAGAGGGCGTTCCAGTCCACCCCGGTGTTGTAGCCGGCGGCCTCCGTGTCGATGCCGGTGTAGAGCTCGTACTCGCTGCGGCCCAGCTGCCGGGCCAGTGTGCGGGAGGAGGCGAGGCCGCTCGCCGACCAGTTGAAGTTCAGGAACATCGAGTCCGAGGTGCGCTTCGAACCGTCCTGCAGGAAGGGCGAGTTGGCCGAGGTGAGGGCGTTCTGCCAGTTGACCGAGCCGGAGGTGGTCATCGCGTCGTACCACATGAACTCGGTGCCGCTCTGCGCCTTGGTGTACTGCATCAGGTTGCGCACCTCGGCCGCGAGGGTCGAATCGCCGCCGCCGGTCTCCTGGTTGATGAACCAGCCGTCGAAGCCGTAGTACTGCGCGGCCTGGACGAGCTTGTCGGCGACGGGGTAGCGGCTGCCGGACTTCTGGACGAAGTCGCGGACCCACTGGAGCTGGCCGCCGTACGCGCCGGGCGGGAAGAAGACCGTGCCGTACACCTTGACGCCGTTGCGGTGGGCGGCGTCGATCACGGTCGGGTTGGGGGCCAGGATCAGGCCCTCGCCGGCCGAGCCGCCCCAGAACACCAGCTTGTCGACGTACTGCCAGTAGCCGAAGGCGTAGTAGTTCGGGTCGGCGGAGCCCTGCGAGGGGTTGTTGGAGGTGGGGCCGAAGGAGACCAGCGAGGCGATCTTCCCCTCGCCGCTGCGGGCGTTGGGGTTGGCCCGCAGCGCCGGGTCGCCGGTTCGCGGCTGGAGCGGGACGCGGGAGCGGTTGAAGCGGGCGTCCGGGTCGGTCGCCGGGTCCCAGTTCAGGATGCTGTTGGGGTACCAGTACGAGGCGAAGGGCTGGCTGCCGGTTCCCGCGGCCGACGCGGCGGGTGCCGCGGCCGGTACCGGGTCGGCCCAGGCCGCGGGGGCGGTGGTCAGCGCGGCCGACGCGAGGACGGCGCTGAGCAGCAGGGGGAGGCGTCGTGACATGCGGTGGCTCCGATCGAGCGGAGGAGGGTGGGGGCGGGCCCGCCGTCGCGGACGGGCCCGGCTGCATGCGGGCGTGCCGGTGCTGGATCGAGTGGGGGTCGTACCGCTGCCGCCCTCGGCCGGGAGCCCGGACGGGCATCGGGCTTCCGCGGTGCGCCGGGGGGCGACGGCGGAACGGGGAGCGGATCGGGCAGCGGGAGCCGGGCGTGGTGCGGCGGAGCGCGCCGAGCGGGTCCCGCTCGGCGCTGCGAGGCTAAACCGGTTCAGAACCGCTGTCAACGATGCGCGCAGCAACCACCCCGGCGGGGGAGACGGCCGGGCCGACCGCCCCGGGCGGCGAGGTGGACTCCCGTACGGTCAGCCGCGGCGTGGGCATCTGCAGGTCGCGCCCCGGCCCCGGCCCGTCCAGCGCCGCCAGCAGGCTGCGCGCGACCTGCTCGCCGAGCGCGAAGGTGTCCCGGCTGAGCGCGGTCAGCGGCGGGTGGACGATCCGCGCGAGCACCGAGTCGTCGAAGGAGACGATGGACAGCTCGCCGGGCACCGCGACGCCCATCTCCCCCGCCACGCCGAGGCCCGCGACGGCCATCACGTCGCTGTCGTAGACGATCGCGGTGGGCCGCCGGGACCGGGACAGCAGCGTCCGGGTGGCGGCCGCGCCCTCGGCGTCGCTGAAGTCGGTGGGCACCGACACGGCCTCCTCCAGCCCCAGCCGGCGCGACGCGTCGCGCAGCGCGCGGATCCGCCGCTGGGTGTGCTGGAAGTGCGGCAGCCCGGCGAGGTGGGCGATCCGGCGGTGCCCGACGGCGGCCAGGTAGTCCACGATCGACAGCATCGCCTCCCGGTCGTCGGCCCAGATCCGCAGCTGGTTGCCGCCCTTGCCGGGCCCGCCCAGCACCACGGCGGGCAGCCCGAGTTCGTCCAGCACGGGCAGCCGCGGGTCCCTGACCTGGAGGTCGACCACGATGAAGCCGTCCACCCGGTGCTCGGAGGCCCAGCCCCGGTAGACGTCGATCTCGGCGGCGGTGTCCTCGACCACCATCAGGTGCAGCGCGATCGAGCTGGCCGAGAGCACCGCCTGGAGCCCGGACAGCAGTTGGCTGAAGAACGGCTCGACGCCGATGGTGCGGGCCGGTCGGGCGATCACCAGGCCGACGGCGTCGGCCCGGGCTCCGCCGAGGGCCCGCGCGGCACTGTGCGGGCGCCAGTTCATCTCCTCGGCGACCCGCAGGATCCGGGCCCTGGTCGCCTCGCTCACGCCCGGCCGGCCGTTGAGCGCGAAGGACACCGCGCCCTTGGAGACACCGGCCTGGCGGGCGATGTCGGCGATCGTCGGTCTGCCCACAGAACCCGACTCCTCTCTTGACATCCAAGTTTAGGCGGGAGCATAGTCCCTGGCATAGCTAGACCGGTTTAGTTAGTCAGGTTCCGGAACCCGGCACAACCCCGTCGTGCACGACCCCCGTCGCGCGACCCGGTTGGGCCGGAACCCGCAGGCACCACCCCCGAAGTGCGCACGATCCCCCACCCACCCCCAGGAACGGGAGACCCTCATGCGAAGAATCTGGGCGGCACTGACCACGACCGCGCTCGCCACCGCCGCGCTCAGCGGCTGCGGGCTCGGTTCCGGCGACGCCAAGGACAGCGACGCGGTGGCGAGTGCGGCCGCCACCGGCGAGGTCAAGGGCAAGGTCTCCCTCCAGACCTGGGCGCTCAAGCCGAAGTTCACCGACTACATGCAGGGCGTGATCGACGGCTTCAAGAAGAAGTACCCCGGCGTCGAGGTCGAGTGGCTCGACCAGCCCGGCGAGGGCTACTCCGACAAGGTGCTCAGCCAGGCCGCCGCCGGCACCCTGCCCGACGTGGTCAACCTCCCGCCGGACTTCGCCTTCCCGCTGGCGAAGAAGGACGTCCTGCTGGACGTCGCCAAGGCCGACCCGAAGCTCGCCGAGGAGTACGTCTCCGGCGGCGTGGACGCCTACCGGTTCAACGGCCACCAGGGCACCTTCGGCTACCCGTGGTACCTCAACACCGATGTGAACTACTGGAGTTCGGAACTCCTCACGAAGTTCGGACTGGACCCGCAGAAGCCCCCGACCAGCCTGGACGAGCTGATCGCCCAGGCCCGGGTGATGAAGGAGAAGTCCGGCGGCCAGACCTACCTGATGAGCCGCAAGCCGGGCATCGGCGACCTGTACAACATCGGCGTGAAGATCATGTCCGACGACGGCAGGACCTTCACCTTCAACACCCCCGAGGCCGCCGCGCTGCTCGACAAGTACCGCGACGCCTTCAAGGAGGGCCTGATGCCGAACGGGGTGCTGACCGACACCTACGCCGGCAACTCCAAGCTCTTCAGCTCCGGCACCGCGGCCTGGACCACCGGCGGCGGCAACTTCATCACCAGCCTCGCCACCGACAACCCGACCCTCGCCCCGAAGGTCGTCCCCTCCGCCGCGATGGGCACCCCGCCGCTGTACGTCCAGGGCCTGTCCATCCCGAAGAACACCAAGAACCCGGCCGCCGCCGTGGCGCTCGCCCGCTGGGTGACCAGCCCCGAGAACCAGGCCGCCTTCGCCCACCTGACCAGCGTCTTCCCGTCCACCAAGGCCTCCGCGAACGACCCGTTCTTCAGCAAGGGCGACGGCACCAACGCGGGCGACGCCAAGGTGATCGCCTTCACCTCGCTCGCCAAGGCGAAGCTGATCCAGCCCGTCGAGGTGGACGACGCGATGGCCACCGTCATCAAGCAGCAGTTCGCCCTGGCCATCAGCGGCGAGACCAGCTCCAAGCAGGCGCTGGACACCGCCGTCGAGCAGTGCAACAAGCTGCTCAAGGGCTGACGCCCGACATCCGGGCATCACTCCGCGTACCGGCGCGGGCGGCGGGCCTCCCCCACCCGCCGCCCGCCGGGAGCCACCCGCACCACCCCCAGGCCCCAGGAAGGCAACGGCATGACCCACCGGCGTTGGTTCACCCCCTGGCTGCTCGCCGGCCCCGCGATAGTCTGGCTGGCCGTCTTCAACCTCTGGCCGGCCGTCAACACGGTGATCCTCTCCTTCACCAACGCCAAGCCCCTGGGCGGCGGGCAGTTCACCGGCCTGGAGAACTACGGCCGGCTGCTGGACGACGAGCAGCTCGCCGACGCCCTGCTCAACAGCATCGTGTTCATGCTGGTCTGCCTGCCCCTGCTGACCGTCCTGCCGCTGCTGCTCGCCCTGCTGGTGCAGCGCAGGATCCCCGGCATCACCTTCTTCCGCACCGCCTTCTACACCCCGGTGATCGCCTCCGCCGTCGTGGTGGCGCTGATCTGGGGCTGGGTGCTGGACGACCGCGGCCTGGTCAACGGCCTGCTCGGGCAGTCCGGGCTGGCCGACTCCCCGGTCCCCTTCCTGACCGACCGCTGGCTGCTGCTGTTCAGCGCGATCGCCCTGACCGTCTGGAAGGGCCTCGGCTACTACATGGTGATCTACCTGTCCGCCCTCGCCAACGTCCCGCGCGAGCTGCACGAGGCCGCGGCCGTGGACGGCGCCGGCCCGCTGCACCGGTTCCGGCACGTCACCCTGCCCGGGGTGCGCCCGACCATGGTGCTGATCTCCGCGCTGATCTCGGTGAGCTCGCTGCGCGTCTTCTCCGAGCTGTACGTGCTCTCCAACGGCCTGGGCGGCCCGGGCGGCCGGGACATGTCGGTGGTGATGCTGATCCAGATGTACAGCCGCGGCTTCAACGGCCACCTGGGCTACGCCTCGGCGCTCAGCCTGCTGCTGTTCGTCATCACCCTCGGCCCGATGCTGTTCCTGATGCGCCTGAACCGGAAGGCGGCCTGACCCATGACCACCGTCCGCACGAGGGCCGCCGGGCCCGACGACCCGACCGGGCCCGACCGCGCGCCCGGGCCCGTCAAGCCGACCGGGCCCGCCCGGGGCTTCAACACCCCCTCCACCGCCCAGACCGTCGCCCGCTACCTGCTCCTGGTGCTGGTCCTGCTGCTGGTGATCGGCCCCTTCCTGTGGCAGCTGTCCACCTCCCTCAAGGGCCCCGCCGAGGACGTCTACACCCGCACCCCGAGCTTCCTGCCCGACCAGCCCACCCTGGGCAACTACGGCAAGGTCGCCGACGTCATCCCGGTGTGGACCTACGCGCTCAACTCGGTGATCGTCGCCGCCGTCTGCATCACCGGCAACGTGGTCGGCTGCACCCTGGCCGGCTACGCGCTCGCCCGGCTGCGATTCCGCGGCGCCAAGCTCGTCCTGGGCCTGTTCCTCGCCACCCTGATCCTGCCCGGCGAGGTCACCATCGTCTCCCAGTACGTGCTGGTGCGCGGCCTCGGCCTGGCCGACACCCTGGCCGGCGTCGCGCTGCCGGGTTCGATCGCGATGCTCAACGTGCTGCTGATGCGCACCGCCTTCGCCGCCGTCCCGGTCGAGCTGGACCAGGCCGCGCTGGTGGACGGCGCCAACGTCTGGCAGCGGCTGTGGCACATCGGCCTGCCGAACGTGCGCGGCATGCTCAGCGTGATCGTGATCTTCACCTTCATCGGTGCCTGGGACGACTTCCTGTGGCCGCTGATCGTGCTCAACGACCCGCAGAAGTACACCCTCACCGTCGGGCTCCAGTACCTCAACGGCACCTTCTCCGCCAACCCCCGGCTGATCGCGGCCGGCACCATGATCGCCTTCCTGCCGATCGTCGTGGTGTTCGCCGTCTGCCAGCGCTTCTTCTTCAAGGGCGTCGAGGAGGGAGCCGTCAAGGGATAGCCCACCGCCCGTACGCCCCGAACCCGTTGAGGAAGATGCCCGATGACCACCGCTCCCCGTTTCGGTGTCAACTACACCCCCAGCGCCGGCTGGTTCCACCACTGGCTCGACTTCGACCTCGACGCCGTGCGCGCCGACTTCGACTCCATCGCCGCCCTCGGCCTGGACCACGTACGGGTCTTCCCGCTCTGGCCGGTCTTCCAGCCCAACCGCACCCTGATCCGCCCGCGCGCCGTCGAGCAGCTGACGGCCCTGGTGGACGCGGCCGGCGAGCGCGGGCTGGACGTCGCGGTGGACGGCCTGCAGGGCCACCTGTCCAGCTTCGACTTCCTGCCGTCCTGGACGCAGACCTGGCACCGGCGCAACATCTTCACCGACCCCGAGGTGCTCGACGGCCAGGCCGCGTACCTGCGCACCCTCGCCGGAGCGCTGCGCGAGCGGCCCAACTTCCTCGGGATGACGCTCGGCAACGAGATCAACCAGTTCTCCGGCGCCCCGCACCCCGACCCCGACCGGGCCACCCCCGCCGAGGTTGAGGCCTGGCTGCGCCGGATGCTCGACGCCTGCGAGCAGGGCGCCCCCGGCCGGCTGCACCTGCACGCCTCCTACGACGCGGCCTGGTACCTGGACGAGCACCCGTTCACCCCCTGGCACTCGGCCCGGATCGGCGCCGCGACCGCCGTGCACTCCTGGGTGTTCAACGGCACCGCCCAGCGCTACGGCGCCCACTCCACCGCCACCGCGCAGCACGCCGCGTACCTGGTCGAGCTCTCCAAGGCCTGGGCGGACGATCCGGCCCGCCCGGTCTGGCTGCAGGAGGTCGGCGCGCCCGCCCCGCACATCACGGCGCAGGACGCGGCGCGCTTCACCGGCGCCACGGTGGCGGCCGTACTGGACTGCCCCGACCTGTGGGGCGTGACCTGGTGGTGCTCGCACGACGTGGACCGCTCGCTCGCCGACTTCCCCGAACTGGAGTACAGCCTCGGCCTGTTGACCACCGACCGGACGGTCAAGCCGGCCGGCGCCCGGCTCGCCGAGGCCGCCGCCGAGGCCCGCCGGTCCTGGCAGCCGCCGAAGCCGCGCAGCACCGCCGTGGTGGTCGCCACCGGCGACGAGGTCACCTCGCCGCGGCGCGCGGTCTGCGGCCCCGGCGGTCCGGTGTACGAGGCGTTCATGCGCCTCGCCGAGGACGGCGCCCGGCCGACCGCGGTGCTCGCCGAGCACGCCGAGGACCGCGAGCACCTCGCCGCGCGCGGCATCACCGAGGTGGTCCACCCCTCCGACGTACCCTCCCTCCAACCGTCCCCAGCCCGCAACGGAGCCCGCTGACATGCACGATGACCGCACCCTGGTCGAGTCCCGCCTCAAGCGCGTCCTGGACGAGCGCATCCGCCCGGCCGTCTACCCCGAGTCCGTCCCGCTGGAGGTCGGCATCTGGACGGCGCCCGGCGAGCCCGTCCCGGTCGCCGAGGGCCTGGCCGCCCCGCGCACCCCGATCGCGGTCGGCGACGCCTGGGGCGCGCCCTGGGGCACCAGCTGGATCACCGTGACGGGCACCGTGCCCGAGTCCTGGGCCGGGCGCACCGTCGAGGCGCTGATCGACCTCGGCTTCGACGCCAACATGCCCGGCTTCCAGTGCGAGGGCCTGGTCTACCGCCCGGACGGCTCCCCGGTGAAGGGCCTCAACCCGCAGAACCAGTGGGTGCGGATCGCCGCGCCGGCAGCCGGCGGCGAGCAGGTGCTGCTGCACGTCGAGGCCGCCTCCAATCCGGTCATCCTGGACTACCACCCCTTCCTGCCGACCGAGTTGGGCGACAAGGAGACGGCCGGCGACCAGCCGCAGTACAAGCTGGCCCGGATGGACCTGGCCGTCTTCGACGAGACGGTCTGGCAGCTGGTGCTGGACCTGGAGGTGCTCGGCGAGCTGATGGCCGAGCTGCCGGTGGAGGGCCCCCGCCGCTGGGAGATCCTGCGCGCGGTCGAGCGGGCGCTCGACGCGGTCGACCTCCAGGACGTCAACGGCACGGCCGCGGCCGCCCGTTCGCAGCTGGAAGGGGTGCTGGCCGCGCCCGCCGTGCCGTCCGCGCACCGGATCAGCGCGATCGGCCACGCCCACATCGACTCGGCCTGGCTCTGGCCGCTGCGCGAGACCGTCCGCAAGGTGGCCCGCACCACCGCCAACATGACCGCGCTGCTGGAGGACGAGCCGGAGTTCCGCTACACCATGTCCCAGGCGCAGCAGTTCGCCTGGATCAAGGAGCACCGGCCCGAGGTGTACGCCCGGGTCCGGAAGGCCGTGGCGGAGGGCCGGTTCGTGCCGGCCGGCGGCATGTGGGTCGAGTCCGACACCAACATGCCGAGTTCGGAGGCGATGGCCCGGCAGTTCGTGCACGGCAAGCGGTTCTTCCTGGACGAGTTCGGGGTGGAGAACCACGAGGCGTGGCTGCCGGACACCTTCGGCTTCACCGGCGGCCTGCCGCAGATCATCCGCAACGCGGGCTCCAAGTGGCTGCTGACCCAGAAGATCTCGTGGAGCCAGGTGAACCGGTTCCCGCACCACACCTTCCTCTGGGAGGGCATCGACGGGACCAGGATCTTCACCCACTTCCCGCCGGTGGACACCTACAACTGCTCGATGAAGGGCAGCGAGATCGCCCACGCGGCGAGGAACTTCAAGGACAAGGGCGTCGCCCGGCACTCGCTCGCCCCGACCGGCTGGGGCGACGGCGGGGGCGGCACCACGCGCGAGATGGTCGCCAAGGCGGCCCGGATGAGGGACCTGGAGGGCTCGGCCACCGTCCGCTGGGAGGACCCGGCCGAGTTCTTCGCCAAGGCCGAGGCCGAGTACCCGGACCCGCCGGTCTGGGTCGGCGAGCTCTACCTGGAGCTGCACCGCGCCACCCTGACCAGCCAGGCGAAGACCAAGCAGGGCAACCGGCGCAGCGAGAACCTGCTGCGCGAGGCCGAACTCTGGTGCTCCACCGCCGCGTTGCGCACCGGCGCGGCGTACCCGTACGAGCAGCTGGACCGGATCTGGAAGACCGTGCTGCTGCACCAGTTCCACGACATCCTGCCCGGCTCGTCCATCGCCTGGGTGCACCGCGAGGCCGAGGCGACGTACGCCGCGCTGGCCGCCGAGCTGGAGGGGCTGATCGGCGCGGCGCAGCAGGCGCTGGCCGGGGCCGCCGACGGCGGGCGCGAGCTGGTGTTCAACGCGGCGCCGCACGCCCGCTCGACGGTGCCGGCGGGCGGGGCCGCCGTGGTCGCGTCGCCGGGCGCCGGCTGCGAGGCGGTGGAGCGGCCGGAGGGCGGCTTCACCCTGCACAACGGCCTGCTGGAGGTCGTCGTGGACGCGGACGGCCTGATCGCCTCGGTGGTCGACCTCGCGACCGGCCGGGAGACCGTCGCGCCGGGCAGCCGGGCCAACCTGCTCCAGCTGCACCCCGACTTCCCCAACATGTGGGACGCCTGGGACGTGGACCAGTTCTACCGCAACACCGTCACCGACCTGACCGGCGTGGACTCGCTCACCGCCACCTGCTCCCCCGACGCGGCCTCGGTGCGGATCGCCCGCTCCTTCGGCTCCTCCACCGTCGTCCAGACCCTCACCCTGCCGGCCGGCGAGCAGCGGCTGGACATCGACACCGAGGTCGACTGGCACGAGACCGAGAAGTTCCTCAAGGCCGCGTTCCCGCTGGACATCCACACCGAGCGCTACGCCGCCGAGACCCAGTTCGGCCACCTCTACCGGCCCACCCACACCAACACCAGCTGGGACGCCGCCAAGTTCGAGGCCTGCAACCACCGCTTCGTCCACCTCGACGAGCCAGGCTGGGGCGTCGCCCTGGTCACCGCCTCCACCTACGGCCACGACGTCACCCGCGCGGTGCGCGCCGACGACGGCGGGACGACCACCACCGTCCGCTTCTCGCTGCTGCGCGCCCCGCGCTTCCCCGACCCGAAGACCGACCAGGGCCTGCACCGCTTCCGGCACGCCCTGGTGCCGGGCGCGGCGATCGGCGACGCCGTCCGCGAGGGCTACCGGATCGGCCTGCCCGAGCGGCGGGTCACCGGCAGCGCCGAGCAGGTCGCGCCGCTGGTGGAGGTGGACGACGACGCCCTGGTGGTGAGCGCCGTCAAGCTCGCCGACGACCGCAGCGGGGACCTGATCGTCCGGGTCTACGAGGCCGGCGGCGGCCGCGTCCGGGGGCGGCTGACCACCTCCTTCCCGCTGGCCGGCGCCGTCCCCTGCGACCTGCTGGAGCGGCCCTGGGACGGCACCCGTGGGGAGGTCGCGGTCGAGGACGGCGCGGTGCGGCTCGCGCTGCGGCCGTTCGAGCTGGTCACGCTGCGGCTCAGCGCGGCCCGCTGAGCCGCAGGGCCACTGACCCGCTGGCCACTGGCCACTGGCCGGGCCGCGGGTCCGTCGGTCCGCTGGTCCACGTACGCTGTTCGGCGCCTCGGCCGCCTCGGCCGGGGCGCCGCCCCCATCGACCGCTTCTGGAGCCCACCGTGCCCGTCACCCCGCTGTTCGCCGCCGTCGACGTCGGCGGCACCAAGATCGCCGGGGCGCTGGTCGACGCCGACGGACGGCTGCGGCACCGGCTCCAGCTGCCCACCCCGGCCGCCGAGCCGGGCGCGGCCGTGCTCGCCGTGGTGCACCGGGTGCTGGAACGGCTCGCCGGGACGGCCGACTGGGCCGCCGTGACGGCCGTCGGGATCGGCAGCGCCGGCCCGGTCGACCTCACCGACGGCACCGTCAGTCCGGTCAACATCCCCGGCTGGCGCGGCTTCCCGCTGGTCGCCGAGGTCGCCGCGCACCCGGCGGTGGCGGCGCGCGCCCTGCCCGTCCACCTCGCCGGGGACGGCGTGGCGATGGCCGCCGCCGAGCACTGGCAGGGCGCGGCCCGGGGCGCCGCCAACGCGCTCTGCCTGGTGGTGTCGACCGGCGTCGGCGCCGGGCTGGTGCTCGACGGCGTGGTGCGCCCCGGCCCCAGTGGCAACGCCGGCCACCTCGGCCACATCACCGTCGACCTGGACGGCGAGCCCTGCCCGTGCGGCTCGCGCGGCTGCCTGGAAGGCCTCGCCAGCGGCACCGCGATCGCCCGCCGCGCGCTCGCCGAGGGCTGGCGGCCCGTGGACGGCGACCGGACGGCCCGCGCCGTCGCCGCCTCCGCCGCCGCGGGCGACCCGGTCGCGCTCGCCTCCTTCGACCGCGCCGCCCAGGCACTGGCCGCCGGGATCGCCGCCACGGCCGCCCTGGTGGACCTCTCCCGGGTGGTGATCGGCGGCGGCGTGGCCGCGGCCGGGGACGTGCTGCTCGCCCCGCTCGCCCGCCACCTGGACCGCTACGCCGCCCTCTCGTACATCCGCGGCCTGGACGTGCGCCGCGCCGAACTCGGCACCGACGCCGGGCTGATCGGCGCGGCCGCGGTCTGCCGCTGACCCTCCCCGGAGCCACCCGCATGCCGCCGCCCGCCCTCCCGCCGTTCCCCCTCCCCCCGTTCGCCCTCCTGCGCAATCCCGTCCGCCGCTACGCCTGGGGGTCGGCCACCGCCATCCCCGCGCTCACCGGCGCCGCGCCCGACGGCACCCCGCAGGCCGAACTCTGGCTGGGCGCCCACCCCTCGGCGCCGTCCCTGCTGACCGTCGACGGCCGCGGCGGCGGGGGCGGCCCGCGGCCGCTGGACCGGCTGATCGACGCCGACCCGGACGGCTGGCTCGGGCCGGACACCGTACGGCGGTTCGGACCGGCGCTGCCGTTCCTGTTCAAGGTGCTGGCCGCCGAGCGGGCGCTCTCGCTCCAGGTCCACCCCACCCGCGCCCAGGCCGAGGCCGGGTACGCGGCGGAGCAGGCCCGCGGCATCCCGCTGGACGCGCCGGAGCGGGTCTTCAAGGACCGCGGGCACAAGCCCGAACTCATCTGCGCGCTCGGCGACTTCGAGGCACTGTGCGGCTTCCGTCCGACCGCCGGCACCGCCCGGCTGCTGGCCGCGCTCGACGTGCTCCCCGACTGGGCCGCCGCGCTGCGCACCCGGCCCGCCGAGGCGGTGCTGCCCGGGCTGCTGCGCGCCGGGCTGAACGCCTCCGACGACGAACTCGCCGCCGTCACCGGGGCGTTGCGACGCACGGCGGCCGCCGGCGGACCGTACGCCGCGAGCTGCGCCGCGTACGCCCGCCTCGCCGAGGAGTACCCCGGCGACCGGGGGCTGCTCGCCGCGCTGCTGCTCAACCACGTCCGGCTCACCGCCGGGCAGGCGCTGTACCTGGACGCCGGGGTGCCGCACGCCTATTTGCGGGGCGTGGGCGTTGAGTTGATGGCCAATTCGGACAACGTGCTGCGCTGCGGGCTCACCCCCAAGCACGTCGACGTGGACGGCCTGCTGGCGGTCACGTCCTTCCGCCCCGGGGAGCCCGAGGTGCTCCTGCCGCGTCCGCTCGGGAGCGACTCCGGCAACGGCTCCGGAACCGGCACCGGAAACGGAAACGGAACCGGAAACGGAACCGAGGAGCGGTTCCCCTCGCCCGCCGAGGAGTTCGGCCTCTCCCGGCTGCGCCCCGGAGCCGCCGCCGTCCGGGTCGACCTCCCCGCCCCGCAGATCCTGCTCTGCGTCTCCGGCCGGGCCCGGCTGCGGGCGCCCGGTGGCGCCGAACTCCCGCTTCCCGCGGGCGCGTCGGCCTATCTGCGCCCGGGCGCCGGGCCGGTCGAGCTGACCGGCCCGGGCGCGGAGCTGTTCCGGGCCACCACGGGGTAGACGGCCGCCACGCGGTCACGGCCGCCACGGGATCGCGGCCGCCCCGGAGTCGACGGCGCGGCTCCGGGGGCACGGGCGGGTTCGGGCCCGGGCGGGTTCAGGCCCGCGCGGGATGGCCGAACAACAGGTCGTAGCCTTCCGGGAGTTGCTCGATCACCCGGTCCACCAGTACCCCCGGAACCAGGTCGGCGACGGTGCTGAGCACGGCCCCGATGTCCCACTGCGCCGTCGCCGGGGTCGCCCCGTCGATCCACCCCACCACGGCCTCCACGAAGCGCTCGGCGGTCAGCGGCTCGGCCGCGGGCGCGGCGTCGCGCAGCAGCGACGCGTAGGTGACGGGCAGCGCGTCGGCGAGTTCGTTCCGCTCGGACCCCACCAGGTGCTCGCCGAGCAGGGCGAGCACGACCCGGGCGGCATGGTCCGCCTCGGCCTCGCCCCGGTACTCGCCGCGCTCCACGACGCGGGCGAGGAAGTCCTCCCAGGAGATGGTCATCGCGTCCTCCTTCCGGTCGGCGGCGCCGGCCGGACCGGCGGCGGCCTGCTCGCCCTGAGCCGGGAGGGGAGTCGCAGCCCGTGACCACCGCGGGACGTACCGGTGCCCGTGCTGCTCAGGGTAACTCGCCCCGGCGCTTCCGGAACCGGCCTGCCACGACGGGAACGCGGGACCGTACGGCCCGCCCGGGCCCCGGGGGTTCCGGCCGGGCGGACCGACGCCGTCGTCGATCACGCCACCGGCCGCCCGCGCCGGCGGTTCAGCCCGCCGAGGCGTGGCACCGCCTGCGCGGCCGCCGGGACGGCAGCAGCCCACCGGTGGCCGCACCGGCCGCTACGCGCTGCGCCGGGGCCGTCGCGCTCACCGGTGCCGCGGCCGCCGTCACCGGCGTCCCCGTCGGCACGGTGGCCGCCGTGGTCACGGTCGTCGCCGCGGTCACCGTGGTGGCCGCCAGGGCGGCCTGGGCGCGGGCCCCGTCCGTCATAAACGCCGAGAGAAAGACCCGCTCGGCCGGGCTGAGCGCCCGCGAGCGGCCGGATTCGCGGTCCCGCGCGACCACCACGGTCCGCGCCCGCATAAAGGTCAGCCGATCCCGGCAGACATTCACCTCGACCTGCGCGGAACTCCGTCCGAGCCGCTCCACGGTGAGCCGCACCGCCAACGGCTCCGGCCGGTGGTGCAACTGCTCCAGGTAGTCGATCTCGTGCCGCGCGATAATGAATCCGGACGGGAACAGCGACTCCCGTACGGCGGTTTCGTGGTGGCAGAACAGGTCGTAAATCCCCTCCTGGATGTAGCCGACCAGGCGGGCGTTGTTGATGTGCCCGTTCTCGTCCACGTCGCTCCACCGGGTGGGGCAGGACAGCACGTGCACGCCCGGCTGGACCGCGCTCACTGCCGGGTCAGCCCGGCACCGGCGGGGAGCAGCGCGCGCTGCAACCTGGCGTAGTAGCCGGAGTGTTCGGCCGCCATCCGGGCCGCGGTCCACCCCTCCTCGGCCGCCTCGGCGGCGGCCTGGACGACCAGACTGTCGAGCACGGCGTCGACCGCGCGGCACAGGTCGTGAACGGCCGCGAGCCGCTCGGTCACATCCGCCCCGCTCCCCGCGTTCCGGGACGGGAAGGCTGCCAGGGATTCCATCGCGAGCTGAAGGTCGTCAACTCCATCCGGCCGGGTTTCCACAGGGAAATTCCGCATGTTTTTCTCCATGACTCATTCGGCCTTTACGGCCCAGTAGCTAGCGTTCGAATACACCGGATCGGTGTCGACCCCCCGACCCCACGACGCTATCCCAGCCGACCGGGGTCGACGGATGGTTTGCGGACCGCGACGGAAAACTGACCTCCATCGGAGTAGTTTGTCGGTGTACACAATATGCCCCATCAGCCGAATGCCGTCCGCAATTCGGGTGGTATCTCCGACGCGCGCCCCGAGATCGACCCCTCAGGGTCCAAAATCTGCTACCGGACACTCCACCACCTCGCCTTGTAGAGGTGCGTGCCGCGCAGCACCCGCGCTCCCTCCGGCCGGTGCAGGGTGATCACCGAGGTGCACCAGTCGCACGGAGCCGTGTGGTCGGGCGCCACCGTGAGCAGCCGGCCGGTGCCGGGCTCGTCACCGACGCTCTTGAGGTCCCGCTCGGCCGCCGGATCCGCCAGGTGCACGGCGGTGAAGCGGTCGGCCGCCGGGTCGTAGCGCCACAGGCCGGCCGACGTGGTCACCCAGAACCGTCCGGGGGACGCCGACACGGCCGCCAGGTCGTGCCCGCCGGGCGCCGGCAGCGGGGTGCTGCGCACCTCGGCGAGGGTCGGCGCGGCCGGGGTGCCGCCGACCCGCAGCGCGGTCAGCGACGTGTCGCCGAGCACCAGGAGCAGGCCGGTCCGGGCGTCCCGGTGCACCCCGTGCGCGCCGGGCAGCGGGAACTCCGCGTACGCCGCGGCCCGCGGGCCCTGCGAGGCCGCGTACAGCCGCACCCAGCCGCCGCTGCTCGCCGCCACGGCCACGTTGCCGTCCGGCAGCAGCTCGATGCTGTGCGGATTGGCGGCCGCCCCCAGGTCCGCGGCCCAGTGGACGCGGCCGGTGGCCGTCTCCACGACCGCGGCCAGCCCGCCGGAGGCGGTGGTCAGCAGGTAGCGACGGCCCTGGCGGACCCGGGACTTCGCCTCGTCCGGACCGGTCCAGCTGCGCGCGGGCGCCAGATCCGCCAACTCCGGTGCCCGGTCGGCACTCCAGGCCCAGACCACCGGCAGCCGGTCCGGGCCCCGGTAGGCCATCAGCTCCTCGGCGCTCTGCAGCACCAGCACGCTGCGCGAGGCCTGGTCCACGACCGCCACCTGCCGGCCCGGCGACCCGGCCCACGCGCCGTTCCCGGGCACGCAGAGCAGCAGGGCGACCGCGAGGGCCGGCGGTGTTCTCCTCAGCACGCCTTCACCGTCGGTGCTGGGGGCCGACTCCGCTCGGCGGCACGTCCGAACGGACGATCGACATCGTAGGGCGGGACGGCGACTCCGGGGGTCCGCCTCGTCCACTGCCGGGTGCGCGGTCCGTCGACCACGCCCCTTCCGCCCCGCGGACGTTCAACACCGGTGGCTCAGACCCGGCGGTTCAACGGCCATCGGCTCGGCACCCGGCGACTCGGCGCCCAGCGGCTCGGCCCCCGGTGACTCGGCGCCCAGCGGCTCAGCGCCCGGCGACGAGGTCCGCGACCCGGGCGATCGGCGAGGTGGTGGACCGGCCCGCCGCCTCCTGCCGGTCGGCGGCGTGGTACGCGGCGTACATCGCGTGCACGCCCAGCCAGCGCAGCGGCTCCGGCTCCCAGCGCCGCACGGTGTGGCCCACCCAGGGCAGCCGCGTCAACTCGGTGTCCCGGCCGAGCACCAGGTCCCGCAGGGTCCGGCCGGCCAGGTTGCTGGTGGTCACCCCGCTGCCGACGTACCCGCCCGCCCAGCCGAGCCCGCTCACCCGGTCCAGCTCGACGGTGGCGCACCAGTCCCGGGGGACGCCGAGCACGCCCGCCCAGGCGTGGTCGATCCGGGCCTGCGCGGCCGCCGGGAAGAAGCGATCGAGGATCCGGCGCAGCCGGCGCACCGTCTCCACCTGGGTGCCGCCGTCCGAGTCCGTCCGCGAACCGAACCGGTAGGGCACGCCGCGACCGCCGAGCGCGATCCGGTCGTCGGCGGTGCGCTGGGCGTACATGTAGGCGTGCGCGAAGTCGCCCAGCACCTCCCGGCCCTCCCAGCCGACCTCCGCCCAGAACCCGGCGGGCAGCGGCTCGGTGGCGACCATCGCCGAGTTCATCGGCAGCCAGGTCCGCCGCTCGCCGCGCAGCCCGGCGGTGAACCCCTCGGTGGCGCGCAGCACGTGGTCGGCGGTGACGGTGCCGTGCGGGGTGACGGCGCGGGGCTTGCGGTAGCCGGAGCCGGGCAGGATGGCGGTCACCGCCGTCCCCTCGTACACCTCGACGCCCGACTCGCGCACGGTGCGGGCGAGTCCGCGGGCGAGCTTGGCGGGCTGGATGCGGGCGCCGTACCGGGTCCAGCAGCCGCCGAGGGTGCCGGCGACGGTGATCCGGTCCCCCGCCTCCTTCGCGCCGAGCAGCTCGACGCGGCCTTCGCCGTAGGCCCGCTCACCCTCGACGTGGGCCCGCAGGCGCTCCAACTGCGGCCTGCTGCGGGCGACTTCGAGGACCCCGCCGCGGACGACGTCCGCCTCGATCCGCTCCGCCTCCGTGACGTCGACGACCTCCCCGACCGCTTCGTCCATCAGCCGCTGCATCGCGGCCGCGCGCCGCAGCCCGTACGTCCTCGCGAACGCGCCGCGCCCGGCGAAGCCGTTGTACAGCCAGCCGCCGTTGCGCCCGGAGGCGCCGTAGCCGCAGAAGCGCTGTTCGAGGACGGCGATCCGGACGCCGGGGTCGGCCTTCTTCAGGTAGTAGGCGGTCCAGAGCCCGGTGTACCCGCCGCCGACGACGCACACGTCGACGTCCCGGTCCCCCGGCAGCCCGGGCCCCGCCCCGGGCACCCCGTCCGCCGCGTACCAGAACGACACCCCACCGTTGACCGCCGCCACCGGAAACCTCCCGCACCCTCGCTGACCTGCCCGGACGCTACCTCCGGAGGTCCCGCGGGGGCCACCCCCCACACTGCCAGGATCCGCGCGCCGCACCAGCCACCCTGTCAGTCCCGCAGCAGCCCCAGGGCCCGCGTCCAGTCGTACGGGCCCGGCGTGGAGTCCGCGATCCGCACCCCCATCCGGCGCAGCTTCGCCAGGCTCTCCGCGTACGCCGGGTGCGCCGACTGCGCCGCGCTCAGACAGGGCTGCACGGCGACGGGGACGCCCCAGCCGTACGACTCGCAGAGGATGCCGAGGGCGAGGGTGTCGGAGATGCCCAGGGCCCACTTGTTGATCGAGTTGAAGGTGGCCGGGGACACCACGATCGCGTCCGGGTCCGGCAGCGGCCGGGGCTCGCCCGGCCTGCGCCAGGCCGAACGGATCGGATACCCGGTCTGCGCGACGATCGCCCCGGCGTCGATCATCGGCACCGCATGGGGCGTCGCCACCACCCCCACGTCCCACCCCTGCCCCTGCGCCGCCGCGATCAGCTCCCCCACCCCGCCCGCGACCCCCGCCGCGCACACCACCACGTACAGCACCGGCTTCTTCGCCTCGGACACCCTCGGACTCCCCACTCCCGGCCCACCTGCGGACCCCAGAACAGTAAGCCGTCCGCCTGGTCCGCTCGCCGGTGCGCGGCCCCGGCTCCGGGCGGCGCGCCGCCGAGGCGTCCGACGCCGCGTCCGCGCGTGCGCCTGCGCAGGGGCGGGGCGGGGGCGGCCTGCCCCGGCCTGGGACGATGGGGGCGTCGAGGGCCGATCGAGCAGGGGGACCGCATGGAGCTACGGCAGCTGCACTGCTTCGTGGCCGTCGCCGAGGAGCTGCACTTCGGACGGGCCGCCGAGCGGCTGCTGCTCGGGCAGCCCGCGGTGAGTCAGCAGGTCCGGCGGCTGGAACGGGAGTTGAGGGTCGAGCTGTTCGACCGGTCGCCCCGGTACGTCCGGTTGACCCCGGCCGGCGAGCGCTTCCTGGGCGCGGCCAGGGACGTGCTGGCCGCCGAGGCCGCCGCCCGGGCCGTGGCCGCCGACCTGGCCGCGCCCGCCACGCTCCGGCTCGGCACCGTCACCGGGCTCGGTGAACGGCTCGACCTGATCCTGGACACCTACCAGCGGCGGGCGCCCGAGGTGCGCGTCGAACTGCAGGACGCCCCGGTGCGGGAGCGGCTGGCCCGTGTGGCGGACGGCCGCCTCGACGCCGCGTTCGTCCGGGGCGCGATCGCCGAGGACAGCCCGGAGCTCCGGTTCCTGCCCGTCTGGCAGGACGAGCTGGTGCTGGCGCTGCCCGGTCGGCACCCCCTCGCCGCCCGGTCCGAGGTCGACCTCGCGGAACTCGCCGACCTGCCGCTCCGGTTGACCGAACGGCGCAACCATCCGGCACTGGTGGACCTGGTGATGGAGTCCTGCGCGAGGGCCGGCTTCGAGCCGACCCTCGGCCCGCCGCACGGCTCGCTCCAGGACACCCTGGCGTCGATCGGCACCGGCACGCCGATGTGGACGGTGGTGTACGCCGCGAACGCCCGGATGGTGAACGCCCGCCGGATCGCCTTCCGCCCCTGCCGGACCCCGCTGGCCCTGCCGACCTCGATCGCCGTACGGCGTTCCGGTCCGCTCCCCCGACTGCTCCTGGAAGCCTGCCGGTCGGCGGTGGCCTGGGACGATCAGGATTCGTGATCGCTGCCAGAGCGATTCCGGTCTGGGTGCGGCGGGCCCGCCCGGGATGGACTGTTCCCAGCCGGAGATCCCGGTGGAACACACCCGGTCAGGAGCCGAGGATGCCGATCGTCACCATTCAGCAGGGCCCGCGCGAGGTCGAGCAGAAGCGCGAGCTGGTCAAGCGGGTCACCGAGGCCTTCGTGGAGGCGCTGGAGGTTCCCGCCGAGAGCGTGTACGTGTGGATCCAGGAGTACCCGGCGGAGAACTGGGGCGCCGCCGGCAGGCTCGTCGCGGACCGGTAGCCCGTCCGGACGGCGGGGCGCCGGCACCGGTCCCCGCCCCGTCCTCGCCCCCGCCGCCGCACAGGAAGTCGGGTAGACCGACTTCCTGTGCGGCGGGCGCTTTCCCGGCCCCGCTCAGGGGGCCGCGTAGCGCGTGACGTTGGTGATCCGGCAGTTGACCTTGCCGGACACCTGCGCCGCCCCCGGGGCCTTCTGCACGGCGGCCTGGTTGGGGGCGAGGTTGTTGGTCGCGGCGGCGCCCTCGGCGATGCGGGTGCCCGAGGCGTCGGTGAACTCCAGTTGCACGATGTAGTTGCTGCTCTTGCTGCTGTGGTTGGTGATCCTGACCTCGGCCTCGGGCATCTTCAGCAGGTCGTTGACCGTGCACTTGGTGATCTCGGCGTCCTTGGCGGCGTCGCCACCACCGGCGGGGGCCGCGGCCGGCGGGGCGGCCGAGGGAGCGGTGTCGCCCGCCGCGGGTGCCGCCGGGGCGCCGGCGCTGGTCGCGGCGACGGCGGGGGCGGTGCTCTTGCCGCTGGTGGAGGTGCTGGGGTCGCATGCTGCCAGACCGAGAACGGTGGCGACGGCGGCGAGCAGGGTGAGGGCGGTGCGACGCATGGGTTCCTCTGGGACGTGGTGCGGTTGGTTGGAGCGACCGTAGCGATGCGCACCGTCGCGCGGGGATCCCGTGATGGGTCCGTGACCGGTCCGGGACCTACCCGTCGGTCATGATCTGAGGACCGTGGGCCGTGCGTTCGAAAGTTCGCAAATACGGTCGGATAAGGCTCATATGACGACTCATCCGATCGAGCCGAGCGCGGCCGCGTAGTCCGCCGCCGCGTCGGCGCAGCCCCAGCTGAGGGTGACGCCGGCGCCGCCGTGGCCGTAGTTGTGGACGATGCGGCCGGCCGGGTCCGGTTCGAGGCGGGGGCCGCCGTGGCGCGCGGGGCGCAGGCCGACGGCGTGGCCGATGACGCCGGCGTCGCGGAGGGCCGGGATGCGGGCCGTGCAGCGGGCGAGGATGGCTGCCGCGGTGGCGGGGTCGGGTGCGGTGTTCCAGTCGTCCGGTTCGAAGGTGCCGCCGAGGACGACGTCGGCGCTGCGGGGGTGGACGTAGGTGTAGCCGCCGGGGTCGTCCTGGATGCGGGTGGAGGCGGGCAGTCCGGGGTTGCGGACCAGGACGAGCTGACCGCGCACCGGGTGGACGGCCGGGTCGTCGCAGAGCCGTCGGGCGCCGATTCCGGTGGCGTTGACGACCACGGGCGCCCAGGCCCGGGCCTGGTCGAGGGTGTCGAGGCGGCGGTGGACGATCTGCCCGCCGTGGCCGAGGAACCGGTCGAGCAGCCAGGGCAGGTAGAGCGGCATCTCGACGGCGGGCGCGGTGAACGACCAGCCGTCCGCGCTGTCCGGTCCGCGTTCGGCGGCCGTCAGCCGGCGCAGGTCGGGGACGGCGGCGCCCCACCAGGGCAGGCCCGCCGGCTGCCGCTCGTGCTCCAGCATCCGGGTGCTGCGCATCGAGACGCCGGGGACGCCGTCGGCCGCCTGGCGGGCGAACACGGCGAAGGCGGTCGCGGACCAGTCCGCCACCCGGCCGCTGGTGCCGGTGGCGACCGGGAACCAGACGGCCGCGGCCACGGCCGAGGTCGTCGACAGCAGGTCGTCGGCCGTCACCACGACGACCCGAAGTCCCTTCTCCTGCAGCCGGATCGCTGTGGTGAGCCCGATGATCCCGCTTCCGACCACGACGACGTCCATGGTGAACTCCTCGCTCGAAGGGTGGCCCGCCGGGGGGCCGGCGTCCGCCTCCAGGAAAGCCGGTCACGCCGGGGGCCGTCCACGACCGGTTCCGACCGGGAGCGACAGGCCGCCCCCTTGTCGTCTTCACTCGAGCCGCCGGACGGCTGGTCGAGCGCACCGGTAAGGGCTGTGCGCCGGCGCCGGTCGGGCACGCGGTCGCCGAGGAGGCACGGCGGGTGCTGCGGGAGCGTGGTGGAGACAGCGCGCGGGCGTCGGCACCGGCGCCGGGCGACGGCATCCGGCCGTGAGCAGCTCGAAGGTCCAGCTCTGGGACTGCGGGAGCCAGGCCAACCAGTACTGGCTGTCCGACTGACCGACCACCGGCCCTGGGCGGCCCCGGTGCCCGCCCCCGCGAAGCAGGCGGGGGCGGGCACGGCCGTCAGGGGACTCAGCCGATGGTGGAGCCGGTGATCGGGGCGGAGAGCTCGACGGTCTCGCCGTTCCGCCCGGCCTTGACGAACTGCCAGCTCAGGCCGCTGATGACGCCCTTGTCCAGCGGGGCCAGCTTGGCGAAGGCCGGCTGGCTGAGGTCGATGTGGGTGGAGTCGCAGGAGGGACACTGGTCCTTCACCGGGACGGTGATGGTCTTGCCCTGGTAGGTCACCTTGACCGAAATGCCCTTGCAGACCGGGTCGTTGTTCGGGTTGGCGGTGGTCCACCAGGTGTGCGAGACGGCGACCAGCATCTGGGTGGCGGCGTTGATCTGGGTGCCGCAGGCGCCGTAGCCGGCGTCGTTGTAGTACGTGGCCTTGCCGGTCATGGGCTTGTTGATCGGTATCGCGGCGCTGGCGGAGCCGGCCGTGAGGGCGATCAGGGCGGCTGCGGCGAGCGGGGCGCCCGCGAGGATCCTGAGGTTCTTGCCGATGGCGCGCATGGTCCGTTCCCTCCGATTGCGGTTCAGGGCATGTGCATGACAGGCGGAATCCGACACGTCCGTACGACAGTTCGCCGACCGAATGTCCGCCCCTGTGGAGGAAACGTATGCGCCCGACCGCAAGGTGGTCCAGACCTCCACGATGTTGGCATGAACACAAGGCAAGCATCTTTACCAATGCGGCCGAAGGGGCGAAGATGCGTGACCGCCCAGCCACGGAGGGTGTTGACAGGCCGTCACCCGAGTCTCCGGAGGCCCCTCAGATGCGCACCTCGCTCGTCGCCCTGCTCCTCGGCACCGTCCTGCTCCCGACCGCCGCTCCCGTCGCCGCCGGTGCCGCGCCCCGTGAGGTGAACCAGGGCTACAGCATTCCGGTGGCCGGTGTGACCGACCTCGGCGCGCTGCCCGTCCTCGGCAGCCTCGGGCTGGACTTCGCCCGCCTGCTCACGCGGTAGCGGCCGCACCTCCACCGCCGAGCATCCTTCGGGAATCACCGAACGTCACCGTGCGTCACGGCCGCTCCGGCGTCCGGGCAGGCGTCGGCCCCGGGGCGGGAATCGCCCGCGCCGGCCCGGATTACTTCCGCTCCGAAAATTAGTAACCCGGCGCCCGGAGGACAAGCCCGGACGCCCGCCCGCAGTGCGCCCGCCATCCCCCCGCCATCGGCCGCAACACGCCGCAAGGAACCGCAAACGGCCGAAACGAAACCGCAACACCGGCTCTCACCAGCAAAGTTGACGATTGACAGGGGGCCGGTCGGTTCAGCACGATGAGGCCCGAGCCCAGCCGCAGCCACCGGGAAGGAGGGCCGATGCACACCGCTGTCCGCCCCGTTCCCCGTCGCCGCCCGCGCCGCTGTTGTCGCGGCGCGCTCGCCCGCTGACCGTCCGCGCAGCCGGACCGCCGCGACCGCACCCCGCTCCCCCGCGCTGCGGAGCCGTACGCCCACACCTGCCCGGACACCCGTCCGCGCACCTTCCGTACGTCACGCACCGTCACCATGCCCGGCGTCGCCACGCCCGCCGTCACCGCACCGACCCCGAAAGGGCCCCGCCATGACCTCCGCCCCCGCCGAGCCGACCGTCACCGGCATCGCGACCGACACCGACGCCACCGCACCGACCGAGCTCCGCCTCACCCCCGCGGCCGGCCGGATCGGCGCGGTCGTGCACGGCATACGCCTCGGCGGCGACCTCCCCGCCGAGACTGTCGCCGCCCTGGAGGCCGCCCTGTACGAGCACAAGGTGCTCTTCTTCCGCGGCCAGCAGCACCTGGACGACGCCGGGCAGGAGGCCTTCGCCCGGCTGCTCGGCCACCCGGTCGGCCACCCCACCGTGCCCAGCGCGGACGGCCGTTACATCTTCGAGCTGGACGCCACCAAGGGCGTGCGCGCCAACAACTGGCACACCGACGTCACCTTCGTCCCGTCCTACCCCAAGGCCTCCATCCTGCGCGCCCTGGAGGTCCCGCCGGCCGGCGGCAGCACCGTCTGGGCCAACACCGCGGCCGCCTACCGGGACCTTCCCGCCCCGCTGAAGACGCTCGCCGAGAGCCTGCGCGCCGTCCACACCAACGACTACGACTACGCCGCCCGGCTCGCCCTGCGCACCGACCTCGCGGACAACGCCGACGTCGCCAGGCTGTTCCGGGACGTGTTCGTCTCCACCGCCTTCAGGACCGAGCACCCGGTGGTCCGGGTCCACCCGGTGACCGGGGAGAAGTCCCTGCTCCTCGGCGCCTTCGCCCAGCGTGTCCAGGGCGTCTCCGGCGCCGACGGCAAGGCGCTGATCGACCTCTTCCAGCGCTACGTGGAGCGGCTGGAGAACACCGTCCGCTGGGACTGGCAGGTCGGCGACGTGGCGATCTGGGACAACCGCGCCACCCAGCACTACGCGGTCGCCGACTACGGCGACGAGCCGCGCCTGGTGCGCCGGATCACCCTGGACGGCGACCTGCCGGTCGGCGTGGACGGCACCCCGAGCCGGCTGCTGGAGCCCGCCGACCCGCCGCGGGTGCCGGGCCTGGTGCCCGCCGAGGAGCTCGAAGCGGCCAACTGACCGGGGCCGGGGAAGAACCGACGGCAGCGACGACGCCGTGACCACGTCCACCGCCCTGCGCACCGGCGACGACCGCCGGGACGCCAACGCCGCCGCCGTCCTGCGCACGGTGCTCGACCACGGGCCGATCGCCCGCAGCCGGGTCGCCGCGCTCACCGGGCTCAGCGCCGCGGCCGTCTCCCGGCAGGCGGTGGACCTGGTCCGGCTCGGACTCCTTTACGAGCGGCCGGAGTTGGCGGTCGGCGGCAGCGGCGCACTGGGCCGCCCGCAGCTGCCGCTCGACCTCGACCCGGAGCGACTCGCCGTGGCCGGGCTGCACATCGGCCTGCCGTTCACCACCGTCGCGCTGCTCGACCTGCGCGGCCGGGTGCTGCGGCGCAAGGAGGTCCCCAACCGCGGCCGGACCGGGCCCGATCTGCTGAAGCCGCTGGTGGCCCGGCTGCCCCGGCTGGTCGACGCCCTGCGCGGCGACCGTACGGTGGTCGGGCTGGGCGCCGTCACCGGCGGCTCGGTCGACCCGGCGGGCGGGGTGGTCATCCGTCACGACCCGCTCGACTGGCGGGACCTGCCGCTGCGCGATCTGCTGGTGAACGCCACCGGACTTCCCGTCCAGGTGGACAACCACGCCCGGGCGCTCACCCAGGCGGAGATCCTCTTCGGCCACCCGGCGGCCCGCCGCAGCATGGTGCAGCTGTTCGTCGGGCACGTGGTGGACGCGGCGCTGGCGGTCGCGGGCACCGTCCACCTGGGCCCGCCCTCGGTCACCGGCGACCTCGGCCACCTCCCGGTCTCCGGGACGGTCACCGACCCGGACGCGGACAGCCGGGAGCGCTGCCACTGCGGCCGGCTCGGCTGCCTCTCGGTGGCCGCCTCGGACACCGCGCTGTTCGCGGCGGCCGCCGCCGAGGGGGTCACCGCCGGGCCGGACCGGGCCCAGCTGATCGCCGCCGTCCGGCGCGGCGACCCGACGGCGAACCGGCTGGTCGGCAACCGGGCCCGGCTCATCGGCCGCGCGCTCGCCCTGCTCGCCGACGTCGTCAACCCCGACCTGCTGGTCCTGACCGAGCACTTCGCCGCCCTCGATCCGGCCCATCTCGACGTCGTCCGGGACGAGTTCGCGCTCCGCTCGCACCTGCACCGGGACGCCGGCCTGCTGATCTCCCAGCAGCGCGGCCGGGACGTGCTCGCCGTGGCCGCCGGGGCGCCGGTGCTCGGCGAGCTGTACGCCCGGCCGGTCCACGCGCTCACGGCTCCCCGCCCGTAGCCCACACATCCGCACCAGCCCCCTGTCCCCGAAGGACCCTTATGACCGCGCTCCCCCGTCCCCCCGCCGCCCCGAGCCGCCGCGCCCTGCTGCGCGCGGGCCTCGCCGGCGCCGGCCTGCTGACGCTCGCGGGCTGCCGGTCGGCCGTCGAGCACGCCCGGAACGCGGCCGACGCCGTGGACGCCGGCTCCCCGCGCCGGGGCGGCGTGCTGACCGTCTCGACCGGCATCGACGTCACCCCGAGCCTGCTCTTCGCCGTGAGCGCCAACACCCTCGTCCAGCGCCTCGTCTTCAACACCCTCACCAGGTACGACGACCGGCTCCAGCCGCAGCCCGAACTCGCCACCGCCTGGCAGACCGCCCCGGACGGCCTGAGCGTCACGCTCAGGCTGCGCGAGGACGTGCTGTTCCACAGCGGCCGCCGGTTCACCGCCGACGACGTCGTCTTCGCCGTCCGGAACCTCCAGAACCCGGCCCGCTCGGCCCAGTTGCGCTCCACCGCCGCCACCGTCACCGACTTCCGCCGGAACGGGGACTTCGAACTGACCCTGGTGCTCGCCCACCCGGTGAGCAACCTCTTCGACCTCTTCGAGTTCATGATCATCCCGGACCGGGAAAGCATCGAGGACGCCGTCGCCGGCACCCGGCTGATCGGCACCGGCCCGTTCGCCCTCACCGGGCGCAAACCGGGCTCCTCGCTCTCCTTCGCCCGCAACGAGCGCTACTGGAACCCCGGCCGCCCGTACCTCGACGGCGTGGAGATCCGGATCATCCCGCAGGCGGAGTCGCTGCTGTCCTCGCTCAGGACCGGCCAGACCCACCTGTCCTACAACATCCGGGGCAAGGACGTCGCCACCCTGCGCACCGACCCGCGGTTCCGGATCAAGCAGTACGACACCGGCTCCGGCGCCCACTACATCGGCGTCGACGTCACCGCCGAACACGTCCGCGACAAGCGCGTCCGCCAGGCCATCGCCTGGGCCGTCGACCGCGACCGGCTCGTCCAGCAGGCCCTCGGCGGCTACGGCACCGCCTCCTCGGTGCCCTGGCCCAGGTCCTCGCCCGCCTACACCGAGGCCGGCGCCACCCACTACCGGCACGACCCGGAGCGGGCCCGGGCGCTCCTCCGGGAGGCGGGCGCGGAGCACATCACCCTGCCCTTCGCCCACTCCAACGAGGCCGGGCCGACCGCCATCGCGCAGGTCCTCCAGTACGACCTCCGGCAGGTCGGCATCGAGACGGTGCTCCAGCCGGCCGACTCGCCGACCATGCAGAAGCAGCTGATCTCCCAGGCCATGCCCGCACTGTGGACGCTCAGCCACGGCTTCGCCCAGCTCCAGCCCGCCACCCTGGCGGTGAGCGCCTACCCCTTCAACGAGGCCAGGAACAGCTCGCGCTTCGACTCCCCCGCCTACACCGACCTGGTGCAGCGCGCCTGGAACCGCGGCGACGGCGACAGCCCCGAGGCCCGGGCGCTCCACCAGCAGATCACCGAGGTGCTGCTGGACGAGGAGTTCGTGATCGACCTCGCCATCGCCGGACTGGTCGAGGTCGCGGGCCGCCGGGCCCGGGGCGTGACGCTCAACAAGTTCGGCTACCTCAACCTCGACGACGCCTACCTCACGGCCTGAGCAGGACGGCCCGGAACCCCATGCGCACCTTCCTCCTGAAACGCCTCCCCAGCGGACTGCTCGTCCTGGTCCTCGCCTCCTTCCTGGTCTTCCTCATCCTCCGGCTGATCCCCGGCGACCCGGCCACCACCCTCGCCGGCCCGGACGCCACCCCCGCCACCGTCGAGGCCATCCGCCATCAACTGGGGCTCGACGAACCGCTGTTCGGCCAGTACGCGAGCTGGCTCGGCCGGGTGCTGACCGGCGACCTCGGGCCGAGCTACGCGATCGGCGGCCAGGTCTCCGACCTGATCGGCAACGGCCTCGGCGCCACCGCCCAACTCACCCTCGGCGCCCTGCTGCTGGTGGTGCTGATCGCCCTGCCGCTGGCCGTGGCCGGCGCCACCACCCGGCGCGGCCCGGTCGCCGCCGCCGTCCAGGCGGTCACCACCGGCGTCCTGGCGGTCCCGCCGTTCGTCACCGGCGTGCTGCTGGTTCTGCTGTTCGCCGTCTCCTTCGAACTGCTCCCGGCCGGCGGGCACGCATCCCTGCTGGCGGAGCCGGACCTGGCCGTGCAGTACCTGGCGATGCCCGCCGTCTGCCTGGCCCTGCCCAGCGCCGCCGTGCTGGCCCGCTACCTCAAGGACGGCATCCAACGCGCCCTCGCCGAGGAGTACGTCCGCACCGCGACCGCGCTCGGCGTCTCCCGGCGTCGCATCGTCTGGCTGCACGCGCTGCCCAACGCGCTGCCCTCCGCCGTCACCGTCCTCGGCCTCCAGATCGGCCACCTGGTCGCCGGGGCCGTCCTGGTGGAGCGGATCTTCGCCTGGCCGGGCCTCGGCCAGCTGATCGAGCAGGGCGTGCTGCGCCGGGACTACCCGGTGGTGCAGGACCTGCTGCTGCTCGTGGTCGCGGTCCACGTGGCCGTCCAACTGCTCACCGACCTGGCCTACACCTGGCTCGACCCCCGGATCCGCTGGGAGTGACCCGATGACCACCACCACCCTTCCCCTCGAGTCCGCCCCACCGCGCGGCCGTCACCGCTCCGCCCTGCTCAGCGGGCGCGGCCTGACCGGCCTCGTCCTGGTCGGCGCGGTCGCCCTGGCCGGGCTGCTCGCACCGCTGCTCACCGGCACCGACCCGAACGCCCAGAGCGCGCTCGCGCTGGCCGGCCCCAGCGCCGCCCACCCCTTCGGCACCGACGACCTCGGCCGCGACCTGTACAGCCGCGTGCTGCACGGCATCGGCACCGACCTCGCGCTGATCGTCACCGCCGTCCCGATCGGCGCCCTGCTCGGCTGCTCCGCCGCCCTGCTCGCGGCCGCCTCCCGGTGGACCGACCTCGCCGTCCAGCGCGCCTTCGACCTGCTGCTCGCCTTCCCCGGGCTGATCCTCGCGCTGGCCGTGACCGCCGTCCTCGGCCCGGGCCGCTGGCCGGTGGTGATCGTCATCGCGCTGGCCGAGATCCCGGGCTTCGGACGGCAGTTGCGGGCCGGCATCCTGGTCCAGCGGGAGCGCGAGTACGCCGTGGCCGCCCGGGTCGGCGGCGCCTCCCGGGCCCGGGTGCTGCTGCGGCACGTCCTGCCCAACGCCGTCGACCCGCTGATCGTGCAGACCGCCGTGGCGCTCTCGCTCGGCGTGTTCATCGAGGGCGCGATGAGCTTCCTCGGCCTCGGGGTCCGCCCGCCGGATCCCACCCTGGGCAGCATCCTCAGCCAGTCCGTCGCCTACCTGGCCACCGACCCGACCTTCGCGGCCGCCCCACTGGCCGCCACCACCGCACTGGTGCTCGGCTTCACGCTGATCGCCGAGGCCCTGAACCGGGGGATCCGCCGATGACCACCGTGCTCCGAGTCACCGACCTCACCGTACGGTTCGGCGACGCCCGCGCCCCGGGCACCGCCGCCGTCGACGGCGTCTCCTTCGACCTGGCCGCGGGCGACACCCTCGGCATCGTCGGCGAGTCCGGCTCCGGGAAGTCCACCACCGCGCTGGCCCTGCTGCGGATGCTGCCACCCGGCGGCCGGATCACCGCCGGCTCGGTCGAACTCGCCGGGCAGGACCTCGCCGCGCTCCCCGAGGAGGCGCTGCGCGCTCTGCGCGGCCGGCGGATCGCCATGGTCTTCCAGGACCCGATGTCCTCGCTCAACCCCGTACTCACCGTCGGCCGCCAGCTGGACGAGGCACTGCGCGCCCACGGAAGCCGGCTCCGGAAGGCCGAACGCCGGGCCCGCGCCGCCGAGTTGCTCGACCTGGTCGGCATCCCCGACGCCGCCGGGCGGCTGTGCGACCACCCGCACCGGTTCTCCGGCGGCCAGCGCCAGCGCATCATGATCGCCCTCGCCCTGGCCCACGACGCCGAGGTGCTGGTCGCCGACGAGCCGACCACCGCCCTCGACCCGACCGTCCAGCAGCAGATCCTGCGCCTGCTGGCCCGGATCAACCGGGAGACCGGCACCGCCCTGGTGGTGATCAGCCACGACCTCGGGGTGATCGCCCAGACCTGCCGCCGGCTGCTGGTCATGCGGCACGGCCGGGTGGTCGAGCGCGGCACCACCGCCGAGGTCCTCGCCCGCCCCGAACACCCCTACACCCGCGAGCTGTCGGCCGCCGTCCCACGCCTGACGGAACCGTCCCGGGCAGCCGCCAACAGCACCCCGGGCACCCGGCCGCTGCTCACCGTCCGCGGCCTGACCAAGACGTACGGCTCCCGGCGGCGCCCCGTCACCGCGCTGCACGGCGTCGACCTCGACCTGCACCCCGGCGAGACGCTGGGCCTGGTCGGCGAGTCCGGCTCCGGGAAGTCCACCCTGGCCCGGGCGCTGGTGCAGGCGCACGCGCCGTCCGGCGGCAGCATCCGCTTCCGCGGCGAGGAACTCGGCCGGCGGCCGCACCGGGAGGTCCAACTGGTCTTCCAGGACCCGTACTCCTCGCTCAACCCCCGGATGACCGCCGGGCAGATCATCGCCGAGCCGCTGATCGTCCACCGCCTCGGCGGCCGGGAGCAGCGCGCCGCCCGGGTCGCCGCACTGCTGGAGCAGGTCGGGCTGGACCCGGCCACGGCCGACCGCCACCCGCGCGCGTTCTCCGGCGGCCAGCGCCAACGCCTCGGCATCGCCCGGGCGCTGGCGCCCGAGCCGAGCGTACTGATCTGCGACGAACCGGTCTCCGCTCTGGACGTCTCGGTACAGGCCCAGGTGATCGAGCTGCTCGCCCGGCTCCAGCGCGAACTCGGCCTGGCCGTCCTGTTCATCGCCCACGACCTGGCGGTGGTCCGCCGGGTCAGCCACCGGATCGCGGTGATGCGCCACGGCCGGATCGTCGAGACCGGCCCGGCCGACCGGGTCGTCACCGCTCCCGAACACCCGTACACCGCCGAGCTGTTGGCCGCCGTACCGCGCCTGGAATCCGCTCCGGCCGCCGCCTGAGACACCCCCCGCCCCAGCCACCCCCGGAGCCCCGCATGAGCACCGCGCCCGAGCCGAACCCGCACCGCCGCGACCCGTACGCCGGCTTCCCCGGCACCGTCGGCCGCACCTTCGCCGAGTCCGTCCCCGCCTGGCCGCAGCGGGTCCGCCCGCGCGAGGGCGCGCCCAACATCGTGGTCGTGCTGATCGACGACATGGGCTACAGCGACATCGGCCCGTTCGGCGCCGAGATCCCCACCCCGACCCTGGACCGCCTCGCCGCCACCGGCGTCCGGCTCGCCAACTACCACACCATGCCGCTCTGCTCCCCCGCCCGGGCGGCGCTGCTCACCGGCCTCAACCCGCACCGGGTCGGCTACTCCTTCGTCGCCAACGCCGACCCGGGCTTCCCCGGCTACGGCATGGAGGTCGCCGGGGACATCCCCACCCTGGCCGAGCTGCTGCACGACGCCGGGTACGCCACCTACGCGGTCGGCAAGTGGCACCTCACCCGGGACTCCGCCTCCAACGCCGCCGACGACCGCGCCAACTGGCCGCTCCAGAAGGGCTTCGACCAGTACTACGGCGTCCTGGAGGGCCTGACCAGCCTTTTCCACCCGCACCAACTCGTCCGCGACAACAGCCCCTTGGACATCGACGAGTTCCCCGACGGCTACTACTACACCGACGACCTCACCGACCAGGCCGTCAAGATGGTCAAGTCGCTGCGCGCCCACGACGCCGACAAGCCGTTCTTCCTCTACCTCGCCCACAACGCCGTGCACGGCCCGCTCCAGGCCAAGCCCGAGGACCTCGTCCGCCACCGCGGCCGCTACGACGGCGGCTGGGACGAGCTGCGCCGCACCCGCTTCGCCCGCCAGCTGGCCGCCGGCCACTTCCCGCCCGGCACCGAGCTGCCCGAACGCAACTCCGAGGCCGGGTACGAGGTCGGCCCCTGGGACGAACTCACCGACGTCCAGAAGAAGTTGTACGCCCGCTACATGGAGGTCTACGCGGCGATGGTCGACAACGTCGACCAGAACCTCGGCCGGCTCGCCGACACCCTGGCCGCCCTCGGCGAACTCGACAACACCGTCATCGTGTTCACCAGCGACAACGGCGGCACCGGCGAGGGCGGCGCCGAGGGCACCCGCAGCTACTTCAGCCGCTTCGTCCACCACCCGAACCTGCCGGCGGACTGGAACCCGGACGTCCGGCGCGAGATCGACCTGATCGGCGGCCCGCAGAGTCTGGTCCACTACCCGCGCGGCTGGGGCATGGCCTCCAACACCCCCTTCCGCCTCTACAAGGGCCAGACCCACGCGGGCGGCGTCCGCGTCCCCTTCGTGCTCTCCTGGCCGGCCGGCCTGCCGCGCGCCGAGGGCGACACCGGCGTCCGCACCCAGTACCAGTACGTCACCGACATCCTGCCCACCCTGCTCGAACTCGCGGGCGTGGAACGGCCGTCGGAGCGCCGGTCCCAGCCGGTCCAGGAGCTCGACGGCACCAGCTTCGCCTCCGTGCTGCGCGACGGCGCCGCGCCCAGCACCCACCACGAGCAGTACTGCGAGATGACCGGCAACCGCAGCTACTACCGCGACGGCTGGAAGCTGGTCACCCTGCACCGCCCCGGCACCCCGTACGAGGACGGCGAGTGGGCACTGTACGACCTGCGCACCGACCCCACCGAGATCCACGACCTCGCCGCCGAACACCCGGGTCTGGTGAAGGAGTTGTCCGCCGCCTGGGAGGCCGCCGCCTGGCGCGACGGGGTCTTCCCGCTGGCCGATGGCAGCGGCGCCCTCGCCCTGCGCGGCCCCGAGGCGGACCGGCTGCGCCGCCCGGTCACCCTGCTGGCCGGCACTCCCGAGCTGGAGCGCTACCGCTCCTCCCGGCTGATCTCCTTCCGCTCCTTCACGGTCGAGGTCGCGCTGGACGGCTACCGGCCGGGCGACCAGGGCGTCCTGGTCTCGCACGGCGACCAGGGCGGCGGCTACAGCCTCTACGTCGAGGACGGCCGGCTGCGCCTCGCCTACAACCAGTACGGCGAGCTGCTGGAGGCCGACGGCGGCCCGCTGCCGGCCGGGACCCGGCTGATCACCCTGGAGGCCACCGCCGTCGCCGACCTCACGTGGGAGTTCCGGCTGATCGTGGACGGCCGACCGGTGGACGGCCCGTTCCTGGACGGCCCGTTCCCGGACGGCACCGGGGACGGCACCCTTCCGGACGGCTCCCGGGGCGGCCGGCTCGGCCCGGTCCACCAGCTGATCGGCATGGCCCCGTTCCAGGGCATCAGCGTCGGCATCGACCGCAAGTCCCCGGTCTCCTGGCCGGTGTACGAGCGGCACCGCTCGTTCCGCTACACCGGCGCCCTGCACTCCGTCACCTACCGGCCCGGCGACCCGGCGCCGTACGACCCGGAGACGGTCGCCCGGGCACTGCACGAGGCGGCGGCCGCCTTCGAGTAGCCGGGCCGGGCCGAGCCGTCCGGCCGGGGTCCCCGATCCCCCTCCAAGATCCCTCCACCCGGGTTACCCTCGTCCCGCGCGGCGACCGTCCGCGCGGCCGACCGAGGGGGGAACGGATGATCGGGGACCTGCTGCCGGACGTCGTGGTGACCGAGGTGGCCTACGACGACCCGCCGGAGGCCCGGCTGGAGCCCGAGGAGGAGCCGGCCGTCGCCCGGGCCGTCGACAAGCGGCGCCGCGAGTTCACCACCGTCCGGCACTGCGCCCGGGCCGCCCTCGCCCGGCTCGGCGTCCCGTACCGGCCGCTGGTCCCGGGCCTGCGCGGCGCCCCGAGCTGGCCGGACGGCGTGGTCGGCAGCCTCACCCACTGCGACGGCTTCCGCGCGGCGGCCGTGGCCCGGGCCGGCGCCCTCGCCTCCGTCGGCATCGACGCCGAACCCGCGCTGCCGCTGCCCGAGGGCGTCCAGGAGGCGGTCGCGCTGCCGGTCGAGCAGCAGCGGCTCGCCAAGCTGGCCGCCGAGCACCCGGACGTGCCGTGGGACCGCATCCTGTTCAGCGCCAAGGAGTCGGTGTACAAGGCCTGGTTCCCGCTGACCCTGCTCTTCCTGGACTTCCACGAGGCCGAACTCGACCTCGCCCCCGACGGCACTTTCACCGCCCGGCTGCTCGTCCCCGGCCCGGTGGTCGGCGGCCGCCGGATCGACGGCTTCGACGGCCGCTGGGCGGTCCGGGACGGGCTGCTCGCCACCGCGATCGCCGTCTCCCCCTGACCCGCCGTCGGCGCCGCATATCCTCGACCCCGTGACGGTGACCTATGTGATCGACGGCAACGGGATCAGGACCCTGGAGGACTTCTGGGACGCGGTCGGGCGGACCATCGGCGAGGACGGCTACTTCGGCCGCAACCTCGACGCCTTCGCCGACTGCCTGCGCGGCGGTTACGGCACGCCCGAGGACGGCGACTGGGTCATCGAGTGGCGCCACCACGAGGCCTCCCGCCGCAACCTCGGCCACCCGGAGACGGTCCGCCAACTGGAGCTGCGGCTGGCCCGGGCCCATCCCGCCAACCGCGCGCAGATCACCGCCGAGCTGGACGCCGCCCGGGCGGGCCGGGGGCCGACGGTCTTCGACTGGCTGGTCCGGATCATCGAGGAGGAGCACCCGGGCGGCCTGCGCCTGGCCTGAGCCGTCTGCCCCGAGGCGCCCCCACCCGCCCGGCTACAGCACGTCCGAGAGCCGTACGAAGCGCCGCCCGGCCGCCAGCAGCCCCGGCACCGCCGCCGCCACCCCGGGGGCGGTGCCGCCGCCCGGATGGTTCAGATGGCCGATCACGATCGCGCCGGGCGGGGCGGAGGCCACCTCCTGCCGCACCTCGGCGGCCCGCAGCGTCGCCCCGCCGTCGCCGTTCACGGTGAAGCCGGCCACCCGCTGGCCGAGGTCGGCGACCACCCGGGTGGCGACGTCGTCGTAGTGCGCGGTGCCGGAGCGGAAGAACCGGGGCGGGTGCCCGAGCAGCTCGGCGAGCTTGTGGGCGTTGCCCGCCACCTCGTCGTACACCTCGCCGACGTCGCGCGTGCCGGCGATGCCGTACGCGGAGCGGCCGGTGACCGAGAGCGGGCGGTGGGCGGTGCCGTGGTTGCCGATCTCGAACAGCGGGTCGGCGGCGAGCCGCTCGAACTCCTCCGGGTTGGCGTCGATCCAGCGGGCGTTCAGGAAGAGGGTGGCCGGCACGCCGTTCGCCCGCAGGAAGTCGATCAGGTCGGCGTCGTAGCCGTTGCCGCCGGGGCCGCCGCAGGCGTCGAAGGTGAGCGCCATGGCGCTCTCGCCCTCCGGCAGCGCGGTGATCACCCCGGACACCTCCAGCCCCCAGTCGCCCGGGGCCTGCCCGTCGTACCGCTCCACCACCTCGGCCCGGGTCGGCTCCCGCGCCGGCTGCTTCGCGGCCTCCGGGGCGGGCGTGGGCTCCGGCCCGGCCGTCGGCGCGGCGGCGGCCTCGGCGGGCCCGTCGGCGGGCGTCGCGAGCGGGACGGCGGACGGTATCGCCGAGGCCCCCGAGGCGGAGCCGGCCGGCGGGAGCAGGGGTGAGTCGGCGCCCGACGACCTGGTCCGGCACCCCGTCAGCGCTCCTCCGGCCACCACCATGAGCAGCGTCCGCCGCCTCACCGACACGTCCGTCTCCCATCCGCACTAGTTCTCATATAAATCGATGACATGACTATGAACCGACCAATCGTCACTCCCCGCAACTCGCCCCCGCCCCCGCCCGGCACCTCTTCACCGCCCCGCCCCACCACCGTGGGCCCCGACTCACCCCCGGTTCACTCGCCGGGGTAGGCACGCGAGCGACCCGCCCGCCGCGAACCGGAGACCTCGATGCCGACCGAGCCCAGCACGCCCCGCCACGACCGGCCGACCGAGCCCAGCACCCCGCGCCACGACCAGCCCGCCCGCCGCGACCTGCTCCGCACCGGCCTCGCCACCGGCGCCGCCACCGCCCTCGGCCTGGCCGCCACCACCGCCGGGGCCGCCGCCGCCCCCACCGACGCCCCCGGCGGCGCCCCCGCCGACCGCACCCTCACCCTCACCGGCCATCTGCCCACCGGCGCCCCCGACTTCGTCCACCTCCCCGTCGAAGTGCCCGAGGGCGTCCGCGAGATCGCCGTCTCCTACCGCTACGACAAGCCGCCGGTCCCGGCCGGCACCCCCGGCAACTCCTGCGACATCGGCATCTTCGACGACCGCGGCACCGACCTCGGCGGTGCCGGCTTCCGCGGCTGGTCCGGCGGCTTCCGCGCCGAGTTCAGCCTCTCCCGCGGCGCCGCGACCCCCGGCTACCTCCCCGGCCCGATCAACCCCGGCACCTGGCACGTCGTCCTCGGCCCCTACCAGATCGCCCCGCAGGGCCTGGACTACCACGTCGAGGTCACCCTCCGGTTCGGGGCGCCCGGGCCGCGGTTCACCCCCCACTACCCGGCGGAGCGGGCCCGCGGCCGCGGCCGGGCCTGGTACCGGGGCGACTGCCACCTGCACACCGTCCACTCCGACGGGCGGCGCACGCCCGAGGAGGTGGCGGCCGGGGCCCGCGCGGCCGGCCTGGACTTCATCGTCTCCACCGACCACAACACCAGCTCCTCGCACGGCTCCTGGGGCCCGCTGGCCGGCCCCGACCTGCTGATCCTGCCGGGCGAGGAGGTCACCACCCGCAACGGCCACTGGCTGGCCCTCGGCCTGGAGCCCGGCCAGTTCGTCGACTGGCGCTACCGCTCGCGCGACGAGGAGTACCCGCGCTTCGTCCGCCAGGTCCACCGGGCCGGCGGCCTGGTGGTGCCCGCGCACCCGTACTGCCCGTACGTCGCCTGCCAGTGGAAGTTCGGCTACGAGGGGGCCGACGCCGTCGAGGTGTGGAACGGCCCCTGGACGTACGACGACGAGTCGGCGGTGGACACCTGGGACGGCCGGCTCGCCGTCGCCCTGCGCGAGGGCCGCTCCTGGCTGCCCGCCCTGGGCGACAGCGACGCGCACAGCGAGCCGCAGGCCATCGGCTCCCCGCACACCGTGGTGCTGGCCGAGGACCTCACCCGGGACGCGATCCTGGACGGGCTGCGCGCCGGGCGCAGCTGGCTGGCCGAGTCCTCCGCCGTCGAGCTCGACTTCACCGTCACCGGGCACGGCCGCCGGGCGGGCATCGGCGAGGAGCTGACCGTCCCGGCCGACGCCCCGCTGGACGTCCGGCTCACCGTGTCCGGGGTGCCCGGCGGGACGGTCCGCCTGCTCACCGACGAGGGGCAGCTGCACCAGGAGTCGCTGCCCGCCGACGGCTCCGGCACCGTGGTCTGGCGCACCACCGCCTCGCTCGCCTCCTACGTCCGGGCCGAGGTGCGCCACCCGAAGGCGGACGGCAACCCGGGCAGGGGAAACTCGATGGGGCCGGACCTGCCCTGGGGGCCGATGGCGGCGCTCACCAACCCGATCGTGCTGCGCACCGAGGACCGGTAGCGGCCGGCACCGACCCGCCCGGGCCTCCCCGGCCTCCCCGCCGACCGGCCCGGAGTTCCCCGCCGACCCGCGCCGACCTCCCCCTCCGACCCGCCCAGGAACCGGATGGGGGACGACTCCGCCACCCGTTTGGACTAGGTTGATCCCCGAAACGCATCAGTCGTAGGGACGAGGCGGTCGGTTGTCCGGTACAGGGGCCGACCAGCCCCTTCGCACGCCGACCGCCCCGCCCCCGGCTACCCGACCGTCCCCGGCCCGCGAAGGGATCAGCAGCTGTGAACCGTACGACCGTAGGTGGGCCGGAGCTCGGGGGCGGCCGGGGCGCCGGGGGCGTCCTCGTCCTCGTCGACCCCGACGGGGCCGGGAACAGCCCGGTCGCGGAGCTGCTCGCCCGGGAGCTGAGCCCGAGCGTCCACCTGCGGACGGACGACTTCCTGCGGGTCATCCGCAGCGGCCAGCTGCCGCCCCACCTGCCCGAGGCCGGGCGCCAGAACGCCACCGCCCTGGCCGCGGCCGCCCAGGCCGCCTTCGCCTACGCCACCCGGGGCTACCAGGTCGTGGTGGAGGCGCCCGCCGTCCCGGCCGCCCTCGACACCTTCCGCCGCGAGAGCCGCACCACCGGCGCCGCCCTCCACTACGTCGTCCTGCACGCCGGCCCGGCCGCCGAGGCCGCCGACCACGCGCTCGACACCACCGCCCTCACCCCCGAGACCGCCGCCGAAGCCGTCCTCGCGGCGCTCGCCCACCGCACCCACCTGCTCGGCTGGTAGGGCGCTCGGGCTCGTCAGGCGCCCACCACCCCGTCGATCGCCTCCCGCAGGAAGTCGGCGTGCCCGTTGTGCCGGGCGTACTCGTGGATCAGGTGGAGCATCACCAGGCGCAGCGACACCTCGGCGTCCCACCGGGGCTGGTGGCCGGTGACGTCGAGGGAGTCGGCGGCGAGCTCGATGCGCCGGGAGTGCTCGACCTCGGTCCGCCAGGCGGTGAAGGCCTCCGCCCGGGTGGCGCCGGCGGGGTCGTACGCGGCCTGGTAGTCGCCCTCCTCGGACCAGACCAGCGGCAGGTCCTCGGCGTTGATCACCCGGCGGAACCAGGTCCGCTCCACCTCCGCCATGTGCCGGACCAGGCCCAGCAGGCTGAGCGTGGACGGCGGGCTGGAGCGCAGCCGCAGCTGCTCGTCGGTCAGGCCCTCGCACTTCAGGGCGAGGGTCGCCCGGTGGAAGTCGAGGAAGCCGCGCAGCATCTCGCGCTCGCCTCCGGTCAGCGGCGGGGCGGGGCGGTCGTCGGGGACGTTCACGGTGTCGTACTCCTCGCGGTGGTCGGCGGTACCCGCGGACTGTAGCGAACCGCCCGGCCCGTCCGGAAAGCGTTTTCCCCTGCTCTCGCATCGCGCTGTCACATCCGCGTGCCCTCCGGTGTCTTCATGTCCGGCGAACCCGCCGCACCACCGAACCCCCGAACCGGGAGGACACCATGGCACTGCGACTGCCGAAGGCCCAGCTGCCCGCCGAGCTGAGCGAGAACATGATCAAGGGCTTCGGGACGGAGCTCGAACCCGTCGAGGCGATCTGGCACAACCCCGGCGTCGCCACCGCGAACCTGGACTTCTCCCGCCGGATCGCCGAGTGGGACGCGCTCGACGAGAGCCTCAAGTCCTTCGCGCACATGGCGGTGGCCGCGCAGGTCGGCTGCGGCTGGTGCCTGGACGTCGGCTACTTCCAGGCGCGGAACCAGGGGCTGGACCTGGCCAAGGCGAGCCAGGTGCCGAACTGGCGGGCGTCCGAGGTCTTCACGCCGCTGGAGCGGGAGGTGATGGAGTACGCCGAGGCGATGACCGTGACCCCGCCGGCCGTCACCGACGAACTGTACGAGCACCTGCTGGACGAGCTCGGCCCGGCGGCCATGGTCGAACTCACCGCCTACGTGGCCTTCGTCAACATGGCCACCAGGAACAACACCGCGAACGGCGTCCGCTCCCAGGGCTTCTCGGACTCCTGCGAGATCCCCCTGGCCCGGCGCGGCGCCGCCGCCGTCGACGACGCGGCCGGGGCGTCGCCGGCGTGACCGGGGCCGAGGACCCCTTCGTCACCCACCGCAGCCTGCTCTTCACCGTCGCCTACGAGCTGCTCAGCTCCGCCGCCGACGCCGAGGACGTGCTGCAGGAGTCCTGGCTGCGGTGGGCCGAGGTCGACCACGACCGGGTGCAGGACCCGCGCTCCTACCTCATCCGGATCGTCACCCGCCAGGGCCTCAACCGGCTGCGGACGCTCTCCCGCCGACGCGAGCAGTACGTCGGCGAGTGGCTGCCGGAGCCGCTGCTCACCAGCCCCGACGTCGCCGAGGACGTCGAACTCGCGGAGAGCGTCTCGTTCGCGGTGCTGACCGTGCTGGAGACCCTCGGGCCGGCCGAGCGGGCGGTGTTCGTGCTCCGCGAGGTCTTCGAGCTGCCGTACGAGGAGATCGCCGAGGCCCTCGGCAAGACCCCGGCCGCCGTACGGCAGATCGCCCGCCGGGCCCGCGGGCACGTGGCGGCCCGCCGGCCCCGGGTGCGGGTGAGCCGCTCCGAGCAGCAACAGGTGGTGGAGCGCTTCCTGGAGACCCTGCGCACCGGGCGGTTGCAGGACCTGATGGCGGTGCTGGCGCCGGACGTCGTCCTGATCGCCGACGGCGGCGGGATCGCGGCGGCCGTCACCGCCCCGGTGCACGGGGCCGAGGCGGTGGCGGCGCTGCTCGCCCGCGCCGGGCGGCTGCCGGTCGCGTTCGACGCCGCCACGGTCTGGCTCAACGGCGCTCCGGCCGGCCGGATCGACATCGGCGGCGAACCCTCGGTGGTGAGCCTCGCGGTGGAGGACGGCCGGATCACCCGGGTCTACATCGTGCGCAACCCGCAGAAGCTGACCCGGATCGACGCCCCGGCCGCCCTCACCCGGTAGCCGCCCCCGTCGCGTGGTGGTGCCCGCGCCCCCTCGGAGCACCACCACGCCCCCCGCCGCCCCCTGGACACCGCCCGCCCCGCCATCACGTACCGTGTTCGGACCACCACAGGTTTGGGTACGTACCTCGGCACGCCCGACGGCCGGGCACCCACCGACCAGGAGACCCAGCGGCCCATGGACCACAACCGCATCCCCCCGACCGTGCGCCAGACCTACGGCGCCGACGACCTCAGCACGGCCCCGTCATTCGCCGGCGGTTTCATCAACTTCGGCTACTGGCAGGGGATCGGCCTCGCGGCGCCGACCCCCGAGGACCGGGTGCGCAGCCAGGAGCAGCTGTACCGGCGGGTGTTGCGGGAGTTCCCCGAACCGCGCGAGCGGCTTCGGCTGGCGGAGGTGGGGTGCGGGCGCGGCCTGGGGAGCGCCCTCGCCCTGCGGGAGTTCCGGTTCGCGGGGGTGACGGGGGTGGACATCCACCCGGACCAGATCGAGCGGGCCCGGGCCGTCAACGCGAGAGCCCTGGCGACGTACCCCGATCGGTTGGCTTACACCCTGGGCTCGGCGGACGAACTCCCGTTCTCCGACGGCTACCTGGACGGTGTCTTCTCCGTCGAGGCCGCCCAGCACTTCCGCGAACTGAGCGGTTTCGCCCGCGAGTCCTCCCGCGTCCTGCGATCGGGCGGCCGCCTCGTCGTGACCACCTTCTTCACCGCCCCCGGCCCCGACGCCGCCGAACGCCTCAAGATCATGCTCGCCAGCTTCGCCGACGGCCTCGACGTCCCCCACCCCCTCGACGCCTTCACCGCCGACCTCACCCGCCACGGCTTCACCGACATCACCACCGAATCCATCGGCTCCGACGTCTGGCCCGGCTTCGACCGCTACCTCACCGACACCGTCCCCACCGCCCACTGGTCCCGTCACTTCCTCACCGCCTGGCGCGACGGCCTCCTCGACTACCACGTCCTCACCGCCACCCGCATCTGACGCCCTGCCCGGGCCCGGGCCCGCCCGCACCCCCGGCGGGCGGGCCCGCACCGTTCCGGGTGGACGCCCCGGCCCCGGCGTCGGCACCGCCTCGACGCCGGGGCCGGGTCAGCGGCCGGGCGGGTGGCGGCTCGGGCGGGCGGGTCAGTCCGCCGCCGGGGGTGTGCGGGCGAAGTGACGGGCGGTCGGGACCAGGGCGGCGGCGGCCGGCACCAGGAGGCAGGCGGCGGCGCACACGGCGAGGACGGCCGTGACCCCGAACCAGTCGATCGCCGGGGCGATCACGGCGAGGCCGACCGGCGCCAGGCCGTAGGACACCAGGAAGTCGAGCGAGGAGACCCGGGCCAGCTTGTCCGGGGCGACCTCGCGCTGGGTGGCCGTGAACCAGGGCACGTTGAACAGCTCGATGCCGACCCCGGCCACCGCGTACGCGGCGACGACCACGACCGGGTGCACGGGCAGCATCAGGCTGAGCGGGGCGACGCCGTACGCCGACAGCCCGGCGAAGGCGGCCCAACCCTGGGAGCGGGGCCGCCATCGGGCGATGACCACGGCCCCGCCGAGGGCGCCGACCGTGTACGCCGTCATGGCGGCGGCCAGCACCCATTCGGTGCCGTAGCGGTCCCGGCTGATCAGTGGCAGCGCGACGCTGGTGGCCGAGTAGCCGAGGGCGATGACCGCGACGAGGGCGGCGAGTCCGGCCAGGAACCACGGGTGACGGCGCGCCTCGCGGATTCCCTCCAGGAACTCCGCGCGGAATCCGGCGCGCGGGGCCGCTTCCGGGGCACGATCGGCGTCGGTGGCCGGGGCCGGGGCCGTTCCGCGGCCCGGGACGAGCGCGGCGACCAGCCAGAGCAGGCCGATCCCGAGCAGCAGCGCCCGGACGTCGAGGAAGGCCGCGAGCAGCGCGGTCAGGGCCGGTCCGGCGAGCGTGGAACCGCGGACGGCCATGGTCGTCGCGGCGTTGGCCTGCTGGCGCCGCTCGGGCGCGACGGTCTCGGCCGTGAGGGCCTGGAACGCCGGGCGGCAGGCGCCCTGTCCGGCTCCGGCGAGCACGGCGGCGGCCGTCATCAGCACGAGCGAGCGGCCCAGACCGGCGGCGAGCAGGGGCGCGGCGAGTGTCGCCGCGAGGGCGGACCACAGGACGACCGCGCGGCGGGAGTGCCGGTCGGCGAGCACTCCGCCGACGGCGACGGCGGCGAGGAAGCCGGCGGTGCGCGCAGCGAGGACCAGTCCGAGGCCGGCGGCGCCGAGTTCGCGGTGGAGGACGGCGAGACCGAGGACGAAGGGCAGGGCCCAGGTCGCGAGTCCGGAGGCGGTGGTGCCCGCCCACAGGCGCAGGAACGCGGGGTCGCGGAGGACCGAACGTGCGGGCGGGGCACCGGTGTCGGCCGTCCGCGGGGAGGTGGTGGTCACGGTGTGGTGGCTCCTTGGCGGTGGGGATCGGGGCGGCGAACCGGCCCCGGATGTGATTAATGGAAATGATTACCATTACAGTACCGTGAGAACGCGGCGCCCCCGGCCAGCGGTCCGGGGGATCGACCGACCGCGCCCGCGCCCCACCCAGACCCGCCCGCGCCCGATCCAGACCGGAGAACTCATGCGTCACCCCGCCCGCCTGGGCATCGCCCTGACCATCGCTCTCACCGCCATGGGCTGCGCCTCGGCCACCGGCGGCGGCCCCGGAGCGACCAGCGGCCCCGCCGCCCAGGCGGCCTCCGTCACCAGCTGTGGCCGCCGGTTGACCGTCACCGAGCCGCCGAAGCGCACCGTCACGCTGGATCAGACCTCGACCGAGACGCTGCTCGAACTCGGGCTCCAGGACCGGATGGTGGGAACGGCCAACCTCAAGACCAAGATCCCCGCGAAGTACGCGGCCGCGTACGCCGCCGTGCCGGTGATCGCCCCCAGGATCGCCACCGGCGAGCAACTGCGCGCCGCGCTGCCGGACTTCGTCGTGGCCGGCGAGACCGGCCTGTTCACCGAGGACCGGGCCGGCACCCGCGAGGAGCTCGACGCCCTCAAGGTCCCGAGCTTCGTGAGCGCCGTCGACTGCCCGCAGCAGAACCCCGCCGGCCGGACCCCGTTCGAGCTGCTCTTCTCCGACTACGAGAACCTGGGCCGGATCTTCGGCGCCGAGGAGCGGGCCGGCCGGCTCGCCGCCGACCAGCGGGCGGCCGTCGCCAAGGCCGGGGAGAACGCCGCCGAGGCGCCCCAGGGCGCGGAGCGGCCCACCGTGGTCTACCTCTACTCCGTCTTCAACGGGATGCCCTACGTGGCGGGCAGGACCGGCCTGCCCAGCGAGATGAGCCGGATCGTCGGTGCGAGGAACGCCTTCGACGACGTGGCCGAGGACTGGCCGGAGGTCACCTGGGAGGAGGTCGCCAGGCGCGACCCGGACTTCATCGTGATCGGCGACCTGTCCGAGCGCGGGCGGCCCGGCGACAGCGCCGCCGAGAAGCGCGCCACGATGACCGGGCACCCGGTGATCTCCAAGCTGGCCGCCGTGCGGGACAACCGGATCCTGGAGGTGCCGGGCATCGAGCTGGACCCCTCGGTGCGCTCCGTCCACGCCCTCGGGCTGCTGGCGGACGGCATGAAGGGCCTCGGGTATGTCCGCTGAACCGGTTGCCCCGGCCGGGCCGGCCGCCGCTGCCGGCCGGCCCGCGGCCCGGGCACTCCTCCTCGTCCTCGCCGTCGGCGCCCTGGCCGGCTCGGTGGCGGCGGCCGTGCGGATCGGCACCGCCGACGTCGGCTGGGGCGGCCTCGCCCGAGCCCTCGGCGCCCGGCTCGGACTGGCCGTCGAGCCGCTGCCCCCGCTGCTGGACTCGCTGCTCTGGGACCTCCGGCTGCCGCGCGTCCTGATGGCCGCCCTGGTCGGCGCCTCGCTCGCGGTGTGCGGCGCGGTGCTCCAGGCGGTCACCCGCAACGCGCTCGCCGACCCCTACCTGCTCGGCGTCTCCTCGGGCGCCTCGGCGGGCGCCGTCACCGTGGTCGTCCTCGGGATCGGCGCGGGCACGCTCGGCGTCACCGGCGGGGCGCTGGCCGGGGCGCTGCTCTCCTTCGGGCTGCTCCTGCTGCTGCTTCGGCGCACCGGCCTCGACTCGCGTCGCATCGTCCTCACCGGTGTGGTCGTCGGCCAGCTGTTCACCGCGCTGACCTCGCTCGTCCTGATGGCCTCGGCGGACGCGGACACCACCCGGGCCGTCACCCACTGGCTGCTCGGATCGATGGCACCGGCCCGCTGGGACACCGTCGCGGTCTGCGCCGTCGCCACCCCGCTGGGGCTGCTGGCGGTGTGGCTGTGCTCGAACGCCCTCGACGGTCTCGCGTTCGGCACCGACACCGCCCGCTCGCTCGGGATCGGCGTGCGGCCCACCCGGATGCTGCTGCTCGTGGTCACGGCCGCGCTGACCGCGGTGGCGGTGGCCACCGTCGGCGCCATCGGCTTCGTCGGGCTGATCGTCCCGCACGGGGTGCGGTTCCTGGTCGGCCCGTTGCACCGGGTGCTGCTGCCGTACACGGCACTCGTGGGCGCGGTGTTCCTCGTCTGGACGGACACGCTGGCCCGGTTCGCCTTCGCCCCCCGAGAGGTTCCGGTGGGCGTGGTCACCGCCCTGCTCGGCGTGCCGCTGTTCCTGCTGGTCCTGCGCCGCAGGGGTGAGCTGTGAGGATCACCGCCGAAGGGCTGAGCTGGTCGGTGGCGGACACCCCGGTCGTCCGCGAGGTCGACGTGGACATCGCGCCGGGCGAGACGGTCGGCCTGCTCGGCCCCAACGGCTCGGGCAAGTCCTCGCTGCTGCGCTGCCTGGCGGGCCTGCGCCCGCCGAACGCGGGAACCGTCCGGTACGACGACGAGTCCGTCCGGGGCTGGAGCCCGCGCCGGATCGCCAGCAGGGTCGCCTTCGTGGAACAGGACTCGGGCGTGGACAGCGATCTGCGGGTCGCCGACGTCGTGGGCCTGGGGCGGACCCCGTTCCGGGACCGCTGGAGCGGCCCGGACGCCACCGACCGGGCCGTGGTCGCCGCCGCGCTGGAGCGCGTCGGCCTCACCGCTCTCGCCGACCGCCCCTGGAAGGCGCTCTCCGGCGGCGAGCGCCGGCGCGCCCACATCGCCCGCGCCCTGGCCCAGCAGCCGGACGCGCTGCTGCTGGACGAACCCACCAACCACCTCGACGTCAAGCACCAGTTGGAGCTCATGGAGCTGCTGACCGGCACCGCCCGGACGGTCCTGGTCGCCCTGCACGACCTGTCGCTCGCCGCCCGGTACTGCGACCGGCTGCTGCTCCTGCACCGCGGCCGCCTGGTCGCCGCGGGCCCGCCCGGCACCGTCCTGACGGTCGAGCGGCTCGCCGAGGTCTTCGAGGTGGACGCCGAACTCACCACCGACGCCTTCGGGCACCCCTCGGTCGCCTACCGGGGGCCGCTCGGCGCCCCGAACGCCATACCCGCACCCCAGCCCACCCCATGACGAGGAATCCCGTGAACCGGACGACCACCACCCCCGCCACCACCCCGGCCGTCGACGCGACCACCGCCCCGACCGCCGCCCCGACCGTCGACGCGCTGATCGAGGCCGTCCTCGCGGGCGAACACGGCCCGCTGCCCGCCGACCTCGTCGCGACCAGCGTGTTCTGGATCCACCACGGCACCCGCCTGGCCGGCGGCGCGACCACCTACCTCAACCAGTACGTACTGGTCCGCCTCGGCGGCTCGTTCGGCGGCTGCGCCTTCGAAGCCGGCGAGATCGACCCGGCGATCTGCCGGAACTCCTCCGGCACCCCGCTCGACGTCCTGCTGCGCGAGGCCCCGCGCCCGTTGCGGATCGCGGCCCTCGACGCCTACCTCTCCGAGGCCCGCCCGCACCGCCTCGCCGCCGCGGCCGGCGAGGCCGAGCCCGTCATCCTTCCCACCGGCACCCCCGAGGTGCGCGCACGGGCCCGCGACGCGGCCATCGCCGGGCTGCTGGACATCGGGAAGGGCGCCGCGGTCGGCCTGATCGGCGTCGTCAACCCCCTGGTCGCGGCGATCCGCGAGCGCGGCGGCGAACCGCTGCTCTGCGACTTCAACCTCCGGGCCACCCAGTGGGGCGACCCGGTCACCGACGACATGAACGAGGTGCTGGACCGGGCCGAAGCCGTCGTCGCCACCGGGATGACCCTGAGCAACGGCTCGTTCGACACCGTCCTGGCCCGCTGCCGGGCCCGGGACATCCCGCTGATCGTCTACGCGCAGACCGGCAGCGCCGTCGCCCGCGCCTTCCTCGGCTCGGGGGTCACCGCGCTCTCCGCCGAGCCGTTCCCGTTCTCCCAGTTCAGCGCCGAGGAGACGGTCCTGTACCGCTACCGTGTGGTGGACGGCGCATGACCTCCACCGCCCGACCGGGCGTACCCGGTGCCGGTGGCCTCCCCACCGGCACCGGGTACGCCCCGTGCCACCACGGCGAACTCCTCCAGGGCGTCTTCCGCGACGGCGAGGGGCACCGGTGCGCGGGCCTGGTCACCCTGCCGATGGCGGGGCCCGGCAGCGACGCCCGGTTCGTCCGCCGACCCGGCACCCCGCCCGAGGCACTGACCGTCCTGCCCGCCGACCGGGCCAAGGCCGCGCGGGCCGCCGCCCTCACGGTGGCGGAGTGCGCGCGGCGGGCCGCCCTGCCGCCCTGCGGCGGGGAGTTGAGGCTCACCGGCGACATCCCGGTGGGCCTGGGCATGGGCAGCTCCACCAGCGACGTGATCGCCGCCGTGCGCGCGGTCGCCGACTCGTACGGCCTGCGGCTCCCCGCCGACACCGTCGCCCGGCTCGCCGTGCGCGCCGAACTGGCCTGCGACCCACTGATGCTGGACGGCCGGCCGGTGCTGTTCGCCCAGCGCGAGGGCCGGGTCCTGGAGGTCCTCGGCCCGGCCCTGCCGCCACTGGTCGTCGTGGGCTGCACCCTCGGCGGGGGCGAGCCGGTGGACACCCTGGCGCTGCCCGCACGGACCCCCGCCGAGGCCGGCGCCGACGAGGTCCGGGCCTACGAGCGGCTGCGCGCCATGCTGCGCCGGGCGGTGGCGACCGGCGACGTCCGGCTGCTCGGCGAGGTCGCGACCGCCAGCGCGCGGCGCGGCCAACAGGTGCTCCGGCACCCGGAGTTCGAGGCACTGACCGCCGTCGCCCGGCGGGCCGGGGCGGTGGGCGTACAGATCGCGCACAGCGGCGCGGTGGCCGGCGTGCTGTTCGACCCCGCGGCGCCGGGCCTGCGACACCGCGTGCGCGACTGCGTACGGGGGCTGGACGCCCACGCCATCCCCGCCACCCGGACCTTCACCACCCTCACCACCCTCACCACCGTCACCACCGGCAAGGAGCCTGCGCATGGACCAGCACGTCGCGGAGTCGATCGGCCGACCGGACCTGATACGCCTCGACAGCCGGCTCGTCTGCCTGCGCTTTGAGACGATGAAGGTGGTCTCCGCCCTCGCGGCCGTACGCCACCTGCTGGACACCGGGGCCGTGCGGCGCGGGGACACCCTGCTCGACAGCTCCAGCGGCATCTACGCCTACGCCCTCGCCCTGGCGTGCCACCGGCACGGCATGCGATGTCACATCATCGGCTCGACCACGGTGGACCACACGCTGCGCACCCAACTCGCCGTGCTGGGGGCGACACTGGAGCAGATGGAGCCGTGCAGCGACCTCAAGCTCGACCAGAAGCGGCGGGTGGAACGGATCCACGAGGTCCTCGCCGAGCACCCCGAGTACCACTGGATGCGGCAGTACCACGACGACATCCACTACCTCGGCTACCGCGCGATCGCCGACCGGATCCGGGACGCCGTCGGGGCGGACGGCCTCACCGTCGTCGGCGGCGTCGGATCGGGCGCCTCCACCGGCGCCCTCGCCCGCTACCTGCGCGACGGTTCGCCGGCGGGGCCGGCCGACGTCGAGCTGGTCGGCGTCCAGCCGTACGGCAGCGTCACCTTCGGCGCCGAGCACGTCGCCGACCCCGAGATCATCATCGCCGGCATCGGCAGCTCGATCCCCTTCGGGAACGTCGCGCACGAGCTGTACGACACCCTGCACTGGGTCTCCTTCGACGCGGCGCTGGCCGGGAGCGTCGACCTGCTGCGGCGGCACGCGGTGTTCGCGGGCCTGTCGACCGGCGCCGGGTACCTCGTCGCCCGTCACGAGCGGCGGCGCGCCCCGGAACGCACGGTGCTGTTCGTCGCCGCCGACACCGGCCACCGCTACGTCGACACCGTCTACGCCCGGCACCGCGAGGCCGCGCGGATCGCGGACCTCGCGCCGCGCGAGGTGTCCGACCGCAGCGAGCTGGCCCTGCCCTGGTCCCGGATGCGCTGGAACCGGGCCCCGGCCCCGGCCCTGGCGGTCGCGTCGTAGCGCGTTCCGCCCGTGAGCGCGGGCGGCGTGGACCGGCAGACCGGCCCGGGGCCACGCCGCCCACCTCCGCTGTTCGGCCGGCTCCGGGGAAGACCACTCCGCCGGTTCCGGCCTGCTCCGTGCCCGAGGGCAGGCCGTGGGCGCTGTCCGGCAGGAGGCGATCTCTGCGATGAGGCCACGGGGGCGTGGACGGCCGCGCGCAGGGCCCCGGCCGGCCGTCAGGACGTGGCGGCGCGGCCGAAGCGGGGTGCGCTGTCGTCGTCGAGCTGTTCGAGGAAGCCGCCCAGTGTGTCGGCGACCTCGGACAGGGCCCGGGCGCCGAAGAGGACCGGCTGGTAGCCGGTGATGTCGTAGTCGGTGGCGAGCACGGCCGTGATGTCCAGCGGTCGGACGCGGGCCCGCGTCAGCCGTCGGATCTCGCCGTAGGAGGAGAGCAGGGCCGCGCCGTACGCCTTGGGCGTGCCGTCCTCGTGGAGGACGCCGTACTCCAGGGTGAACCAGTAGACGTCGCTGATCATCTGCAGGACGTCCTCGTCGTCGATGCGTCTCGCCGCCTCTCCGATCAGGCGGTAGACCTCGGCGAAGTCCGGCGAGGCCAGGTGGATGCCGTGGCCGAAGACGTCGTGGAGGACGTCGGGCTCGGGCGTGAACAGCGGCATGGCCGGGTGGCGGACGAACTGTACGGCGTGGAAGTAGCCCTCGGCCATCGACCCCAGGAACCGCTTGTTCTCCACCACGCCCCCGGCCGCGGTGAAGTCGAAACCGGTCAACTGCCGCAGCCGGGAGCCCACTTCGGCGTGCTGCGGGATGCGGTCGGCGGGAATCGGAGCCTGCTCCCGGGCTTTCAGCACGGCACGGCACGCGTGCTCGCCCTGGGCCGTCCACAGTGCGCGGTGGACCGCCCGCCAGGTCCGCTCCTCGCTGTCGCTGTACGCCACCGTCGGCGACGGGTCGCCGACCCGCAGGCCACGGGCGAGAGCCGCGACGGCCGCGCGTCTGCACAGGTAGCGGGGGTCGCTGAACCCCGGGTGCTCGGCCGCCGTGCCGAGTCGTCCGTCGGGGGCCACGGGCGTGCGCGCCTGGGTGTCGTCCACGATCCGATTCTTGCCATCGCACCGTGGTGGCGCACCGGGACTCGCGGTAGCCCGCAGCAGTAGCCGCGGCCGGTACGGCGGTCGCGGGCGGCCGGGCTTCGGCGCCACCGCGGTCGTACGTCGAAGGTACCGGTGGGAGCCGGTCGGTCCTCGGCGCGCAGGCGTAGGACCAGCGCCCGATGGCACGCGGTCACGTGATCCCTAGGCTCGCTGTCGTCCGAGCCCGAAGACCCGGCCGCCGGCCCACGCCCGGCCCGCCCGATGACGAGGTGCCACGAAATGCCGGCTGACTCCACCGCCCACATCCGCATGGCCCGCCCCTCACGCGACCTCCGGGCGGCGGAACGCTTCTGGGTCTCGGGCCTCGGCCTCGACGTCCTCTACCGGCACGCGGCGGACGGCACCCCCGGCCGCAGCTCGCTCCTCATGGTCGGCTGGCCCGGTGCCGGCTGGCATCTGGAACTCGTGCACGACCCCGCCGCTCCCGTGGAGCCGCGGTCGACCCCCGAGGACCTCCTGGTCGTCTACCTCGGCGAGCCGGTGCCCGACTCCCTCGTGGAACGGCTGGAACGGCACGGCGGGAAGCGGGTGCCGGCTCACAATCCGTACTGGGACACCTGGGGTGTGACGTTCCAGGACCCCGACGGCTATCTGCTGGTGCTGTCCACCCGCGCCTGGTCCGACTCGTAGCCCACGCAGGGCGCGCCGGTCGGGCCCGCGGGCCCGACCGGCGGGCTCCCGTCAGGGAAGCGCGACGAAGGGGGCGAGGAACCCCCGGGCGACCGGCGTGTCGAGTCGGTACGCGACGTTGGTCGCGTAGCACGGCCCGTCGCCCGTGACGGTCGTCGCGACCAGCAGCGTCCGGCCGTCGATCGTGGCGAAGTTCGGACCGCCGGAGTCCCCGTAGCAGGCGCCGCCGTTGCCCTGCGGCGCGGTCATCGCCAACCGCACCCACGGGGCGTTGAGCGCGTCGAAGCCCACCGGGGCCTTCATCCGCACGCCGCCGCCCGGGTGCGTCTGGCCGCCGGGGCCGCGTTGCGCCTCCTGGGTGCCGTAGCCGGCGACGGTGAACGGGGTCGCGTCGAGTCGCTGCGGCCCGAGCGCGCCGAGCCGGCCCTCCGTGGGCAGCGTGGCCGGGGTGAAGGTCCAGCGCGCGGCCACCTCGGCCGCGGGCAGCTGGACGACGGCGATGTCGTGGGGGTCCGAGGAGGGCCCCGGGTAGGCCGGGTCCTGATGGGCGGTCCCTTCGACGGCCACCGCCGCGGCGACGGCCGACGGGTCGCCGGGGTGGGCGGCCCGGGCGGCGTCCAGGCCGGCCTGGACGTCCTGGTCGAGCGAGACGTGGAAGCGGGCGCCGGCCGGCCAGTCGCTGGTGCAGTGCGCGGCGGTGAGGAAGGTGTCGGCGTCCACCATGGTGCCGGTGCACATCCAGTCGACCCGGTCCGGGGTGGCGGGGTCGCCGTCGTCGTCCCACTGCACCACCAGGGCACCGACCTCGGTGCGCTCCGGTGCGGGTGAGGCGTTGTACGAGTTGATCGCGGCGGCGGGCGTGGTCCCCGTGACGAGCGCGCCGACGGCGAGCGCTCCGGCGAGGGCGGCACCGGCCGCCCGTCTGAGGGCTGGGGGGAAGTCGGTGATCGGCACTGCTGGGGGTTCCCTTCCGGGCCACCGGAACCTCCGGTGGCCCACTGCTCGGCACCGTGGGGCGCCGTCGGACGGACGTCCGGCGCCGCCCGGCCGGACCCGGCCGCCGCACGCGGCCGGAGCTCCGGCCGGGCGGGCCGGGGGTGTGGCGGTCGGGCCGGAGATCCGGCCCGGGGTGTCGCGGTCGGGTCAGAAGACGCTGACGCCGTACTTGGCGAGGGCCTCGTTGGCCGGTTGGAAGAAGGTCGTGCCGCCGGTGCTGCAGTCGCCGCTGCCGCCGGAGGTGATGCCGAGGGCCTTGGTGCCGTCGTACAGCGGGCCGCCGGAGTCCCCGGGCTCGGCGCAGACGTTGGTCTGGATCATGCCGCGGACGGTGCCGCCGTCGGCGTAGCGCACGGTGGCGTTGAGCCCGGTGACGGTGCCGCCGTGGGTGCCGCTGGTCGACCCGCTGCGCTTGACCGACTCGCCGACGTAGGCGTTCGGGGCGGAGGTGAACCCGCCGCTGTGGCTCAGGGCGCTGTTGTCGTAGCGGACGAGCGCGTAGTCGTTGCCCGGGAAGCTGGAGTTGACGGTGGCCCCGATCAGCGTGGTGTGGCCGGAGTTGGTGTACCAGGTGTTCGCGACGTTCCCGCAGTGGCCCGCGGTGAGGAAGTAGTACGTGCTGCCGCTCACCACGTTGAAGCCGAGCGAACAGCGGTACTGGCCGCCGTAGACGGCGTCACCGGCCGCGAGCAGCGGGCGGAAGGTGCCGGGGGCGCGCTGGATCGTCAGCTTGGCCGCGTCGGCGCCCGCGGCCTGCTTGATCCTGGCGATCGCGGCCGGCGACACGGTGCCGTCCGCCGTGACGACGACGCGGTCGGCCGCCTGGTCGACGTACCAGGCGATGCCGTTGACGTCGGTCCGCTGCACGGCGTCGCCCACCGCCGCCAGTCGGGCCTGGCCGGTGGCGGGGGTGGGGGCGGACGGGGCGGCGACCGCGCCCGGCGCGGCGACCGCGGTGGCGGACAGCAGGCCGACGACGGCGGCGAGCAGTCGGGTGGTCCTCGCGGTGCCGGTGTGGGGGGTTGTGCGCGTGGTCCTCACTGGGTCTCCTCCTGGGAGTGAGAGGCCCCCTGAGGGTGTGGGGGCCGTGAGGCGCGATCAGGGAGTGCGCGGACACCCGACGGTGCCCATGGGGGAGCCACCGCGGATGAACTGCCCCTGACAGGCGCTGACGGGAAGTATGGGCAGGCCCGTGGAGCGGCACAAGGCCCCGGACGCGGCCTGCACACCATCTCGACAACCCCCCGGGGCACCGCCCGGCGGCACCGGTCCTGAACTGCCGGTTTCCTCAACGGAATTCAGGCGCGACCTCGCTCGGCACGGTCGGCCGCCCGGCCCGACCGCCCCCACCGCCGGCGGTGGGCCACCGGCCGACGGCCCACCCGGCTCAGCCCCCCGCGGGCACCCGGAGCGTCCCGTACCGCTGCATCCGCTGCCAGCGCAGGCGGGATCCCGCGAGCGCGGTGAAGACCGAGTGGATCACCACCAGGTACATCAGCTGCCGGTAGACGAACTGCTGCAGCGGCAGGCTCCACAGCGGCCCGAGCCGTTCCTTGTCGAGCCGGAACGCGTAGGCGCCCATCAGCATCTGGACCACCAGGAACGCCGCCCACAGCCCGACGATCCGCACCGGGTCGAGGAAGACCAGTCCGTACAGCGCGAAGACGTCGACCACCGGCGCGAGCAGCGGCAGCAGGACCTGGAACATCAGCAGGTAGAGCAGCCCCCGACGGCCCAGCTTCCCGGCCTGCCCGCCCTGGACCAGCGCGCCGCGGTGCTTCCACATCGCCTGCAGGGTGCCGTAGCACCAGCGGTAGCGCTGCCGCCACAGCGCGCTCAGCGAGGCCGGGGCCTCGGTCCAGGCCTTCGCCCGCTCCTCGTAGACCACCCGCCAGCCGGCCCGGCAGAACGCCATGGTGAGGTCGGTGTCCTCGGCGAGCGTCTCCTCGCCCACCCCGCCGACCGCCAGCAGTGCCGAGCGGCGGAAGGCGCCGACCGCGCCCGGCACGGTGGGCATGCACTCGGCGAGGTCGAAGAGCCGGCGGTCCAGGTTGAAGCCGACCACGTACTCGATGTGCTGCCAACGCCCCAGCAGTCCACCGCGGTTGATCACCTTCGCGTTGCCGGAGACCGCGCCGACCGAGGGGTCCGCGAACGGCTGCACGAGGTGCCGGACGGCGTCCGGCTCGAACACGGTGTCACCGTCCACCATCACCAGCAGCTCCGCGCGGGCGGCCGCGATGCCGGTGTTGAGGGCGGCCGGCTTCCCCGCGTTCTCCTGGCGGATCACCCGGGTGTACGGCAGGTCGAGCGCCTCGACCAGGTCGGCGGTGCCGTCGGTGGAGCCGTCGTCGACCACGATCACCTCCACCGGATGGTCCGAGGCGAGCAGCGACCGCAGTGCGGCCTCGATCCCGGCGGACTCGTTGTACGCCGGCACGATCACGCTGACCGGTTCGGTGACCGGCGCCCCCCAGCGGCGGCGGCGCAGCCGCCGGTGCCGGCGGGCGGCCACCAGGACGGCCACGGCGCGCAGCACGCTGATCGCGCCCGCCGCCCACAGCAGCCAGCCCAGGGCGGTGAGCGTCCAGTCGCCGCCCCGCAGGATCCAGATGAACGCGGTCCCCTGGAGGCGGTCGGCGGTCCCGGCCGGGTGGACCGGGTCGGACAGGCCGACCGCCTCGCTGACGGTGGTGAAGCGCAGGCCACGGGCCTTCAGCCGGGGCAGCTCGGTGGTGAGCGCCGCGACGGTCTGGGAGCGGTCGCCGCCCGCGTCGTGCAGGAGCACGATCCGCCCCGGGCCCGCCGGAGCGTCGTCGAGCGTCCGCGCGATCTGCGCGGCCCCCGGCAGTCGCCAGTCCTCGCTGTCCTGGGTGGTGAGCACGGTCAGGTAGCCGGCACGCCCGGCCTCCCGGACGGCGTCCCACGCGCGGTCGTCCAGGGCGTCCGGGCTGGAGGAGTACGGCGGCCGCAGCAGGGAGCTGGTCACCCCGGCCGAACCGGCCAGCACCAGCTGGGTCTCGCGCAGCTCCAGCGAGCGACGCCAGTCGGGCGCGGCGCCGAGGTCGGTGTGGGTGAAGGTGTGCACACCGATCTGGTGGCCCTCGGCGACGATCCGGCGGACCAGCTCCGGGTGGGCGGCGGCCTGGGTGCCGACCACGAAGAAGGTGGCGTGCACCCCCTCGCGGCGCAGCACGTCGAGGACCCGCGGGGTCCAGGTCGGGTCGGGGCCGTCGTCGAACGTGAGGGCGACGGTGCCGGGCCCGGGGGCGGCGCTGCGCGGCTGCGGGTCGGCGGCGTCGATCACCGGACCGCCGTCGAGGACGGGCGCCGGCACGGTGTTCGCGCTCGTGCGGGTGGCCGTCCCGTCCGGGCGGTCGTCGAAGCTGTGCTGGGTGTACCCCTGGAGCAGCAGCGCGCCGGAGAGGGTGAGCAGCAGGGCGGTGAACAGCACCCAGTGGGTGCGCAGCGGACGCTGCCTCACCATGGCGCGCCGACCTCTTCGGGGACGGTCGGGGGCTGGGGCTCGACGGCGGCGGGCGCTGCTCATGGGGCTGCTTTCGATGTGCGGGTCGTGAATCGGGGAGATCGGGGGTCAGGGCTTGACGGGTTTGTTGCCGGAGTTCCCGGGCTGGCTGGTGGGGCGCCCGCGCCCTGGCGTGGGCGTGGTGCCGGGCTGCGCGCCCGGGGGTGCCGTGGCGGTGGCGACGGGAGCGGGTGAGCCGGCACCCTCGGAGGCGCCCGGCAGGCCGGCGGCCGGTTCGGCCGGCTCGCCGGTCGGCCGCGCGCTACGGCCCCCGGTCGCCGGGCCCGGGCCGGTCTGGCGGGCGGGGGCGGCCGTGGGCGGCGCGCCGGGCGGGGCCGCGGCCTCCGGGGCGGCGGAGGGCGCCGCGGACGGGGTGGCCGAGTGCGCCGGCGCGCTCGGCGCGGCGGGCTGGGGGACCGGGAGGAACGGCGCACTCACGGTGGGGCCACCGAGCAGCGTGCTGGCCAGCAGAACGAGGTACCCGCCGGCCGGCACGGCCAGCGCCACCCCGAGCCGGCGGATCCGGCGCTGACGGCGTCCGGAGGCGTCGACGAACACCGGCGGCGGGACGGAGGCGGGCTCGGACGCGGGCTCGGACGCGGACGGGGGCTGCCGGTCCGCGGCGTCGGCGAGGACGGGCAGCTCGGCGGTGGGCGGGTCCTGCGCCTCGCCGGGCCACGGCTGGTGGTCCGCGGTACCGGCCACGGGGGCGAAGTGGTCGGTCACGGGGCCGAAGCGGTCGCCCGGGGCGCCGAATCGGTCGGTCTCGGGGCCGAAACGGTCGGCCGGGGCGGCAAGCGGTTCGTCGGCCGATGGGCCGTGGAAGTACCTCGGGACCAGCGGTGGCTGAGGTTGTTCCTCGGCGGTCGGCCACGGGCCGTACGACGTGACGGGCACGATGTCGAGTCCAGGGGTTGTCGGTTCACGGGGCTACCACGGCTGCGCCCGTCGATCACGGCGGACCGGACGGTGAGGTGGTCGCACCCTCTTCAGCGCCGACTCCCGGCCCGCTGTCACACCCCGGCGGCCGAGGACCGCGCACCGCCGCCGGGCGGCCCCCACGGTCGGGCGGCCACTTCGGCTCCGAGGCACGTCGGAGCCGGGCACGGAGGCGACAGGAGCCGTACGCATCGGGACCAACCCGCCCTCGCCCCCGCCCGTAGCCTCCGGAGCGATGAGGGCCCGCCGCTCTGCCGGCGCCCGCCCCGAGGACGCCGAGTACCGAGAACGAGGAGCGAGTCGATGGTGGCAGTGGTGAGGGAGGACGAGCAGGTGCGCGGGCCGGGCCCGGCGGTGTCCGGGACGGAGACGTCGACGGGCCCGGAACCGGAGGCCCGCTCCGGGGCCGAGCGGGACCTGCACGCCATGACCCGGATCACCCTGCGGCCGATCGCCTCGCCGATGCCGCTGGGCTTCTTCACGGTGGCCATCTCCTCCGCCGTGACCAGCAGCCTGCAGCTCGGCCTGATCGACGCCGCGAACCGGCAGGCCGTGGCGCTCACGGTCTTCTCCGCCTTCGTGCTCCAACTGCTGGTCAGCATCCTGGCCTTCGGCGCGCGTGACGTCATCGCGGCGACCCTGATGGCCGGATTCGCGGGCGCCTGGCTGGCCAACGGCCTGGTCACGGCGACCGATGCGCACGGCGGGGCGCAGGTGCTCGGCGTGATGAACCTGGCGTTCACGGTCTTCGCGGCTCTGATGGCCTCGGTGGCCAGGCCGAAGCGGGTGCTGTGGGTGCTCCTGCTGATCGCCGTGCCGCGCTACTTCGTCGCCGGCCTCCACGGCGTCTCGGGCGTGGCCGTCCTGGGCCAGGTGGCCGGCGCGCTCGGCATGCTCCTCGCGGCGGTCGCGATGTACGCGGCCTACGCCTTGATGCTGGAGGAGCTCCGGGGCCGGGAGGTCCTGTGGATCGGGCGCAACGGCCCCGTGCGGGACGCCATGCGGGCGGGGCTGGACGGCCAGCTGCAGCGGCTGGAGCGGCAGGCGGGGGTGCGCCGCACCCTGTAGCCGGAGGAGCCGGGGCGGTCCTAGGGATCGGACGGCCCCGGCTCGACCGGGTGCCGGAGTCGGACAAGGCCGGCGACGCGGTCGGCTGCCAGGTCGGCGGCCATGGCGGCGAGCGGGTCGCCGTCAGGCCCGGAGGAACTCCAGCACCGCCAGCACCCGCCGGTGGGTCTCCTCGGCCGGCGGCAGGTCCAGCTTCATCAGGATGTTGCCGATGTGCTTGCTCACCGCCGCCTCCGACACCACCAGCTCCCGGCAGATCGCCGCGTTCGACCGCCCCTCGGCCATCAGCGCCAGCACCTCCCGTTCGCGCGGGGTCAGCCGCTCCAGCGGGCTGCGGCGGCGGCGCAGCAGCTGCCGCACCACCTCCGGGTCCACCACCGTGCCCCCGGCCGCCACCGTGCCCAGGGCCGCCACGAACTCCTCGATCTGCCCGATCCGGTCCTTCAGGAGGTAGCCGACCCCGGAGCCGTCCCCCGCCTCCAGCAGCCGGGCCGCGTACGAGTGCTGCACGTACTGGCTGAGCACCAGGACGGGCAGCCCGGGGAAGCTCTCGCGCAGCGCGAGGGCCGCGCGCAGCCCCTCGTCGCGCTGGGCCGGCGGCATCCGCACGTCCGTGACCACGAGGTCCGGCCGGTGCTCCGCGACCGCCGTCCGCAGCGCCTCGGCGTCCCCGACGGCGGCCACCACCCGGTACCCGAACCGGGTCAGCAGGCCGATCAGGCCCTCGCGCAGCAGGACGCCGTCCTCGGCCAGCACCACCCGCAGGCCGTCCGTCGTCGGTCCGTCGGTCGTCACGCCGCTCCTCGGTCGATCGGGGTGCAGGGGATCTCCACCCGCACCAGGGTCGGTCCGCCGGGCGGACTGCTGACGGACAGTGTGCCGTGCACCACCGCGACCCGGTCGGCCAGCCCGGTCAGTCCGGTGCCGCGCGCCGGGTCGGCGCCGCCGTGGCCGTCGTCCGTCACCTCGATCGTCAACCGGCCCTGCGCATACCGTCCTTCCACCGTCGCGCCGCTCGCGCCGCTGTGCTTGGCGAGGTTGGCGAGCGCCTCGGCGACGGCGAAGTAGCCGGCCGACTCGACCGGGCCCGGAAGCCGCCCGGGCAGGTCGAAGCGGGTGACGACCGGGACCGGCGAGCGGTCGGCGGCGTCCGCGCAGGCCTCCGGCAGGCCGTGGTCGGTGAGCACCTGCGGGTGGATACCGTTGATCAACTCCCGCAGCTCCGCGAGGACTTCACCGGCCTCCCGGTGGGCCTCGGCCAGCCGGGAGGCCAGTGGCCCGTCCGTCGGCGCGTCCAGCCGGGCCAGTCCGAGCGCCATGGTCAGTGCCACCAGCCGCTGTTGGGCGCCGTCGTGCAGGTCGCGTTCGATCCGGCGCCGCTCCGCCTCGAAGGCGTCCACCAACCGGGCCCGGGAGCGCACCAGTTCGCCGATCCGCTGCTCCTGCCCGCCGGGCGCCAGCACCAGCCGGACCAGCGCCGCCCGGGCGGCCGCCAGGACGGCCAGCGGGTAGGCGAGCAGCGGGAGCAGCAGCAGTCCGGCCAGGCCGAGCAGGGCGGCCACCGTCGGCGAGTGCACCACGACCACCTTGAGCACGTTCACCTGCTCGCCGTCCCGCAGCAGCAGCGGCAGGGCCGCGACCAGATAGCCGGGGACGACGAGGAAGCAGCCCGCCACCACCAGGTCGATCGGCCAGAGCACGAACGCCGCCAGCAGCGCGAAGCCCAGCTCCCGCCAGGTCGCCTGCTCGCGGTAGCGCAGCCGCAACCAGGCGGCCAGGCCCGGTTCCTGCGGGACGAGGTGCGGGTCCGAAACCCGGCCACCGTCCAGGAAGCGGACCAGCCGCCGCTCCCAGGCGGCGATCGGCACCCCGGCCAGGGCCAGCGCGGCCGCCAGCGGCAGCCCGACCAGCACCACCGACAGGAGCCCGGCGACCAGCCCCGACAGCAGCAGTCCGAAGCAGAGCAGCAGCCCGCTCAGGCCGGTGGCCAGCAGGTACCCGACCACCCGCCAGGGGGCGTCGGAGCGCAGGAACCCTGCCCGGACCGGCGACGCCCAGCGGCTCCCGGAGCCCGCGCCGCCCGTCGTCGCCCCCACCGCCGTCGTGCCCCCGTTCACCGTGCCCCCTCCGTCGCGAAAACCGTCCGGCCCACCCTAGGACGGACATCCAGGCGGTGGAGCCTGGCCCACCTTTCCTCCGGCACCAGGCAGGCCCGGCCCGCCTCCCCCCCGCTCCGGCCGGGTGCCGGCCACCGGGGACCTCCCCTACGGGTAGGGCTGCCCCTACCCCGCGGAGTAGGCCCCGGGCTGCTGACCGCCCCCGCCCCCGGCCGGTTCGCTGGACGCCATGAGAACGCTGCGGATCGCCCTCTCCTCCCTGGCCACGCGCTGGCCCTCCCTGCTCGGCGCCTTCCTCGCCCTGGCGCTCGGCGTCGCGATGACCGCCGTGATGCTGCTGGGCCTCGCCGCCGCACTCGACGCGCCGCCCGGCGGCGGGGAGTTGGTCTCGCTGGTCGCCGCGCTCGGCACCGCGGGCGGGGTGAGCGCGTTCGTGTCGGCGTTCGTCGTCTCCTCCACCTACTCCTACGCCGTCGTCCGGCGCCACCGCGAGCTCGGCCTGCTCCGGCTGGCCGGGGCCACCCGGGCGCAGGTCCGCCGCACGGTGCTCGCCGAGGCGCTGCTGCTGGGCGCGGCCGCCTCGGCCACCGGCTGCCTGCTCGGCCGGCTCGGCGCGCCCGCGCTCGTCCGGTGGCTGTCCGGCGTCGGCATGGCTCCGCCCGGTTTCACGCCGAGCGGTGCGGCCTGGCCGCTGCACGCCGCGTTCTGGACCGGCCTGCTGGTCGCCCTGGGCGGGGTCGCGGTGGCCGCCCGCCGTGCGGGCCGGGTCGGCCCGCTGGACGCCCTGCGCGCGGCCGACCTCGACTCCGGGGTGCTGACCCGCGGCCGGCTGCTGCTCGGCCTCGGCCTGTTCCTCACCGCGGCCGCGCTGGCCGGCACCGCGCTCGCCACCGACCCGGCCGACCTGCTGCACCGCAAGACGTACACCACCCAGCCGATGTGGCTGATCTGCGCGGCCGGCCTGCTCTCGCCGCTCCTGGCGCCGCCGCTGGTCCGGGCGCTCGGCCTGCTGCTGCCCACCCGGCTCACCGGCTACCCGGGCCGGCTGGTGCCCGCCAACGCCGCCGCCGCGCTGCGCCGGACGGGCGCGGTGGCCGCGCCGGTGCTGGTGGCGGTGGCGCTGACCGGCTCGCTGGCCGGCGCGCTGGACACGGTGGGCGCCGCCCGGGCCGCCGAGGCCGGGGCCCGGACCGCCGCCGACCTGGTCGTCCGCCCCGCCGGGCCGGCGGCGCCGCTGGTCGCCGCCCTGCGGACCGTCCCCGGGGTGACCGCCGTCTCGGCGACCGCGCCCACGCCGCTGGCCCTCGTCGAGCCGGACGGCGTCACCGTCCACTCCGAGGCCCGCGCCGCCGACCCGGCCGGGCTGGCCGCCCTCGCCCGCCTCCCCCTGCTGGCCGGCTCCCCGGCCGACCTCGACGACGACTCCCTGGTCCTGCCCGCCGAGTGGGGCCGTACGGTCGGCGAGCCGGTCCCGGTGGTCCGGGCCGACGGCAGCCGGACCGTCCTGCGGGTCGCCGCCGTACTGCGCGACGGCCTCGGCGACAACGGGCTGTACGTCACCGCCGCCAACGCCCCCGGCGCCCGGGTCGACCGGATCGAGGCGCGGCTCGCCCCCGGCACCGACGGCGCGGCCGCCCTCGACCGCGCCCGCGCCGCCCTGCTCCCGTACGGCGCGACGGTGCTGGACCGGGCCGAGGGGCTCGCCCCCTCCCCCGCGGCCGGCCGGATCGCCTGGCTCCGGACCGTCCTGGTGCTCGGCCTGGCGCTCCTCTACACCGCGATCGCGCTCGCCAACACCCTGCTCACCACCACCGGGGACCGCCGCCGCGAACTCGCCCTGCTCCGGCTGGCCGGCGCCACCCGGGGCCAGGTGGTACGTCTGGTGACCGCCGAGGCGGTGCTGGTGGCGGCAGTCGGCGTGCTGCTCGGGTGCGCCGTGGCCGCCGCCCAACTCGGCGCCATGCACGCCGCGTTGGGCGTCCTCGGCGCGCCCGGGCCGTGGACGCTGCCGTGGCGCCCGGTGGGGCTGGTGGCGGCCGGGGCGCTGGCCCTGGCGGCCCTGTGCGCCGCCCCGGCGGCCGTCTGGATGCTCCGCCACCGCCCGGTCACGGCCGCCGCCCGCTGAGCGGCCCGGCCCCGCCCGGACCCTCCCGGCCCCGCCTGGCGTCTCAGCCCACCGGTCCCTCAGCCACCGGTGCCTCAGCCCGCCGGAACCGTCGCCGACGGCGCCGCGCCGGCCCCGGCGCCGTCGGCCGCCCGGCCCAGCGCCGCCAGCCGCCGCAGGCTGGCCCGGCGCTGGAGCGCGCCGAGGCCGACGGTCGCCGCGCCGAGCCCCAGCCAGCCGAGCGGCCCGGCGGCCATCACCACCCCGGTCAGCAGCAGCGGCCCCACCGACTTCTGCACCGACTGGGACATCCCGGCGACCCCCAGGTACGAGGCCCGGGCGCCGGGCGGGGCCAGCACGACCGCCAGCTCCCAGGAGCTCACCGAACGCAGCAGCTCCGCCAGGGTGACCAGCATCGCCGCGGCCAGCAGCGCGACCGAGGCCGCCACCGGCCCGGCGCCGGTGGCGAGCGCGATCAGCACGCAGCCGACCAGCACCGTCACCCCGTACCAGCGCACCGCCGCGGCCGCCCCGAGCGCCCCTTCCGCCCGGGCCGAGACCCGCAGTTGCAGCACCACCACGAGCACCGTGTTGAGCACCAGGAAGACCGGGACGACGGCGTGCGGCGCGCCGGTGTGGTGGACCAGCCAGAGCGGCAGGCCGACGTTGAGGATCGAGTCGTCCAGGTTCAGCGGCATGTCCAGCAGGACGAACCGCAGGTAGCCGCGGTCGCGCCAGGGGCTCGGCACGGCGGACGGCGCCCCGGCGGGTTCGTCGCCCGCCTTCGCGGCGACCAGGCCGCGCCCGGACGGCTCCCGGGTGCGCCAGACCAGCACGGCGGCCAGCACGTAGGACAGCGCGTTGGCCAGGATCAGCACCCGGTAGGCGCCCGTGGTCCCCACCGCCAGCCCGATCGCCGCGATGCCCGCGCCCAGCGCGTACCCGGCGTTGGCCACGCTGCGGAACAGCGCCTGGTAGGTGGCCCGCCGCTCGCCCGCCACCCGGGTCGCGAACAGCATCTCCAGCGTCTTGGCGGCCCGCTCGGCCAGGCAGATCAGGGCCACCACGGGCAGCAGCGCGGCGAAGTCGTCGACCACCAGCAGCAGCCCCATCGCGCCCAGCCGCAGCAGGTGGCAGCCGATCAGCAGCCACCGCACCGGCACCCGCTCGGCAGCGCGCCCGGCCAGCGGCGATCCGGCGATCCCCGCCACCGCGCCCACCCCGAGCAGCAGCCCGAGCTGCCGCGCGTCCATCCCGCAGACGTAGGTGAAGTAGAGCACCGAGGCGGCCGCCCACACCCCCGTTCCGGTCCGGTCGACGCACTGCGCCAGCAGCATGATCCGCGCGTCCCGGCCGCCCGGCGGCCGCCTCAGCTGCGCTATCAGTCCGTTCCCCCGCATGGCAGGCCCCCGTCCGTGGTGTGGGTCGCGGTGTGTCCCGTGAGTCGTCGGGTCGCACGACCGGCATCAATCTCGACATCAAGATACTTCACATCAAGAGACTGACGGAACCCCCGAAACCGCCGGCGCCGCGACGCCGGACGAGGAGCCCCCGCCCGAACCGCCTCGACGCACGGCGGCCGGTGCGCCACACTCTCCCCAGCAGCACCCGCGCTCCCAACGCACCGGCACGACGAAACGACCACCGCACTACGGAGAGCCGATCGGTGACCACTCGCCAACTGCTGGAGCTCGCATTCTCGTCCGGACGGACCGGTTCCGGACCGGCCACCTGGGGCCAACGGGCCATCTGGGACGCCGTACGACGGCTGCCGCCGGCCGACGCGCCGCGCTATAACATCGCCACCGCTGCGCCGCTGGACCCGGGGCTTCCACTGCCCGTCCTGCTCACCGCACTGGAGCGGCTGCTGCACCTGCACGACTCGCTGCACACCCGGCTGCTCCCGGACGAGGCCGGCGGCCTGCGCCAGGTCGTCGACGGCGAAGGCGCCCTGGGCGTCCACCTGCGACCCGCCGGGGAGCACCAGGACCCGGCCGAACTCGGCGCCCGACTCCACCAGGAGCTGGCGGCACAGGCCTTCGACACCGCCACCCAGTGGCCGATCCGGATCGGCGCGGTGACGGCGGACGGGCTGGTCCGGCACATCAGCCTGGTGCTCTCGCACACCGCGGTGGACGGCTCCGGGATGAGCCGGCTGGTCGCCGACCTGTCCGCGCTCTGCCTCGGCAGTTCCCCCGAGGAGCTGGCCCAGCTGCGCGAACCCGCCCAACAGCCCTTGGAGGAGGCCCGGTTCCAGACCTCCGAGCGGGGCCTGCGGCGCGACGCGGGCGCCCGCGCCCAGTTCACGCGCAAGCTCCGGCTGGGCCCGGCCCGGCTCTTCCCTCCGGCCGCCGAGCAGCCCGCCCGGTTCCCCAACGCGGTGCTCCGCTCCCCCGCACTGCCCCAGGCCGTCGAGCGGGTGGCGGCCCGGCACCGGGTCAGCACCGGCTCGGTGCTGCTCGCCGCGACGGCCGCGATGACCGCCCGGCTCGCCGGCACCTCCGAGGCCGTGCTGAACGTCGTGGTCAACAACCGCTTCCTGCCCGGACTGGCCCACGCGGTGAGCGTGGTCGCGGGTGACGGACTTTTCCACCTCCCGGACGCCACGGGCGAGTTCGGGGACGTGGTGCGCCGCACCCACGCCGCCGCGATCGGCACCTACCGCCACGCGTACTACGACAAGCTGGCGCTGGCCGCCGAGACCGACCGGCTCACCGCCGAGGGGGTCCGACTGGCCGACCGCTCCTGCGTGTTCAACGACACCAGGGAGCTGCTCCCGGCCACCACCGACCCCGGCGGCGACCGGACCACCCTCACCTGGCCGGTGGAGTTCGAGCCCCGCCCGGGCCTCACCTACGCCCTGGACGCCCTGCAGTCCGCCGAGGCGCTGAGCCTGGCCATGACGGCGGACCCGTCCGTGCTGCCGCGCCCGGCGATGGAGCGGTTCCTGTACGGCATCGAGGAGTTGATCCTCACCGAGGCCGCAACGGACGCCCGGACGGACACCACCGCGACGGAACCCCCGACCGACCCCGCGGCCGCCGATCACGCTTGAACCTGACACCGGTGTCAGGTTCTACCGTACCGGCATGACCACGACCACCACCTCCTCCCTGCTCACCCCGTACCGCCTCGGCCGGCTCGACCTGCCGAACCGCGTCGTCATGGCCCCGATGACGCGGTACCGGGCCGCCGAGGACGGCACGCCGCTGCCCGTCGTCGCCGAGCACTACGCCCAGCGCGCCGGCGCCGGCCTGATCGTCACCGAGGGCATCTGGCCCAGCCGGCAGGGCCAGTCCGGCTGGCGCCTGCCCGGCCTGGAGACGCCCGCGCACGCGGCCGGCTGGCGCGCGGTGACCGAGGCCGTGCACGCCGCCGGCGGGCGGATCGCCGCCCAGCTGATGCACGGCGGGCGCCAGGGCCACCCGCTCAACCGGCTGCTCGGCGACGTCCCGGCCGGCCCCTCCGCCGTGCCCGCCCCGGGCCCGGTGCACGTCAAGGACGGCGGCAAGGCCGAGGCCGTCACCCCGCGCGCGATGACCCGCGAGGAGATCCACCGGACGATCGCCGACCACGTGGACTCCGCCCGCCTGGCCCTCGCGGCCGGCTTCGACGCCGTCGAACTGCACGGCGCCAACTCCTACCTGATTCACCAGTTCCTGGCCGACAACACCAACCTGCGCACCGACGAGTACGGCCCCCGCACCCTCGCCGACCGGCTGCGCTTCCCGATCGAACTGGTGACCGCCGTCGCCGAGGCCGTCGGCCCCGACCGCCTCGGCCTGCGGCTGTCCCCCGGCAACCCGCAGTTCGGCATGTACGAGGCCGACCCCGCACCGGTCTACCGCGCGCTGCTCGCCGAACTGGACGGCCTCGGCCTGGCCTACCTCCACCTCACCGACAACGACGACTACCCGGCCCTGGCCGACCTGCGCCCGCGCTGGTCCGGCCCGCTGATCGGCAACGTCGGCGAGAACCGCACCGCCACCGACCGCGAGCGCGGCGAGGCGGTGCTGGCCGCCGGCCTGGCCGACCTGGTCTCCTACGGCCGCGCCTTCATCGCCAACCCCGACCTGCCGGAGCGGTTCGCCGCCGACGCCCCGCTCGCCCCCGTCGACCCCACCCACCTCTACGGCCAGGAGGCCACCGGCTACACCGACTACCCGCGGTTCCGGCCGGCCGACCGCCCCTGACCGCGCCGGAACGAACCCGTCCTGACCGGTTGTCAGTACCACCCGCTATGGTCGGCCCCGAACGATCCCAGTACGAACAGCACCAGGGGGCACCACCATGACCGCACCGGGCACCGGCCGGCTCACCACCGCCGACCTCGTCGAGGGCTGGCGCCGGGCGGGCGTCCGCGAGGGCATGGCGCTGATCGTGCACTCCTCGCTCTCCAGCCTCGGCCGGGTCGAGGGCGGCGCGGCGGCCGTGGTGGCCAGTCTGCGCGAGGCGGTCGGGCCCGGCGGCACCGTCGCCGCGCCCACCTTCACCACCGACACGGTCCGCGACCCGGCCCCCGGGCACACCGGCCCGCCCGGCCCCGAGCTCGCCGAACTCCGGGCGGGCGTCCCGCTGTTCCACCCCGGGCTGCCCTCCGCCACCGGCGCGGTGGCGGAGGCGCTGCGCGCCCTGCCGGAGAGCCTCCGCAGCACCCATCCGCAGGTCTCGGTCGCCGCCGTCGGCGCGCACGCCCGGGAGGTCACCGCCCGGCGCTCGCTCGGCTTCGCCGTCGGCCGGGAGTCGCCGTTCGGCGCGCTGCACGACCTCGGCGGGCACGTGCTGCTGGTCGGCGTCGGCCACGACCGCAACACCTTCCTGCACTACGCCGAGACCTTCGCCCCCAACCGCCGGCTCAAGCTCCGCCGCTTCCCGATGGCGATCCAGGGCGAGCGGGTCTGGATCGAGGCGCCCGACGTGGCGGACGACAACGGCACCCACTTCCCGGTGGTGGGGCGGGAGTTCGAGGAGTGGGCGGGCATCCGGGAGGTCCTGGTCGGCAGCGCACCCTGCCGGCTGCTCCCGGTCCGCGACCTCATACCCTTCGCCGTCCGCCGCCTCACCGAACTGCTGGCGGCGGACGGCCCGGGAGCGGCGTAGGTCAGGGCCCGCGGTCCCCGCCGTACGCGCGGAACCGCCGGCCCGTTCCCCGTGCCGTCAGCGACGGGCTTCGTGCACCGAGGCGGCCTCCTGGATCTTCTTCCAGGACTTCGGCTCGGCGGGCAGCCGCCCCGCGTCCGCGCCGCCGCCCGGCGCCAGCGAGGCCGCGGCCGCCGTCCCCGGCGGCACCGGCCCGACGGCGGGCTTGCCCGGGGTGAACAGCCAGGTGTTCAGCACGTCGCCGAGCTTCCTCCCGGAGACCTTCTCCGCGTACGCCTGGAACTCCGGAATGGTGGCGTTGCCGTAGCGGCGCTCGCTCGGCCAGCCCTTCAGGATCCGGAAGAAACTCTCGTCCCCGACGGCATTGCGCAGCGCCTGGACGGCCACCGCGCCGCGGTAGTACACCGCGGCGGAGAACTGGTTGTCCTCGCCCGGGTCACCCGGCTTCACGCTCCAGAACGGGTCGTCGGCCGGACGCGAGGCGTAGACGTAGTCGGCCAGTTCCTGCGCGGTGCCCTCGTTCTCGTGCTCGGACCAGAGGAACTGGGCGTACTGGGCGAAGCCCTCGTTCAGCCAGATGTCGCTCCAGCGGGAGAGCGAGACGCTGTCGCCGTACCACTGGTGGGCCAGCTCGTGCACGACCACCGAGGTGTTGGAGCCGCGGGTGAACATCCCGGGGCCGTAGAAGATCCGGGTCTGGGTCTCCAGGGCGCCACTGGCCTGGACGTTGGGGACGTAGCCGCCGACGGAGCTGAACGGGTACTCCCCGAAGTAGCCGCTCAGCCAGTCGACCAGCTCACCGGTGCGCTCGACGCTCGCCCTCGCGGCGGCGGCGTTCTCCCCCAGGTCCTTGCTGTACGCGTTGTAGACCGGCAGCCCGCCGGCCGTGGTGTCCGTGGTGACGTCGAACCTGCCGATCGCCAGGGTCGCCAGGTACGTCGCCTGCGGCTTGCTCTCGCGCCAGTTGTAGCGGGTCCAGCCCGCCTGCGAGCTGGTTCCGGTCAGCACCCCGTTGCTGATCACCTGGTTGCCGTCCGGCACCAGCACCGAGACGTCGAAGGTCGCCTTGTCACTCGGGTGGTCGTTGCCCGGGAACCACCACCCGGCCGACACGGGCTCGCCGGCCACCACCGCACCGTCCGGCGTACGGCGCCAGGCGGTGTAGCCGCCGTACTTCTTCACCGTGGACGGCACGTCCTGGTAGCGCACCACCACGGTGGCCTGGGAACCCTTCGCCAGCGGCCGGGCCGGGGTGACCTCCAGCTCCTGGTCACCGCTGGTGGCGAAGGCCGCCGGCCGCCCGTTGACCCGGACCTCCGAGACGTTCAGCGCGAAGTCGAGGTTGAACCGGGACAGGTCCTCGGTGGCCGTGGCGAGGATGGTCGTGGTGCCCTCCAACCGGTCGGTGGCGGGCTGGTACTTCAGCCGGATGTCGTAGTGCGAGACGCGGTAACCACCGTTGCCGAGAGTCGGGTAGTACGGGTCCCCGACGCCGTCCGCTCCGGGTCGGAAGCCGGAAGCCGAAGCAGGCACGGCCAGGAACAGGCTCAGGGCACTGGCAGCAGAGACGATCAGCCTCTTGCGCACGTGGTCCTCCAGGATTCGTCGGATTGACGGGATCGACCGATCCCTGTCCTGAGAACCCCGCCCCCATTCCCCTCCGGTGAGATGTTCATGAAAAGAAACCCGCCGACATGACGGCTCCGCAGCGGTGCCGCGAAGCCGTCATGACACGTGCGCGAAGCCGGTGGCTCCTATGGCACGACGTTCTGTCAGCTGTGTGTCTCATGCGCCGAGTTGGTGTCCTGGATCTTCTTCCAGGACTTCGGCTCGGCGGGCAGCTGCCCCGCGTCCGCACCGGCACCCGGCGCCAGCGAAGCCGCGGCCGCCGTCCCCGGCGGCACCGGCCCGACGGCGGGCTTGCCCGGGGTGAACAGCCAGGTGTTCAGCACGTCGCCGAGCTTCTTCCCGGAGACCTTCTCCGCGTATGCCTGGAACTCCGGAATGGTGGCGTTGCCGTAGCGGCGCTCGGTCGGCCAGCCCTTGAGGATCCGGAAGAACTTCTCGTCCCCGACGGCGTTGCGCAGCGCCTGGACGGCCACCGCACCGCGCTCGTAGACGGCGCTGGAGAACTGGTTGTCCGGGCCCGGGTCACCCGGCTTGATGGTCCAGAACGGGTCGTCGGCCGGGTGCGAGGCGTAGACGTAGTCCGCCAACTCCTGCGCGGTGCCCTCGTTCTCGTGCTCGGACCAGAGGAACTGCGCGTACCGGGCGAAGCCCTCGTTCAGCCAGATGTCGCTCCAGCGGGAGAGCGAGACGCTGTCGCCGTACCACTGGTGGGCCAGCTCGTGCACGACCACCGAGGTGTTGGAGCCCTTGGCGAACTGCCGGGGGCTGTAGAAGATCCGGGTCTGGGTCTCCAGGGCGTAGCCGGTCGGGACGTTGGGGACGTAGCCGCCGACCGAGCTGAACGGGTACTCGCCGAGGTAGCCGCTCAGCCAGTCGACCAGCTCACCGGTGCGCTCGACGCTCGCCCGCGCCGCGTCGGCGTTGTCGCCGAGGTCCTTGCTGTACGCGTTGTAGACCGGCAGCCCGCTCGCCGTGGTGTCCCGGGTGATGTCGAACTTGCCGATCGCCAGGGTTGCCAGGTACGTCGCCTGCGGCTTGTTCTCGCGCCAGCTGTAGCGGGTCCAGCCGGCCTGGGACGACGTACCGGCCAGCACGCCGTTGCTGATCACCTGGTTGCCGTCCGGCACCAGCACCGAGACGTCGTAGGTGGCCTTGTCGCTCGGGTGGTCGTTGCTCGGGAACCACCACCAGGCCGCCTCGGGCTCGTTGGCCGCCACCGCGCCGTCCGGGGTGCGGTGCCAGCTGGTGAAGCCGTACTTCTTCACCGTGGAGGGCACGCCCTTGTACCGAACCACCACGGTGGCCTGGGAACCCTTCGCCAGCGGCCGGGCCGGGGTGATCTCCAACTCCTGGTCACCGCTGGTGGCGAAGGCCGCGAGCCGCCCGTTGACCCGGACCTCCGAGACGTTCAGCGCGAAGTCGAGGTTGAACCGGGACAGGTCCTGGGTCGCCGTGGCCAGGATGGTGGCGGTGCCCTCCAGTTCGTCGGTGGCGGGCTGGTACTTCAGCCGGATGTCGTAGTGCGAGACGTCGTAACCGCCGTTGCCGTATGTCGGGTAGTACGAGTCGCCGACTCCGGCCGTGCCGGCCCGGAAGTCGGAAGCCGAGGCGGGGACGGCCAGGAACAGGCTCAGGGCACTGGCAGCAGAGACGATCAGCCTCTTGCGCACGTGGTCCTCCAGGGATCACCGGAACGATTGGGTCGGATCGATCCTTGTCCCGGAAGCCCCGCCTCCACTCCCCTCCGGTGAGATGTTCATGAAAAGAAACGCGCCGACATGACGGCTTCGCAACGGCGCCGCGAAGCCGTCACATCGCCTCACCCGTCCCTCCCGGCCCTCCCGTCACTCACGCCCCGAGCACCACCGGCGCCCGCACCAGCGAGCCGTACTCCGTCCACGAGCCGTCGTAGTTCTTCACGTGCGGGTACCCGAGCAGCTCGGTGAGCGCGAACCAGGTGTGCGCGGACCGCTCGCCGATCCGGCAGTACGCGATCACCTCGCGCTCCGACTCCACGCCCCGGCCCCCGTACAGCGCCCGCAGCTCCTCCGCCGAGCGGAACGTGCCGTCGTCGTTGGCCGCCTGCGACCAGGGGATGTTGACCGCGCCCGGGATGTGCCCGGGCACCTGCGCCTGCTCCTGCGGCAGGTGCGGGGGCGCGATCAACTCGCCCCGGAACTCGGCCGGCGAGCGGACGTCCACCAGCACCGAGTCCGCCCCGGGCTTGGCGAACACCTCGGCCTTGGCCAGGACCTCGTCCCGCAGCGCCCGCAGCTCCGGCCGTTCGGGCCCGCTGAGCCGGTAGCCGGTGTGCTGGTACTCCATCACCTCGGGGGTCAGCTCCCGGCCCTCCAGCTCCCACTTCTTGCGCCCGCCGTCCAGCAGCCGCACCGGGCCGAAGCCGCGCAGCCGCAACAGCCAGTAGGCGTAGGCGGCGAACCAGTTGTTGTTGCCGCCGTAGAGCACCACGGTGGTGTCGTCCTCGACCCCGGCCGCCCGCAGCAGGTGCTGGACGCCGTCGCGGTCGATGTAGTCCCGGCCGACCCGGCTGTGCAGGTCGGTGGTCCAGTTCCAGCCCACCGCGCCGGGGACGTGGTCCCGGTCGTAGGCCTGTGTGTCCTCGTCCACCTCGACGACCCGGATCGTCCCGTCGTCCAGGTGGTGGGCCAGCCAGTCGGTGCGGACCAACGTCTCGGGGTGCGCGTAGCCGTTGCCGGTCATCCCAGGCCCTCCTTCGCTCTGCCCAGGCCGCGGAGCCCGACCACGGGCACAGCGGGCCGTACGACGACAGCGGGGCACAGGGGCACGGCGGGGCGCCGGCGACCGGGCCGGACAGTTCGAACCTACGCCGCCCGTCCGGCCCGGGCCACCCCGGGGAGGGCCGGGCCGGTCAGCCGTCGGCCGCCGCCCCGTCGAGCCGCGCCACGTAGTACAGGTTCAGCACGTCCCCCTCGACCCGCTTCGCCTCGACCGACCGGAAGCCGGCCGTCGCCAGCATCCGCCGCGCCGTCTGCTCGCCCCAGACCGTCCCGAGCCCCTCCCCGCCCTCACCGAGCGAGACCGTCATGCAGTAGAAGGTCGAGAAGGTGTAGAGCGCGGGCGCCAGCGGGTGGCCGATGTTCTCCGCCAGCTCACTGCTGGCGGCGATGTCGCCCATCAGGAAGACGCCGTCGGGCCGCAGCGCGCCCGCGACGGCGGCCAGCGTGCGGGTCGGGCGGGCCAGGTCGTGGATCACGTCGAAGGCGGTGACCAGGTCGTACTCCCCGGTCAGCGTGGCCGAGTCGGCGACCTCGAACCGGGCGTTGCGCAGGCCCAGTTCGGCCGCCGCCGCGCGGGCCGCGGCGATCCCCTCCTCGGAGATGTCGATGCCGGTGAAGCGGCTCCGCGGGAACGCCCGGGCGAGCACCGTGACGGCGTGGCCCTGCCCGGTGCCGATGTCCACCGCGTCGATCCCGGCCCGCAGCCGCTCGGTCAGCCCGTCCACCAGCGGCACGATCGCGTCCACCAGCGCCAGGTCGTACACCCGGGCGGTCTCCTCGGCCTGGAGCCGCTGGAACCGCGGGTACGCCGAGTAGGGCATCCCGCCGCCGGTGCGGAAGTGCCCGAGCAGCTCCTGCTCGACCTCGCCCATCATCGCGAGGAAGGGCATCATCCCGGCCAGGTTGTCCGGCCCGGCGGCCCTGGTCAGTGACGCCGCGTGCTCGGGCGGCAGCACGTAGGTGCGCTCCTCCGGGTCGTACTCCACGAACCCGGCGACGACCATGCAGCCCAGCCACTCGCGCACGTAGCGCTCGTCGAGCCCGGCGGCCCGGGCGATCTCCTCGCCGGTCGAGGGGGCGAGCCCGGCCATCAGGTCGAACAGCCCGGTCTGGTGGCCGATGCTGGTCATCAGCCCCAGGCAGGCGTCGTTGAGGACCTCCAGCACGCGCCCGCCGAATGCCTCCTGCTTCACCGCGTCCAGTTCCCGTACGGACATGGCTTCCTCCTCCGCGGCCGGGACGGCGCCCCCTCCCCAGTCACGCTACGCCACTCACCCGAACGGCCCCACAGGAAGTGCGGCGGGGCCGGTTCCGGTCGGTCCGCCGGCTCCCGGACCGACCGGATCCGCGGTGACCGCGCGCTCAGGAGAAGACGACGGAGCGCAGCTTCAGCCGGTCGCCGAGCTTCTTGCCGGGGCTCATCACGTAGAACACGTCACCCGCGCAGCCGAAGTCCAGGAAGACCGTGGCCGTGGAGCGGGTGAGGTTCTCCGGCGCGAAGCCCGGGGCCTCCTCGGTCGTCCACGGCAGGTCGACGCACTCGCGGCTCTGCGGGTCCGCCAGGCCGGTGCGGACCCCGGGGCCGACCTTGTAGAGGAAGTCGCCCGCCGCGGCGTTGGCCGAGAACGGAACGGCGAGGACGAGGGCGATGGCGCTGGCGGCGGCGAGCACGGCGTTGCGGAGACGCATGGGTGAGGGCCTTTCAGGTGGTACGCGGCGGTACCCGGTTTATCGATGCGATATCACCCTAGAGGCCCAAAATCCGCAGAAACGGTTCTTCCAGCCCACCCGTTCGAGTGGTTTAAGGGTTGAAACCGCTACCCGTACGAAAACCCGCTCAGTTCGGCGGGGCCGTGAAGTAGTACCCCGAGTCGACCAGCACCGGCAGGTACGTCTTCAACGCCGCCACCGTCTGCGACCGGTCCCCGCCGCCGTCGTGGTTGAGCACGATCGACCCGGGCCGGACGCCCTTGAGGATCCGGTCGATGATCGCCGGGGTCCCGGGCCGGGCCCAGTCCCGGGGGTCCACCGACCAGGCCATGTTCCGCATCCCGAGGTCGGCGGCCACCTTGAGCGAGGCCGTGGACCAGTCGCCGCCCGGCGCCCGGAACCAGGTCGGCTGCCGGCCGGTCGCCCGGTGCAGCAGGTCGGAGGTGCGCTCCAGCTCGTCCCGCACCTTGGCCTCGGACAGGTGCCGCAGGTCGGGATGGGTCCAGGTGTGGTTGGCGATGTGGTGGCCGCGGTCCGCGATCTCCCGCACCAGGGCGGGGTGCTCGGCCGCGTTCTCGCCGATCAGGAAGAACGTCGCCCTGATCCCGTACTGCTCGAACAGCGCCAGCACGGTCGGCGTGTGCCGCGGGTCCGGGCCGTCGTCGATGGTGAGCGCCACCACCTTCCGCTCCGGATCCAGGTCGTACACCGGTTTGCTCTCCGCTTCGGTGAGCGCCCGGCGCACCGGCACCGCACTCGGCACGGCGGCGGACGGGGCCGCCGCGGACGGCGTGCCCGCCGGGGCCGGTACGGCACCCGGCCCGGCCGGCACCCCCTCCGGCCCCACCGGGGTGGCGGGGACGGCCACCTCGTTCACCCCCGTCGCCGCACCGCCCTCCCCGTCGCTCCAGGTGCTCCGACATCCGGCGGCCGCGCCCAGGAGGGACATTCCAGCCGCAACCAGCAACAATCTACGCGAAGTAATCTGACGATCTGACAGCATTCTGAATGCATCCCCCCGCCACCACCGCCCTTCCCGATCACCACTCCGACGGCCTACGGACCCGCCCTTCCCCGCCCCTTCACAGCCCTCCCCCGACCGGACGCTCCACCTCCCCCGGAGCCGCTACGCTGTGCCTTCCCCAGTGTGATGATCTGCCATCAGAGGACGTGGCCATGACGACAAGTCAGGACTCCCCCCGCCAGGGCCCGCGGGACGACGACGCCGAGCTCAGCCAGTGGGAACGTTTCGGCGTCGACACCACCACCCCGCACTCCGCGCGCGTGTACGACTACTGGCTGGGCGGCAAGACCAACTTCCCGCCGGACCGCGCCATGGGGCAGGCCATCGAGCAGGCCGTACCGAGCGTCAAGGCGATGGCCAAGGCCAACCGGGCCTTCCAGGGCCGGGCCGTCCGCTACCTCGCCCGGGAGCACGGCATCCGCCAGTTCCTCGACCTCGGCACCGGCATCCCGACCTCGCCGAACACCCACGAGATCGCCGAGGCGGTCAGCCCGGGGACCAGGGTGGTCTACGTCGACAACGACCCGATCGTGCTCGCCCACGCCCGCGCGCTGATGGTCTCCTCCCCGGCCAGCCGCACCACCTACATCCACGCCGACCTGCGCGAGCCCGCGGAGCTGTTCGCCGACCCGGCGCTCACCGCCACCCTCGACCTCACCCAGCCCGTCGGCCTGCTGATGATCGCCGTGCTGATGCTGATCGCCGACGAGGACGACCCGTGGGGCCGGGTCGCCGCGCTGCGCGACGCCCTGCCGGCCGGCAGCTGCATCGCGCTGACCACCCCCACCCCGGACTTCGACCCGGAGGCCGTCGGCAAGGTCGCCGAGGCCGCCCGGGCCGGCGGGATGACCCTGGTCCCGCGCGGCTACGACGACGTGGTGCGCTTCTTCGACGGCTGGGAGCTGGTCGAACCGGGCGTCGCCCCGGTACTGGCCTGGCGCCCGGACGGCGAGCCCCCGGCCGACCCGAAGGCCGCGTACTACTGGGGCGGCGTCGCGATCAAGCGCTGACCCCGTCGAACACCGGGTGGGGCGCGGGCCGTCCCACCCGGCTCACTTCAGCAGCCGCGACAGCCGCCGGTCCGCCAGCGGCTTGCCCCCGGTCTGGCAGGTCGGGCAGTACTGGAGCGAGGAGTCCGCGAAGGACACCTCCCGGATGGTGTCGCCGCACACCGGACAGGGCTGGCCGGTCCGGCCGTGCACCCGCAGCCCGAGCTTCTTCTCCGCCTTCAGCTCCCCCGCCGCCAACCCGTGCGAACGCTCCACCGCCTCGCGCAACGTGCCACCGAGCGCCTCGTACAACCGGGCCACCTCGTCCTCGGTCAGGCTCGCGGCCTGCTTGTACGGCGACATCCGGGCCGCGTGCAGCACCTCGTCCGAATAGGCGTTGCCCACCCCCGCCAGCACGCTCTGGTCCCGCAGCACCCCCTTGAGCCGCCGCCGGTCACCCCGCAGCAACGCGGCGAAGTCCGCCAGCGCGAAGGCCGGGTCCAACGGATCCGGACCGAGCCGCGCCACCCCCGGCACCTCCCCCGGATCCCGCACCACATAGACCGCCAGCCCCTTCTTCGACCCCGCCTCCGTCAGGTCGAACCCCTCCCCGGCCTCCCCCTCCAACCGCACCCGCAACGCCAGCGGATTGCGCGGCCCCGGCCGCGGCGGCTCGACGGGCAGGCCCTCCTTCCACCGCAACCAGCCCGCCCGGGCCAGGTGGACCACCAGGTGCAGCCCCTCCACCTCGATGTCCAGGAACTTGCCACGCCTGGTCACCGCCCCGACCGTCCGCCCCTCCAACTCCCCCACCGGCGGGTCGTACGTCTTCAGCGCACTGATCGCCACCGGCAGCACCCGGGCGATCACCCGCCCGGTCAACCGCTCGGACAGAAAGGCACTCAGCGCCTCGACCTCAGGCAACTCCGGCATGCGCCCAGTCTCCCCCGCCCCACCCCCACCCGCGCGCCCACACAAGCCCCACCGGCAGCACCCCCCACGCCCCGGCCCCACCCACCAGCACCCACCCCCCAGCAGCAAGCACCCCCCAGCAGGCCCCCCACCTCCCCCACCCACCCACCCCCTCCCACCCCCGCGAGAGGGACGCGCTGCGGAAGGGGGCGGCGCAGGGGGTGGGTGCGGAGAGGGGCGTGACGGGTGATTTTCAGACTGCCAACGAAGGTAGGCCCCCCACCCCCAGGACCGGCAGTCTGAAAATCATCCAGCCCCCGCAGCACCCACCC
>NZ_JBIVSD010000014.1:0-258133 GCF_044756065.1 Kitasatospora sp. NPDC092039 | reverse complement strand
ATCCCGCTGCGGCAGCAACGGCTCAATCCGAGCCCACGCAGCATCCGTTATCTCTCCTCGACCCACCACAAGATCAATTATGAGACACGGCCTAGAGCAGTTGGCCTGGTACGGCGACCGCCCGGCCCCGGGTGGTCAGCCCCCGGCGGCGGTGCGGACGTGGCAGTCCGCCAGGTGGTCGTCGACCAGTCCGCAGGCCTGCATCAGGGCGTAGGCGGTGGTCGGGCCGACGAAGCGGAAGCCCGCCTTCTTCAGCGCCTTCGCCAGCGCCGTCGACTCCGGCGTGACGGCCGGCACCTCGCTCAGCGCGCGGGGGGCCGGCCGGCCCGGCTCGGCGGCGAAGCGCCAGATCAGCGCGTCCAGACCGCCCTCCAGGTCGCGGGCGACCCGGGCGTTGGCGATCGCCGCCTCGATCTTGGCCCGGTTGCGGATGATGCCGGCGTCGGCGAGCAGGCGCTCCCGGTCCGCCTCGCCGAACTCGGCGACCCTGGCGATCTCGAAGCCCGCGAACGCGGCCCGGAAGCCCTCCCGGCGGCGCAGGATGGTCAGCCAGGACAGGCCGGACTGGAAGGCCTCCAGGCAGACCCGCTCGAACAGCGCGTCGTCGCCGTGCACCGGCCGGCCCCACTCGGTGTCGTGGTAGACGCGGTAGTCGTCGGTGGAGTCGCCCCAGCCGCAGCGGCGCAGGCCGTCCGCGCCGAGCACCGCGCCCTCGACGGCGTCCGTCACTTCTCCGTCCCCGGCCTGGCGTCCTCGGGGGCCTGCTCCGCGGCCGGCTGGGTGGCGGTCACCGCGGCCGGCTCGACCACCTGGGCGAACTGCTCCAGGCCTGGCAGCGGTTCGGCCGCCGGGTCGGGGGCGCTGGTCGCCTCGACCGCGCCGCGCAGGTGGGCGGCGGCCTCCAGCTCGGCGATCCGCGCGTCCCGGTAGGCGAGTTCGGCGCCGAGGCGGTCCAAAACGTCGTCCACCTCGTCCATCCGGTAGCCGCGCAGCGCCATCGGCAGGCGCAGTTCGTCCACGTCCGCCTTGCCCAGCGGGCGGTCCTGCGGCAGTCGCGCGGAGATCCGGTCCGGTGCCGCCTCCGGCATCGAGCCGCCTCCGCCGAGCGCCACCAGGGCGGCACCGCCGACCACCACGGCCATGGCGACCACGATCACCCAGAACACGAGCTGTCCTCCCGAACTCCCGGCCGGTCCGCTATGTGGTGGCAGGTAACCACACTGATCATGACAGCATGGTCCCTTAGTGAGGCCGGGGGCCATCATCGCACCCGTAGGAGCTGTGGAGGAGACATCGGTGGCACTGCGCCTGGGACCGCGGGAATTCGCCGACGACGAGCTGGTGATCATGGCGATCGTCAACCGGACGCCGGACTCGTTCTTCGACAAGGGCGCGACCTTCGCCGACGAGGCCGCCTTCGCCGCCGCTGACCGGGCGGTGGCCGAGGGCGCGGCGATCCTGGACATCGGCGGGGTGAAGGCCGGGCCGGGCGACGAGGTCACGGTCGAGGAGGAGCTGCGGCGCACCGTGCCCTTCGTGGCCGAGCTGCGCAGGCGCCACCCCGGGGCGGTGATCAGCGTGGACACCTGGCGGCACGAGGTCGGCGAGGCGGTCTGCGAGGTGGGCGCGGACCTGCTGAACGACGCCTGGGGCGGGGTGGACCCGAAGCTCGCCGAGGTGGCCGCCCGGTACGACGCCGGGCTGGTCTGCACCCACGCGGGCGGCGCCGAGCCCCGTACCCGGCCGCACCGGGTCGGGTACGAGGACGTGATGGCGGACATCCTGCGGGTGACGGTGGGCCTGGCCGAGCGCGCGGTGGAGCTGGGCGTGCGGCGGGACGCGGTCGTGATCGACCCGGGGCACGACTTCGGCAAGAACACCCGGCACTCGCTGGAGGCCACCCGGCGGCTGCCGGAGATGACCGCGACCGGCTTCCCGGTGCTGGTCTCGCTCTCCAACAAGGACTTCGTCGGCGAGACCCTGGACCGGCCGGTGAACGAGCGGCTGCTCGGCACCCTGGCCACCACCGCGGTCTCGGCCTGGCTGGGCGCCCGGGTCTACCGGGTGCACCAGGTCGCGGAGACCCGCCAGGTGCTGGACATGGTCGCCTCGATCCGGGGCACCCGCCCCCCGGCGGTCGCCCGCCGGGGGCTGGCGTGACCTAGATCTCGCCGGCGGGCCGGCGGGCGTCGGCGAGGATCTTCATGACCTCGTCGATCTCGTCGGTGATGTGGAACAGCTCCAGGTCGTGCGGGGCCGCCTTGCCCTGCTCGACCAGGGTGTTCTTCAGCCACTCGTAGAGCCCGCCCCAGTAGGCGCTGCCGTAGAGGATCACCGGGAAGCGGGTGACCTTCTTCGTCTGGACCAGGGTGAGCGCCTCGAACAGCTCGTCCAGCGTGCCGAGGCCGCCGGGCAGGACCACGAAGCCCTGCGCGTACTTCACGAACATCGTCTTGCGGACGAAGAAGTAGCGGAAGTTCAGTCCGAGGTCGACGAACTCGTTGAGGCCCTGTTCGAAGGGCAGCTCGATGCCGAGCCCGACGCTGAGGCCGCCGGCCTCGGAGGCGCCGCGGTTGGCGGCCTCCATCGCGCCCGGGCCGCCGCCGGTGATCACCGCGTAGCCGGCCTCGGCGAGGGCCCGGCCGATGGCCACGCCCGCCTGGTACTCGGGTGAGTCGGCCGGGGTCCGGGCGGAGCCGAAGACGCTGATGGCGGGCGGGAGTTCGGCGAGGGCGCCGAAGCCCTCGACGAACTCCGAGGTGATCCGCAGCACCCGCCACGGGTCGGTGTGCAGCCAGTCGGTGGGACCGGTGGTGTCCAGCAGGCGCTGGTCGGTGGTGCTGGTACCGACCTGGTCCCGGCGCACCAGCACCGGGCCCTGCTGCTTCTCGGGCCAGGCCTTCTTCTTCCGCGGCACCCCGACCTGCTCGGGACCGTGACCGTAGTGCTTCTCGTCTCCTGTGCCTGTCATGACGAAACCCTACGCCCGCCCTCCCCCGTTTTCAGGCAACGGGGGAAGGTCGGTTGGGCAACCGGAAGGTGGCGTTCGGCCGTTGATCGGACGATCGGCCCGGTGCCCTGCTCAGCTGGTCAGCCAGGCGCGCAGCCGCTCCTCGACCTCGGCGATGGCGCTCAGCGAGCAGTGCTCCTCGCGCTTGTGCGCCAGGTTCGGGTCGCCGGGGCCGTAGTTGACCGCCGGCACGCCGAGCGCGCTGAACCGGGCGACGTCGGTCCAGCCGAACTTGGCCCGGGCCTGGCCGCCGGTGGCCGCCAGGAAGGCCTGGGCGGCCGGCTGGGCGAGCCCGGGCAGGGCGCCGGCGGCGAAGTCGGTGACGGTCAGCTCGAAGCCGTCGAAGACCTCGCGCACGTGCTTCTCCGCGTCCGCCTCGCTGCGGTCCGGCGCGTAGCGGAAGTTGACGGTGACGACGCACTCGTCCGGGATCACGTTGCCGGCCACGCCGCCGTCGATCCGGACCGCGTTCAGGCCCTCGCGGTACTCCAGGCCGTCGATCTCCACCCGGCGCGGCCGGTAGTCCGCGAGCCGGGTGAGCACCTCGGCGGCGTGGTGGATGGCGTTGTCGCCGAGCCAGCTGCGGGCCGCGTGGGCGCGCACGCCGGTGAGCCGCACCTGCGCCCGCAGGGTCCCCTGGCAGCCGCCCTCGACCATGCCGCCGCTGGGCTCCATCAGCACCGCGAAGTCGCCGGCCAGCCATTCCGGGCGGTCCTTGGCGAGGTGGCCCAGGCCGTTGCGGTGGGCCTCCACCTCCTCGCAGTCGTAGAACACGAAGGTGAGGTCGCGGTTGGGCTCCGGGAGCGTGGCGGCGAGGCGCAGCTGGACGGCGACGCCGGACTTCATGTCCGAGGTGCCGCAGCCGTAGAGCAGGTCGCCCTCGACGTACGAGGGGAGGTTGTCGGCGATCGGCACGGTGTCCAGGTGGCCGGCCAGGACGACGCGCTCGGACCGGCCCAGGTTCGTCCGGGCGACCACGTTGTTGCCGTGGCGGTCCACGGTGAGGTGCGGGTAGCCCCGCAGCGCGGCCTCGACGGCGTCGGCGAGCGCCTGCTCGTCGCCGCTCACCGAGGGGAAGTCGACGAGCCGGGCGGTCAGCGTCCCGCCGTCGAGAGTGAGGTCCAGGGGCGTCGGGTTCGGGCTGCTCATGGGGCCAGCCTAGTGCGCGGCGCGGTCCCTCCGGCGGGTCCGCCCGGTGACACGGACCGGACCGCCGGCCGGGGCACGGGGAGGCGCGCGGACGGACATCGGCAACCGGGGGGCGCCGCACATCCGTCCGAGTGGGTACGGTGTCGCATTCAGGGAGCAGGCGCGAGAGGGGCGACGGTGGCCAGGAGAAGGAGCAGCGAGGAGTTGGGCGACGAAGAGGAGCCCACTCGCCGCCGCGGGCCGCTGCGCGCCCTGCTGATGGTGATCGTCGGGCTGCTCGGCCTGGCCCTGGTCGCCGGTCTGGCCGTGGTCGGGATCTGGTGGTTCGGCTTCAGGCCGGGCGCGTCCGAGGAGTGCTCGGTGAAGACCGCGGCCGGCAACGGCACGCTGGAGCTGCCGCAGGCCGCCAACGCCGCGACGATCGCCGCCGTGTCGCGCTCGCGCGGGCTGCCGGACCGGGCGACCACGATCTCGCTGGCGACCGCCATGCAGGAGTCCAAGCTGCGCAACCTGGCGGGCGGCGACCGGGACTCGATCGGCCTCTTCCAGCAGCGGCCGTCGATGGGCTGGGGCACCCCGGCGCAGATCTCGGACCCGGTGTACGCGACCAACAAGTTCCTGGACGGCCTGGTCAAGGTCCCCGGCTACACCCGGATGCCGCTGACCGACGCCGCGCAGACGGTGCAGAAGAGCGGCTACCCGCAGGCCTACGCCAAGCACGAGACCAAGGCGACGCTGCTCACCACGGCGCTGGCCGGCCGGGAGCCCGCCTCGTTCACCTGCGTGGTGCACGACTACGCCAAGCCGGACCCGGCGGACTCCGCCTCCGCCTCCGCCGCCCCGGGCGCGACCGCGACCCCGGCCGCGGCGCCGGACCGGGCCCAGGTGCTGTCCGACCGGGTGCGCCGGGAGTTCGGCCGCACGGTGACCCCGGCGACCGGCTACGCCTCGACCATCAAGGGCGCCGAGAACGCCGTCTCGCTGACCCCGGACCCGGCCACCGCCGCGCTGACCTCCTCCTCGGAGGCGGGGGCGGACGGCGGGGTGGGCGCCGAGCGGGCGAGCGGCTGGGAGGTCGCCCACTGGGCGGTCGCCCAGGCCCAGCAGCTGGGCATCGCGACGGTCGCCTACGACGGGAAGATCTGGCGCAAGTCCAAGTCCGAGGACGGCTGGCAGACCCAGACCTCGGGGACCTCGACCAAGCTCGTCCAGGTCACTCTGGCCCCGGCCGACAAGGGCTGACGCACTGGTGTTCGGGTTGCCGCCGATCGGGTGATTCCGGTCAACCCCGGTGGACCGACCCCCCGTTCCGGCGAACCGGGGTGGAGAACCGTCACTCCCCTTGGCCGGGCCGGTTCGACGGCGTCCGACCGGGCCCGGCGGGCGACCCTGCTGCGGTCGTACGATCCGATGGTCGGTCAGGAAGCTTCCTTGCACCGGCCGAAACCTTCTGGCTTCTCAAGCGGTAACAACGTCGTCCGCCCGGTCGTCCACTCCCGGTCCCCAGGGCGGACGGGACTGACCCAGACCCCTTCGAGGAGCCCCATGTCTCACCCCCTCACGCGCCGGATCGCCCAGGCCGCGCTCATCGTGGCCGCCGGAGCGACCCCGCTGGTCGCGGCCGGTTCCGCGTCCGCCCTGGGCGGGGACGCCCTGCTGCCCAAGAGCGACCTCGCGGCACCGCTGGGCCAGCTGACCAACAACGACACCGGTTCCACCCTCCAGCACACCACCCACCAGCTCGGCCAGGCCGCCGGCACCACCGGCGCGGCCACCGTCGCCGCGGGCGTACCGGCCTCCGCCGACGCCGCGGGCAACATCGTCGCCCAGCAGCTTCCCGAGGCGAACGAGAAGGCCGGCTCACTGACCGCTCCGGTCGACCAGACCGCCGCGACCGCGGGCCAGCTCTCCTCGGTCACCCCGAAGGTCGCCTCGGCCCTGGCCGGCAAGCTCGGCGAGGCCGTCACCGGCAAGAGCGCGGGCACCCGCAGTGCCACCGCCGACACCGGCCCGCTCGGCGGGCTCACCCAGACCGGCTCGGTCACCCAGGCCGTGCCGGGCGCCGAGACGCTCACCGGCGCCGTCCCCGGCGGCACCGCCGTCGCCGACGCCCTGCCGGTGGGCGCGGTGCAGCGTGCGCTGCCGCTCGGCTCGGTCGAGCGCGCCCTGCCGGCCGACCTGCCCGCCACCGACGTGCTCGGCCTGGCCGAGCACGGGTCGGCCAACCGCCTGGGCGGTGCCGACCTCGGCTCGAACAGCCCGCTGTCCGGCCTCACCGGCGCGCTCGGCCCGCTGGGCGGCCTGCTGGGCGGCCTCAACGGCGGCAACCTCGGCGGCGGCCTGCCGCTGTAACCCCCGCCTCCCCGGAGAAGCCCGAAGGGGGCCGGTGTCCGTGACACCGGCCCCCTTCGCCGTACGGCCCCCCGGGTGCGGTCAGCGCGCCGCGCCCAGCCGCTCCACGGCCGCGGCGACCCGCTCGTCGGTCGCCGTGAACGCGACCCGCACGAAGCGGTCGCCGGCCGGCCCGTAGAAGTCGCCGGGCGCCACCAGGATGCCCAGGTCGGCCAGTTCGGCCACGGTCTCCCAGCACGGGCGGTCCTGGGTCGCCCACAGGTAGAGGCTGGCCTCGGAGTGCTCGATCCGGAAGCCGTACGCCTCCAGCGCCGCCCGCAGCGCCGAGCGCCGGGCCGCGTACCGCTCGCGCTGCTCGGTCACGTGCGCGTCGTCCGCGAGCGCGGCGACCGTCGCCGCCTGCACCGGCGCCGGCACGATCATGCCGCCGTGCTTGCGCACCTCCAGCAGCTCCCCGACCACCACCGGATCGCCCGCCACGAAGGAGGCGCGGTAGCCGGCCAGGTTGGAACGCTTGGAGAGCGAGTGGACGGCCAGCAGGCCCTCGTGGCCGTCGCCGCAGACCTCCGGGGCCAGGACCGACACCGGGTCGGCCTCCCAGCCCAGCTCCAGGTAGCACTCGTCGCTGACCAGCAGCGCCCGGTGCTCCCGGGCCCACTCCACGGCGCGGCGCAGCTCGTCCGCGCCCAGCACCCGGCCGGTCGGGTTGGACGGCGAGTTCACCCAGAGCAGGCGCACCCGGGAGCCGTCCAGCTCGTCCACCGAGTCGTACTCGACCGGCTCCGCGCCGCACAGCCGGGCGCCCACCTCGTAGGTCGGGTAGGCCAGCCGCGGGTAGGCGACCTGGTCGCCGGGGCCGAGGCCGAGCTGGGTCGGCAGCCAGGCCACCAGCTCCTTGGAGCCGACGGTCGGCAGCACGGCCTGCGGGCCGATCCGCGCGCCGAGCCGGCGGTGCAGCCAGCCGGCGATCGCCTCGCGCAGCTCCAGCGGGCCCCAGACGGTCGGGTAGCCCGGGGTGTCGGTGTGCGCGGCCAGCGCCTTCTGGACCACCTCGGGGACCGGGTCCACCGGGGTGCCGACGGAGAAGTCGCAGAGCCCGCCCGGATGGGCCAGGGCGGTCCTCTTGTACGGCTCCAGCTTGTCCCAGGGGAAGACCGGGAGCTTGTCCGAAACGCGGCGCGCCGCCCCCGGGTGGCCCGGGAACGGCGCGCGCGTGCTGTTGGTGCTCACAGCTGAATTGCCACCGATCGTCAGTGGTCGGCGTTCTGCGGCGGCAGAGCGGCGATGAACGGGTGGTCACGCTCGATCAGGCCGAGCTTCGAGGCACCGCCGGGCGAACCCAGGTCGTCGAAGAACTCGACGTTCGCCTTGTAGTAGTCCTTCCACTCCTCCGGAGTGTCGTCCTCGTAGAAGATCGCCTCGACCGGGCAGACCGGCTCGCACGCGCCACAGTCGACACACTCATCCGGGTGGATGTAGAGCGATCGCTCGCCCTCGTAGATGCAGTCAACCGGGCACTCTTCGATGCACGCCTTGTCCTTCACGTCGACACAAGGCTGCGCGATGACGTAGGTCACGCTGTCGTTCCTCCTCGGAAGGGCCTGGTGGCCCGTTCTGTTCTGCTGCCGTGCGCGGTGAGCGCGGCGTCGTCGATGCCCGCCCCTAGTATCGCGGGTCGGGGACCGCAAATGCACAGGAGGTGGCCAGATGGCGACGGACAACCCGGTCGGCGACCGTCCGGAGGTCCGGATAGATCGCTCTGACGTGGGACGACGCGTGTCCGTCCGGCGCCTCGCGGAGTTCGTGGACGACCGGCCGGTGTTCCGTGATTCGATCGGCGTGCTCACATCGTGGGACGATCACGGCCTGACGGTCGCCCCGCGCTCCGGCGATCCGGTGTTCCTGCCGGAGAGGCTGCTGGTGGCGGGCAAGGTCGTGCCGCCGTTCCCGGCCCGGCGGGCCCCCCTGCCGGCCACCACGCCGGTCGGGCTGCAGCGGATCGCGGGTCGCGGCTGGCCCGCCGTCGAGCAGGAGCGGCTCGGCGAGTGGACGCTGCGCGCGGCGGCCGGGTTCACCCGGCGGGCCAACTCCGTCCAGGCCCTCGGCGACCCCGGACTGCCGCTGCCTCAGGCGCTGGCGGAGGTCCGCGCCTGGTACGCGGCGCGCGGACTGCCCGCGTACGTCGAGGTGGTCTCCCCCGGCTCGCCGGAGACGCTGGTCGCCGAGCTCGACCGGCTCGGGGCCGGGTACGCGCCCACCCTGGTCCTCACCGCCCCGCTGGCCGGGCTCGCCCGGGCCGGCGCCGGGCTCGACCGGGTGCGGCTGGCGCGCACCGCGGACGACCGGTGGCTGTCGGTGTACCGGCGGGTGAGCGGCGACCCGGCGGTGGAGGAGGCGGCCCGGCGGGTGCTGCACGGCGGCCCCTCGGTCTGGTTCGCCACCGTACCGGGCGCCCCCGGGCAGCCGCCGGCGGCGATCGGACGCTGCGTCATCGAGGGGGACTGGGCCTGCTTCGGCGCGATCGAGGTCCAGCCGTACGCCCGGCGGGCCGGGCTGGCCACGGCGGTCATGGCGGTGCTCGCCTCGCGCGCGGCCGAGGAGGGGGCGAGCGGCGGCTACCTCCAGGTCGAGGCGGAGAACGCGGGGGCGATCGCGCTCTATGACGGGCTCGGGTTCACGACCAGTCACACTTACCACTACGCCCTGCTTCCCCAGGGGTAGCCGCCAGGCCGTACCGTTCGCCCGTCCACCGGTTCGCCGGCCGGTCCGTCCGACCGTTCGTCCGACCGCTCGTCCGCTGGTTCATCCGCCAGTCCGCCCGTCCGCCGTCTTGTCCGTCCGCCGTACGAAAGCCGTCGCCGTCACCGTGACCGAGCAGAGCAGAGACCGCTTCCGGACCGCCGCCCGCTCCGAGCAGCCCGACCCGGTGCTGCTGTGCCTGCTCGCCGCCGCCGAGCACGGCATGGTGCCCGACCCCGGCGACCCCGGCGAGCCGCCGGGCGTGGACGCGCTGCTCGCCGCCTGCGAGGCCGCGCTGGAACGGCACGCGGCGGCGGTCCGGCAGGCGGTCGCCGAGCGGGCGCCCACCGGGCCGGAGGAGACCGCCGCCCTGCTCGCCGCGGTCCTCGGCGGGCGGGAGCGCTTCCACGGGCGGCAGTCGGACTACCGGCGGCTGGAGTCCTCGCTGCTGCCCGAGGTGCTGCGGCGGCGGCGCGGACTGCCGATCACCCTCTCCCTGGTGTGGATGGCGGTCGGCCGGCGGGCCGGGCTGGCCGTCCACGGCATCGCGCTGCCCGGCCACTTCATCGTCGCGGTCGGCGGCCCGGCGGGCGGCGAGGAGTACGTCCTGGCCGACCCGTTCCACGGCGGGCGGCTGCTCGACCAGGAGGACGTCGAGCGGCTGGTCGCCGCCGCCGGGGAGGAGTTCACCCCCGCCCTGCTCACCCCGGCCCAGCCGTTGGAGATCGTGCTGCGGGTGCTCGGCAACATCCGGGTCTGGGCCGCCGACCGCCCCGAGCACGCCCGCACCCAGCTCTGGGCCACCGAACTCGCCCTGCTGCTGCCCCGGCACCCCGCCCAGCTGCGGCTGGAGCGGGCCGAACTCCTCGTCCGCACCGGGGACTTCCTCGGCGGCTCGGCGGAGATGGACGCCTACGCGCAGATCCTGGACGCCTTCGACCCGGACACCGCCGCCAAGGTCCGGCAGGAGGCCCGGGCGGCCCGGCACCGGCTCAACTGAACCCGGCGGCACCTCCGGGGCCGCCCGGGCCGCCGCCTAGAGCCAGCCCTTCTCGCGGGCGATCCGGACCGCCTCGGTGCGGTTGCGGGCCTCGGTCTTCTGGATCGCCATCGACAGGTAGTTGCGCACCGTCCCCTCGGACAGGTGCAGCCGCCGGGCGATGTCCGCGTTCACCGCGCCGTCGGCGGCCGCGCCCAGCACGTCCCGCTCGCGCGGGGTCAGCGGGTTGGCGCCCTCCGCCAGCGCGGCGGCGGCCAGCACCGGGTCGATCACCCGCTCGCCGCGCAGCACCCGGCGGATCGCCTCCGCCAGCTCGGCGGCCGGCGCGTCCTTCACCAGGAAGGCGTCCGCGCCCGACTCCATCGCCCGGCGCAGGTAGCCGGGCCGGCCGAAGGTCGTCGCGATGACCACCTTCGTCCCGGGCGCCCGGCCCCGCAGCTCGGCGGCCGCCTCGATGCCCGTCATCCCCGGCATCTCGATGTCCAGCACGGCGACCTGCACGTCGTTCGCGAGCACCGCCGCCACCACCTCGTCCCCGCGGCCGACCTGCGCGACGACGTCGATGTCCCCCTCCAGCCCGAGCAGCGCGGCCAGCGCCTCCCGGACCATCCCCTGATCCTCGGCGAGCAGCACGCGGATCGAGGCCCCGTTGTCAGTGTCGTTCATGGCCAAGACATTAGGGCCCGCGCCGAACCCCGCGCCGACGGGCTTGCGTCTCCGGTAAGGGGAGAGTCCAGAGTGGGCCCCATGGACGGCAGCGACACGCTCTACTCGATCGGCGACCTGGCCCGCCGCACCGGGCTCACCGTCAAGGCCATCCGGTTCTACGCCGACACCGGCCTGGTGCCGCCCACCGACCGCACCGCCGCCGGCTACCGGCGGTACGACGTCCACGCCCTCGCCCGGCTGGACCTCGTCCGCACCCTGCGCGAACTCGGGCTCGACCTGCCCGCGATCCGCCGGGTGCTGGAGCGGGAGGCCCCGCTGCACGAGGTCGCCGCCGCGCACGCCGAGGCGCTGGAGGTGCAGATCCGCACGCTCCGGCTGCGCCGGGCGGTGCTGCTCGCCGTCGCCCAACGCGGCTCCACACCCGAGGAGATGAGACTCATGCACAAGCTCGCCAAGCTCTCCGACGCCGAACGCCGGCGCCTGGTCCACGACTTCATCGACGAGGCCTTCGGCGGCCTGGACGCCAACCCGGAGTTCGTCGCCATGATGCGCTCCGCCATGCCCGAACTGCCCGACGAGCCGACGGCCGAGCAGGTCGAGGCCTGGGTCGAGCTGGGCGAACTCGTCCAGGACCCGGACTTCCGGGCGGCGGTGCGCCGGATGGCCGAACAGCAGGCCGCCGAGCGCGCCGACGGGGACCGCACCGGCCTGCACACCGGGCTCACCGGGACGGTGGCCTCCCGGGTCCGGGCCGCGCTGGCGGCCGGCATCGCCCCCGGCTCCCCCGCCGCCGACCCGGTGGTCGACGCCCTCACCGCCGCCTACGCCGAGGTCTTCGGCCGCCCGGACGACGCGGGCCTGCGGCAGTGGCTGTCCGACCGCCTCCGGGTCGCCGACGACCCGAGGGCCGAGCGCTACTGGCAGCTGATGGCGACCGTCAACGGCTGGCCGGTCCAGGAGAGCCTGCGGGACGTATTCGAGTGGTTCGGCGAGGCCCTTCGGGCCAGACTGGCGGAATGCTGACCCTGGAACCGCTGCGCCCCGACCACGCCGAGGCCCTGCTCGACTTCGAGCGCACCAACCGTGCCTTCTTCGCCCGCAGCATCCCGGACCGCGGCGACGACTACTTCGCCCGGTTCGCGGACCGCCACGCCGCCCTCCTCGCCGAACAGGCCGAGGGCGTCTGCCGGTTCCACGTGATCCGCGACGCGGCCGGCGTCCTGGTCGGCCGCGTCAACCTGGTCGACCTCGCCGACGGCGGGGCCGAACTCGGCTACCGCGTCGCGGAATCCGCCACCGGCCGGGGCGTCGCCGGCGCCGCCGTCGCCGAGGTCTGCCGCCTCGCCGCCACCGCCTACGGCCTGCGCTTCCTCACGGCCGTCACCACCGTCGACAACCCCGCCTCCCAGGCGGTCCTCACCCGCAACGGCTTCGAGCTCGGGCACGAGTTCCTCCTCGGCGACCGCCCCGCGCTCGCCTACCGCCGCGAGCTGACCGACCTGGCCGACCCGGCCGACCCGGGCTGAGGGCACGCCCTGACTTCCGGAACGACCGCGCCCCACCCGCGAGTACCGGAGCCCGCCGCGCGGGAAGCCGGCCGGGCCGGCTTCCCGCTACGGCAGCCAGCGCCTGGCGGCTTCGACGCTGTCGGTGATGCCGGTGTTGAAGGCGAGCGCGGCCCGGGGGGCGTGGCGGCGGACGAGGTTGACGACGAGTTCGAAGAAGAGGAGCGCCGGTTCGGGCTTGCGGATGCCCCCGCCGATGACGACGACGTCCCAGTCCCGGCCGGTGAGGGCCGCCACGACGGCGGGCTCGGCGGTGCCGTCGGGGGCGACCAGCGCGGTGGCGGCCTCGATGCCGTGCTCGGCGAAGCGGACGAGCTCGGCGTCCAGGACTGCCTGCACGGCGTCGCCGTCCATGCCGGGCACGGCGTACGGGTCGAAGCCGATGACGAGAACAGTGGGCATGTCCGGTACGACGCTCGATCCCGCCGCCCGGGTTCCCCGTTCCGTGCCGGAACCGCCGTCGCTCAGGGGGACTTCGACACGGGGGCGGGCGCCGTCCGCAGCGGCACCGAGGCCCGCAGCCGGAAGCCCCGTCCGCGCTCTCCCGGCCCGGTCTCCAGCCGCCCGCCGACCAGCGCCAGCCGCTCCTCCAGCCCGGACAGGCCGTTGCCCGGCTGGGACTTGCCCGGCCCGCGCCCGTTGTCGGTGATCTCCAGGACGGCATAGCGCTCGCCGCTCGCCTCCCAGCTCTCGTCCGCCGTCACCGTGCAGACGGTGGCGTCCTCGCCGTGCCGGACGACGTTGGTGACGGCCTCGCGCAGCGCCCAGGCCAGCGCGCCGGTCTCCTCGTCGGCCAGCGACGGCCAGGCGTCCACCAGTTCCGGCGAGGCCTCCAACCGGACCTGCGCGGCGGCCAGCGCGGTACGGGCGGCGGCCAGTTCGACCGGCAGGGTCGGGCGGCGGAAGCCGGTCACCGCCTCCCGGACGTCGATCAGCGACTGCCGGGCGACCTGCTCGATGTCGGCGACCTGTGCCCGCGCCGCCTCGTCCTTGCCGGCGTCCATGAACCGCCCGGCCAGCTCGCTCTTCAGGGTGATCAGCGACAGCGAGTGCCCGAGCAGGTCGTGCAGGTCGCGGGCGAGCCGCAGCCGCTCCTCGGAGGCGGCCAGGTGGGCGACCGCGGCCCGGGCCTCGCGCAGTTCCTTCATGGTGGCGACCAGCCGCTGCAGCCCGGTCATCGCGATGCCGGAGAGGAAGGCGCTGAGCGCGAAGGTGGAGACGGTGTCGGCACCGGCCCCGACGCCCGTCCCGATCGCCGCGGTGAGCACCGCCATGGCGACCAGGGCGCGCACCGCGTACCGGACCGGCACGATGATCGCGACGCACACCGAGGCGTAGATGAACAGGGTCAGGAAGGCGGGGCCGAGGCCGACCGAGGCGGCGACGGCGAGCCCGACCATCGTCGTGACGATCACCAGGCAGGCCCTCGGCCGCATCCCGGCCTGGGAGCGGAAGATCACCAGCAGGATGTAGGCGACCACGAACCCGGCCAGGCAGCACCAGCCGAGCACCGTCCCGACCGTGCTGTGGCCGCCGCCCAGCAGGTCGCCCGCCGGGTACGCCAGGTAGAGCATCCACAGCGTCATCCAGGCGACCTTGACCAGCAGCTGCCGCCTGCTCTCCACCGGGGAACCGGGCACGTTCAGGAACGACGCGCGCGCCACGCCCACCTCCGGCGGTTCGTCGGGGCGGTGGGCCTGGCGCGCGTCACTCATGTGGATCATCATGCCTGGCGGGTGTCGCGGCGGTACAGCGCCGCGGCGGCGGTGGTGAACACCCCGAGGAAGGCGGCCAGTCCGAGGACGGCGACGGTGTCCAGGGAGTGCCCGGGCTGGGTGAAGGTGGCCAGCTGGTTGTACAGGTACACCGGGTTGAACCGGGCGAACCTCTCCATCGAGCCGCTCACCGGGAACCAGGTGCCGCCGAGCAGCGCCATCGCCATGTAGGTGATCATCACGATGGTCTGCACCGCGTCCGGCGCCGCCGCGTACCCGAGGGCCACCCCGAGCGCGGCGAAGACGAAGCTGCCCAGCCAGAGCGCGACGGCCAGTGCGGTCCACTGCGCCGCGGTGAGCGAGACCCCCTGGCTCGCGCCGACCGCGAAGACCACCAGGATCGCCGGCAGCGTGGTCACCGCGCTCGCCGCGATCTTGCCGACGGTGTACGCCCGGCCGGGCAGCGCGGTCAGCCGCAGCTGGCGCACCCAACCGCTCCGGCGTTCCAGCGAGATCCGCTGCGCGCTGTTGGTCAGGACGGCGCCGACCGCGCCGAACGTGGCCATCGAGACCATGAAGTAGGTCTTCACGGGCAGGCCGCCGGCCAGCCGGGTGGAGCTGTAGGCGTTGATGAAGAAGACGTACATCAGCGCCGGGTAGGCGACGGTGAAGAGCAGGTAGCGGCGGTTGCGGAGGGTCCGCAGGACCTCCAGCCGGATCAGGGTGGTCATCGCACGCCCTCCTTGTCGGCGTTCTCGGTGCGGTCCTCGCGGTCCTGTTCCCCGGTGATGGTCAGGAAGGCCTGTTCCAGGCCCACGCCGGTGACCTCCAGCCCGCGCGGGTACAGCCCCGCCCGGTAGATCCCGGCCACGCAGGCGTCGGCGTCCGCGGTCCGGATCCGCACCGTCCGCACCCCCGGGACCCTCGCGGTGACGTCCAGCGACCGCACGCCCGGCAGCGTGCGCAGCACCGCCTCGTCGGGGAACCCCCCGTCCTCGTCGTGGAGCTCGAAGGCGACCCGGCGGGCGCCGGCCCGCGCCTTGATCTCCGCCGAGCTGCCGTCGGCGATCAGCCGGCCCCGGTGCAGCACCAGGACGCGGTCGGCGACCGAGTCGGCCTCCTCCAGGTAGTGGGTGGCGAACAGCACCGTGCGCCCGGCGTCGGCCTGGGCGCGCATGCTCGCCCAGAACGACTGCCGCACGCCGACGTCCATGCCGGTGGTGGGCTCGTCCAGCACGATCAGATCGCTGTCGCCGGCGATGGCCAGGGCGAAGCGGACCCGCTGCTCCTGGCCTCCGGACAGCTTGTCGACCCGTCGTTCCGCCAGCTCGGCGATCCCGGCGTCGGTCAGCACCCCCGTGACCGACCGACCGCGCGGGTGGACGTCACAGGCGAGCCGTACCAGCTCGCGCACCTTGACGTCGGACATCAGCCCGCCGCTCTGCAGCATCGCGCCGACCCGGCCGGCCTCGATCGCGGCCCGCGGGGCGCCGCCGAACAGCGTCACACTGCCCTGGTCGGGGTCGCGCAGGCCGAGCAGCAGGTCCAGGCTGGTGGACTTCCCGGCGCCGTTCGGCCCGAGCAGGGCGACGGTCTCGCCCGGCCTGAGCACGAGGTCCAGTCCGTCCACGGCGCGCACCCGCCCGTAGCTCTTGCCCACGCCGCGGAAGGCGGCCACCTCGGTCACCATCGCCCCGCTCCTCTCCCTGGTGGTGTCACGCCCGTGGCGTCGGTGCTGTTCGCACCACCTCAGAGTCCCGCGCGGGCGGGTGGCGGCGGCAGTGTCCGCCGTCGTGCCTTGGGCATGACGGATGTCATGCCGGCGGCCGGTACCCCTGTCAGTCCGCGGGGACAGGGGTACCGGCCGCCGGGAGCGCGGGTCAGGCGGGTGTCACAGGCCCAGCGAGCGCTTCACGAAGTCGACCTGGAGCAGCAGCAGGTTCTCCGCGACCTCCTCCTGCGGGGTCATGTGGGTGACGCCGGACAGCGGCAGCACGGTGTGCGGGCGCCCGGCGGCGAGCAGCGCCGAGGACAGCCGCAGGGTGTGCGCGGCCACCACGTTGTCGTCCGCCAGCCCGTGGATGATCATCAGCGGGCGCTCCAGGCCCGCCGCGTACCCGCTCAGCGAGTTGGCGGCGTACACCTCGGGCCGCTCGGCCGGGTCGCCCAGGTAGCGCTCGGTGTAGTGGGTGTCGTACAGCTCCCAGTCGGTGACCGGCGCCCCGGCCACCGCCGCGTGGAAGACGTCCGGGCGGCGCAGCACGGCGAGCGCGGAGAGGTAGCCGCCGTACGACCAGCCCCGGATGGCGACCCGGTCGAGGTCCAGCGGGAACTCCCCGGCGAGCGCCCGCAGCGCCTCCACCTGGTCGTCCAGGGTGGAGCCGGCGAAGTCGAAGGCGATCGACTTCTCCCAGGCCGGCCCGCGCCCGGGGGTGCCGCGCCCGTCGGCGACGACCACGGCGAAGCCCTGGTCGGCGAACCACTGCGACTGCAGGTGCGGGTTGTGCGCCTGGTAGACGCGCTGGCCGCCGGGGCCGCCGTACGGGTCCATCAGGACGGGCAGCAGGCCGTCCCGCTCGCGGTCGTAGCCGGTCGGCAGGAAGACGGCGGCCGGGATGCGGCGCTCGCCGGCGAAGCGGAAGACCGGGCGGGCGGTGATGACCGGGGTCTCGGCGTACGAGGCGACGGTGGCGACGTCGTCGACCACCACGCCCTCGGGCAGGTCCCGGGCGACCTGCACCAGGGTGCCGGGCAGGTCGGGCTCGGCGGTGGCGCGGACGGTGATCCCGCCGCCGTGCACCGCGCTGGTGACGGAGGTGAACGGCCGTCCGTTGGCGGACTCCCAGCCCAGCCGGGTGCCGTCGTGGCTGATCCGGCCGACGCCGACCCAGCCCGGCTCGGGGTCGGCCTCCTCGGCGCCGCCGGAGGCGCTGAAGAACACCTCCCGCTCGGTGACCGCGACGACCGAGCGGACGTGCAGGTCGGCCCCGGTCACGGTGCGGTCGCCGATCACCAGCGCCCGCACTCCGCCCTCGTCGGAGATCCGGACCAGCTTGCCGTCCGGGGTCCAGGCCGGCGCGCCCGGGAACAGCTCCAGCCAGGCGCCGTCCTTCTCCTCGTGCAGCACCTCGGTGGCCCCGGTGGCGGTGTCCAGGCCGAGGATCCGCTGGCCGCGCTGGTCGCGGGTCTGGACCTGGAGCAGCGGTACGCCGCCCTTCGACCAGTGCACCCGGCCCAGGTACGGGTAGGCCTCGCGGTCCCAGACCACCTCGGTGCGGCCGCCGTGCAGGTCGAGCAGCCAGAGCCCGACCTCGGCGTTGGCGCTGCCGGCCGCCGGGTAGGCGATCTCGGCGGGCTCGCGGTCCGGGTTCGCCGGGTCGGCGATCCACCAGCGGCGCACCGCGCCGTCGTCGGCGCGCTCGACCAGCAGCCGGTCGCCCTCCGGGGACCACCAGAAGCCGCGGTCGCGGTCCATCTCCTCCTGGGCGATGAACTCGGCCTGGCCCCAGGTGACGTTCGGGCCGTCCGGCTCGGCGAGCACCCGGTCGCCGCTGCCGTCGGTGCGGGTCAGCCGCAGCTCGCCGGCGGTGTTGGCGTACGCGACGTGGGTGCCGTCGGGGGACGGCCGCGGGTCCAGCAGCGGCCCCTCGGCGGGCAGTTCGGCGGTGGCGCCGGTGGCCAGGTCGGCGGTGAACAGACGGCCGGAGAGGGCGAAGGCGGCGAGTCCGCCGGCCGCGTCCAGGGCGTAGCCGACGATGCCGGCCGAGCCCTCGCGGCTGCGCTCGCGGCGGGCCCTCTCGGCCGGCGAGAGGTCCTCCTCGCCACCGCCGAGCAGCGCGGCCGGGTCGGCGGCGACCCGCTCCTCGCCGGTGGCGGTGTCGAGGGTCCAGAGCAGGTTGGCCCGGTCGCGGCCCGAGCGCGAGCGGAGGAAGACGACCCGCGAGCCGTCGGGCGCGACGGAGAAGGAGCGGGGCGCGCCGACGGTGTACCGCAGGGTCCGCGCGTACTGCCGTGGAAAGGTGTCGGCAGAGGTGTGGGAGGTCATGGCACCAGACCTTATGACGCCGGACCACCGCCCCCGGACGCACGTTGATCACTCGTTCGGAGCATCGTCCGCAAGTGCACCCCAAAGGGGTCGAAACCGCCTCCGACCGGCCCATGCGCCCCTCGGACGCCACCGTGCCCCGGCGCGCACGGCCTCACCGAAGGTAATGGCACCCTCACCCATCGGGTATGACTTGTCCGGTGGGTGACCGTCGGGCCCCGTCCCGGACCGCGGTCGCCCGCAGCCCGCAGTCCCGCACCGTCCCTCGCCGCCCTCCCCCGGGGCGGCGTGCCCGAGAAGGGGTGTGAGCCGACATGGCCATGAACATCTCCGCCGCCGTGCTGATGCTGGTCATCGTGGTGGTGCTGATCCGCCGCTCCGGCCTGAAGCTGGCGCACGCCATCGTCTGCGCGCTGCTCGGCTTCTACCTGGCCTCCAGCTCGATCGCCCCGTCGATCAGCCAGGTCACCAGCAACCTCGCCGGAATGATCAACGGCCTGCGGCTCTGACCCCCGAGGCGGTCGCTAGGCTTCCTCCATGACCGCGACTACCGGACGCCGCCTCCTGCTGGTGCACGCGCACCCCGACGACGAGTCGATCGGCAACGGCGCCACCATGGCCCGGTACGTCGCCGAGGGCGCCCGGGTCACGCTGGTGACCTGCACCCTCGGCGAGGGCGGCGAGGTGATCCCCCCGGAGCTGGCCCACCTGACGGCCGATCGGGACGACACCCTCGGCGCGTACCGGATCGGCGAGCTGACCGAGGCGATGCGCGCCCTCGGCGTGACCGACTTCCGCTTCCTCGGCGGCCCCGGGCGCTACCGCGACTCCGGGATGATGGGCGTGCCCGAGAACGACGCGCCCGGCTGCTTCTGGCGGGCGGACGTCGAGCAGGCGGCCGGTCACCTGGTCGCGGTGGTCCGCGAGGTGCGCCCGCAGGTCCTGGTCACCTACGACCCGGACGGCGGCTACGGGCACCCGGACCACATCCAGGCGCACCGGGTCGCGACGCGCGCGTACGAGCTGGCCGCCGACCCGGCGTACCGCCCGGAGCTGGGCCCGGCCTGGCGGATCGCCAAGGTGTACTGGAACCGGATGCCCTGCTCGGTGCTCGACGCCGGACTGGCCGAGGCCGCGGCCAAGGCCTCCTTCCCGGGTGTCGCGCGGCCCGCCGACGTCCCCGGCGTGGTCGACGACGAGGTGGTCACCACCGTGCTCGACGGCGCCGCGTACGCGGGGCGCAAGCGCGCCGCGATGGCCGCCCACGCCACCCAGATCACCGTGGACGGCGACTTCTTCGCACTCTCCAACGACCTGGCCCAGCCGCTGTTCGCCACCGAGTACTACCAGTTGGTGCACGGCCAGGCCGGGCCGGGCGAGCCGGAGGACGACCTGTTCGCCGGCCTCGCGTCCGACGCCCCGCGGCCCGAGGAGGGCACCCGATGAGCAGGTCCGCCGCCCCGTCGCCGCGCCGCCCGCTGCCCGCCGTCGTCCTCGGCACCCGCGAGGAGCGGCTGGCCGAGGCCCAGCCGCCGCGCGTCGCCCGGCTCGCGGCCTATGTCCTGTTCTTCCTGCTGGGCGTCGCGGTGTCGGTCTGCGGATCCTTTGTGCAGGCCCTGTGGCCGCCGGTGGGGGTCCTGCTGGCGCTCGCCGCGACCGCCGCCACCTTCTACGGCGGCCTGCGGGTCACCGGCACCCGGCTCGGCGCGGGCGTGCCCGCCGCCGGCTGGTTCCTGGCGATGCTGCTGCTGATCGTGCCCCGGGCCGAGGGCGACAACGTGCTGTGGTCCAACGCCACCTCGCTGGCCTGGCTGTTCGCCGGCTCGGTGCTGGGCGTGATCTGCGCCACCCTGCCCACCCGCACCAGCTGGTTCCCGGGAGCGCCCGGCCCCACGCGCTGACCCGGGTCGCGCGCGGCGTACGCACCGCGCACGACGAGCAGTCAGGAGCTCGCGGCCTTACTCTCATACCGGAGGAACCGGACGTATCAGGATCTGTCCGAAGCCGTTCGCCGCTCAGTTCTTCCCAGTATGGTGGTCCCGCAGAACGCCGTACCCGACCGCCGCCCGCCCCAGTCAAGGCCCGGCGACCACGAACCGCGGTCGCGCCGCACGGCCCGCCCGCGAACCCGGAGCAGAGCAGCATTGAGCAGCCGCGAATCTGACAACGCCCACCCGACGCCCCGGCGCACGGGCCCGGACGCCTACCCGTCGGGCACCCCGCCCTACGGCACACCGGGGCTCCCCGGCGGCGACCGGGCCGACGCCGGACCGGGCGCCGCGTCGGGCGGCGAGGACGACGGTCCGAAGACCGAGACCACCCTGACCACCCGGGTCCGGATCAACATCCCCGGCTCGCGTCCGATCCCGCCGGTCGTCGTCCGCAGCACCGTCAAGAACGAGGACGGCCCGGGCGATGACGCCCCGGCCGCCGCCGAGCCGGGCGGCCCGCGGCACCGCTCCGCGCCGGCCTCGCCCGTCCTCGGCGTGATGGACGACGGCGGCCAGCAGGCCGCCCAGCCGAACCTGCCGCCGGAGTGGCAGATCCCGCCGATCCCGCCGGCCACCTCCGAGTCGGAGTCCACCGGCGCCTGGTTCCGGCCGCGCCAGAAGAAGGCCCCGGCCGCCGAGCCCGCCCCGGCCACCGTGCCGGCCGGCGCCGCGAGCCCGACGGAGGCCCCGGCCGCGCCCGGCACCGCCGCCGAGCCGCGCCCGCGCGGTGCCCGCCCGGCCGCGCCGGCCGCCCGCGCCAACGGCGCCCCGAACGGCCGCCCGGTGCCCGCCCAGGGCAAGCAGCCGAACCCGGCCGCGCCCGCCGCGCCGTTCCGCGCCGAGGCCCCGGCGGAGGAGCCCGGCGTGTACGAGGCCGCGGACCCCTTCGCCCCGGTCGCCGACCCGTTCGGCACCTCCGTGCCCGACGCCGGCCCCCAGGGCGGCCTCCCGCAGCGCAACCGCGGCCAGCAGAACGGGCAGCGGCAGAACCACGGGCAGCGGCGCGACGAGCGCGGCCCGCGGCAGCCCGGCCCGCAGAACGGCTTCCAGCCGAACGGCCACCCGGCGCCCGCGCCGCACCCGCAGGCCGGGCCGGCCGGCGAGCCGAACCCGGAGGACACCTCGGTCGACGGCTTCGCCCCGATCCGCGACAACGCCCCGCCGCCCGCCGCGATACCCGGCCTGTCCCGGAACGGCGCCCCGAACGGCGCCGACGGCCGTCCCCAGCCGGGCCTGTTCGCCTCGGCCCCGACGGGCACCGACCCGTTCGCCGCCCAGCGCCCGACCGGCACCGACCCGTTCGCCGCCCAGCGCCCGACGGCTCCCGGCCAGGACGTCCCCGCCGCCCCGGCGGGCCCCGGCGCCCTCTTCCCGGGCGCGCCCGGCGGCGCGCAGCTGCCCGGCGACCCGGAGGCCACCGCGGTCACCCCGATGCCGGCCCCCGGCCTCCGGCCCGAGGACACCGAGACCACCGAGGGCGACCAGGGCGACCGGTCCGCCCCCGCTCCGGCCCCCGCCAAGGCGAAGGCCGAGCCCGCCGCCCCCGCCAAGGCCAAGCGCGGCGGAGCCGGCAAGAAACTGGTCAAGCTGGGCGTCTACGGCGTCGTCGCGGTGCTCTTCCTCGGCGCCGCCGCGTACGGCACCGGCCTGATGCTCAACCAGTCCGACGTCCCCAAGGGCACCGTGGTGCTCGGCACCGAGATCGGCGGCAGCAGCCGCGACCAGGCGATCCACCAGCTGGACGAGTCGGTCGGCAAGGCCGGCCAGCAGCCGATCAAGCTGAAGATCGGCGACCAGACCGTGGACCTCGACCCGACGGTCGCCGGGCTGAGCTTCGACACCACCGCCACCGTGGACGGCCTGGCCCAGCACAGCTACAACCCGGTCGACGTCATCAAGTCGCTCAAGGGCGGCACCAAGGCCGTCGCCCCGGAGGTCAAGGTCGACAAGGCCAAGCTCAGGGCCGCCCTGGACACCCTGGCGGCCGGCTCCGGCCAGGGCCTCCAGGAGGGGTACGTCAAGTTCGGCGACGTCAACGGCGAGCCGATCGTCGTGCCCGGCCGGGCCGGCCAGGCGGTCGACTCGGCGGGCGCCCTGGACGTGATCGCGCAGGCCTACCGCGACCGCGCCGACGGCAAGCCCGAGCAGCCGATCGCCCTCGCCGTCACGGCCGCCCAGCCGAAGAACTCCACCCAGGCCCTCCAGGCCGCCGCCGACAGCCTCGGCAAGCAGGTGGCCTCCGGCAAGGTGCACGTCGTCGCCGGTACCAAGTCCTGGGACTTCGGCCCGAAGACCGCCGCCAAAGTGCTCACCCTCGTCCCGGACGCCTCCGGCAAGATCGTGCCCAAGTGGGACCTCGACGCGCTCTCCGCCCAGCTGGGCAACGTGTTCGACAAGGTGAAGGTCAAGAAGAACGGCCAGCTGGTCGCGGTCACCCCGCAGGACGTCGCGGACGGCATCGCCTCGGTCCTCGACAAGACCGGCGACAAGGACCGCACCTTCAAGTTCGCGGTCTGACCGATCCGCGGTCCGACCGACCGCGCTTCCGAGGGGCGGGCCCGCATCCGGGCCCGCCCCTCGACAACGCCCCCTCCCGGTCAGCAAGATGTGACGCCACACCATCCGCCACGTCCACCACGGGGAGCACGCCGATGCGCCGCCGCCTCCAGCACCACGGGACGGCCCTGCTCGCCGGTCTCACCGCCCTCACGCTCTCGCTGGCGCTCTGCTCCTGCACGTCCGGGAAGGACGGCTCCGGCTCCGACGCCCTGCCGTCCGCCCCCGCGTCGCCCAAGCTCACCTCGGTCGACATCAACCCGCAGGACCGGGCCCGGCTGCGCCAGGGCGGCACCCTGAACCTGGCGATCGCCCAGTTCTCCCGCCAGTGGTCGCCGATCCACACCGACGGCAGCGAGTCCTCGACCATCGCGGTCACCAAGCCGCTGCTGCCGACCTTCTTCCGCTCGGACGCGGCCGGCACCCAGACCCCCAACCCGGCCTACCTGCAGGACGTGCGCGCCGAGCTCAGGGACGGCCGGCAGGTGGTCACCTGGACCCTCAACCCGAAGGCCCACTGGTCCGACGGCACCCCGATCACCTGGCGCGACATCGAGGCCAACTGGCGCGCCCTGAACGGGAAGGACCCGGCCTACAAGTCCTCCAGCAGCACCGGCTTCGAGCTGGTCTCCGCGGTCGAGCGCGGCAAGGACGACTTCCAGGCCGTGATGACCTTCGACCGCCCGTTCTCCGAGTGGCAGTCGATGTTCAACAGCGCCGGCAACGCCCCGCTGCTGCCCGCCAGCCGGATCTCCACCCCGGAGCTGTTCAACAGTTCCTACGTCGACGCCGTCCCGGTCACCGCCGGCCCGTTCAGGGTCGAGCAGCTGGACCGCGCCGCCCAGACCGTCACCCTGGTCGCCGACCCCTCCTGGTGGGGCGACAAGCCGGTGCTGGACCGGATCGTCTTCCACGCGATGCTCCCCGACGCGATGCCCGCCGCCTTCGCCAAGGGGCAGCTCGACCTCGTCAACATCGGCCCGGACGTGGCCGGCTACCAGGCCGTCAAGAACACCAGGGGCGCCGTGGTGCGCCGGGCCGGCGGGCCGGACTTCCGCCAGTTCACCCTGAACGCCCGCTCCCCGCTGCTCGGCGACGCGACCGTGCGCCAGGCCGTCTTCCAGGCGATCAACCGCGACGCGGTGATCCGCGCCGACCTCAGCGGTCTGGACTGGCCGGCCGTCCCGCTCAACAACCACCTGCTGGTCACCAACCAGAGCGGCTACCGCGACAACTCCCTCGGCCTGGCCCGCTACGACCCCGCCGAGGCCGCCCGCAAGCTGGACTCGGCCGGCTGGAAGCAGGACGGCGACGTGCGCAGGAAGGACGGCCACGAGCTCAACCTGCGGATGGTCGTCCCGGCCGGCGTCACCCCGGCCCAGACGGAGGCCGCCAGCACCACCAGGATGCTCAAGGACGTCGGCATCAAGGTCACCACGGTGACCGCCCCCGCCAACGAGTTCTTCGACCGGTACGTCAACCGCAACGACTTCGACATCGCCGCCTACTCGCTGCTCGGCACCCCCTTCCCGGCCAGCGGCAACCGCGCCAACTTCGTCCAGGGCGGCGGCACCAACCACGTCGGCGCGGGCAGCCCGGCGGTGGACGCCGCGCTCGACCGGGCCGCCGCCGCGACCGACGCCGCCACCGCCTCCGAGGCGATCAACCAGGCCGACGGCGAGCTCTGGAAGGTGGCCGGCGTCCTGCCGCTCTACCAGCGCCCGCAGCTGTTCGGCGCCAAGGCCGACCTCGCCAACATCGGCGCGCAGGGCCTGTCCGACATCGTCTGGGAGAACGTCGGCTTCGTGAAGTAGCCGCCGTCCGGGGCGGGCGGGCCTCAGCCGTGCAGCGTCTCGCGCCAGTAGTGGCAGGCGCTGCGGCGGCCCGCAAGCTCCGTCCCGTGCTCGCCGGTCACCGGTGTCAGCGACGGCGGTTCGGTCCGGCAGCGGTCCTGGGCGCGGTCGCAGCGGGGGTTGAAGGCACAGCCCTCCGGGAGGCTCAGCAGGCTGGGCGGCAGGCCCTTGATGGCGTGCAGGTTCCGGCCCTTCTGGTCCAGCCGGGGGATCGAGTCCAGCAGCCCCCGGGTGTACGGGTGGGCGGGCCGGGCGTACAGCTCCCGCACCGGGGCCGTCTCCACGATCCGGCCCGCGTACATCACCGCGATCTTGTCCGCGACGTCGGCGACCACGCCCAGGTCGTGGGTGATCAGGATCAGCCCCATGTTGTACTCGGCCTGCAGGTCCGCGAGCAGGTCCATCACCTGGGCCTGGACGGTGACGTCCAGGGCCGTGGTCGGCTCGTCCGCGATGATCAGGTCCGGTTCCAGGGCCAGCGCCATCGCGATCATGATGCGCTGGCGCATGCCGCCGGAGAACTGGTGCGGGAAGTCGCCGACGCGCTGCCGGGCGGCCGGGATGCGCACCCGCTCCATCAGCTCGACGGCCTTCTCCCTCGCCTCCCTGCGGGAGACGCCGCGGTGCGCCCGGAACATCTCCCCCAGCTGGTAGCCCACGCTGAGCACCGGGTTCAGCGCCGACAGCGCGTCCTGGAAGATCATCGCGATGTGCCCACCCCGGATGGACCGCCGGGCGTTGGCGCCCATGGTCAGCAGGTCCTCGCCGCGGAACAGGATCCGCCCCGCGGTGATCCGCCCCGGTGGCATGTCCAGGATGCCCATGACCGCCTGCGCCGTCACCGACTTGCCCGAGCCTGACTCCCCCAGCACCGCCAGTGTCTCCCCGGCCGCGACGGAGTAGCTCACCCCGTTGACCGCCCTGGCGACGCCGTCCCGGGTGTGGAACTCCACGTGCAGGTCGTCGACCTCCAGCAGCGGCGTCCCGGGCTCCACGCTTCCCCGGCCGCCGCCGATCACCTCCACCGCGTCCATCAGAGCGGCCCTCCTCAGCACCACGGCGTCCACCACTGGGCGCAGAGCAACTATCAAGGAGCGGGCCGCACTTGGCGAGCCTGCGGCAGATCTCTTTTCCGTCACGGGACAGGGCGCGCCCCCACCTGCGAGGACGCGCCCTGGTCGTGGCCCCTCGGCCGTCAGCCCGGCCCGGCGCCCGGCCCGGCCGCGCCCGGCCCGTCCCCGCGCTCGGCCGCGAAGTGGCACGCCGAGTCGTGCCGCGCCGCCCCGTCCAGCCAGGACGGCGCGGCCAGCAGCGGCTCCTCGACCTCGCACCGCCGCTGCGCCTTCCAGCAGCGGGTGCGGAAGCGGCAGCCGGACGGCGGATTGGCCGGCGAGGGCACGTCGCCGGTGAGCACGATCCGGTCCCGCGTCTCCCGCGCCGTCGGGTCCGGCACCGGCACCGCGGAGAGCAGCGCCTGGGTGTACGGGTGCGTCGCGTGGTCGTAGATCTCCGTGTCGCTGCCGATCTCGACCATCTTCCCCAGGTACATCACCCCGACCCGGTCCGAGATGTGCCGGACGATGGAGAGGTCGTGTGCGATGAACATGTACGACAGGTCGAAGTCGCCCTGCAGCTGCTCCAGCAGGTTGATCACCTGCGCCTGCACCGAGACGTCCAGCGCCGAGACCGGCTCGTCGCAGATGATGATCTCCGGCTTGAGCGCCAACCCCCGTGCGATGCCGATGCGTTGGCGCTGCCCGCCGGAGAACTGGTGCGGATAGCGGTTGATGTACTCGGGGTTGAGCCCGACCACGTCCAGCAGGTCCTGGACGGCCTTGCGGCGGTCCCCCTTGGGCGCCACCTCGGGGTGGATCTGGAACGGCTCGCCGATGATGTCGCCGACCGTCATCCGCGGGTTGAGCGAGGTGTACGGGTCCTGGAACACCATCTGGATGTTCCGCCGGACGGCCTTCAGCCCCGCGCCGGAGAGCCGGGAGATCTCCTCCCCCTTGTACCGGACCGATCCCGCGGTGGCCGGCTCCAGGTTCATCAGCACCTTGGCCAGCGTGGACTTCCCGCAGCCGGACTCGCCGACGATCCCGAGCGTCTCGCCCTGCATCAGGTCGAAGGTGATCCCGTCGACCGCCTTCACCGCGCCGACCTGCCGCCTGAGCAGGACCCCCTTGGTCAGCGGGAAGTGCTTGACCAGGTCCCGGACTTCGAGGATCGGCTCGCCCCGCGGCACCTCCTGCTCGAAGACGACCTCCTCCGGCAACGCCGCGCCCAGTGCGCTGGCCCCGTCAACGGTCATGGAGGGTCTCCTTCCAGAAGAAGCAGGCGCTGCCGCGCCCCTCCAGCGGCGTCCCGTCCTCCTCGGTGACCGGGAACAGCTCCGGCACCTCGGCCCGGCAGACGTCCCGGGCGCGCGGGCAGCGGGGGTTGAAGGCGCAGCCGCTGGGGATGCGCAGCAGGTTCGGGGGCAGGCCCTTGATCGCGTAGAGCTCCTGGCCCTTCTGGTCCAGCCGGGGGATCGAGTCCAGCAGCCCCCGGGTGTACGGGTGGGCGGGCCGGGCGTACAGCTCGTGCACCGGCGCCGTCTCCACGATCCGGCCCGCGTACATCACCGCGATCTTGTCGGCGACGTCCGCCACCACGCCCAGGTCGTGGGTGATCAGGATCAGCCCCATGTTGTACTCGGCCTGGAGCTCGGCCAGCAGGTCCATCACCTGGGCCTGCACCGTCACGTCCAGGGCCGTGGTCGGCTCGTCCGCGATGATCAGGTCCGGTTCCAGGGCCAGCGCCATCGCGATCATGATGCGCTGGCGCATGCCGCCGGAGAACTGGTGCGGATAGTCGTTCACCCGCTGCTTGGCCGCCGGGATGCGCACCCGCTCCATCAGCTCGACGGCCTTCTGCCCGGCCTCCTTGCGGGAGGTCCCGCGGTGCGCCCGGAACATCTCGCCCAGCTGGTAGCCCACGCTGAGCACCGGGTTCAGCGCGGACAGCGCGTCCTGGAAGATCATCGCGATCTTCCGGCCGCGGATCCGCCGCCGCTCCTCCTTCCCCATGGTGAGCATGTCCTGGCCCCGGTACAGGATCTCGCCGCGCGGGATCCTGGCCGGCGGCATGTCCAGGATGCCCATGACCGCCTGCGCCGTCACCGACTTGCCCGAGCCTGACTCCCCCAGCACCGCCAGCGTCTCCCCGGCCGCGACGGAGTAGTTGACGCCGTTCACGGCCCTGGCGACGCCGTCCCGGGTGACGAACTCGACGTGCAGGTCCCGGACGTCGAGCAGCGGCCCCTGGTACGGCGCCTCCTGCCCGCGTCCGGTGATGCCCACCGCTGTGCTCACGATGCGCTCCCTCGCTCAGCGAAGCTTCGGATCGAGGGCGTCGCGCACCGCGTCGCCCAGCATGATGAAGGCCAGCACGGTGATCGACAGCGCCACGGCCGGGAAGAACAGCACGTACGGCGCGGTCCGGATCACCTTCTGGGCGGAGGAGATGTCGATGCCCCAGGAGATGGTCGGGTCCTGCAGACCGATGCCGAGGAAGCTCAGCGTCGCCTCGGTGGCGATGTAGCCGCCGAGCGCGATCGTCGCCACCACGATCACCGGGGCGATCGCGTTCGGCAGGATGTGCCGGAACATCAGCCGGCCCGTCCCGGCACCGAGCGCCCGGCCGGCCACCACGTAGTCGGACTGCTTGACGGTCAGCACCGCCCCGCGCATCACGCGGGCGATCTGGGTCCAGCCGAGCACGCCCAGCGCGATGACCACGCTCCACACCGTGCGGGTGGCGAAGGCGTTCAGCAGCACCAGAGCGCCCAGCAGCAGCGGGATGCCGAAGAAGATGTCGGTGATCCGGGAGAGCACCGCGTCGATCCAGCCGCCGAAGTAGCCGGCCACCATGCCGGTCAGCCCGCCGAGCACGGTGACGGCGGCGGTCACGAAGATGCCGACGGTGATCGAGGCCCGGGCCCCGTACACCACCCGGGCGAAGATGGACCGGCCCTGCGCGTCGTAGCCGAACCAGCCGGCCCCGAAGACGTCGCCCCAGTCCGGCCGCCTGAGGTAGTTGTTCACCAGGTCGGCCTTGCGCGGGTCGGCGTCGGTGAACGCCCAGGGGAAGACCGCCATCACCACCAGCAGCAGGATCAGGACCGCCGAGACCAGGAAGATCGGCCGCCCGCGCAGGTCCCGCCAGGCGTCGGCCCACAGGCTGCGGGCCTCCTCCCGCTTCACCACGTCGGGTTCGACTAACGTCTCCTGCTCGACCGCCATGCCCTGTTCGCCCGCGTAGTCGAGGCGCGAGACCCCGGGCTTGGGGTGCGGCTCGTACGACTCCTCGTCGTGGATGTCAGGCATAGCGGATCCTCGGGTCCAGGACCGCGTAGAGCAGGTCGACGAGCAGGCTGGCGACCAGGTAGACGATCACCAGGACGGTCACGATGCCGACCACGGTGGGGCCCTCCTTCTGGTTGATCGCCCGGTACAGGACGTTGCCGATGCCCTGCACGTTGAAGATCCCCTCGGTGACGATCGCCCCGCCCATCAGCGCGCCGAGGTCGGTGCCGAGGAACGTGACCACCGGGATCAGCGAGTTGCGCAGCAGGTGGCGGGAGATGATGGTGCGCCGGGGCAGGCCCTTGGCGACCGCGGTGCGCATGTAGTCCGCCCGCAGGTTCTCGCCGATCGACGTCCGGGTGAGCCGGGCGACGTACGCGAGCGAGAGCGAGCCCAGCACGATCGCCGGCAGCACCAGCTGGGACAGGTCGTAGCTGTCCTGCACCGTCGGGGTGACCCAGCCCAGGTCGGTGGCGATCACCGTCTGGGCGATGTACGCCAGCACGAAGACCGGGATCGAGATCACCACCAGGGTCAGGACGAGCACCAGGGTGTCCACCAGGCTGCCGCGCCGCAGGCCCGAGAGGAGGCCGAGGACCAGGCCCGCGATCATCTCGAAGACGAAGGCCAGCAGGGCGAGCCGGATGGTGACCGGGAAGGCGTCCGCCATGATGTCGGTGACCGGCCGGCCGGTGAAGCTGGTGCCGAAGTCCCCCTGGAAGAGGTTGCCCATGTAGTGCAGGTACTGCTTCCAGAGCGGCTGGTCCAGGTAGTACGTGTGCTTGATGCTGGCGACCACGGCCGGGTCGGCGGCCTTCTCGCCGAACAGCGCCGAGACCGGGTCGCCGGGCAGCGTGTAGACCATCAGGAAGATCAGCAGCGTGGTGCCGAAGAACACCGGGATCATCTGCAGCACCCGCCGCAGCACGTAACTGCCCATCCGAGCCTCCTTCCTAGGTTCCGACTGGGTGCCCGGCCGACCGGTCCGGCCGACCGGGAGACCGCGCCCCGCCCTCCGTGCGGGGAGGGCGGGGCCGGAGCGGGGGCCCGGCGGCTCAGCCCTTGACCTCGACCTGGGTCCAGGCCGGGTTTCCGAAGGAGTCGAACTTCACGTTCTGCACCTTGGTCGAGTAGCCCGAGGTGGTGCGGTAGTACCAGAGCGGGATGGCGGGCATCCCGCTCGGCAGCACCGCCTCGGCCTGCTGGTAGCCGGTCACCGTCTCGGCGACGCCGGCGGCCTCGTCGGCCTTGGTGGCCGCCTCGTCGAACTGCGGGTTGCTGTAGCCGAAGTCGTTGGACGCGGCACCGGTGCGGTACACGTCGGCGAGGAAGTTGGCGTTCAGCGGGTAGTCCTGCACCCAGCCGGTGCGGAAGGCGCCGTTGATCGTGTGCCCGGTGATCGCGGCCCGCGCGGTCTTGAAGTCGGGCTTCGGGTCGCCCAGGCAGTCGACCCCGGTGTTCTGCCGGATCGAGTTGCAGACCGCGTCGACCCACTCCTTGTGGCCGCCGTCCGCGTTGTAGGTGATCAGCAGCTTGTTGCCGGGGGCGCCGCCGCCCTCCTGGATCAGCTGCTTGGCCCTGGCCGGGTCGAACTTGCAGAAGTCGCCGCAGGCGCCGTCCTTGTAGCCCTCGACGCCCTCGGCCACCCAGGCGGTGGCGGGCTTGCGGGAGCCCTGGAGCACCGTCTTGGTGATGGTGTCGCGGTCGATCGCCATCGACAGGCCCTGGCGCACCTTGGCCTTGTCCGGCGAGGCCCAGTCGGCCTGGTAGAGCGTGAAGCCGATGTTCTGGATGGCGCCCTGCGGGGCGTCCACCGCGCGGTCGCCGAGGTCGCTCTTGTAGGTGGCCAGCGCGGACGGCGGCACCTGGTCCATCACGTCCAGGTTGTTGGACTGGAGGTCCGCGTAGGCGGCCTCGGACGTGGTGTACATCTTGAAGACGATGCCGCCGTTCTTCGGCTTGTCCACACCCTGGTAGTCCGGGAAGGCCTTGGTCACCAGGTTGCTGTTGTGCGACCAGCTGACGAACTGGTACGGGCCGTTGCCCACCGGCTTCTGGCCGTACCCGGCCGGGTCCTTGAAGAAGCCGTCCGGCAGCGGCGAGAAGGCGATGTAGCCGAGCTTGTACTCGAAGTACGAGACCTTGTGGTTCAGCTTGACGGTGAAGTGCAGGTCGTCGGTGACGGTCAGGCCGGACATCTTGTCCGTGGTCGGCTGGCCGGAGGCCGGGTGGACGTCCTGGTAGCCCTCGATGTCGGAGAACCAGGAGCTGTTGATCTGGTTGTTGGCGGGGTTGGCGCTCCAGTTCCAGGCGTCGACGAAGTTCCGGGCGTGCACCGGGGTGCCGTCGTGGAACTTCCAGCCGTCCTTCAGCGTGATGTCGAAGGTCAGCGAGTCGCTGGTGTCGATCTTGTCGGCGACCTGCATCCGGATCTTGGCGTTGCCGGGATCGTAGTCGACCAGCCCCTTGAAGAGGTTCTGGATGATGCGACCGCCGCCGGTCTCGTTGGCGTTGGCGGGCTGCAGGGGGTTCTGCGGCTCGCTGCTCTGGTAGCTGAAGGTCTTGCTGGCGTCCGACGAACCGCTGCCTCCTCCGCTGTCGTTGCTGCTGCACCCGGTGGCCACCAGGACCACGGACGTCGCAACGGCGAGGACCCAACGAGCACGGGCGGCTACGGGCATGGAGGTCCCTCCTCAGGGTGTGTGTCGCATCACACCCCATGAGAAGCGCGCCCCGGCGACGGCGCGAGTCAGGAGCACCCGGACGGGTGCCGTGACCCGCTCCGGAGTTGACGCGGCGCCGGATCGGCGCGCCGGCCCCGCCGAACGCCGGAAGGGCCCGCGGCGCGAACGCCACGGGCCCTTCCTGGGAACAGCGGGGATCAGGCCGCGGCCTGCTCCCGGACCTCCGGGAAGTGGCAGGCCGTCTCGTGGGCGGCCGCGCCCTTCAGCACCGAGGGGACCGCGAGCAGCGGGATCTCCTCGGAGCAGCGGTCCTCCGCCTTCCAGCAGCGGGTGCGGAAGCGGCAGCCGGACGGCGGGTTGGCCGGCGAGGGGATGTCGCCGGTCAGGATGATCCGCTCGCGGGTCTCGCGCGCCGCCGGGTCCGGCACCGGCACCGCGGAGAGCAGCGCCTGGGTGTACGGGTGGGTGGCGTTCTCGTAGATCTCCTCGTCCGAGCCGATCTCGACCATCTTGCCCAGGTACATCACGCCGACGCGGTCGGAGATGTGCCGGACGATGGAGAGGTCGTGCGCGATGAACATGTAGGAGAGGCCGAACTCGCCCTGCAGCTGCTCCAGCAGGTTGATCACCTGCGCCTGGACGGACACGTCCAGCGCGGAGACCGGCTCGTCGCAGATGATGATCTCGGGCTTGAGCGCGAGACCGCGGGCGATGCCGATGCGCTGGCGCTGACCGCCGGAGAACTGGTGCGGGTACCGGTTGATGTACTCCGGGTTCAGACCCACGACGTCCAGGAGGTCCTGGACGGCCTTGCGGCGGTCGCCCTTGGGCGCCACCTCGGGGTGGATCTCGAACGGCTCGCCGATGATGTCGCCGACCGTCATGCGCGGGTTGAGCGAGGTGTACGGGTCCTGGAACACCATCTGGATGTTGCGGCGGACGGCCTTGAGGGCCGCACCCTGCAGCGTGGAGATGTCCTCGCCCTTGAAGAGCACCTGGCCGGAGGTGGCCCGCTCCAGGTTCATCAGCACCTTGGCCAGCGTGGACTTGCCACAGCCGGACTCGCCGACGATCCCGAGCGTCTCGCCCTTCTTCAGCTCGAAGGAGATGCCGTCGACCGCCTTGACCGCGCCGACCTGCTTCTTCAAGAGGATGCCCTGGGTCAGCGGGTAGTGCTTGACCAGGTCCTTGACCTCCAGGATGTTCTCAGCCATGGAGGGTCTCCTTCCAGAGGTGGCACGCGCTGCGGCGGCCGGTGAGCTCCTTGCCGTCCTTGTCCGTCACGTGGTGCAGCGCCGGGATCTCGGTGCGGCACAGGTCGGTGGCGACGTCGCAGCGGGGGTTGAACGCGCAGCCCGTGGGGACCTTGAGCAGGTTCGGGGGCAGGCCCTTGATCGCGTAGAGCTCCTGGCCCTTCTGGTCCAGGCGCGGGATGGAGCGGAGCAGGCCCTTGGTGTACGGGTGCGCGGGGTTCGCGTACAGCTCGTGCACCGGGGCGGTCTCCACGATCCGGCCCGCGTACATCACGGCGATCTTGTCGGCGACGTCGGCGACCACGCCGAGGTCGTGGGTGATCAGGATCAGCCCCATGTTGTACTCGGCCTGGAGCTCGGCCAGCAGGTCCATCACCTGGGCCTGGACGGTGACGTCCAGGGCGGTGGTGGGCTCGTCCGCGATGATCAGGTCGGGCTCCAGGGAGAGCGCCATCGCGATCATGATGCGCTGGCGCATGCCGCCGGAGAACTGGTGCGGGTAGTCGTTCACCCGCTGGCGGGCGGCCGGGATGCGCACCCGCTCCATCAGCTCGATGGCCTTCTCCTTCGCCTCCTTCCGGGAGGCGCCCTGGTGCACGCGGAACATCTCGCCGAGCTGGTAGCCGACGCTGAGCACCGGGTTCAGCGCGGAGAGCGCGTCCTGGAAGATCATCGCGATCTTCCGGCCGCGGATCCGCCGCCGCTCCTCGTTGCTCATCTTGAGCATGTCCTGGCCGCGGTACAGGATCTCGCCCTGGGTCACCTTGCCCGGGGGCATGTCCAGGATGCCCATGATGGTCTGCGCCGTCACGGACTTGCCGGAGCCGGACTCGCCGAGCACGGCGAGGGTCTCGCCGGCCGCGACGGAGTAGTTGACGCCGTTCACGGCCTTGGCGACGCCGTCCCGGGTGTGGAACTCCACGTGGAGGTCCTTCACCTCGAGCAGAGGCGTGCCCACTTCGAGCCGCTCGTTCTTCTGGTTGTTCTCGATCACGGTGGTCATCGGGTCGTCACCTCTTCTCTCAGCGGAGCTTCGGGTCGAGGGCGTCGCGCACCGCGTCGCCGAGCATGATGAACGCAAGAACGGTGAGGCTCAGCATTCCGGCGGGGAAGAACAGGGCGAACGGAGCCGTACGGATCACCTTCTGGGCGGAGGAGATGTCGATGCCCCAGGAGATGGTCGGGTCCTGCAGACCGATGCCGAGGAAGCTCAGCGTCGCCTCGGTGGCGATGTAGCCGCCGAGCGCGATGGTGGCGACGACGATCACCGGGGCGATCGCGTTCGGCAGGATGTGCTTGAACATGATCCGGCCGGTGCCGGCGCCGAGCGCCTTGGCCGCCGTCACGAAGTCGGCCTGCTTGACCGTGATCACCGAGCCGCGCATGACACGGGTCATCTGGGTCCAGCCCAGGGCGACCAGCGCGAAGACCACGCTCCAGACGGTGCGCGAGGTGAAGGCGTTCAGGACCACCAGCGAACCGAGCAGCAGCGGGATGCCGAAGAAGATGTCGGTGACGCGGGAGATGATCGTGTCGACCCAGCCGCCGAAGTAGCCGGCCACCATGCCGGCGAGGCCGCCGAGGATGGTCACGCCCAGGGTGACGCAGATGCCGACCACGACCGAGGCGCGGGCGCCGTAGACGATGCGGGCGTAGATGCTGCGGCCCTGGAGGTCGTAACCGAACCAGTCGGCCTGGAAGAAGTGGCTGTAGTTCGGCTTGGTCAGGTAGTGGTTGCGCAGGTCGCCGGCCCGCGGGTCCACCGAGGTGAACAGGCCGGGGGCGATGGCGATGACGATCAGCAGCAGGATCAGCAGCGCGGAGATCACGAAGATCGGCTTGCGGCGCAGGTCGTGCCAGGCGTCCGAGCCGAGGCTGCGGGCCTTCTCCTGCTTGGGGGCCGGGGTGTCGGCCGCGCGCTGGGCCGGGATGTCCCCGGCGGTCTTCTTCTCGGTCAGGTCAGGCATAACGGATCCTCGGGTCCAGGACCGCGTAAAGCAGGTCGACGATCAGGCCGGCGGCCAGGTAGACGATCACCAGGAAGGCGACGAAGCCGGAGACCGTCGCGCCCTCCTTCATGTTGATCGCTTGGTAGAGCGCGTGGCCCACGCCCTGGACGTTGAAGATGCCTTCGGTCACGATCGCGCCGCCCATCAGGGCGCCGAGGTCGGTACCGAGGAAGGTGACCACCGGGATCATCGAGTTGCGGAGCAGGTGGGTGCCGATCACCTTGCGCCGGGGCAGACCCTTGGCCACCGCGGTGCGGACGTAGTCGGCCTTGATGTTCTCGGCTATGGAAGTACGGGTGAGGCGCGCGACGTAGGCCAGCGAGAGCGAGCCGAGCACCACGGCCGGCAGCACCAGCTGGGTGATGTCGTTGCTGTCCTGGACGGTCGGGGTGACCCACTTCAGGTTCTGCCCGAAGACCGTCTGGAAGATGAAGCCCAGCACCGGGACCGGGATCGAGATCAGCAGCAGGGTGAGGACCAGGGCGCCCTTGTCGAACACCTTGCCGCGGCGCAGGCCGGCGTACAGGCCGATGCCGATGCCCAGCACGATCTCGATGGCGAAGGCGAACAGCGCCAGCCGGACCGTGACCGGCAGCGCCTCGGTGATCTTGTCGATGACCGGTCGCTGGTCCAGGCCGGTGCCGAAGTCACCGGTGAACAGCTTGCCCATGTAGTCGAAGTACTGCTGGATCAGCGGCTTGTCGAAGCCCTGCTGGTGCTTCAGCGCGGCGAGCTGCACCGGGTCCGGTGCCTTGTCGCCCCACAGCGCTGCCACCGGGTCACCAGGCAGCAAGTGCACCATGAAAAAGATGAGTGCGGTCGTTCCGAGGAACACCGGGATCATCTGGAGCAGTCGCCTCGCGACAAAGCGCCCCATCGTGCCTCCATGTATGACTCTGCCGAGCCCGTCAACTCGGCAAGAGATAAGTCGGCGTGCCAACGGCCGGTGCCAGTCCTCGCCCTTGTGGGGATGGACGGGCACCGGCCGTTGTCACCGGGTCAGGCGGTGCCGACCGATTACTTCTTCTTCTTGACCTCGACGTCGGTGTAGACCGGGTCGCCGAAGGAGTTGAACTTCACGTTCTGGACGTTCTTGGAGTAGCCGGAGCTGGTCTTGTAGTACCAGAGCGGGATGGCCGGCATGTCCTTGGCCAGAACGGCCTCGGCCTGCTGGTAGAGCTCGGCGGTCTTCTCGACCGTGGTGGCCGCGTCCGCCTCCTTCGACAGCTTGTCGAACTCGGGGCTGGAGTAGCCGCCGTCGTTGGCCGCGGCACCGGTGCCGTAGACGTCGCGCAGGAAGTTGGCGTTCAGCGGGTAGTCCTGGACCCAGCCGGTGCGCATCATGCTCGGGACCTGCTTGTTGGTGATCAGGTCACGCGAGGTCTTGAAGTCCGGCTTCGGGTCACCGAGGCACTCGACGCCGGTGCTCTGGCGGATCGAGTTGCAGACCGCGTCCACCCACTCCTTGTGGCCGCCGTCGGAGTTGTAGACGATGCCGATCTTGCCGCCGGGGACGCCGCCGCCCTCGGTGATCAGCTGCTTGGCCTTCTCCGGGTTGAACTTGCAGGCGTCGCCGCAGGTGCCGGCCTTGTAGCCCATGACGCCGGGCGCCACGAACGAGTCGGCGGGCAGGCGGTTGCCGTTCAGCACGGTCTTGGTGATCGTCTCGCGGTCGATCGCCATCGAGAGGCCCTGACGGACCTTCTCCTTGCCCGGGGTGTCCCAGCCGCCCTGGTACAGCGCGAAGCCGATGTTCTGGATGGCGCCCTGCGGCTGGTCGACCGCGCGCTTGCCCAGGTCGTCCTTGTACTTCGGCAGGTCGGTCGGGTCGACCTGGTCCAGCACGTCCAGCGTGTCGGACATCAGGTCCTTGTACGCGGCCTCGCCGGCGGTGTAGTTGCGGAAGACGACGCCGCCGTTCTTCGGCTTGTCGATGCCCGTGTACTTGTCGAACGCGGCCAGCGTGATGGCCTTGTTGTGCTCCCACGAGACGAACTTGTAGGGGCCGTTGCCGACCGGCTTCTGGCCGTAGCCGGCCGGGTCGGCGAAGAAGCCCTCGGGGAGCGGGAAGAAGGCCGAGTAGCCGAGCTTGTACGTGAAGTACGAGACCGGGGTGGTCAGTTCGATGGTGAAGTGGGTGTCGTCGACGACCTTCAGGCCGGACATCTCGGTGGCGGTGGGCTCGCCCTTGTCCTTGTCCGGGTGCACGGCGTCGTAGCCGACGATGTCCGAGAACCAGTCCGAGTTGATCTGGTTGTTCTTCGGGTTGGCCGACCAGTTCCAGGAGCTCACGAAGGACTTGGCGGTGACCGGGGTGCCGTCGTGGAAGGTCCAGCCGGACTTCAGCGTGACGGTGTAGTTCTTGGCGTCGGTGGTCTCGATCTTGTCGGCCACCTGGTTGCGCAGCGCACCGGTCGCGGGGTCGTAGTCGACGAGGCCCTTGAAGAGCTGCTTGACGATACGGCCGCCCTGGTTCTCCATGGCGTTCGCCGGCTGGAGCGGACGCTGCGGCTCCGCGCTCTGGTAGCTGAAGCTGGCCCCGGGGTCGACCGCAGCACCATCGGTGCTACCCCCGGAGGAGTCGCCGCCGCTGCTGCACGCAGTCGCAGCGAGGGCGACAGCAACAGCTGCGACAACCCACTTGGCCTGGCTCGCACCGCGCATCGGTGTGCCTCCTGAATTCGACGTTGCAACGAGGAGGGCATCGCGGAACGGTTGTTCACCGGGCCCGCTGTGCCGTCCGCGCTCGTGGTTTCGGCGCGCACCCCTGCGCGTTCACCCTTGACCCGAGCCTGACTGCACCCACTATCCGTCACGCACGGACACGAAAGTGACCAGTGACGATCTCAATTAGGTCACATGAACAGTCGGTAAGTTTCGAAAACCGGACATTTGAGACATAGCCAGACAGGCACCAAACGGACAGTCGTCACGGATGACGAACTGTCATGTCCGCTCAGCGGACACTCGGGTGTGATGAGCGCTATTCCGTTAATAGCGGCCCCGACAACTTGGAGTAGTTGAAAAAGTTCGCCCCCCTCTCCATGGGAAAGGGGGGCGAATCATTCCGGCCAATGGCCGTTCAGTGCGTCCGGATCACGCCTTCTTGGCGCGCGAGGCAGTGCGTCCGCGGTCCTTCTGGTCAAGGACGACCTTACGGATGCGAACCGTCTCCGGGGTCACCTCGATGCACTCGTCCTCGCGGCAGAACTCCAGCGACTGCTCCAGCGAGAGCTTGCGCGGCGGGACGATCGACTCGGCCACGTCGGCGGTCGAGGACCGCATGTTGGTGAGCTTCTTCTCCTTGGTGATGTTCACGTCCATGTCGTCGGAGCGCGAGTTCTCGCCGACGATCATGCCCTCGTACACCTCGGTGCCCGGCTCGCAGAAGAGCACGCCGCGCTCCTGGAGGTTGGTCATCGCGAAGGCGGTGACCACGCCGGCGCGGTCGGCGACCAGCGAGCCGTTGTTGCGGGTGGTCAGGGTGCCGAACCACGGCTCGTGGCCCTCGTGGATCGAGTGCGCGATGCCGGTGCCGCGGGTGTTGGTGAGGAACTCGGTCCGGAAGCCGATCAGGCCGCGGGACGGGACGACGAACTCCATCCGGACCCAGCCCGAGCCGTGGTTGGACATGTTGTCCATCCGGCCCTTGCGGATGCCCATGAGCTGGGTGACGGCACCCATGTGCTCCTCGGGCACGTCCACGGTGAGGCGCTCGACCGGCTCGTGGGTCTTGCCGTTGACCTCCTTGGTGACCACCTGCGGCTTGCCGACGGTCAGCTCGAAGCCCTCGCGGCGCATGGTCTCGATCAGGATGGCCAGCGCGAGCTCACCGCGGCCCTGCACCTCCCAGGCGTCCGGGCGCTCGGTGTCCAGCACGCGCAGCGAGACGTTGCCGATCAGCTCGCGGTCCAGGCGGTCCTTCACCTGGCGGGCGGTGACCTTGCGGTCCACCTTGGCGCCGGACTTGGCGTCCGCGCCCTTGCCGCTGCCGCCACGGCCGACCAGCGGCGAGGTGTTGGTGCCGATGGTCATCGAGATGGCCGGCTCGTCCACCGTGATCAGCGGCAGCGCGATCGGGTTCTCCGGGTCGGCCAGGGTCTCGCCGATCATGATGTCGGAGATGCCGGCGACGGCGCAGATGTCACCGGGGCCGGCCACCTCGGCCGGCTTGCGGGTGAGCGCCTCGGTCATCAGCAGCTCGGAGATGCGGACGTTCGAGATGCTGCCGTCGCGCTTGATCCAGGCCACGGTCTGGCCCTTGCGCAGCTCGCCCTGCTCGACGCGGAGCAGCGCGATGCGGCCGAGGAAGTTGTCGGCGTCCAGGTTGGTGACGTGGGCCTGGAGCGGGGCGTCCTCGTCGTAGCTGGGGGCCGGGACGTGCTCCAGCAGGGTGGAGAAGAACGGCTCCAGGTTGGTGCTGTCGGCCGGGACGGTGCCGTTCTCCGGCTTGGTCAGCGAGGCGACGCCGTCACGGGCGCAGGCGTAGACGATCGGGAACTCGATCTGGTCCTCGTCCGCGTCCAGGTCCAGGAACAGGTCGTAGGTCTCGTTGATGACCTCGTCGATCCGGGAGTCCGGACGGTCGGTCTTGTTGATGCAGAGGATGACGGGCAGACGGGCCGAGAGCGCCTTGCGGAGCACGAAGCGGGTCTGCGGCAGCGGGCCCTCGGAGGCGTCGACCAGCAGGACGACGGCGTCCACCATCGACAGACCGCGCTCGACCTCGCCACCGAAGTCGGCGTGGCCCGGGGTGTCGATGATGTTGATGGTGATCGGCGCGCCACCATCCTTGGGGTGGTACTTGACCGCGGTGTTCTTCGCGAGAATGGTGATGCCCTTCTCGCGCTCCAGGTCGTTGGAGTCCATCATCCGGTCGTCGAGCTGCTGGTGGGCGGCGAAGGCGCCGGCCTGCTTCAGCATGGCGTCGACCAGCGTGGTCTTGCCGTGGTCGACGTGGGCGACGATGGCGACGTTACGGATGTCGTTGCGCGTGGGCATGCCTAGCGGATTCTCCCGGAATCGTGGGTTGCGGCGCCCGGCTGCGTGACGCGCACTTGCGATCCCTGTCGATCGCCGCCGCCCGTTCCGCCTGCTACTACCGGTCCACCCGCCGGGCACATGGCCATGCCTCGGCTTCCTCCTATCGTACGGGGAAGCACCGAGGTGGGCAGAAACGAGCAGGTCGGGCGGGATCAAGATCACAGGTGGGTCACACGCCCGCCACCTCGCGGCCGGGTCCCGGCCCCCTTCCGTTCGTGATCCGACGACTCGGTACCCCGCTGCCCCGGATGCTCCGCGCCGGCGTCGGGGGCGGCCTCGTGGGACGGGACGGCTACCCGCTCCAGCCCACGTCCTGGAAGCGCGGCCACCCGAAGCCGTACGCGCCCGCGCCGACCACCCCGGTGCGGACCCCGACCAGCTCCGGCCGCTGATAGAGCGGCACCGAGTGCCCGAGCTGCCAGATCCGTACGTCCGCCTCCTGGAGCAGGTCCAGCCGGGCCGCCGGGTCGGGTTCGGCGGCGGCCCGGTCGAACAGCCGGTCGATCTCCTCGGTGCCGCCGCGGCCGAAGTTGCCGCCCGGGTCGGGCACCCCGTCGGGGTCCGGCCGGGGCTTGGCGTAGGCGGGGCGCTGTTCGCCCGCCGGGCTGGGGCCGACCGGCCAGGAGAAGAGCGCGAGGTCGTAGTCCCCGGCCGCCAGGTGCTGCCCGACGAAGGACTCGGCGGGCGCGGGCACCTGCCGCACCGCGATCCCGGACTCCGCGAGGCCGGCGGTGAGCGCGTCGGCGGTGCGCCTGGCCGTCGCCGAACCGGCCGGGACGAGCAGCGAGAGGTCGAGCGGCCTGCCGTCCTTGGTCCGGGCGCCACCGCCGGCGGGCCGCATCCAGCCCGCGTCGTCCAGCAGCCGGCCCGGGTCCCCCGGACCGGCCGCGCCGCTGTTGTCCCGGTAGCCCTCCTGGTCGCCCGCGAGCAGGTGGTTGCCCAGCGGCGCGGCGGGCAGGCCGAGCGGGGTGAGCGCGGCGTCGGCGACCCGCCGCCGGTCGACGGCCAGGGTGAGGGCGCGGCGCACCACCGGGTCGGTCAGCGGGCCGCGCGCCGTGTTGAGGGTGAGCTGGGTGAGCGAGGCCGCGGCGGCCCGGTGCACGGTGACGCCGGGCAGCGACTCGGCCCGCCGCAGCGCCAGTGCCGCCGCCTCGGGCGCGGCCGCGGGAGGCGGTGCGGCGGACCCGGAGGCGGTGGCGGAGGCCGAGGCGGTGGTGGAGGCGGAGGCCGGGGCCGAAGCGGTGGCGGCGGGGGTGGCCGGCACCGCCCGGTCCACCGCCGCGGTGAGCGGGGCGACGTCCAGCCGGCCCTGGCCCAGCGCGTCCAGCCGCTGGTCGGGCGGCACGGCGATGAAGTCGATCCGGTCGGCCTTCGGCCGGTCGCCCCACCAGAGCGGGCTGCGCGTCAGGCTGACCGTCCCGCCCTCGGCGTCGTACCGGGAGAGGGTGTACGGCCCCGCGCTCGGCCGACCGCCGGTCAGCGGCCGGCCGAAGGCGGCCGGGGTGGCCGTCTCGGCGGCCGGGTAGAGCGGCCCGAACAGCGAGCGCCACTCCGCGTACGGCCGCCGGAAGGTCACCCGCACCTCGTGCGGGTCGGCGCCCTGGACGACCGAGTCGACGGCGTCGTACCCGGCCGCCCTCCGGCCCCGGTAGGCCGGGTCCAGGCCGGACAGCGCGGTCCGCTGGGCGTCGAGGTCGGCGGCCGAGACCGGGGTGCCGTCGCTCCAGACGGCGCGCGGGTTGAGCCGGTAGGTCACCACCTGCGGCGACTGCCCGGGCGGGGTGGACTCGGCGCCCGCCAGGTAGTCCGGGTCGGGGACGAGCCGGCCGTGCTCGTCGGGCCGGAACAGCGAGGGGTACAGCGCGTGGGCGAGCAGCGCCGAGTCGGCGGTCGCCGCGCCCTGGTAGGCGTTCAGCGTGGCCGGGACGCCGTCCACCGCCCAGCGCAGCGTGCCGCCGTCCCGGACGGCGGTGCGGTCGGCGGGCCGGACGTCCCCGGTGGTGGCGGTGGGCTCGGCCGGGACGGGCGCGGGGGCCGGCGTACGGGCGGGCCCCGGGTCGCCGGAGCAGCCGCCGAGGCCGGCGGCGAGCAGCAGCGCGGCGGCTGCGGTGGTGAGCTGGCGGACGCGCATGGCGGCCATCGAACGCCGCCCCGGGCGCCGGGCCCGGGCCGACACGGCGGGCCGCCGGGCGACTGCACCCGTCCGGCCCACCGCTCCGGGCGGTCCAGGGGGGTCCTTCGGGTTCCAGCCGGGCCCGCGGGACCGTACGACCCGCCCTACAGCGCCAGCTCGAACCAGACGATCTTGCCCTTGGGGGTGCGCCGGCTGCCCCAGCGCTCCGCCAGCAGGCTGACCAGCTGCAGGCCGCGCCCGCCCTCGTCGGTCTCCTGGGCGCGCCGCTGCCGGGGCTGCGCGTAGCCGTCGTCCCAGACCTCGCAGACCAGGCTGCGCTCGCGCAGCAGCCGCAGCCGGATCTCGCCCCGCCCGTGCTTGAGCGCGTTGGTGACCAGCTCGCTGACCAGCAGCTCGGTGGTGTCGACCAGCTCCTCCAGCCCCCGGGAGAGCAGCCAGCTGCACGCCAGCTCGCGGGCCTTGGCCACCGAGGTGGGCTCGGGCGGCAGGAACCAGTTGCCGACGGCGTCGTCGGGGAAGGCGTGCACCTTGGCCATCAGCAGGGCGATGTCGTCCTCGCCGTGGTGCGGGTTGAGCTCGCCGAGCACGTGGTCGCAGAGGTCCTCCAGCCCCTTGCCCTGGTCGGAGAGCGCGGAGCGGAAGGCCCGCAGGCCCTCGTCCAGCTGGTGCTTGCGGCTCTCCACCAGGCCGTCGGTGTAGAGGGCGAGCACGGCGCCGTCCGGGAGGTCGATCTCGACCTCCTCGAAGGGCTCGCCGCCGACGCCGAGCGGCAGCCCGGGCGGCACGTCGAGCATCCGGGAGCCCTCGCCGGGGCTGAGCAGCACGGGCGGCAGGTGGCCGGCGTTGGCGAAGATGCAGCGCCGGGTGACGGCGTCGTAGACCGCGTAGACGCAGGTGGCCAGGTAGACCTCGCGGGCCTCCTCGTCGGCCGTCGAGGTGAGGCGGCCGTACGGGGTGGGCGGGCCGGCCGGCACCGAGTCGTCGCCGAGGCCGCGGGCGATCTCGTCCAGGGCGCCGAGCACCTCGGCGGGGTCGAGGTCGAGCATCGCCAGGGTGCGGACGGCGGTGCGCAGCTGGCCCATCGCGACGGCGGCGCGCAGACCGCGGCCCATCACGTCGCCGATGACCAGCGCGGTGCGGTTGCCGGGCAGCGGGATGACGTCGAACCAGTCGCCGCCGACCTCGGTGTTGTTGTTGCTGGGCAGGTAGCGGCAGGCGATCTCCAGGCCGCTGGCGGCCGGGTTGCCCGGGGGCAGCAGGCTGCGCTGGAGGATCAGCGCCCGCTCGTGCTCGCGCCGGTACAGCCGGGCGTTGTCGATGCAGACGGCGGCGCGGGCGACGAGTTCCTCGGCGATCGCCACGTCGCGGGCGTCGAAGGGCTCGCTGCCGATCGCCCGGGAGAGCTGGACGAGGCCGAGCACCTGGTCGCGGGCGACCAGCGGGACGATCAGGGTGGAGCGCAGCAGCGGGTCGGGCCCCGGCTCGGGGACGACGCTCCGGCCGGTGCGCAGCGCCCGGGCGTGCGGGGAGCGGCGCGGGTAGCAGAGGGTGCCGCCGGCCTCGGCGATCGGCAGGCCGGTGACCGAGCCGAGCACCGAGGAGGCGCCGCCGACCACGCTGGAGACGGCGACCCGGCGCAGTTCGCCGCTGCCGTCGGTGAGCACGGTGTCGCCGAGCCGGCCGGCGCTGGGCACCGTCTCGCCGGAGAGCAGGGCGGTGTAGAGGTCGACGGTGGCGAGGTCGCAGAACGGCGGGACGACGACGTCCAGCAGTTCCTTGGCGGTGGTCTCCAGGTCCAGCGTGGAGCCGATGTGGGCGCTGGCCTCGTTGAGCAGGGCCAGGTTGCGGCGCACGCCGTCGGCCTCGCGCTCGGCGACGTGCCGGCTGGTGACGTCGGAGACCTGCCCGGCCACGCCCATGGTCTGCCCGGCGGAGCCGTTCAGGCGGTACAGCGAGACGGCCCAGAGCCGGTTGCCCTCGCGGGTCGGGACGGCGCCGTGGAAGCGGAGGTCGAAGACGGGCTCGCCGGTGGCCAGGACCTTGCGCAGGGCGGCGCTGAGCCGGTCGGCCTCGGACGGCGGGAAGAGGTCGTGCGGGGTGAGGCCCTCCAGGTCGGTGGGGACCAGGCCCATGCCGGAGGCGAAGGCGTCGTTGACCCGCTGCAGCCGCAGCCGGTGGTCGAACAGCACGAAGCCGGTGGGCGTCTGCCCGAAGACGGCCTCGGAGGCGGCCAGGTCGGTCTCGATCCGGCGCAGCCGCCCGAGGTCGACGGCCAGACAGGTGGCGCCCGCGGTGGGCAGGGCGCTGTCGGGCATCAGGTAGAGCTCGGCGAGCCCCTCGCCGCCGGCGGCGTCCCGGTACGGGGTGGTGCCGACCCACTCCTCGCCCGCCAGGGTGCGCTCCAGCCGGACCCGGCCGCGCTGCCAGAGCTCGCGGGGGACGAAGGTGGTGATCGGGTCGGAGCCCACGGCTTCGGCGGCCGGGACGCCGAAGAACTCGGCGGCGCGCTCGCTCCACTGGCTGATCCGCCCGTCGGGGCCGATCGCGAAGGTGGCGACCCGGATGTAGTCGTAGATCGAGCCCGGGTCGCCGCCGCCCCACGCCCGGTCCTCGGGGACGGGGCGGTGGCCGCGGCCGGTGACCGCGCCGTCCGCCGCGGGCAGGTGCGCGGAACCGGCCTGCCCGGGTACGGCGGCATGACCGCGGCTGCTCGGCGACGCGCTCCGCGCCGGAGTGCTGTTCAACGGACCGACCCCTCCAACCCGCGACCGTCCGGATGTCGAGAAGACCGAGTATTCATCATCGAGGGGTGCGTTCACACGCCCTCAACATCACAACATCAGATCGGGCGAAGGTTTTTGTCCTACCGCCCGCGCAACCACAATGCCACGCTCGCGCCCCCTTCCGGAGCGCGCGCTCCCCCTGAGCGCCCGATGGCATATGCGGCACCGCTCCCCTGCTGTTCGCTCCGCTCACGATCCGTCGGACTCATTACCCGGCAGCGCCTGCTCGAACCAGACCACCTTGCCGATGCCCTCGGCCCGGGCGCCCCAGCGCAGCGCCAGCCGGTGGACCAGTTCCAGTCCGCGCCCGCCCTCGTCGGCCTCGGCCGCGTGCCGCTCCCGGGGCGGGTCGGGCAGCGGGTCGGAGATCTCGACCAGCAGCGTCTCACCGAGCGTCAGCCGCACCCCGATGGGGGCGCTGGCGTACCGGACGGCGTTCGTGACCAGCTCACTGACCAGCAGCTCGGCGGTGTCGGTGAGCTCCTCGACACCCCACTCGACGAGCGTGGCGCGGACCAGTCGGCGGGCCCGGGAGACGGCGGTGGGCTCGGCCGGCAGCGTCCAGCCCGCCGTCGGGGTGCCGGCCTGGCCGTGGCCGAGCCGGGCCAGCAGCAGCGCGACGTCGTCCGGCTCCCGGCCCTGTTCCATGGTGTCCAGCACCGCCTCGCAGGCGGCCTGGATCGAGGCGTGCGGCTCCTGGAGCACGGTGACCAGCCGGCCGAGGCCGACGTCCAGGTCCTTGTCCCGGGACTCGACCAGGCCGTCGGTGCACAGCGCCAGCAGGCTGCCCTCGGGGATCTTCAGTTCGACCGATTCGAACGGGACTCCGCCCACGCCGAGCGGGGCGCCGGAGGGCAGGTCGAGGATGCGGCCGGCGCCGCCGGGCAGCGGGCCGCCGGTGCGGGTCGGCTCGCCGGCGTCCCCGCCCGGCACCACCAGCACCGGCGGGATGTGCCCGGCCTTGGCGACGGTGAGCCGGGCCGTCGCCGGGTCGAAGACCGCGTAGACGCAGGTCGCCAGCAGCGCCTCGTCCGGGCCCTGGGCGAGGTCGTCGGCCAGCTCGTGGACGTGCCGCAGCAGGACGTCCGGCGGCAGGTCGAGGGCGGCCAGCACCCGGACGGCGGTGCGCAGCCGCCCCATGGTGGCGGCGGCCCGCAGGCCGTGGCCCATCACGTCGCCGACCACCAGCGCGGTGCGGTCGCCGGGCAGCGGGATGACGTCGAACCAGTCGCCGCCGACCTCGGTGCCGCTGCTGCCGGGCACGTACCGGTAGGCGACCTCGACGCCGGTGGGCTGCGGGACCTGCTGCGGGAGCAGGGTGCGCTGGAGGGTGAGCGCGGCGGTGCGCTCGCGGGCGTAGAGGCGGGCGTTGTCCAGCGAGCTTCCGGCCCGGTCGGCCAGCTCGACGGTGAAGGCGAGGTCGTCCCGGTCGAAGCCCTCGCGGTAGCCGGCCCGGCTGACCAGCAGCAGGCCGATCACGATGCCGCGGGCGCGCAGCGGCACGACCAGCATCGAGTGCACGCCGAGGTCCCGGGCGGCCTGCATCTTCGGGTCACCGGGGTAGGTGACGTCCTCCAGCTGCTCGGCGCCGGAGAGCAGCTCGGGCACGCCGGTGCGCAGCACCCGGCCGCAGACCGAGTCCTCGGCGAAGGTGATCCGGGCGCCGCGGCGGAGCATCACGTCCACCTCGGGGCCGTCCTGGACGGAGGCGGTGCCGAGCTGGAGCAGCGAGGTGCGCCGGTCGTGGCCGTGCCGGGGCAGGTCGTCACCGTGCGCGACGGCCTGGAGCAGGACCACCGCCGAGTGGTCGGTCAGCCGGGGGACGACCGAGCCGGCCAGCTCCTGGGCGATCCGGGAGGCGTCCAGCAGGTCGCCGACCCGGGAGCCGAACTCGTTGAGCAGCGAGAGCCGGCGCCGGGCGTGCTCGACCTTGGCGACCGCCCGGTAGCGCTCGGTCACGTCCATCACGGTGCCGGAGATGCCGAGGACCCGGCCGGAGCGGTCGGTCATCCGGCTGTAGGAGATCGAGCGGTAGCCGGCCCGGGTGGTGACCGGGGAGGCCAGGGTGACGTCGATGACCGGCTCGCCGGTGGCCAGCACCTGGCGCTGGATGGCGGTGATCTCGTCGGCGGCCCGCTCCGGCAGGGTCTCCCCGGTGGTGCGGCCGACGTGGTCGTCCGGGGCGACGCCGTTCATCTCGGCCAGCGTCCGGTTGACGGCGGTGTAGCGCAGGTCGGTGTCCAGGATGGCGATGCCCAGCGGGGACTGCTCGAACAGCGCGTCGCGCACCGCGAGGTCCCGCTCGACGGCCCGGACGGCGGCCGCCTCGGCCATGTTGACCTGGAGGAAAGGGGTGCCGTCGCCGTCCACCAGGAGGGAGATCCGGGCGTCCACGGCGACCGGCAGGCCGTCCCGGTCGCGCAGCTCGGTGTGGCCGGCCCAGCGGCCCTGCCGCAGGGTGTCCTGGATCGCGGCCCGGATCCGGGTGACCTGCTCCCGGTCGGGGATCAGCTCGTCGATCCGGCGGCCGACCAGCAGCTCGTTCGGCCAGCCGAGCAGTTCCTCGGCGGCCGGGCTCCACAGCACCACCCGGCCCGCGGTGTCCAGGATCGCGATGGCGACCTTGAGCATGTCCAGCAGGCTGCCCTCGGCGGGCGTGCCCTGGCCGCCCTGGACGTCGGCGGGCCCGCCGGGGAACGGCCGGGCGGGGCGGCCGCGCAGGCCGGACCGGGTGCCCGGGTCGGCCACCGCCAGGGTGGGCGCCGGATGGTCGGGCCGCACGGTGTCGGGGGCCTCGACGGTGCCGCCGCGACGACGGCCGGCCGGCGGCTGGGGGGCGGCCGGACGGGCGGCGCGGCGCAGTCGGGCGCGGGCGGCGGCGCTCCCCGCGGAACCTGCCCGCCGCTCTTCCCCGCCACCGTTCCCGGTACTCGACACCGACGGGGCCTCCGGCTCTGGTCGGGATCGGCGTCGCCGGCTGGGGACGGCTCACCGATGGTGACGAATACTGCCGAAAAGTGACATACCCAGCAGCACCCAGGCTATCCCGGCCCCTGGGTCGTCTTGTCCGATTGACCTACCCGGCGGACGGCGCGTCGCCGGCCGTCGGCACGCCGTCCGGGGTTCCTGTCGAGGCGTCCGTCCGGGCCCGGCACGGGTGGCCGAGCGGGGCGCCTGACCGGGTGTCCGGGCGGGCGTCCGCTGGGGTGTGCGGTCGGGTGTGCGGTCGGGCGTGCGGTCAGGCGTCTGCTCAGGCCTCCGCTCGGGTGCCCGTGAGCAGGCGGGCGACGTGCGGCAGCACGTCACGGTCGTGGTCGATCCAGTCCACGGTGTCCAGCTCGTCCGGGCCCAGCCAGCGCAGCGCGTCGTGGTCCTCGAGCGCGCGCGGCTCGCCGGCCAGCAGTTCCGCGGCCCAGAAGCGCAGCTCCAGGCCGGGGCGCACGGCCCACGCGCCCGGCAGCCGGGTCAGCGCGCGCGCCCGGACGCCCAGCTCCTCCAGCAGCTCCCGCTCCAGCGCCTGCTCCTCGGTCTCACCGGGCTCGGCCTTCCCGCCGGGGAACTCCCACCGGCCGGCCACCGACTCGGGCGCGCTGCGCCGGGCGGCGAGCACCCGGCCACCGCGGACCAGCGCGCCGCCGACCACGATCCGGGGGGTGGCGGGGGTCTCGGGTGCGGCGGGGGTCGCGGGGAGGGCGGGGCTGCCGGGTGTCCCGGGCGTGGGGTGGCTGGCGTGGGTCGCGTCCATGGCCCCGACCCTACGACCTGTCGCAGGGCGGCTCAGGCGTTGCGGAGCGTTCCGTCCGCCGCCTCCGGCCGGGCCTCCCCGTCCGCCTCGACCCAGTACATCTGCTTGTGGCCGCGGGCCTCGAACTCGGCGGCCAGCCGCCGGGCCCCGGCCCGGTCGAGGTCCTTGGCGACCAGGAAGCGGTTGCCGTTGTCGTCCTGCCGCATCACCCGGTAGGTGCCCATGGCGGGAGCGTACCGGGGGCTGCCGCGGGCCGTCCCGATCCCGGCCCGTTCCGGCCCGTTCCGGCCCGTGCCCGTTCAAGGGACCGGCCGGGCCGGTCCCCGGCTCGCGTGGGGGTCGGGCCGGGGACGTGCCCACGACCGTACGGCCGACGGGTTACCGGCAGGTACGGGCGCGGTCAACGGCCGGTAACCGCCGGGCGCGGCCGCTCAGACCCGCAGGTCGGGCGCCTGCTCGCCGGTGGACAGGCCCAGCCCCCGGCGGATCTCCAGGTTCGTCGGCGCCGTCTTGGCCACCAGCGCCCTGGCCCGGCGGACGTCGCCCGCCACGTCGGTGCCGACGGCCGCGGCGTCCCAGGCGGCGGCGGCCTGGGACTGGGCGTCGACCAGCTTGGCGATGTTCGGCTGGACGTCGGCCGGCCAGGGCACCGACAGCCCGCCCAGCACCGCCGCCTCGGTCCGGGAGGCCACGGCCACCCGCCGGGCCCACGCCCGGTGCTCGGTCTCGGCCCCGGCGGGGTCGCCCTCCGGCGGGTCCCGGTAGACGTCGTTGAAGTCGCGGACGGCCTCCAGGTAGGCCAGCTGGGGCGCGGTCAGGCGGCTCCGGTCGGTGCGGACCGTCCCCTGGTGCCGGTCGTCGCGGTCCTCGAAGGCGCAGGTGACGGACCGCGCGCCGGACTCCCAGTTCCTCGCGGTCGGGTAGAGGTAGACGTCGTCCATGCCGTCCGGGACGACCCACTGGTCGAGCGCGTAGCCGTCCAGCACCTTGCGGCACAGCCGGCCGGCCGACTCACGGGCCTCGCTCTCGCCCGGGTAGAGGCCGTTGCCGCTCGGGATCTCGGCGCTGCCCGCCACCTCGCCGTGGTGCGGCTGGGCGCAGGCCACCCGGTGCACCCAGTACACCGTCACGTCGCCGTCCGCGTCCGCCGTCGAACCGCCCTCGGGGGAGTCGTAGCAGTCGCCGGCCCTGAGGTCGGACCAGTGCACCGAACCGGCCGGCGCCTTCGGGGCCTGGCCGAAGCGGCCGGCCCGCGGTGAGCTGAAGTCGGCCGCGCCGAGCAGGAGGGCCAGCAGCACCGTGCCGATCGTGCCGAGCACCAGGCCGGTCACCGCCATGCCGGAGCCGCGCTCCTTGCGGCGCTTGATCTGGACCAGCGCGAGGATGCCGAACACCAGGGCCACCGGGGCGACCAGGAGCAGCCCGGTGACCAGGGAGCCGACGGCGAAGCCGTTGGTGGGAGCGGGACCGGGGAGGTACCCGGGGAAGGGGGCGGCGGCCGGGCCCTGGCCGGGGCCCGTGCCCGGGACCGGGGCGTAGGGGTGGGCGGGCTGGAAGCCGGACTGGGCGGCGGGGGTGACGGAGGCCCAGCCGCCGGCGGGCAGCGGGTGCGGGGGCTGGGGCGGGGCGGCCGACGGCGGGACGGCGGCGGACGGGGCCGGGGCGGGCGGGACCGGGGCCGCGGACGGGCCGGCGGAGAAGTCGGGTGCGGCCCAGGGGTCGGCGGGGGCGGACTGCTCGGGTTCGGGTTCCGGCTCCGGCGCGGCTGCGGCGGGCTCGGCGGGCTCGGCGGGGCTCGGAGCGGGTTCGGCGGCGTCCTTGCGGAAGTCCACCCGGGGGTCCTGACCGGCCGTCGGCGCCTGCGCCGGATCCGTGACCGCGTCGGCGCCCGCGTCCGCGTCCGTACCCGTGTCCGCGCCGGTCCCCGAGACCGCGCCGGCCCCCGTGGCCGCGGGCGACTCCGGGCCCGGGACGGGCGGCTCGGACTCAGGCTTGGACACGTGGACTCCCCCAACCCGCCGGAACGGGCGTCGGCTCGGCGCTCGGCATCATGGCTCGGACCCGAACGGGCCCGATCTGAACGGTCGCGCGACTTTACCCGATCTTTCCGAACGCCTGCCCGTCCTCCCGGCCCGCCGTCCGCCGGCGCCCCTCGGCTCGCCGACCGCCGCCCGGTCGGCTCGGCCGGCTCGGCCGGCTCAGCCCCGGGCCAGGACCTCACCGTGCAGCATCGAGAACCAGCCGTCCCCGGCGGAGCTCCACTCCCGCCAGCCGTCCGCGATCAGGCCCAGCTCGTCCCGGTCCGCGAAGCCCAGCCCGACCGCCGTCCGGCCCAGCGCGGTGCCCGTCACCCGGTCCGCCCACATCCCGCCCCACCAGGCGCGCTGCTCGGGCGTCGCGTACGTCCAGGTGGAGGCGCCGGCGGTGACGTCGGTGAAGCCGGCCGCGCGGGCCCAGGACAGCAGCCGCCGGCCGGCGTCCGGCTCACCGCCGTTGGCGCGGGCGGTCCGTCGGTACAGCTCCAGCCACCGGTCCAGCGCTGGCACCTCGGGGAACCAGGTCATCGAGGCGTAGTCGACGTCGCGCACCGCGACCACGCCGCCCGGCGCCGTCACCCGCCGCAGCTCGCGCAGCGCGGCCACCGGGTCGGCCACGTGCTGGAGCACCTGGTGGGCGTGCACCACGTCGAACTCGCCGTCCCGGTACGGCAGTCGGTGCACGTCGGCATGCTGGACGACGACATTGGTCAGGCCCAGCCCGGCGATGTGTCCGGCGGCCCGCTCCAGCACCTCGGCGGAGGTGTCCACCGCGACCACCCGCCCCTGCGGGCCGACCAGCCCGGCCAGGTCCGCGGTGATCGTGCCGGGCCCGCAGCCGACGTCCAACAGGGCCTGTCCGGGCCGCAGTTCGGGCAGCAGGTAGCCGGCCGAGTCGGCGGCGGTGCGGGAGCGGTGCGAGCGCAGTACGGCCTCCTGGTGGCCGTGGGTGTAGACGGCGGCGGGCTGCGGTCCGGTCATGGGGTCCCCCTGGGCGTGGCGACTGGCTGCGGTCGGCCGCGGCGCTCCACGGCGCCTCCGACGCTACTCTTCGTCCCGCATCCCGAGAAGATATGTCTCATATTCCGATCACCAGGGGACCGGACCGCACCCCGCCGCCGTACCGTGGAGGCGCCCCCGACAGAACGGTCCCGCCCGATGCCCGGCCCGCGCCCCTACGTCCTGCTGAGCGCCGCCGTCTCCCTCGACGGCCACCTCGACGACGCCTCCCCCGACCGGCTGCTGCTCTCCAACGCCGCCGACTTCGACCGGGTCGACGAGGAGCGCGCGGCCGCCGACGCGATCCTGGTCGGCGGCAACACCCTGCGCGCCGACAACCCGCGACTGCTGGTCAACGACCCCGGGCGCCGGGCCGCCCGCCTGGCGTCCGGCCGGCCCGAGCACCCGCTGAAGGTGACGCTCTCCGCGAGCGGTGCACTCGGCGCCGACCTGCGGTTCTGGCACACCGGCGGCGCCCGGCTCGCCTACACCACGGACGCCGGAGCCGCGGTGCTGCGCCCCCGGCTGGAGGGGCTGGCCGAAGTGGTCGCGCTGGGCGGCGCGGTGGACCTCGGCGCGGTGCTGGACGACCTGGGCGCCCGCGGGGTGCGGCGACTGATGGTCGAGGGCGGCGGCGGCGTGCACACCCAGTTCCTGGCGCAGGGCCTCGCGGACGAGCTCCAGCTGGCCGTCGCCCCGCTGCTGGTCGGCCAGGCCGAGGCGCCCCGGTTCGTCCGCCCGGCCGCGTTCCCGGGCGGCCCGGCCCGGCGGATGCGGCTGCTGGAGGCACGTACCGTGGGCGACGTCGTCCTGCTCAGGTACGCCCCCAAGGAGCCCGCGCCGTGACCCAGCCCGCGTCCACCGACCTCGACCACCTGCGCCGAGCCGTCGAACTCTCCCGCCGGTGCCCGCCGTCCGAGACGGCCTTCTCGGTCGGCGCGGTGATCGTCGGCGCCGACGGCACGGTGCTGGCGGAGGGCTACAGCCGGGAGACGGACCCGCACGACCACGCCGAGGAGGCGGCCCTGGCCAAGCTCCCGGCGGGTGACCCGCGGCTGCGCGGCGCGACCGTCTACAGCTCGCTGGAGCCCTGTGGACAGCGCGCCTCGCGGCCGGTGCCGTGCGCCCGGCTGCTCGTCGCGGCGGGCGTGCCGCGGGTGGTGGTCGCCTGGCGCGAGCCGGACCTGTTCGTCACCGACTGCCAGGGCACCGCACTGCTGGCGGCGGCCGGGGTCGAGGTGGTGGAGCTGCCGGAGCTGGCCGAGGAGGCCCGCGCGGTCAACGCCCACCTGCTCGGACTCGCGTGACGTTTTGTACCATTCAGGAACAAATGCTGTTCACCCCTTGAGGAGCCGTCCCATGCCCGCCGCCCCCGTCCGGCTGACCGCCCGAGCCGTCCTCCTGGACATGGACGGCACCCTGGTCGACTCCGACGCCGTGGTCGAGCGCTGCTTCGGCCGCTGGGCCGAGCGGCACGGCCTGGACCCGGCCGAGGTGCTCGCCGTCGCGCACGGCCGCCAGGGCCACGCGACCATGGCCCACTTCCTGCCGGACCGCCCGATGGAGCTCAACCTGGCCGACAACGAGCGGATGCTCGCCGAGGAGCGCGCCGACACCGAGGGCGTCGTGCCGGTGCCCGGCGCCGGCGCCTTCCTCGCCTCGCTGTCCGGCCACCCGCACGCCCTGGTCACCTCCGCCGACCAGCCGCTCGCCCGGGTCCGGATGGCCGCCGCCGGGCTGCCGCTGCCGCCCGTCCTGGTCACCGCCGAGTCCGTCGGTGCCAGCAAGCCCGACCCCGAGGGCTTCCTCAAGGGTGCCGCCGCCCTCGGCTTCGCCCCCGCCGACTGCCTCGCCTTCGAGGACTCCGCCGCCGGCATCGCCGCCGCCAGGGCCGCCGGCACCCGCGTCGTCGGCATCGGCCCGCGCGCCCTCCCCCACCACCCCGACGCCCACGCCGCCACCCTCACCGCCGTCACCGTCACCGCCGCCCCCGACGGCCTCCTCACCGTCACCATCGGCTGAGCCCTCACACGACACCGATCCGGCGCCCCGGGCAGGCCGGACGACAGCGAAGGGGCCGGACCCCGTGTCGGGAGTCCGGCCCCTTCGAACCGTGCACGGTGACCGGTCACACGTTGAAGCGGAACTCCACGACGTCGCCGTCCTGCATGACGTACTCCTTGCCCTCGATGCGGGCCTTGCCCTTGGCGCGGGCGTCGGCGATGGAGCCGGTCTCGACCAGGTCGGCGAAGGAGATCACCTCGGCCTTGATGAAGCCCTTCTGGAAGTCGGTGTGGATGACTCCGGCGGCCTCGGGGGCGGTGGCGCCCTTCTTGATGGTCCAGGCGCGGGCTTCCTTGGGGCCGGCCGTCAGGTACGTCTGGAGGCCGAGGGTGTCGAAGCCGACCCGGGCGAGGGTGGCGAGGCCGGGCTCCTCCTGGCCCATGGACTGGAGGAGCTCCAGGGCCTCGGCGTCGTCCAGCTCGATCAGCTCGGACTCGATCTTGGCGTTCAGGAAGATCGCCTCGGCCGGGGCGACCAGCTCGCGCTGGGCCTTCTTGAAGTCCTCGTCGGCCAGCTCGTCCTCGTCCACGTTGAAGACGTAGAGGAAGGGCTTGGCGGTCAGCAGGTGGAGGTCGCGGATCGGGGCGGTGTCGAAGCCGGCCTCGAAGAGGGTCTTGCCGGTCTCCAGGATCGCCTGCGCGGCCTCGGCGGCGGCCAGCACGGCGGCGGTCTCCTTCTTGAGGCGCGCCTCCTTCTGGAGCCGCGGCAGGACCTTCTCGATGGTCTGGAGGTCGGCCAGGATCAGCTCGGTGTGGATGGTCTCGATGTCGTCCTTGGGCGACACCTTGCCGTCCACGTGCACCACGTCCGGGTCGGTGAAGGCGCGCACGACCTGGCAGATCGCGTCCGACTCGCGGATGTTGGCGAGGAACTTGTTGCCCAGGCCCTCGCCCTCGCTGGCGCCGCGCACGATGCCGGCGATGTCGACGAAGTCGACGGTCGCCGGGAGGATGCGCTGGGAGCCGAAGATCTCGGCCAGCTTCGCCAGCCGCTCGTCCGGGACGCCGACCACGCCGACGTTCGGCTCGATCGTGGCGAACGGGTAGTTGGCCGCCAGCACGTCGTTCTTGGTCAGGGCGTTGAACAGGGTCGACTTGCCGACGTTCGGCAGGCCGACGATTCCGATCGTGAGCGACATGAAGCGCAGTCCCGTGGGCTTGGAGGAGTTGGGTCGGCACCGTACGGGCCGACCCCCAAGTCTACGGGCAGCCCCCGCACTGCCTCACTCCTCGGTCGCCGCCGCCCGGGGCTCCAGGAACTCCAGCCGGTTGCCCAGGCTGTCGTCGGCGTAGAAGCGCCGGTGACCGGGCAGGTTGTCGTCCCAGGTCACCTGGTGGCCGTGCGCGGTGAGGCGGTCGGCCAGCGCGTCCAGCGAGCGGACCAGGATGCCCGGGTGCCCCTTGCGGGACGGACGGAAGTCCGGGGTCACGCCCAGGTGCACCTCGACCCCGCCGCCGCGGAACCAGCAGCCGCCGCGGGCGGCCAGCACCGGCGGCTTCGCCAGCTCGGTCATCCCGAGCACGCCGGACCAGAAGGCCCGGCACTCGTCCTCGGCTCCGGCCGGGATGTCGAGCTGGACGTGATCGAGCCGTTCGAACGTGAAATCGGTCATGCTGCTCCCCCGTGAAGAGACCCGTGAACGGATCCGGTGATCGTCGTGCGTCGGCGCGACCGCGCAGGTCAGCCGACCTGAGTGACGATCACATGACTACTCCACCCGGAGACACGGGACAAGACCTGAACGGTCCATTACACAGTGTGGCGATGATCGGACCGTACGTTGGGCGGGTGGAGCACAGCATCCGTACTCAGCCGCCAGGGCCCAGACGCCGTCCGCCGACCCGCGCGGCGGCAGCCGCCGTCCCCGGTCCGGGCCGGGCCCCCGGGGCCGCCGGCGCCCCCTCCGGGGCCGTCCCCGCCTCCCGGCTGCGCCCGGTGGCCGGCCCGTCCGGCGCCCCCCGCCCGACCGGCCCCCGGCTGCGGCTGCGCCTCCCCCTGCGCGGGCGCGGCGACGAGCAGCTGTACGGGCGGCGGCGCACCGGCCGGCCGACCCGGCTGACGGCCGTCGGCACAGGGGTGGCCGCCGTCCTGGCGACGCTCGCGGTGGCCGGCGTGGACCGGCTGCTGTTCGACGGCCTGGGCTGGCTGTTCGGCCTCGGCTACCTGGTGGTCTGCTTCCAGCTGGCCGTCCGGGTGCGCTACGCGGACCTGCTGGCCGCACCGATCAGCGGCCCGATCGCCTTCGCCGTCGCGCTGCTGCTGCTCGAACCGGTGAACTCCCCGGGTGTCACCGCCCAGGTGGTCTCGCTGGCGACCGGGCTGGCGCTGCGGGCCGGCTGGCTGTTCTCCGGCACCGGGCTGGCGGCGCTGATCGTGCTCGCCCGGTTCGTCGCCCAGCGCCGGATCCACCGCACGCGCTGACGTCGGACCCGCTGACGGCGGACCCGCTGGGGCCGTACCCGTCGGCACCCCGCCCGCCGGCACCCCGCCCGCCGGGCGAAGCCGTTCCGGCGAGGCGCCGCCCGACCAGGCCGCCGGCCCGTCGGCGGACGCCCCTCAGACCTCCGCCCTGGCCGCCGCCATGGCGGCTCCGACGATGCCCGCGTCGTTGCGCAGCTCCGCCGGGACGATCCGCGCCGCGCGGTCCTTCAGCAGCGGCAGGAACTTCTCGTGCTTGCGGCTGACCCCGCCGCCGATCACGATCAGCCGCGGCGAGAACAGCGTCTCGACCACGTCCAGGTACTCGTCGACCCGCCCGGCCCACTGCTCCCAGTCCAGCCCGTGCCGCTCCTTGGCGGCCGAGGAGGCCCGGCGCTCGGCGTCCTTGCCGCGCACCTCCAGGTGGCCCAGCTCGGTGTTGGGCACCAGCACGCCGTCCACGAACAGGGCGCTGCCGATGCCGGTGCCGAAGGTGAGCACCAGGACCACGCCCGGCTCGCCCCGCCCGGCGCCGTGCGTCAGCTCGGCCAGCCCGGCCGCGTCCGCGTCGTTCAGGACGGTCGCGGGCATCCCCAGCGCCTGGCGGAAGAGGCCGGCCGCGTCCAGGCCGATCCAGCCCTTGTCCACGTTGGCCGCCGTCCTGGTGCGGCCGTCGACCACCACGCCGGGGAAGGTCAGCCCGACCGGGCCCTGGTGGTCGAAGTGGCGGATCACCTCGCAGACGGCGGCGACCACGGCCTCGGGGGAGGACGGCTGCGGGGTGAGCACCTTGTGGCGCTCCTGGGCGAGCGCGCCCCGGGCGAGGTCGACGGGCGCGCCCTTGATCCCCGAGCCGCCGATGTCCACGCCGAATACCGCCGTCATCCCGTCCACCCTCCGCCGTCGGCCGCGGGACCGGCTCCGGACCGTCCGCGGCCGGTGAATCGTCCACAGCCTGTGCACAAAACTACGAGAGCGCGCCCGGGCGCGCACAGCAGGACACCGAACCGCGGGAAATCGCGCAGCCGGAGGGCGTGCAGCGGGAAAGCGCACAGCGGGAACCCGCGCACCCCCGGGAAGCAGCACCGGCGGCCGCACGGCGGAGCGGCAGGCCGCCGCCGCAGCGGAAAGGGCCGGCACCCCCGACGGGGTACCGGCCCTTCCGGGTCGGGTCAGAGCTTGCCCGCCGCCTCGGCGCGCAGGTCGCGGCGCAGCTCCTTGGGCAGCGAGAAGATCAGGTGCTCCTCGGCGGTCTTGACCGTCTCGACCGTGTCGTAACCGCGCGCGGCCAGGAACTCCAGCACGCCGTCGACCAGGATCTCCGGCACCGAGGCGCCGCTGGTCAGGCCGACCGTGGTGACGCCCTCCAGCCACTCCTCGCGGATCTCCTCGGCGAAGTCCACCAGGTGGGCGGCCTTGGCGCCGTACTCCAGGCCGACCTCGACCAGGCGGACGGAGTTGGAGGAGTTCTTGGAACCGACCACGATCAGCAGGTCGGCCTCCGGGGCCAGCTGCTTGACGGCGACCTGGCGGTTCTGGGTGGCGTAGCAGATGTCGTCGCTGGGCGGGCTGACCAGCGCCGGGAAGCGGTTCTTCAGCTCGCCGACGGTGGCCATGGTCTCGTCCACCGACAGGGTGGTCTGGGACAGCCAGACGACCTTGGACTCGTCCCGCACCCGCACGTTGGCGACGTCCTCGGCACCGTCCACCAGGTGGATCCGGTCCGGGGCCTCGCCCATGGTGCCGATGACCTCCTCGTGGCCCTCGTGGCCCACCAGCAGGATGTCGAAGCCCTCGTCGGCGAACCGCACGGCCTCCTTGTGCACCTTGGTGACCAGCGGGCAGGTCGCGTCGACGGTGGCGAGCTTGCCGGCCCGCGCCTCGTCGTGGACGGACGGGGCGACGCCGTGCGCGGAGAAGACGACGATCGAGCCCTCGGGCACCTCCTCCGTCTCGTCGACGAAGATCGCGCCCTTCTTCTCCAGGGTCTGCACCACGTACTTGTTGTGGACGATCTGCTTGCGGACGTAGATGGGCGCCCCGTACTGCTCCAGGGCCTTCTCCACGGCGATCACGGCGCGGTCGACTCCCGCGCAGTAGCCCCGGGGGGCGGCGAGCAGGACACGGCGCTGCGCGGTGTTGGACATGGCTCCATCGTACGGGCGGCCGCGACCGGCGCTCGCCTTCCCTGTCCCCGGCGGGAAGCCGCGCCGACGCCGGACACCTTCCGTGCAGATCCGGTCAATTGCGCTCAAAATACGGTGTCTATGAGCTCTGTGAGCGAGCGGGTGACGCCGAGCGGCCTGCGCCGCAGCCTGGGTGTCCGCGATCTGATGGTCTACGGACTGCTGTTCATCGCCCCGATGGCCCCGGTCGGCGTGTTCGGCGTGCTGGACGCCAAGAGCCACGGCGCCGTCGCCACGGTCTACCTGGCCGCGACGGTGGCGATGGGCTTCACCGCCGTCTCGTACACCCAGATGGTGCGCGCGGTGCCGCAGACCGGCTCGGTGTTCGCGTACGCACGGGCCGGGCTGGGCGAGGGGCCGGGCTTCATCGCCGGCTGGATGGCGATGCTCGACTACCTGCTGATCCCCGCGGTGGCCTACCTGTTCTCCGGGATCGCGCTGAACTCGCTGGTGCCGGACGTCTCGCGGTGGGTCTGGACGGCGCTCGCGGTGGTGGTGACCACCGCCCTCAACCTGGTCGGGGTGCGGACGGCGGCGGTGGTCGGCTTCGCGGTGCTCGCGATGGAGATCGCGGTGCTGGCGGTGTTCGTGGCCGCGGCCGTGGTGGCGCTGGCCCAGCACGGCGCCCGGCGCGGCTGGGACACCCCGTTCACCGCCGTCGGCGACTTCTCGCTGGCCGCGGTGGTCTCGGCGGTGTCCGTCGCGGTGCTCTCCTACCTGGGCTTCGACGCGATCGCCACCTTCGTGGAGGAGGCGGTCGGCGCCTCGGCGGCGGTGGCCCGGGCGGTGCTCTGGTGCCTGGCGCTGGCCGGGGTGCTGTTCGTCGCCCAGACCTACCTGGCGGCGCTGCTGGAGCCGACCGGCCCGCAGCAGCTGGCCGCCGACCCGGCGGCGCAGGGCTCGGCCTTCTACGACACCGTGGAGAGCGGCGTCGGGCACTGGCTGCACGTGCTGGTGGCGGCCAGCAAGGCGATCGGCGCCGCCTTCGCGGCCTTGGCCGGGCAGGCCGCGGCCGGACGGCTGGTCTTCGCGATGGCCCGGGACGGTCGGCTGCCGCGCCTGCTCGGCACGGTCGATCCGGCCAGCGCGGTGCCGCGCCGGGCGCTGCTGGCGGCCGCGGTGATCACGATGGCGGCGGCGGTCTGGGCGGCCGAGCGGGACGACGGGCTGGACCAGCTCACCTCGGTGGTGAACGTCGGCGCGCTGACCGCCTTCGCGCTGCTGCACGCCTCGGTGGTCGGCTGGTACGCGGTGCGGCACGGCTCGCGGCGGTGGCTCCCGCACGTGGTCGTGCCGGTGCTGGGGATCGCGGTGATCGGGGCGGTGGTGTCCGAGGCCTCGACCACCGCGCAGATCGTCGGGCTGGTCTGGCTGGCGGCCGGCCTGGTCGTGCTCGCCGTCCAGGGTGCCGCCGGCCGGGGCGGCCCCCGCGGCGGTCCCGGCGGGGCCGACGGGCGCCGGCGGCCGTGACCCGGACGGCGGGACGGCCTGCGGGACGGCAGGCGGGCCGGCGGGCCCCGGCGGACGCGACCGGGGTCGGCGGTCTCGGCCGTGTCGGCCCGCGCCGCTAGCCTCGTACGCATGGCCAACACCAGCTCCCCCGAAGCGCCGCTCCCGGTCGGCAAGGTCTCCGCGCTGATCGGCGGCTGGATCGACCGGCTCGGCGCGGTCTGGGTGGAGGGGCAGATCACCCAGCTCAGCCGCCGCCCCGGGGCGGGCGTGGTGTTCCTGACCCTGCGCGACCCGCAGGCCGACGTGTCGCTCACCGTGACCTGCTTCCGCTCGGTGTTCGACCAGGTCGCGGACGTGGTGCAGGAGGGCGCGCGGGTCGTCGTGCACGCCAAGCCGGAGTGGTACGCGGCGCGCGGCCAGCTGTCGATGCGCGCCTCGGAGATCCGCCCGGTGGGGCTCGGCGAGCTGCTGGCCCGGCTGGAGCAGCTGAAGCGGCGGCTCGCCGGGGAGGGCCTGTTCGCGGCCGAGCGCAAGAAGCCGCTGCCGTTCCTGCCGCAGTGTGTGGGGCTGGTCACCGGGCGCGGCTCGGCGGCCGAGCGGGACGTCCTGGAGAACGCCCGGCGGCGCTGGCCGGCCGTCCGCTTCGAGGTGCGCAACGTCCCGGTGCAGGGGGTCAGCGCGGTGGAGCGGGTGAGCGCGGCCGTGCGGGAGCTGGACGAGCACCCCGAGGTGGACGTGATCGTGGTGGCCCGCGGCGGCGGCAGCGTGGAGGACCTGCTGCCGTTCTCGGACGAGGGCCTGGTGCGGCTGGTCGCGGCCGCCCGTACGCCGGTGGTGAGCGCGATCGGGCACGAGCCGGACCAGCCGCTGCTGGACTTCGTGGCCGACCTGCGCGCCTCCACCCCGACCGACGCGGCCAAACGGGTGGTTCCGGACGTCGGCGAGGAGCTGGCCAAGGTCCGCCAGCTGCGCGACCGCGCCCGGCGGCACGTGCTGTCCCGGGTCGAGCGCGAGCAGCACGGGCTGGACGGGGTGCGCAGCCGCCCGGCGCTGGCCGCCCCGCACCGGATGCTGGACGGGCGCGGGCAGGAGGTGGACGGCCTGCTGGAGCGGGCCCGGCGCACCCTGCGGCACCGGCTGGACCACGCGCAGAGCGACCTCGGGCACACCCTGGCCCGGGTGGTGGCGCTCTCCCCCGCGGCCACCCTGGAGCGCGGCTACGCGGTGCTCCAGCGGGCGGACGGCACGGTGGTGACCGACCCGGCGCAGGCCGCGCCCGGCGAGGGGCTGCACGCCCGGGTGGCGGGCGGCGGCTTCGACGTCACCGTGGCGCCCGGGTAGTCCCCGCCGACCGGGGCTGGGGCGTGTCGGTCCGAGCCCCTACGCTGGCACGCATGGCAGAGCAGCAGGAGCAGCAGGACGCGGCGGCAGCGGCGGCGCCGAACCCGGACGACGCGCTGGGCTACGAGCACGCCCGGGACGCGCTGCTGGACGTCGTCCGGCAGCTGGAGAACGGCGGGACGTCGCTGGAGGAGTCGCTGGCGCTGTGGGAGCGCGGCGAGCAGCTGGCGAAGGTGTGCCAGCGCTGGCTGGACGGCGCCCGGGCCCGGCTGGACGCCGCGCTGGCCGCCGAGGAGGGCGCGGCCCCGGGCGGGGAGTGAGGCAGGTCACAAACACTTGGGGAATCGTTGAATATTCACCTATGTTGGACGGAGTGACCGGCTGCGGCCGATCATACCGACGAACTCCTTTTCCGCATGAGGTGCAGAAGCAATGACCACCGACGCCCTGGTACTCGACGCCGCCGCTCAGGACCTGCTGTTCCGTGAGGCCCGCACCGCGAACACCTTCACCGACGAGCCGGTCACCGAGGAGCAGGTCCAGGCCATCTACGAGCTGGTCAAGTTCGGCCCGACCGCCTTCAACCAGCAGCCGCTGCGCGTCGTCCTGGTCCGCTCGGAGGAGGCCCGCGAGCGCCTCGTCCGGCAGATGGCGGACGGCAACAAGGACAAGACCGCCGCCGCCCCGCTGGTCGCCATCCTGGCCGTGGACAACGAGTTCCACGAGGAGCTGCCGACCCAGCTGCCGCACTTCCCGCAGGCCAAGGACCTGTTCTTCTCGGAGCGCAGCGTCCGCGAGCAGTCCGCCACGCTGAACGGCGCCCTGCAGGCCGCCTACTTCATCGTCGGCGTGCGCGCCGCCGGCCTGGCCGCCGGCCCGATGACCGGCTTCGACGCCGAGGGCATCAACAAGGAGTTCTTCGGCGACGGCGACCACTCGGTGCTGGCCGTGGTCAACATCGGCAAGCCGGGCGAGGACGCCTGGTTCCCGCGTTCGCCGCGCCTGGCCTACGACGAGGTCGTCACCACGGTCTGATCCGCCGCGCGCGAAAGGGCCCCGCACCGGTTCGTCCGGCGCGGGGCCCTTCGGCGTGCGCGTGCCCGGCGGCGTGCGCGGGGCGCCACGGCCGGGGCGGGACTACTTGAGCGCCTGCGCCAGCTCGGCCAGCTCCTCGTAGGAGGCGGTGCCGGTGAGCAGCGTGGTCCCGGGGCCGGTCTGCACGGCCAGCGCGCGGGCCTTCTCGCCCTGCACCCGGTCCCAGGCGCGGCCGCCCGCCTCGGCGGTGCCGTCCGGCTTGGCGCCCGTCACGTGGTCGGCCAGCAGGGATTCGCGCGGCACGTCGCTCTGCTCGATCGCCGCGTACTGGCCGGAGGGGGTCACGAAGCCCAGGTGCCAGGCGTTGCCCTTGCCGTTGTTGTCGCCGGCCGGCCGGTAGCTGACCGAGGTGGCCCGCCACTTGTCCGGCAGCCCCTCCGGGGAGAGCAGCGGGTACGGCGCGGTGCGCTTGGCGGAGGCCGCCGCGACCTTGTACTCGACGACGTGCACCGGGTCGCCGTTGGCGTCGTGCGGGAGGAACAGGTACCCGACCCAGACGACGATCCCGACCGCCAGCATCGACAGGACCATGTCCCGTACGGTCTGCCGGCCCCTCATGCCCTTGCTGTCTGCTGCCACCCCCACATGGTGACTCATCCACATCTCCGGGCGGTCACCAGGGGTGTCCACGTACGGGTGAAAGGGGACGAACCGGTGTTTTCCGCGACAGAGCAGCGACCCGCGCCACAGACAGTCATCTCGTGGGCAGATACGATCGCAGAACCCTCACCACGGCGTTCGACCTGGCAGTAGTCGGGCGCTCACTGGCCGTCGCGTACAGAGAGGTAACGACGATGACCACGCAGTACCCGCACCACCTTCCCAGTGCCCTGGAGGTCGCGCCCGAGGCTCCGGACCGGAACCTCGCGCTCGAGCTCGTCCGGGTCACCGAGGCGGCCGCGATGGCCGCCGGCCGGTGGGTCGGACGTGGCGACAAGAACGGCGCGGACGGTGCCGCCGTGAAGGCGATGCGCACCCTCGTCTCGACCGTCTCGATGAACGGCGTCGTCGTCATCGGGGAGGGCGAGAAGGACGAAGCCCCGATGCTCTACAACGGCGAGCGGGTCGGCGACGGCACCGGCGCCGAGTGCGACGTCGCGGTCGACCCGGTGGACGGCACCACGCTGACCGCCAAGGGCATGAACAACGCGGTGGCCGTCCTGGCCGTCGCCGACCGCGGCACCATGTTCGACCCCAGCGCCGTGTTCTACATGGACAAGCTGGTGGCCGGGCCGGAGGCGGCCGAGTTCGTCGACATCACCGCCCCGGCCGCGGTCAACATCCGCCGGGTCGCCAAGGCCAAGGGCAGCGCCGTCGAGGACGTCACCGTCGTCGTGCTCGACCGCCCGCGCCACGACGGCCTGGTCCGGGAGATCCGCGAGGCGGGCGCCCGGATCAAGTTCATCTCGGACGGCGACGTGGCCGGCGCCATCATGGCCGCCCGCGAGGGCACCGGCGTCGACCTGCTGATGGGCGTCGGCGGCACCCCGGAGGGCATCATCGCGGCCTGCGCGATGAAGTGCATGGGCGGCGTGATCCAGGGCCGGCTGTGGCCCAAGGACGACGCCGAGCGGCAGAAGGCCCTGGACGCCGGGCACGACCTGGACCGGGTGCTCACCACGGACGACCTGGTCAGCGGCGAGAACGTGTTCTTCGTCGCCACCGGCATCACCGACGGCGAGCTGCTGCGCGGCGTGCACTACCGCTCGGAGACCGCCACCACCAGCTCGCTGGTGATGCGCTCCAAGAGCGGCACCATCCGCGAGATCAACTCCACCCACAAGCTCGCGAAGCTGCGGGCCTACAGCGCGATCGACTTCGACCGCGCCAACTGAGCCCCACCCGAGCGCACTTCGCGGCCCCGGCGGAATCCCCCTCCGCCGGGGCCGCGTCGCGTCCCCTGGGTCTCGGACCCGGCGTCACCCGGCTATCCGGCGCCGCGCGGCCGCCGTCACCCGGGCCGCCTCGCGCAGCTCCGCGTCCCGGCGGCGGCGCCGGGCCAGCACCACCCGCCGCTCGGCGGCCGTCAGCCCGCCCCAGACCCCGTACGGCTCCGGCTGCGCCAGCGCGTGCTCGCGGCACTCCAGCAGCACCGGGCAGCGGGCGCACACCTGCTTGGCCTGCTCCTCGCGCGACAGCCGGGCCGCCGTCGGCTCCTTGGAGGGCGCGAAGAACAGCCCCACCTCGTCCCGCCGACACGCGGCGCCGGTGTGCCAGGGGTTGTCCTCGCCCGCGGGGGAGCCCGCCGGGACGCCCGGGGACTGCGGCTGCGGCCGGACGCCGGGACGGCGCTCCAGGACCTGCTGCGCAGCGGCGGCTGGCGAGGTGGTGCGGGACTCGATCGGATGCAGCACGGCCGTACTCCTGACGAGGCTCTCGGACACGGGGAACCCTCGCTCCCCCGCCGGCCGCGAGCCCCCGCTGTCCCATCCGGGCGCGGCCGCTCGGCCGCCTCCGGTGCGCAGCCGTCCAAGAAGCGATGTGCGGAAGGAACTACCCCGCCCGGCCGCGATTCATGCACACTGCACGCAATCGACTACGCAGCGCACTGGCCGCAACGCCGAGCGCCCGACCGGGAGTTGGTCCCCGGTCGGGCGCGTTGCAGGTCAACGGGTGTCAGTCGGTGCCGAGTTGGCGGCGCACCCACTCCTTGAGCTTCTTGCCCCGGCGCGGCTTGGCCTCGCAACCGCCGAACAGCGCAAGGCCCTTGATCCGGACAACCGGAGCGTACGGGTCCGCCGCGGTCTGCTCCCGGACGTCGAAACCGCCGAAGATGCCGACGCCGGACCCCTGCAGGGTGACGTTCTCCGGCACCCGCACCTCGACGCCGCCGAAGACCGCCGTGACGGTGATCTCCACCTCGGGGGACTCGAACACGGCGTCGGTCAGGTCGATCTCCACCCCGCCGAACGCGGCGAAGGCGCTCAGCTGCGAGCCCACCCGCCAGCGGCCCTTGCGGGACGCGCCGCCGAAGACCGCCACCACCGTCGGGGACTCCTGGCGTGCGGGCGGCTGCGGGGTGCCCTGCGGGGCGTTCAGCGGCTGCTTCTCGAAGGACAGCGGGCGGGCCGGCAGGTCCCGGGTGAGCGGCGCGAGGTCGCCGAAGGTCTTCGCGGCGTAGGCGGCCTCGATCCGCTCGGCGTGCTCGTCCGCGTCCAGCCGGCCCTCGGCGTAGGCGTCCCGCAGCAGCTCCGCGACCTTCTCGCGGTCGGCGTCGGAGACGCGCAGCTCCGCCTGCGCGGCCGGCGCGTGCGGCCGCGGCGCGCTCTCCGCCCTGGCCTCGGGCCGGAGTTCGGGCTTGGGTTCGGATTTGGTCATCGGTACGGGCGCCGGCACCGGCGGCTGCCCCGAATCGTCGTGCGACGGCGAGTTGTCCACGGGGTCAGCCTAGTCGCTCGCACTCCTGCGCGAGTGAGCCCGGTCACGCAAGGCGGACCTGTCCGCGTGCCGACTTCCACCGGGTCCTACCCTGGATGGTGCTTCGCCGACGCAGCCGGACCAACTGGACAGCTAAGGACCGCCCCGATGGCTCCCACGCCAGACTTCGAGTACAGCGACCTGCTCCCCCTGGGCGCTGACCCGACCCCCTACCGCAAGCTCACCTCCGAGGGTGTCTCCACCTTCGAGGCCGGCGGTCGCACCTTCCTCCAGGTCGAGCCGGAGGCGCTGCGGCTGCTGACGGCCGAGGCGATGCACGACATCTCGCACTACCTGCGCCCCGCCCACCTCGCCCAGCTGCGCCGCATCCTGGACGACCCGGAGGCGAGCCCCAACGACCGCTTCGTCGCGCTCGACCTGCTGAAGAACGTCAACATCTCGGCCGGCGGCATCCTGCCGATGTGCCAGGACACCGGCACCGCGATCGTCATGGGCAAGCGCGGCCAGAACGTGCTGACCGAGGGCGGCGACGAGTCCGCCATCGCGCGCGGCGTGTACGACGCGTACACCAGGCTCAACCTGCGCTACTCCCAGATGGCCCCGGTGACCATGTGGGACGAGAAGAACACCGGCAACAACCTGCCGGCCCAGATCGAGCTGTACGCCACCGACGGCGACGCGTACAAGTTCCTGTTCATGGCCAAGGGCGGCGGCTCCGCCAACAAGTCGTACCTGTACCAGGAGACCAAGGCCATCCTGAACGAGGCGAGCATGCTCTCGTTCCTGGAGCAGAAGATCCGCTCGCTGGGCACCGCGGCCTGCCCGCCGTACCACCTGGCCATCGTGATCGGCGGCACCAGCGCCGAGTTCGCGCTGAAGACCGCCAAGTACGCCTCGGCGCACTACCTGGACAACCTGCCGACCGAGGGCAACGCCAGGACCGGCCACGGCTTCCGCGACCTGGAGCTGGAGGCCAAGGTCACCGAGCTGACCCAGAAGATCGGCATCGGCGCCCAGTTCGGCGGCAAGTACTTCTGCCACGACGTGCGCGTGGTGCGCCTGCCGCGGCACGGCGCCTCGCTGCCGGTCGCGATGGCCGTCTCCTGCTCCGCCGACCGCCAGGCGCTCGGCAAGATCACCGCCGAGGGCGTGTTCCTGGAGCAGCTGGAGACCGACCCGGCGAAGTACCTGCCGGACACCACCGACGAGCACCTGGACGACGACGTGGTGCGCGTCGACCTGAACCAGCCGATGTCCGCGATCCGCGCCGAGCTGTCCAAGTACCCGGTGAAGACCCGGCTCTCGCTCACCGGCACCCTGGTCGTCGCGCGCGACATCGCCCACGCCAAGATCAAGGAGCGCCTGGACGCCGGCGAGGGCATGCCCAAGTACCTCCAGGACCACCCGGTCTACTACGCGGGCCCGGCCAAGACCCCCGAGGGCTTCGCCTCCGGCTCCTTCGGCCCGACCACGGCCGGCCGGATGGACTCCTACGTCGACCAGTTCCAGGCGGCCGGCGGCTCGATGGTCATGCTCGCCAAGGGCAACCGCAGCAAGCAGGTCACCGACGCCTGCGCCGAGCACGGCGGCTTCTACCTCGGGTCGATCGGCGGCCCGGCCGCCCGCCTCGCCCAGGACTGCATCAAGAAGGTCGAGGTGCTGGAGTACGCCGAGCTCGGCATGGAGGCGGTCTGGCGCATCGAGGTCGAGGACTTCCCGGCCTTCATCGTCGTCGACGACAAGGGCAACGACTTCTTCCGCGAGACCACCGAGGGCCCGCTGATCACCAGCCTGCGGGTCCGCTCGAAGGAGTAGTCCCCACTGCCCCCGCACCGCCCCGGCCGCCCCTCGCGGCCGGGGCGGTGGTGCCGGGCGGTCGGCGCTCAGGCGTCGAAGTCGTACTCCAGGACGTAGGAGGCGGCGTCCAGGATCATCTCGTTGAGCTCGACGACCTGCCCCTCGTCGGCGAAGGCGGTGCGGCAGATCAGGATGACCGGGGTGCCGGCGGACAGCTCCAGGCGGGCCGCCTCCTCCCCGCTGGGCATCCGGGAGCGGACCTCCTCGCGGAAGTGCACGGGCTTGGCGCCGATCTCGGCGAGCCGGGCGTAGGTGCCGCCGGGGCCGGTGTCCTCGCGGGTTATGGCGGTGCCCGCGACCAGCAGGGCGGGCAGGTAGGAGGTCGAGAGCAGCACCGGCTTGCCGTCCAGGACGAAGCGGCGGTGCCGTACGCACATCGGGGCGCCCGGGCCGACCCCGAGCACCCGGGCCACGTGGTCGGGCGCGCCCCGCTCGGTGACGGACACCTGGTCGACCACCAGGCTGCGGTTGTCGATGTCCGCCGACCATATCGACCGGCCGGAGCCCCACTGCCCCTGCGCCAGCCGCTGGATGCCGCGCCGGCGCAGCGGGCGGAAGTCCCGGACGAACACCCCGGCGCCGCGGCGCGCCTCGGCGATGCCCTCGCTCTGCAGCACGCCCAGCGCCTGGCGGGCGGTCATCCGGGCCACGCCGTACTCGTCCATGAGGTCGTTCTCGCCGGGCAGGCGGTCACCCGCGCGGTACCGGCCGGTGTCGATGGCCGCCTTCAGCGCGTCGGCGATCCGCTGGTACTTGGGCTGCTTGTCGCCACTGCTGCCGGTCATCGCCGCTCCCTCTGCCTCGGAGAAATCGTAGGCGTGCCCGCGGCCTCCGGTAAGGAGATAGGACCGTTGACATCTCTAGAGATATTAGCTTCTCTAGAGATGCTGGCCAGTCGCCGACCAGAGCGAGGAGCAGCACGGTGAGCACCCGACAGCGCAACGCCCCGGCCTACCGGCCCCACGTGGGTGAACTCGTCCTCGACCGCAGGACCGGACGCACCGGCATCTACATGGACACCATCGGCGGCGAGCACTACCTGCGCCCCGAGCCCGGCGGCCGGGAATGGACGGCCGACCCGCACCAGGTCGCCCCCGCCCCCGGGACCGGCGATTCAGCCGAATACGATCTTCCTCGGCAATTTCGGCAAAACGCAGGCAAACAGCAACATTCCGACCACCGCAATACCCCCGGGTGAATCCGGAATTCCGGAACGGCCCGCGCCCTCCGCCGGGCACGTTACGGATATCACCGGTCACCATGAGTGCACCGCGGACACGTTTCGGCCACCCGGCGGACACCGGCGGGGAATTGGCGTGCCCGTAACCGCCGGTGCCCCCGCGCCCGGACGGGGGCGACGGGGGCACCGGACCGGCGCGGCTTACGGGTGGCCGGCGACGACGCTCGCGGACGCGCTAACGGCAGTCGCCAGGTAGCCGGCGGTCACGATAGCGGTCGACACGGCCACCACAGCAACCCTACGAAGCTTGCTCATGGAACCCCTCCAATTCATCTGGCCCACCCCCCTAGGTGAACATCAGTTCGATACTACACACCGTCAGGCCAGCTGTTCTGGATGGCAACGAACCGCGCCCCGCAGCCGGACGGGGCGACGGGGCGCCGGGCCGGCGCGGCTTATGCGTGGCCGAAGACGATGCTCTCGGGCTCGTACTTCTCGCCCGGCTTGGCGGTGTCCGGCTTGGCCGGCTCGGGCAGGCAGTCGGCCTCGTCGCCGAAGGCGCCGTTCTCGATCGCGTTCTTCCGGTCGGCACTCGGCTCGGTGTACTCGGTCGGGTTCGAGGCCGCGGCGACCGCGCCCTCGACTGCCTGGCCGGCCTCCACAGCGACGGCCGGGGCCGGGGTCTCCGCCTCGTTCTCGGGCGTCGACGGCACCGGGGTCTCGCTCTGGTCGTTGGCCATTGGCGGCCGCCTTTCGGTCATCGAATGTCGTCAGCCCGACCGGTTTGGCGCGGGCGCGGGGACAGTATCGTAGGGTTGATTAAATGTCCGATAAACATCGTGCGACTGGCGGAACCGTCCGGCAGAGTCGGACGTCCGCCTAAGCTGAAGCACCACGGCGGACCGCCGAGCGCCCTTTCGCGGAATCGACACCACAGGCCATCGGGGGACTTCATGGAGTTTCGGGAGACGCCGCAGAACCCTGCGCCGCGCTTCCAAGTCCTCGGCCCGGTCCAGGCCTGGATCGACAGCCAGCCCCTCTCGCTCGGATCCCCCCAGCAGCAGGCAGTCCTGACCACCCTCCTCCTGCACGCCGGACGCCCGGTCCCCACGCAGGACCTGGTCGACGCGCTCTGGGGCGACCGGCCGCCGGCCCAGGCGGTGGCTGCACTCCGCACCTACGTCTCCCGGCTGCGCTCCGTCATCGAACCCCGGCGGGAGGTACGCCGCCCCGCCGAGTTGCTGGTGTCGGTCGCCGACGGCTACGCGCTGCGCATCCCGGGCGAGGCCCTCGACCTGACGGTCTTCGAACGGCTCTGCGCCGAGGCCGCGACCGCCCGGGCGAACGGCGACAAGCACGAGGCGCACCGGCTGCTGACCGAGGCGCTGGGCCTGTTCAGCGGCCGCCCGCTCACCGGCATCCCCGGCCCCTACGCCGACACCCAGCGACTGCGGCTGGCCGAACGCCAGGTGACCGCCGCCGAGGAGCTGTGCGCCGCCGCCCTCGACATCGGCCGGCACGCCGAGATCGTCGGCGAGCTCAACAACCTGACCACGGAGCATCCGCTGCGCGAACGGCTGCGGGAGCTGCTGATGCTGGCGCTGTACCGCTGCGGCCGCCAGGCCGAGGCGCTCGGCGTCTACACCGACACCCGCAAGCTGCTCATCGACGAGCTCGGCGTCGAGCCGGGCGTCGGCCTGTCCACGATGCACACCCGAATCCTCGCGGCCGACCCGTCGCTCGCCCTCCCGGCCGCGCCCGAGGCTCTGGCGAAGGACCGTCCGGTCGCTCCGCCGCCAGCCCAACTCCCGGCCGACGTTTCGGACTTCAGCGGCCGCACCGAGCTGGTCAGCGACCTCTCGGCGGTCCTGATGAACGCCACCGGCCAAGCCGTGGTGGTCACCTCGCTGGCCGGCATCGGCGGCGTCGGGAAGACCACCCTCGCGGTGCACGTCGCCCACCGCGTCCGGGCCGAGTTCCCGGACGGACAGCTGTACGTGGACCTGCGCGGCGCCGGCGCCGCGCCGGCCGACCCGGTCGTCGTCCTCGGCGACTTCCTGCACGCCCTCGGAGCCACCGAGAACCCGGAGTCGATGGAGCAGCGCGCGGCCCTCTACCGCTCGCTGCTCGCCAACCGGCGGATGCTCATCCTGCTGGACAACGCGCGGGACGCCGACCAGATCCGGCCGCTGATCCCGGGCGTCTCCGGCTGCGCGGTGCTCGCCACCAGCCGCTCCCGGCTCGCCGGCATCCCCGGCGCACAGCTGTTCGACGTCGAGGAGCTGACGCCGCAGGAGGCTCTGGCACTGTTCTCGGCCATCGTCGGGGAGCAGCGGGTCACCGCCGAACCGGAGGCCGCCATGGCGGTGATCACCGCCTGCGGCTTCCTCCCGCTGGCGGTCCGCATCGCCGCCGCCCGGCTGGCAAGCCGGCCGCGGTGGAGCGTCTCCGACCTGGCCCGTCGGTTAGCCGACCAGCGCCGCCGGCTGGACGAACTCCAGCTCGGCAACCTGGCCGTGGAGACCACCATCGGGCTGGGCTACGGACAGCTGTCCCCGGCCGAGGCCCGCACCTTTCGGTTCCTCGCCCTGATCGACTCCCCCGACATCCCGCTCGCGGCCGCCGCGGCGTTGCTCGGCATGGACGAGGACGCCGCCGAGGACCTCGTCGAGGCCCTGGTCGAGGCGAACATGCTGGAGTGCTTCACCCCCGGCCGCTACCGCTACCACGACCTGCTCCGGCTCTACGCCCAGCGGCAGAACGAGCGGATCGGGGACACCGAGGAGCAGCAGCGGGCCGTCCTGCGGCTGCTCGACCTGCTGATCCCGACCGTCCGCAACGCGGCCCGGACCATCGAACCGGACGACCCCGAGCCCGAGTTGCTCACCACGCCCTCCTCGCCGGGGATCGGCCTGCCGACCATTGGCTCCGCCCAGTCCTGGCTGCGGGCCGAGAGCGCCCTGCTGCTCAACTCCGTGGCCGCGGCGGCGAACGGGCCGCGCGCCTCGCAGCACGCGGCGATCGACCTGCTGATCCTGCTGTACGGCCTCGACCCGGACCCGACCCACGGCCCCCAGGTGCGCCCCGTCCTGGAAACCCTCGGACGCGAGGCGGAGCTGCGCGACGACTCCCCCGCGCTCGCCCGGGTGCACTTCGTCCTGGGTGCCCTGAACTACGTCACCAGCGACTTCCAGGGCGCCGAACACTCGCTGCGCCAGAGCCTGGACCACCAGTCGCCGGACGAACCGACCGTCCAGCTGCTGGCCACCGCCAACATCCTGGGCGTGATCCTGAGCCTGGGCAACCGCCCGGCCGAGGCGCTGCCGTTCATGGAACAGGCGCGGGCCACCAGCCAGGCGGTCGGCGCGCCGACCGCCGAGGCCCGCATCGTCAGCAACATGGCCCGGGCGCAGCACCGGCTCGGGATGACCGAGACGGCGGTGCGGTCCGCCGGCGAGGGCGTCGCCGCCGCCCGGGAGTCCAAGAACGGTCCGCTGCTCGCCCAGACCCTCTACCAGCTGGGCGTGGTGCTCTCCGGCGGCGACGCCGTCCCGCACCTGCGCGAGGCGCACCGGCTCTACCAGTCGCAGCAGAACCCCCTGTGGGAGGGCTACACCCTGGCCCGGCTCGCCTCCGCCCTGCTCGTCGCCGAGCAGCCCGCCGAGGCGGCCTCGGCGGCCGGCGAGTCGCTGGCGATCGGCCAGGAGCTGGGCTCCGCCTACTGCCAGGGCCTGGCGAACGCCGCGCTGGGCGAGGCCCTGTTGACGCTCGCCCAGCCGGCCCGTGGACTCGCCTGCCTCCAGGAGGCGCACGCGATCTTCACGCGGCTCGGTGTGCCCGAGGCCTCCCCCGTGGCGGACCTCATCTCCCAGCAGCACACCGAGCCCCTCTCTCCCCCCGCGCCGTAAGGCTTCCGCTCCCCCACGGAGAACCTCCCCCGTTCCGCGCGTCGGCGCTCCCGCAGCCCCCCGGCTGCGGGAGCGCCCTCAACGCTTCCCCGGCGCTGGACTCCACTGTGCACCGGACCGATTGACGTTCGATAAACGTCAGATAGTCAGCCTGCGGCTCGGTAAAACCGCAGGTCATCGACCTTTCCCGGGCGCATCCTCCGGCGTGCGGGGTCCGGCGCACAACCCAGCCCGCACCCGAGTGCTTCCGCAACCCCGGCCACAACGGCCCAAGCACGGCGAGTTGGCCGGAAAGGGACCCCACGACGCGGTGATCACGCATATTCTCAGATGCCAGTACGCACACGAGTGTCTGCCGGACAACGCATCGGGGTGCCAGTCCGTCCGCGTGGTGCGCAGAGGGTGATGTACCGCCACCGGCAGCGGCCCGCGGGGCCGTGGAGGAGCCACCGGAGGCCACGGGTGGAAGGGTGCCTCGCAACGTGACGACCGGACAGATATCCGACCCGTTCCCCGTCGGCGAGGACGCCGGCGACGACGATCCCGAGGTACGGCGGCGGCGGGCGGCCCGGGTCCTGCAGGCGGTCGCCTTCGACACCATCGGCGCCGGGTACGGCGAGGCCTTCCCCGCCAAGGGCGGACAGCTGGCCTGCGTCCGGCGGCTGCTCGCCGGGCTCGAACCGGGCGCCCGGGTGCTGGACGTGGGCTGCGGCACCGGTGAGCCGACCGTCCGCCAGCTGGTCGCGGCGGGCCTGCGGGTGACCGGCGTCGACCTCTCCGACGGGATGCTCACGCTGGCCCGGCGGACCGCCTTCCCGGGCGTGTTCGCGCCGGTCCTCCATCGGATCGACCTGTACGATCTGGCCACCGAGCGTGCGGACCGGGTCTGGAACGCCCCCGGGCTGGGCCCGGACGGCCGGGGCGGCTTCGCCGCGGTCACCGCGTTCTTCTCGCTGATCCTGCTGCCGCAGGACGAGATCCCGACCGTGCTGGGGCGGCTGCGCGAACTCCTGCGGCCCGGTGGGCTGCTGGCGCTCGGTATGGTCGAGGCGGACCTGGATCACGTTCCGCTTCCGTTCCTTGGCAGAGAGCTGCGGATCAGTGGGTATCTGAGGGAGGATCTGGAGCGGGTTCTGGTCTCGGCCGGCTTCGCCGTCGAGGAGTGCTCGGGGCATCCGTACGCACCGGCCAGCACCTCGCTGCCGCCGGAGGAACAGCTGTTCCTGTGCTGTCGACGCGTCGGCTGATCGAACCGGGACAGGACCGGCCGCACTCGCGGCCGACGCAACAGAACAGCTCACCGACCACACCGAATCCAGGACAGGCAGCCGTGCGCGACCAGCTCAAGACCGAGGCGGAGCAGCCGCCCGCCGTCCCGGGCCAGCGCCGCCAGGTCCCGGCCGCGCCGCCGGCCCCGACCTCGGCCCCCACGGCGGCGGCCCCTGCTCCGAACCCGACGGCGCCGGCCCCGACGACGGCCCAGGCGACGACCCCGACGACGGCCCAGGCCCGCCGGCCGGGCGCCCGGCCGGAGCGCGCCGAGATGGCGGACCGGCTGGCGTACCTCGACTCGGCGACCCGGCGGATCAACAGCGCCCTCGACCTCGCCGCGACGCTGCGCAACATCGGCCGGGTGCTGGTCCCGACGCTCGCCGACGCCGCCGTCGTCCACCTGCGCGACCCGCTGCCGAACGTGGAACGCGAACCCGGCTTCCCGGAGGAGCTGCGGATACACCACAGCACCGGCACCCGGATCGGCCGCCGCGGCCGCCCGAGCCTGGACGACCGGCGCCGCTCCCGCTACGGCGCCCGCTCCACCGCCGACGGCGGCCCGGCCACCCCGGTGACCCGCGGCGGAGCCCTCGCCCACGCCCTGCTGAGCCGCCGCCCCGCCGAGGCGGCCGTCCTCGGCACCCCCGCCGCCGAGCGCTCCGAGACGCTGCTGCGCGAGCTGTACGGCACCCGAGGGGTGGCCCGGCTGGCCGCCGGCACCTCCGTCCTCGCCCTGCCGCTGCGCGGCCGCAAGGCCGTGCTCGGGCTGCTGATACTGATCCGCCGCCCTCCCGAACGCAGCGGCCGCCCGGTCTTCGACGCCGCGGACACCGCGACCGCCGCGCACCTCGCCACCCAGGCCGGGCTGGCCGTCGACACCGCGCTGCGCTACGCCCGCGAGTGGGAGATCGCCAACGAGCTCCAGCGCAGCATGCTGCCGCTGCGCCTGCCGCAGTCGCACGGTGTCCGGATCGCCCAGCGCTACCTGCCCGGTGAGCGCGGCGCGCAGGTCGGCGGGGACTGGTACGACGCCGTCCCGCTGCCCGGCAACCGGGTCGCCCTGATCGTCGGCGACGTGATGGGCCACTCGCTCACCTCGGCCGCCATCATGGGCCAACTGCGCACCAGCGCCCAGACCCTGGCCGCCCTCGACCTGCCGCCGCACGAGGTGCTCTACCACCTGGACGAGCAGGCCCAGCGGCTCGGCCGCGAACAGCACCTGGCCACCTGCGTCTACGCGGTGTACGACCCGATCGCCAACCGGGTGGTGATGGCCAACGCCGGGCACGTCCCGCCGGTGCTGGTCCGTCCGGACGGCACCGCCGAGCTGGTCGAGCTGGACTCCGGGGCGCCGATCGGCGTCGGCGGGGTGGACTTCAACTCCGTCGAGCTGCCCGCGCCGCCCGGCTCCGCCCTGCTGCTGTTCACCGACGGCCTGGTGGAGACCCGCACCCGCCCGATCAGCGACGGCCTGGAGGTGCTGCGCGCCCGGATCGCCGCAGCCCGCTGGCAGACCCCCGAGCAGCTGTGCCAGGAGTCGCTGCGGATCCTGCCGCCCGGCGACCGCGGCGACGACATCGCGCTGCTCGGCGCCTGCTTCGACGGCATCCCGGCCGGGGACGTCGCGCACTGGTACCTCCAGCCGCGCAACGAGACGCCGGGCCGGGCCCGCCGGCTGGCCGCGCACACGCTGCGCCGCTGGGGGCTGGACGAGCTCAGCGAGGCGACCGAGCTGATGGTCAGCGAGCTGGTCACCAACGCCGTCCAGCACGCGACCCGGCCGGTCACCCTGAGCCTGGTGCGCACCACCCGGCTGCGCTGCGAGGTCGGCGACGACAGCCCGCTGCTGCCGCGCCCGCGCCGCACCGGCCCGGAGGACGAACGCGGGCGCGGGCTGCAGATAGTGGCCAGGTGCGCGGACCGCTGGGGCGCGACCAGGCTGGGCACCGGCAAGGTGGTCTGGTTCGAGCAGCGGCTGCCCGCGCCCGTGCCCGTATCCCCCGGGGCCTGAACGCGGACGCGCCCGGCGGGAACGGATCCCACCGGGCGCCCCTGCCGGCCGTCAGACCCGGGTCGGCCGCCTGTCCCGCCCCGCCGGCGGCTCCTGCGGCCGTACCCGCGGCGGTTCCTGCGCCGACTGCTCCGCCACGTCCGTCGCCGACCGCTCCGCCAGCCGGGCGATCAGCTGCTCGCCCTCCATGTCCACCCGCGGCACGACCTTCCCCAGCCGCTCGGGGAACCACCAGGCGGCCTGGCCGAACAGCGCCATCGCGGCCGGCACCAGCGCCATCCGCACCACGAAGGCGTCCACCAGCACGCCCACCGCGAGGGCGAAGCCGATCGGCTGGACGATCGGGTCGTGGCCGAAGACGAACGAGCCGAACACCGCCACCATGATCAGCGCGGCCGCGGTGACCACCCGGGCCCCGTTGCGCACGCCGGCCACCACTGCCTCGCGCGGCGCCGCGCCGTGGACGTGCTGCTCCTTCATCCCGGAGACCAGGAACAGCTCGTAGTCCATCGCCAGCCCGAACAGCACGCCGATCAGCAGGATCGGCACGAAGCTGACCACCGGCCCGACCTTGGGCACGTCGATCACCCCGTCCAGCCAGCCCCACTGGTAGACCGCGACCACCGCGCCGAGCGAGGCGGTGATGCTGAGCAGGAAGCCGGCCACCGCCTTGAGCGGGACGAGCACCGAGCGGAACGCCAGCGCCAGCAGCACCACCGCGATCCCGACGATCACCGCGAGGAACGGCGGCAGCGCCTGGCCGAGCTTGGTGGAGACGTCGATGTTGGCGGCCGTGGTGCCGGTGACGGCGATGTCCGCGCCGGTCGCCGACTTCAGCTCCGCCTTCCGGTCGCGGATCCCGTCGACCAGCGCCTTGGTGTCCGCGTGGTCCGGGCCGGTCTTCGGGATGACGGTCACCAGCGCGGTGCCGCTCGCCTGGTCGACGGTCGGCGGCAGCAGCGCCCCGACCCCGTCGAGGGTCCGGAGCGTCGCGGCCACGCCCTGCACCGCCTGCTCGGGCCGCGGCGCGCCGTGGGCGTCCACCACGACCACCAGCGGCGCGTTGAAGCCCGGACCGAAGCTCTCGCCCACCAGGTCGTACGCCTTGCGCGCGTCCGTCCCGGTGGCCTGTGAACCGCCGCCCGGCAGGCCGAGGTCCAGGCTCGCGGCGGGCACCGCCAGGGCCCCCAGCCCGGCCAGGCCGACCAGGAGCACGGGCAGCGGGCGGCGGACCACGAAGCGGCCCCAGCGCTCGCCCAGGGTGGTGCGGCCGTCGGCGGCGAGCGCCCGCTTCCAGACCGGCAGCCGGTCGATGGCCCGGCCGGTGAAGCCCAGCACGGCGGGCAGCAGCGTGATCGCGACCAGGACGGCCACCACGACGGCCCCGGAGGCGGCCAGGCCCATCACGGTGAGGAACGGGACGCCCGCGACGGCGAGTCCGGCGAGCGCGACCACCACGGTCAGGCCGGCGAAGACGACGGCGCTGCCGGCGGTCGCGGTGGCCCGGGCGGCGGCCTCCTGCGGCTCCAGCCCGTCGGCCAGGTGCCGGCGGTAGCGGAAGAGGATGAACAGCGCGTAGTCGATGCCGACCGCGAGGCCGACCATCAGCGCCAGCACCGGCGCGGTGGTGATGATCTCGAAGGAGCCGGTGAGCGCCAGCAGCCCGGCCATCGTCACGGCGACGCCGACCAGCGCGGTCAGCAGCGGCAGTCCGGCGGCGACCAGCGTGCCGAGGGTGACCACCAGCACCACCCCGGCCACCACCAGGCCGATCGCCTCGCTGCCGCCCTCGATCTGGGCCATCCGGTTGTACGCGTCGCCGCCGAAGGCCACGTCCAGCCCGGCCGCGCGGGCCGGCTCGGCGGCGGCCTTCACGGCGTCCCGCTGCTGGTCGGTGACGTCGGCGAGCTTGTGGTCGAAGGAGACCAGGGCGATCGCGACCTTCCCGTCCGGGGAGAGCGCGCCGGTGGCGTACGGGTCGGGCACCGCGGCCACGCCCGGCACCCTGGCGATCCGGTCGACGGCCTCGCCGACCGCCCGGCCCGCCTCGGGTGTGCCGATGCCGCCGGGCGCACCGGCGGCGAAGACGACCTGCGCGGAGCCGTGGCCCTGTGCCGGGAAGGTGTCCTTGATCCGGTCCAGGGTGGCCTGCGCCTCGGTGCCGGGGACCTTGAACTCGTCGGTGGTCTTGCCGGCGAAGGCCCCCGCGGCTCCGCCGACGGCGATGAGCAGGGCGATCCAGACGGCGACGACGGCCCGCCGTCGCCGGAAGCAGTAGTGGCCCAGTCGGTACAGGTACGTGGCCATCGGCGGTCCCTCGAGGTCGGTCAGGGCAGGTCGCGTCCCACCGTAGACCTAACTTTGTCAGACGACAAAGTTGGCTGAAACAATCGGCCGACTCAGTTGCCCGACCATGGCGCTACCCTGGCTGGATGGCCCACGTCCCCGCCTCCGAACGCCGACCGCAACTGGTCCAGGCCGCGATCGACCTGATGACCAGGGAGGGAATCGCCGCCGGCAGCACCCGCGCGATCGCGGCCGAGCTGGGCGTGGCGCAGGCCACGGTGCACTACACCTTCGGCACCAAGAAGGACCTCTACCGGGCGGTCGTCGAGCAGCTGAAGTCCGACTTCGTCGGCGAGGTGCGCGCCGCCTCCCCCGGCGACGGCACCTTCGGCGAGCAGGTCCGCACCCTGGTGCACGCGCTCTGGGAGGCCGCCACCGGCGAGCACGGGCGCTGCGTGCTGCTGGGCGAGTTCGGGTCGCTGGCCATGCGCGACCCGGACATGCGGGAGATCATGCTCGGGCTCCAGCGCGACATCGAGGCCACCGCCGCCGAGATGCTCGACGCCGTCGCGGCCGCCCACGGCCTGACCCTGGCGCTGCCCGCCCGCCGGATCGCCGTCCACTTCCTCGGCGGCTTCAACGGCCTGACGGACCGCCACCTCACCCTGCACCGGGCCGGTGACCGGCCCGACCAGGACACCCTGGAGGCCCTGGAGCTGCTGGTCGCGACGACGGTCGGGCTCTGCCTGGGCGCCCCGGCGGCGGTCCGGCCGCCGCTCCAGACGCCCTAGCTAGGAGACGATCCGGACCGGCAGTTCGACCAGCACCTCGCGCAGCGCGGCCGCGAAGCGCTCGTACTCGGCGCTGCGGCCCGAGCCCGGCCGGACGGCCAGCCCGATCCGGCGGCCGGGCGCCGGGGCGGCGAAGCGTACGGCGGCCAGCCGGTCGGCGCGGCCGGCCTCGACGTCCAGCGCGGTGGCGGGCAGCAGGGTCACCCCGAGGCCGCCGGCGACCAGCTGCACCAGGGTGGACAGGCCCGCCGCGCGGGTGGTCGAGCCCGCCGGGTCGGCGCCGACCTCGCGGCAGATGTCCAGCGCCTGGTCGCGCAGGCAGTGGCCCTCCTCCAGCAGCAGCACGTCCAGGTCGAGCAGCACGTCGCGCGGCACGTCGACCCGGCCCGCGAGCGGGTGGCCGGGCGGGGTGACCAGGACGAAGTCCTCGTCGAACAGCGGGATGTCCCTGGTCGGCGAGGCCCCGCCGGCCGGCAGCGCCAGCAGCAGGACGTCCAGCCGCCCGGCGGCCAGGCCCTCCAGCAGCGAGGGGGTGCGTTCCTCGTGGACGTGCAGCTCCAGGTCCGGGAAGCGGTCGCGGACCAGCCGCAGCACGGTGGGCAGCAGGTAGGGCGCGACGGTCGGGATGACGCCCAGGTGCAGCGGCCCGGTGAACGGGCGGCGGGCGGCCTCGACCTCCTCGGTGAGGGCCTGCAGCGAGGCGAGCACCCGGCGGGCGTGCTGGTGCACGCGCTCCCCCAGTGGGGTGACAATCACCTTGCGCGTCGTACGCTCGACCAGCTGCGCGCCCAGCGACTCCTCCAGCGCCGCGACCGCCCCGGACAGCGCGGGCTGGCTGGTCCCGGTGGCGGCGGCGGCCTCCCGGAAGTGCCGGTGCTCGGCCACCGCGACGAAAGCCCGCAGCTGGGCGACGGTCGGGGTGCGGGGGCTGCGGACTGTGGCGCTCGCCACAGTCGGGTCGGTCTTGCCGCCGCCGTTCCTGCGGGCGCCCGGCCGCGACGTGGGGAATTCAGTACTGATAGCAATCTCCGATCAGACACATCCAGTGTAGCTATTTCCCTGATCAGTCCACGATATGGAATGGTGACTGTTGTCCGGATTCCGGACAAAGCCCCCTCATCTCACTTCAGGAGAAGCGAACGTGCTCACGATCGGTGACAAGTTCCCCGAGTTCGACCTCAAGGCCTGTGTCGACCTGGACGCCGCGAACGCCTTCGCCGACATCAACCACAAGTCCTACGAGGGCAAGTGGAAGGTCGTCTTCTTCTGGCCGATGGACTTCACCTTCGTCTGCCCCACCGAGATCGCCGCGTTCGGCAAGCTGAACGACGAGTTCGCCGACCGCGACGCCCAGATCCTCGGCGTCTCCGGCGACTCCGAGTTCGTGCACCACGCCTGGCGCAAGGACCACAAGGACCTGCGCGACCTGCCCTTCCCGATGCTGGCCGACATCAAGCACGAGCTGATGCAGGCCTGCGGCGTCCAGAACGAGGACGGCACCGCCCAGCGCGCCGTCTTCATCGTCGACCCGAACAACGAGATCCAGTTCGTCATGGTCACCGCCGGCTCCGTCGGCCGTAACCCCAAGGAGGTCCTGCGGGTGCTGGACGCCCTGCAGACCGACGAGCTGTGCCCGTGCAACTGGTCCAAGGGCGAGGACACCCTCGACGCCCAGGCCCTGCTGGCGGGCTGACCCATGGCCCTCGACGACCTGAAGGCCGCCCTCCCGGACTACGCCAAGGACCTCAAGCTCAACCTGGGCTCGGTCATCGGCAACTCCGACCTCCCCGCCCAGCAGCTCTGGGGCACCGTGCTGTCCTGCGCGATGGCCACCCGCAGCCCCGGCCTGCTGCGTGAGCTGGAGCCCGAGGCCAAGGCCAACCTCTCCCCGGAGGCGTACACCGCCGCCAAGGGCGCGGCCGCGATCATGGGGATGAACAACGTCTACTACCGGACGCTGCACCTGCTCTCCGACAAGGAGTACAGCACGATGCGGGCCGGTCTGCGGATGAACATCATCGGCACCCCGGGCGTCGAGAAGGTCGACTTCGAGCTCTGGTGCTTCGCGGTCTCGGCCATCAACGGCTGCGGCCAGTGCCTCGACTCGCACGAGGCCGTCCTGCGCAAGGCCGGCGTCGAGCGCGAGGTCGTCCAGGCCTCGATGAAGATCGCCGCCGTCCTGCAGGCCGTGGCCGGCGTCCTCGACTCCGAGGCCGCCCTCGCCGCCGTCAACGCCTGACGCACCCGGCACCCCGACGGGCCCCTCCCGGACACCACGTCCGGGAGGGGCCCGTCGTCGTTCCCCGCCCCGCCGTCCCTTCCCCGCGTCGCCGGTCTCCCCACCCGCCGGTCTCCGACGGGCGCCGCCGGACGACGGATCAGTCGGTGGCGGCTGCGGCCGGCGGGGCGGGACGGGTGGCCGCGGTGCGCCCGGCGGCCTCCTCCGCGGTGCGCTCGGCCGTCCGTTCGGCGGCCTCGCGGGCGGCTTCGAGCGCGGTGAAGACGGCCTGGCCGGCCTCGTTGCGGCGGCGCAGGTGGGTGACCACGGTGTTGGTGACGGCGATCAGCGGGACGGCGACCACCGCGCCGCCGATGCCGCCGATGATGCCGCCGGCCGCGACGCCGAGCACGACCCCGAGCGGGTGGACCCGGACGGCCCGGCCGAGGATCAGCGGCTGGAGGATGTGGCTCTCCACCTGCATCACCACCACCAGCACCACCAGCACCATCAGCGCCGTCCACGGCCCCTGGGTGACCAGCGCGATCAGCACCGCGACGGTGCCGGTGATCAACGCGCCGACCAGCGGGACGAAGGCGCCCAGGAAGATGATCACGGCCAGCGGCAGGGCCAGCGGCACGCCCAGCAGGTCGACGCCGATGCCGATGCAGAGCGCGTCGATGAAGGCCACGCAGACCGTGCCGCGCACATAGGCGGTGAGCGTCGTCCAGGCCTTGGGGCCGGCCCCGGCCATCGCGAAGCGGGAGTGCCGCGGCAGGCCGCGCAGCGCCCAGTTCCAGATCCTCCCGCCGTCGTAGAGGAAGAAGAAGGTGGTGAAGAAGGTCATCAGCAGCGCGGTCAGCACCTCGACGGCGATCTGCGCACCGGTGATCGAGGCCGAGGTGAGCTGGTCGGTGTTGGTGGTGATGGCCTTGGTGATCTGGTTGGCGAAGTCGGTGATCTGCTGCTGGGTCAGGTGCAGCGGCCCGGTGACCAGCCAGTCCCGCAGCTGGTTGACGCCGGTCTTCACCTGGGTGGTGACGTCCGAGAGGTTGGTCGTCACCTGCCAGACCACGAACCAGCCGACCAGCCCGATCCCGGCCAGACCGCTGAGGAACACCCCGCCCGCCGCCAGTGAGCGCGGCACCCCGCGCCGGCGCAGCCAGGAGACCGACGGCTCCAGCAGCGCGGTGATCAGCAGTGAGGCCAGCACCGAGAAGGCGACCAGCCGCAGCATGTCGACCACGTAGAAGACGACGTAGAGCGCGGCGCCGAGCAGCAGCAGCCGCCAGGTCGACTCGGCGGCCACCCGCAGCCCCCACGGCACCGCCTCGGCGGGCGTGGCCGGACGGCCGGGGTGGTACTCCCGGCCGAGGCCGGCGTGCGCGACCGGTGCGGGCGGGGCGGCCGGGGGCGCCGCGGCGGACGGCGCGACCGCCGCGACCGCCGGGCCGGTCGGCGCCGGGGCCGGGTCCGTCCGCGTGACCGGGACCGGGCCGGGCGCCTCGGCGAGTGCCGGGACGTGCCCGTCGGCCAGTGCCGGGAGGGCCTGCTCGTGCGGGTCGGCCGCCATCGCGGCGCGCCGGCGCCGTTCGATCACGGCGGCCGCGCTGGCCACCACGGCCATGCCCTTGGCCACGGCCTTGAAGGCCTTTCCGCCCCGCGCCATCCTCGCTACCACCGCTCCCCTGCCGAACCGCCGTGCCCGGCGGTACGCCGCGGGTCCCGCCGCGGCCGTCAGGGATGACGCTACCCCGGCGCGCGTGCGGCGAGTCCGGCCGCCGGTCCGTTCGACCCGTCGCCCCCGTCCCGATGATCCGGACAAAACGCCAGGTTCCATCTGGTTTCGGACGCGGCACGTGGGGGATGAGACGGGACGAGACCCCGGAGCCGAGCCGCCGAGGTCGCCCCACGGCCAACCGCCGGCGGACCGGCCGGTGCGGGAGGCAACCAGGACCCCTTCCCGCGCCCCGCGTCCGCAACCGGGACCGCACCGCCCGAGGGCGCACTGGTCAGCGCAACCCGGGCGGGGCGGTCCGCTCCTGCTCCGCGGCCGCCACCCTCACGTCGGCCCGCCACCCGTTCGTCGGCCCGAGCCGGAGAACGCCACGGCCCCGGCCGTCCGTCCGAGGAGGACGGGCGACCGGGGCCGTGGGGAACCGCGCCGCCGCGGCGGCGGCCGTTCCTAGTACCAGTTGTGGCCCTGCCAGAACGACCAGGCGCCGCAGGGGCTGCCGTAGCGGGAGTTCATGTAGCTGAGGCCCCACTTGATCTGGGTGGCCGGGTTGGTGCGCCAGTCGGCACCGGCCGAGGCCATCTTGGTGCCGGGCAGCGCCTGGACCAGGCCGTAGGCACCGGAGCTCTTGTTGGTCGCGGTGTAGTCCCAGCCGCTCTCGCGCTTCACGATCTGGCTGAAGCACTGGAACTGCGTGTCGTTGCCGACGATCTGCCGGGCCAGGTCCTGGACCGAACCGGGGCTGACCGAGACGGCCGGCGCGTCCTCCACCGCGGTCATCGCCGAGCGGGCCTTGGAGCGGTTGGCGGCGGCCTCGTCGGCCTTGCGCTTCTCCTCCGCGGCCTTGGCGGCCTTGTCCGCGTCGGCCTTGGCCTGGGCGTCGGCCTTCGCCTGGGCGTCCGCGGCGGCCTTCTGGCGCGCGGCCTCCTCGGCGGCCTTCTGCTCCGCGGCGGCCTTGGCGGCGGCGTCGGCGGAGGCCTGCTGGGCGGATGCCTGCTGGCCGATGTTGTCACTGATGGTCTGCGCCTGGGCGCCAGAGGGGACTTCGGCAAGCAGGGTCGCGCCGGCGACGTCGACCGTCTGCGTGGTCTTGCCCTCGCTGCCCGAGGCCATGCCCACGACGGCACCGACAGCGGTGACGGCGGTGGCGGAGGCCACAGCGACTCCCCGGACCGAGATCCGAGTCACATGGTTTCCTTCCAGCATCGCCCACGCGTGACCGTACGGGCGCAACATGCCCCTTGGCACGGACCTCCGCACGGTGCTCTGGTCACGGGAGGTGCTGGCCCGGCGTCCGGCCGAGGTGAGGCGACCGGGCGTTGAAATCGGGCGGCGTACGGCTCAACGGTCTTCAATTGTGTGTCCACCGACCGGAGTTGGCGGACCTTCCGGGGCCTGACCCCCGCAGTGCGGGAGCCCTGCCGCGCCGTACGCGGGGCCTGACAGAACCCTCACCATGCCGCACCGGGCACTGTCGACGCAATTCCCGCTCGCGTGGCGCATGTCACATCCACCGTACGGCAGTTCCCCGGACCGGAAAGCACTCGATGCGACGGGACGAGCGGAGCCCGCTCCCTCAGGAGCGGGCTCCAGAACGCGAGTTGACCGTATTGTCCGACTATGCCCCCATCAGGGGCGGATCACGGGTGGATGTCCTCCAGCATCTCCGTGACCAGCGCCGCGATCGGCGAACGCTCCGAGCGGGTGAGCGTGATGTGGGCGAAGAGCGGATGGCCCTTCAGCTTCTCCACCACCGCCACCACGCCGTCGTAGCGGCCCACCCGGAGGTTGTCCCGCTGCGCAACGTCGTGGGTGAGCACCACCCGCGAGCCCTGGCCGATCCGGGACAGCACCGTCAGCAGGACGTTGCGCTCCAGCGACTGCGCCTCGTCCACGATCACGAAGGCGTCGTGCAGCGAGCGCCCCCGGATGTGGGTCAGCGGCAGCACCTCCAGCATCCCGCGGGAGATGACCTCCTCGATCACGTCCGGGGTGGTGACGGCGGAGAGGGTGTCGAAGACCGCCTGCGCCCAGGGGCCCATCTTCTCCGCCTCGGAGCCCGGCAGGTAGCCGAGCTCCTGGCCGCCGACCGCGTACAGCGGCCGGAAGACCATCACCTTGCGGTGCTGCCTCCGCTCCAGCACCGCCTCCAGCCCCGCGCACAGCGCCAGCGCCGACTTCCCGGTGCCGGCCCGCCCGCCCATCGACACGATCCCGATCTCCGGGTCGAGCAGCAGGTCCAGCGCCACCCGCTGCTCGGCGCTGCGCCCGCGCAGCCCGAACGCCTCGCGCTCGCCGCGCACCAGCCGCACCCGGCCGTCGCCGGTGACCCGGCCGAGCGCCCGGCCGCGCTCCGAGGTCAGCACCAGCCCGGTGTGGACGGGCAGTTCGGCGGCCCCGTCGACGTCCACCCCGGCGTCGTGGCCGACCGAGAACAGCGCGTCGACCTGGTCGGCCGGGACGTGCAGCTCGGACATGCCCGTCCAGCCCGAGGTGACCGCCAGTTCGGCCCGGTACTCCTCGGCGAGCAGGCCCACCGAGCTGGCCTTGATCCGCAGCGGCAGGTCCTTGGACACGACGGTGACGTCGTAGCCCTCGGCCTGGAGGTTGCGGGCGACCGCGAGGATCCGGGTGTCCGCCTCGCCGCCGCCGGCCCGGTAGCCGACCGGCAGTATCGACACGTCGGAGTGGTTGAGCTCGACCCGGATGGTGCCGCCGAGCTCGCCGACCGGGATCGGCTCGTCGAGCCGGCCGTGGCGGATGCGGTAGTCGTCGAGCAGCCGCAGCGCCTGGCGGGCGAAGTAGCCCAGCTCCGGGTGGTGCCGCTTGGCCTCCAGCTCGGTGACGACCACCACCGGGAGGACGACCTCGTGCTCCTCGAAACGCGTCATGGCGAGCGGGTCCGCCAGGAGCACGCTGGTGTCGAGAACGTACGTGCGCCGGTCTGGTGTCCGGCGGCTCTTGGAACTGACCACTAGGCCTCCAGAGCGGATGACCCTGCGTCATCCGCGGCAAGCCGGCCCTCGCTGCCCCGGTGGCCTCGGGGCCGGACTGACTGGAGTATTCCCAGGCGAGGAGCGGTGCATTCGCGCCCCCGGCGAACTGACGGATCATTGCCGGTGAACGTTTGGCCTCGCGCGGGCGCCGGGTAGGCCAGGCCTACGGCGGTCATTTCCTCACGGCGGCCGGCACCCGGGGCCGGCGCCCCGGGAGCGCGCCGGGACACCACCGGGACGACGCCGGGGCCAGCCGGGACGACGCCGGGACACGACCGGGACGGCGTCGGGGCTACAGCCCCAGCCGCCGGTGGCGCTGTTCGTACGCGCGCAGCGCACGCAGGAAGTCGACCTTGCGGAAGGCCGGCCAGTACGCCTCGCAGAAGTAGAACTCGCTGTGCGCGCTCTGCCAGAGCAGGAAGCCGGAAAGCCGCTGCTCGCCCGAGGTGCGGATGATCAGGTCCGGGTCGGGCTGGTTGCGGGTGTAGAGGTGCTCGGCGATGTGCTCGACGGTCAGGATCTCGGCCAGTTCCTCGATCGAGGTGCCGCGTCCGGCCTGCTCCTGGAGCAGCGAGCGGACGGCGTCGGCGATCTCGTGCCGACCGCCGTACCCGACCGCGACGTTGACCGTGATGCCGTCGATGTCGGCGGTCTGGTCGGCGGCCCGCTTGAGCACGTCGGCGGTGTGCTGCGGCAGCAGGTCCAGCGCGCCGACCGGGTGGACCCGCCAGCGGCGGGCGGCGGCCAGGCCGGTGACGGCGTCCTCGATGATGCCGAGCAGCGGGACGAGTTCGTCGGCCGGGCGGTCCAGGTTGTCGGTGGAGAGCATCCAGAGGGTGACGACCTTGACGTGGGTCTCGTCGCACCAGCCGAGGAACTCGCTGATCTTGTCGGCGCCGCGCTGGTGGCCGTACGCGGTGGAGCCGCCGGCCGCCTTGGCCCAGCGGCGGTTGCCGTCCAGGATCACGCCGATGTGGCGCGGGGTGCTCGCGAGGTGGACCTCGACCCGTCGGCCGTAGAGCCCGTACATCCCGCCGAGCAGGGTGCGCAGCCCCGGCGTCCGTTCGGCGACATCGCGCAGACCCATGTTTCCCGGCCCCTCCGTGCTCGTTGCAACTGGTGCGTCTCCGCCCCCGGCGCAGCCTACTCCGGCGCGCAGGTGCTCGGTAAAGCCGCAGGTAGCGGTCTGGTCACGGTCCTGTACGAAGTCTGTCGCGACGGGCGTGTCGGGCGCCCTCCGGCCGAGCGCGCCGGGGGCCGTCCGGGCGGACCGCGCGGCCGTTCCGGCGCTCCCGGGGCGGGGACACGGAACGGTCTCCGAATCCTTAACGGAACCGTAAGCCGTCCGTCCGGTGCTTGACGACCAGTAATGGTCTAGTCCAGCTTTTGATCCGGGACGGAACGATCCTCCTCCTCCTCCTCCGCCCCGCAGGCTCACTTCGGACCTCCCCTCCCCCACACGCGGCCGCCGCGCCCCCCACCGCGGCGGCCGCTCCTCCCCCAGGAGCGTCACCCCATGGCCCGTACGCTGAACCAGCCCTCGCACAAGCGCCGGCGCAGCCCCCTCCCGGCCGTCGCGGCCGGTGCCACCGCCCTCGCCCTGGCCGGCGGCGGCCTCGCCCTCTTCGCCGGCGGCGCCAGCGCGGCGGTCGGCAACCTGGTCTCCAACGGCGGCTTCGACGGCGGGCTCGGGGGCTGGTCCTGCACCGGCGCCGCGACCACGGTCTCCTCCCCGGTCCACTCGGGCACCGGCGCGCTCCAGGCCACGCCGGGCGCCGGCGACACCGCCGAGTGCACCCAGACCATCAGCGTGCTGCCCAACACCAGTTACACGCTGAGCGCGTGGGTCCAGGGCCCGTACGTCTACCTCGGTGCGCGCGGCACCGGCGGCACCGACCCGTCCGCCTGGTCGAACCAGAACAGCTGGAACCAGCTGTCCACCACCTTCACCACCGGGGCGAACGCCACCAGCGTCACCGTCTACCTGCACGGCTGGTACGGCCAGAGCGCCTACCTGGCCGACGACGTCGCGCTGATCGGGCCGGGCGGCGGCGGCAACCCGTCGCCGACCGCGACCCCCACGCCCACGCCCACGCCGACGGCCACCGCCTCCCCCACGGCCACCGCGACGCCCACCAGGACGGCGACCCCGACGCCCACCGCCTCCCCCACGGCCACCGCGACGCCCACCAGGACGGCGACCCCGACGCCCACCGCCACCCAGACGGCGACGGCGACCCCGACCGCCACGCCGACCAGCACCACCCCGCCCACCGGGCTGCCCGCCCACCTGGTCACCGGCTACTGGCAGAACTTCGACAACAACTCGACCGTGCAGCGGCTGAGCGACGTCCAGAGCGCGTACGACATCATCGCGGTGTCCTTCGCCGACGCCGTGCCGACCCGGACCGGCGCGATCAGCTTCACCCTCGACCCCGGCCTCTCCAAGGCCCTCGGCGGCTACACCGACGCCCAGTTCCGCGCCGACGTCAAGGCCAAGCGGGCGGCCGGCAAGAAGGTCATCCTCTCCATCGGCGGCCAGAACGGCGCGATCACCGTCGGGGACGCCACCGCCGGCGCCAACTTCGTCGACAGCGCCTACGCGATCATCAAGGACTACGGCTTCGACGGCATCGACGTCGACCTGGAGAACGGCGTCCAGGCCGGCCCGCTCGGCGACGCGCTGCACGCCCTGCAGGCCAAGGTCGGCCCCGGCTTCGTCCTGACCATGGCCCCGGAGACCATCGGGATGTACAACACCTCCGGTGCCTACTTCCAGCTGGCGCTGAAGACCAAGGACATCCTCACCGTCGTCAACACCCAGTTCTACAACTCGGGCGGCATGAACGGCTGCGACGGCAAGGTCTACACCCAGGGCACCATCGACTTCATCACCTCGCAGGTCTGCACCCAGATCCAGGGCGGCCTGCGGCCGGACCAGGTGGGCATCGGCGTCCCGGCCTCCACCAAGGCGGCCGGCGGCGGCTACGTCTCCCCGGCCGTGGTGAACAACGCGCTGGACTGCCTGGCCACCGGCGCCAACTGCGGCAGCTTCGTGCCGCCGGCCAAGTGGCCGACCATCCGCGGCGCGATGACCTGGTCGACCAACTGGGACGCCAACAACGGCAACGCGTTCTCCAACGCGGTCGGCCCGTTCGTCCACGGGATGCGGTGACCGCGGGCCGGCCGAGGCCGGAGCCGCCAGAAGCTCAACTCCCCCGGCGCGCCGCTCCTTGAGGGTGGGGCCCGCGCGCCGGCGGCGGGGCCCGTCGCACCGACCGGTGCGGCGGGCCCTTCCGCCGCCCTCTCCTCGGTCGCTCTCCCCTTTATCAGTGCTGTCCCCTTTATTGGTGCTGTCCCTCGGCGCCGCCCTCAGCGCCGTCCTCGGTACCGTCCCTCAGCAGGGGTGGAACCGCGGGCGCGCTCACCGCGCCAGGACCGCGGTGAGCGCGCCGAGCAGCAGGAACGGGCCGACCGGGAGATCGAGCCCGCGCACCGGGCGACGGCGGGCCAGCGCGGCGGCGGCCCGCAGGGTGCCCCACAGCCCGGCGAGCACCATCGCCGCGAACAGCCCGCCGAGCGCCACCGACCAGCCGTACCAGCCGAGCAGCCCGCCCAGGGCGAGCCCGAGCGGGGAGTCCCCGGGGCCCAACGCGCCCAGCCAGACGGCGAGTTCGAGCAGACCGCCGACCGTGAGCGCGACCAGCAGACAGCGCAGCGGCACCCCGGGGCCGGCGGCCGGCGCCGCCGCCAGCAGCAGCGCGGCCACCCCGCCGAGCAGCGGCACGGTCAGTCGGTACGGCAGCCGGCGCACCCGCGCGTCGACGAAGCCGAGCGCCACGCCGAGCGCCGCCGCCCAGCCCAGCGCCAGGGCCACCGCCGCTGGCCGGTCCGCCGCGTACGCCACCGCGACGGCGACCGCCGCCGCGACCGCCTCCACCGACCAGGGGCCGGCGCCCAGCCGTTCCCGGCAGCCCGGGCAGCGCCCGGTCGGCGGCAGCAGGCGCACCCGGCGCCCGCAGGACGGGCAGCCGTCGCACCAGGGCTCGCCCTCCGGCACCGCGAACCGGGCGATCAGCCCGCGCAGCGGCGGAGCCGCCAGGAGACCGACCAGCACCGCCGCGACCACGACCGGGACCACCGGCGCACCCCCTCCTCGACCGACGCACCGGCCACATCCTCCCGCGCCGGGCAGTGTGCCGTCCGTCTCCTTCCACCCGGCGGCGCGGCGGCGCTCCTCGCATACAGGAGCATTCCGGACATCCGACCGCCGGTTCGCAAGGCGGCCCGCCGGCCCCGCCTGGCGATCCAAGGGGGTCGTTCGGGCCCTCCAAAGCGCCCCCGCGGAGACCCGCCGCACGCCCCCTCCGTACCCCTAAAGTAGGCGGACATGCAGGTCATCCAGTCCAGCAAGCTCGCCAATGTCTGCTACGACATCCGCGGCCCGGTGCTCGACGAGGCGATGCGGCTGGAGGAACAGGGCCATCGCATCCTCAAGCTCAACACCGGGAACCCGGCCGCCTTCGGATTCGAGGCGCCCCCGGAGATCCTCCAGGACATCCTGCGCAACCTCGCCACCGCGCACGGCTACGGCGACTCCAAGGGTCTGCTCTCCGCCCGCCGCGCGGTGGTCATGCACTACGAGGAGCGCGGGCTGCACGGCCTCTCCGTCGACGACGTCTTCCTCGGCAACGGGGTCTCCGAACTGATCCAGCTGGCGATGACCGCGCTGCTGGACGACGGCGACGAGGTGCTCGTGCCGGCCCCGGACTACCCGCTGTGGACCGCCTCGGTCTCGCTGTCCGGCGGCACCGCGGTGCACTACCGGTGCGACGAGCAGTCCGAGTGGTACCCGGACCTCGCCGACATCGAGGCCAAGGTCACCGACCGGACCAGGGCCATCGTGGTGATCAACCCGAACAACCCGACCGGCGCGGTCTACCCGCGCGAGGTGCTGGAGGGCATCGCGGAGATCGCCCGCCGGCACGGTCTGGTGGTCTACGCGGACGAGATCTACGACAAGATCCTCTACGACGACGTCGAGCACGTCCCGCTGGCCACCCTGGCCCCGGACCTCTTCTGCGTCACCTTCAACGGACTGTCCAAGGCGTACCGGGTCGCGGGCTTCCGCTCCGGCTGGATGGTGCTGTCCGGCGACCGGACCCGGGCCCGCAGCTACATCGAGGGCCTGACCGTGCTCGCCTCGATGCGGCTGTGCGCCAACATGCCCGCGCAGCACGCGGTGGCCGCCGCGCTCGGCGGACGGCAGTCGATCCGCGACCTGGTCCTGCCCGGCGGCCGGCTGCACGCCTCGCGCGACGCCGCGTACGAGCTGCTGAACCGGATCCCGGGGGTCACCTGCGTCAAGCCCAAGGGCGCGCTGTACGCCTTCCCCCGGCTGGACCCCAAGGTCCACAAGATCAAGGACGACGCCCGGATGGTGCTCGACCTGCTGCGCTCCCAGCGCATCCTGCTGGTCCAGGGCACCGGCTTCAACTGGCCCGAGCCGGACCACTTCCGGCTGGTCACGCTGCCCCGGGCGGAGGAGATCACCGACGCGGTGACCCGGATCGGCGACTTCCTCGACGGCTACGTCCAGCCGTAGCGGTCGGGCGGGAGAACACTACGGCCGGAGTTCCGGCCCGGGCGATCTCCTTGGTCGGGGGAAAATCGCCCGGCGGAACTCCGGCCGTCCTGCCGCTCGGCGGGGCGCGCGGTTCGTGCCGCGCGCCCGCCTCTGTCGCGGCTGAGGCTCAGGCTCAGCCGAGACGCGCGACGAGGTTCCGGTACTCGTCCCACAGCTCCTTCGGGGTGTGGTCGCCGAAGGTCTCCAGGTGGGCCGGCACGAGGGCGGCCTCCTGGCGCCAGATGTCGGCGTCCACGGTGAAGAGCAGGTCGAGGTCCTCCTTGGACAGGTCCAGGCCGCCGAGGTCGAAGCCGTCGACGGTCGGCAGCACGCCGATCGGGGTCTCGACGCCCTCGCCGGTGCCCTCCAGGCGCTCGACGATCCACTTGAGCACGCGGCTGTTCTCGCCGTAGCCGGGCCAGACGAACTTGCCCTCGGCGTTCTTGCGGAACCAGTTGACGTAGTAGATCTTCGGCAGCTTGGCGGCGTCCGCCTGGGCGCCGACCTTCAGCCAGTGGGCGAAGTAGTCGCCCATGTTGTAGCCGCAGAACGGCAGCATCGCGAACGGGTCGCGGCGCAACTCGCCCACGGTGCCCTCGGCGGCGGCGGTCTTCTCGGAGGCGATGTTGGCGCCCAGGAAGACGCCGTGCTGCCAGTCGAAGGACTCGGTGACCAGCGGGACGGCGGTGGCGCGGCGGCCGCCGAACAGGATCGCCGAGATCGGCACGCCCGCCTGGTCCTCCCACTCCGGGGCGATGGTCGGGCACTGCGCGGCCGGGACGGCGAAGCGGGCGTTCGGGTGGGCGGCCGGGGTGCCGGACTCGGGGGTCCAGTCGTTGCCGCGCCAGTCCGTCAGGTGCGCCGGGGGCTCCTCGGTGAGGCCCTCCCACCACACGTCGCCGTCGTCGGTGAGGGCGACGTTGGTGAAGACGGTGTTGCCCCAGAGGGTGTCGATGGCGTTGGCGTTGGTGTCCACGCCGGTGCCGGGGGCGACGCCGAAGAAGCCCGCCTCGGGGTTGATCGCGTAGAGGCGGCCGTCCTCCTTGTTGAACCGCATCCAGGCGATGTCGTCGCCGATCGTCTCGACCTTCCAGCCCGGGACCGTCGGCTGGAGCATGGCCAGGTTGGTCTTGCCGCAGGCCGAGGGGAAGGCGGCCGCGACGTACTTGGCCTCGCCGTTCGGCGGGGTGAGCTTCAGGATGAGCATGTGCTCGGCCAGCCAGCCCTCGTCGCGGGCCATGGTCGAGGCGATGCGCAGCGCGTAGCACTTCTTGCCGAGCAGGGCGTTGCCGCCGTAGCCCGAGCCGAAGGACCAGATCTCCTTGGTCTCCGGGAAGTGCGAGATGTACTTGGTGGTGTTGCACGGCCACGCCACGTCCGCCTGGCCCTCGGCGAGCGGGGCGCCGACGGTGTGCACGGCCTTGACGAAGTCGCCGTCCTCGCCGAGCTGGTCCAGCACGGCCTGGCCCATGCGGGTCATCACGCGCATGGAGACGGCGACGTAGGCGGAGTCGGTGATCTCGACGCCGTACGCGGCCAGCGGGGAGCCGACCGGGCCCATCGAGAAGGGCACGACGTACATCGTGCGGCCCTTCATCGCGCCGCGGAACAGGCCCTGCTCGCCCTGGAAGACCTCCCGCATCTCGGCGGGGGCCTTCCAGTTGTTGGTCGGTCCGGCGTCCTTCTCCTGCTCGGAGCAGATGTAGGTGCGGTCCTCCACGCGCGCCACGTCCGAGGGGTCCGAGGCGGCGTAGTAGGAGTTGGGGCGCTTCTCCTCGTTGAGCTTCTTGAAGGTGCCCTGCGCCACCAGCAGGTCCGCGAGGCGCTGGTACTCCTCGTCGGAACCGTCGCACCACTCGATGCGGTCCGGCTGGGTGAGCTCGGCGATCTCGCTCACCCAAGCGAGCAGCTGCTTGTGGCGGGTGGGCGCGGATGCGCTGAGAGCAGAGATCTCGTACGACACGATCGCTCCGTTTCACGCCATCTCGGCGAGGAGACGGCGTCGCGGGGGTCTGAGGGTGCTTGCAGCGTAGCTCCGGGCTCAAGGCCGGAACGCGGCGAAGCGTCGAAATTGACGCATCTTTTACTACAGCAAGTATGGTTACCAGCCGGTAATACGCCAAGCACACTCGCGACGGAGTGCGCGGGGCCACACTCCAAATACTCCAAAACGTCTAAGAGTGACGATCGCCACTTCCTACGCGCCAGTAACCTACGGGAGCGTAGGTAGCCGGTAGCATGCTGCGCATGACTGTTGCCGCGCTCGCGGAGAGTGCACTCACGGAGAGCAAGCCGAAGTGGCGCGGCTGGCTGCACGCCGGGATGTTCCCCGCCACGGTGGCCGCCGGGATCGTGCTGATATCCCTGGCCGACTCCACGCCCGCCAGGATCGCCTGCGCGATCTACTCGGTCAGCGCCTGGCTGCTGTTCGGCGTCAGCGCGGTGTACCACCGCTTCGACTGGGGCCCGCGCGGGGACGCCGTGCTGCGCCGGCTGGACCACGCGAACATCTTCCTGATCATCGCGGGCACCTACACGCCGTTCACGATGCTGCTGCTGGAGGGCGCCGACCGGCAGGTGCTGCTCTGGGCGGTCTGGGGCGGCGCACTGGCCGGGATCGCGTTCCGGGTGTTCTGGGTCGGCGCGCCGCGCTGGCTGTACACGCCGGTGTACCTCGCGCTGGGCTGGGCCGCCGCCTTCTTCCTGCCGGACTTCCTGCGCACCGGCGGGGTCGCCGTCCTGGTGCTGATGATCGTCGGCGGGGTGCTCTACAGCATCGGCGGCGTGGTGTACGGGCTCAAGCGGCCCAACCCCTCACCGCGCTGGTTCGGGTTCCACGAGGTGTTCCACGCCTTCACCCTGGGCGCGTTCATCGTCCAGTACGTCGGCGTCTCACTGGTGGCGTACAGCACGGCCGGCTGATCCCGGCGCGCCCCGGCGGGCGGTCGAACGGTCCACGGACCGGGCGGCCGCCCGTTCCGCCGTCCAGGGCCGCTCGTACGGGGCCCGGATCTGCGGGCGGCGCGGGTAGGACGAGTGGTCGGGGCCGCCGGGCTCCGGCTGCGGGCCGGAGTCCTGCAGCGGGCCGTGCACGTCGTGGTGCTCGCCGTGCGCGAGGTGCTGTTCCCCGTGCGACTCCCGGGAGGGCTCGCCGGACCGCCGGCGGGGCTCGGGCGGCGATCCGGCCGGCCCCGGGAGCGCCGCGGCCCCGGTCCGCCCGGGCGCACCGGCCGAGCGGGCCGCCTGCCGGGCGTCCAGCGCCTCGCGGGCCCGGCGGCAGCGCTCGCAGTGCGCCGCGTCCGGGATGCCGCGGCGCGGGCGGTGCCGGACCGGGGCCGGCTCGCCGCGCAGCGCCCGCCAACGGCGGGCGACGTAGACCATCAGCAGCAGGGTCTCCACCCCGGCCACCGCCAGGACCAGCGCGGCGCCGTTGATCAGGTAGGCCGCGACCACGGCCAGCGCAGAGCCCACCACCACCGCCGAACCCCACACCTGGGCGCTCGTCTGCTTGTCGTCCGCGTCGGCCACTCCGGTCCCCTTTCCCGGTGCCGGGCTCGTGGTCGGCTGCCGCCGCCCCACCTCTTCTCCGCTCTCGGCACGCGTCGGCCAGCACTGACCGATTGCCACATGGTATCTACCGTCAGTCATGGCCGACTGCCCCGGGGCGGCGAACGACAGATCAACGTTGCGTCAATTCCTTGTGCGGAAGCGGCACTTCCAGGACACATCACGGAGGGTAGCCAAAGGGGCGGCGGGCAGCCGACCCGGCCGCCCACCGCCCCTCGCTCTTATGTGTCCGCTTTCCTGCAGGCCCGCTCTCGTGCGTACCGCTCTCGGGCGTCCCGCTCACGGGCGTGTCCGGTTCTCCCGTGTGTCCGGTTCTCCCGTGTGTCCGGCGGGTGCGGATCGCGGAGCCCGGCCCGACCGGCCGGGCCCCGCCTGCCGTCAGCCGCGGCGGACGGCCGCCCTCCTGCGCCGCAGCACGGCACCCGCGCCCACCAGCGCGGTGGCTCCCAGGGCGGCCGCCGCCGTCACGGCCGACAGCGCCGAACCGCCGACCGCGGGCGCCGGTGCGGCCGCGAGCTCGGGTGCCGCCCCGAGCTCGGGCGCGGCCCCGGCGGGCGGTGCGGCGTCCACCTGGTAGCCGCCGCCCCGGCCCGCCCGGTCGTACGCCGAGCCGGGCAGCTTGTCCCCGTACCGCTGGTGCACCAGCTGCTGGTACGCGGCCAGCGTGACCCCGTCCGCGCCCACCGAGCGCCGGGCCTCGTCGTCCAGCGGCAGCACCCGGCCGTCGCGCAGCACGTACCAGGCGTTGACCTGCGGTTCGCGGAAGGCGGTGCCGCCGCCGCTGCCCGCGGCCTTCGCCGCGTAGTCGCCCTCGTCACCACCCGAGGCGATGTTGACCACCTTCCAGCCGCCGGCCTGCCGGACGGTCCAGACCGAGGCGGTCTGCCCGTCCGCCGCGACCACCGTGCTGGCGGTGAACTCGGCCTTCGCCACCGGCGCTCCCGGGGTGCCGGCCACGAAGCCGGGGTCCAGGAGGTAGACCGGGACGGTGTCGCCGGCCAGCCGTGGCGCGGCCGCGGCCGCCGCCCGGGCCTCCTCGGCGGCGCCGATGGTCAGCTGCTGGGTCGGCGGGACGCCCTTGCGGGCGAAGAAGTGACCGACCTTGTCGAGGACCGCCGGGTCCTGGACGGCGTTGCGGGCCTGCGCCAGTTCGGCGGCGGGCACCGGGGCCGGGGCGGCGGCGGCCTGCGCGACCGGGGCACCGGGGGCGACCGGCTCGGCGGCGTGCCCGGCCGGGGCGAGCGACAGCGCGAGGCCGACGGTGAACAGGGTGCTGGCGGCGGCGGTGACGGCGGTCGCGGCCCGACGGCGGCTCTTGATCTCGGTCATGGTCGCCCTCACGCGCCGATCCGGTACAGGGAGTGGGTCCACGAGAACGTGTTGTTGTTCACGTAGTACCAGTAGTCCGCCCAGTTGTAGCGGTAGTTGGAGGGCCACGGGTCGCCCCAGTAGACCCAGTTGTTCCCGGTGTCGTAGCCGTACAGGACGTGCATGTGGCCGCCGCCCGAACTCCACTGGATGCGCGTCTCGATCGGACGGTTGGCGTTCACCTCGGACTGCACGGTGCTGTAGTTCAGGTACCCGTTGATGTACGAGCCCGGGTTGATGCCGACCCAGTCCAGCCCGTTCTGCACATCGCCCAGCGTGGCCTGGCTGTTGGGGCAGCTGGAGTTGGCGGAGCGGCCGAACGCGGCGTTGCAGAACTGGTTCTGGCTGTAGTTGTAGCCGAACCAGGTGGCGATGGTGTTCCCGCTCGCCGCCCAGCACCAGTTGGTCTGCTGTTGCTGCTGCATGGTGATGTTGAGCTTCTTGTACGTGCCGGCCAGGTCGGCCGTACTGCCGGGCGCGGCGGCCGGGCGGACCTGGTGGACCTGCTGTGTGGCCCGGTCCTGGGCCTGGGCCTGGACCTGCTGCCCGGCCGGGGCGGCGATCGCGGGTGCGGCCATCGCGGCGGTTAGCGCCGGGCCCAGCACGCCGAGGGCGAGAACGGAGACCGCGCGGCGCAGCCGTATCCGTGGAACTGGCATGGGGGAATGCCTCCTTGCACGAGTGGAGCGAGGTGCTGTGTGGGGGCGCGGTCCGGATCGCGCCCCGAGCATCGCGCCTTGTCAGAGGCGGGTCAACGGCCTTCGGCGGGGCCCGGGCCGGGTGTGAACGGGCGGGCGCGGATGTGAACGGTGCCCCGGAAACCCCCGCGCGACAGGCCCGGACCGGTGACAAACCACCGCACCGATGTGAATATTCACGGTCAAACGCCGGTCCGGCCGAGCCCGCCCGCGCGCCGGACCCGCCCGCCCCCAGGAGGCCGCCATCCACAGGAGCGACCCAGCCGACCTCGCCGCCGCCCTGCGCACCGGCCCCTTCCACCTGGCCCTGCGCACCGCGATCTCCACCCGGGGCCTCGCCCTGCACCGCATCCGCCGCCATCTCGCGCTGCGCGGCGTCAACGTCGGCCTGACCAGCCTCAGTTACTGGCAGCAGGGCCGCCGCCGCCCGGAACGCGCCGAGTCCCTGCGCGCCGTCGCCGCCCTCGAAGAGGTCCTCGATCTGCCCGAGCACTCCCTCACCCGGCTGCTCGGCCCCCGCCGCGCCGCCGACCCCGCCCCGGCCGGACCGCCCGTGCGCCCCTACCGCGACCTGATCTCCCCGGCCGTGGCCGTCGACGACCTGCTCGCCACCCTGGCCGGTCCGCGCGACACCGGGCTGCACACCATCACCCACATCGAGCGCATCCGGATCGGCCCCGACCGCCAGCTCGCCCGCCGCGACTCCCAGCACGCCCTGCGCGCCCACCGCGACGGCATCGACCGCTATCTCGCCCTCTACCAGGGTGACCCGGGCAGCGACATCACCCGCGTCGGCGTCCGCGCCGAGGAGAACTGCCGCCCCGGCCGCATCCGCCGCGACCAGGCCCACCACCTGCTCGCCGCCGAACTCCTCCTCGACCGCCGCCTACGCGCCGGCGACACCCACCTGCTCGGCTACGGCTTCGACGACGCCCCGTCCCCCGTCCCCAGCTGCGAATACGTCCGCGGCTTCAACTCCGGCGCGGGTCAGTACGTCCTCCAGGTCACCTTCGACCCCGCCGCCCTGCCCGTCCGCTGCCACCGCTTCGCCCTCCACTCCCCCGGCGCCGTCCCCTACGAGACCGAGGAACTCACCCTCGACGGCCACCACTGCGTCCACCTGGTGGCCACCGCCCTGCGCCCGTGCCTGCTGGGGATCCGCTGGGACTGGGAGTGACGGCCGGCCGGCGGGCACACCGGCGCGGGCCGACCGGCCGGCGGCGCATCCGGGCGGGGACGGCCGGACGGCGGCGTACCCGGGCGGGGGCCGACCCGGGCTTCCTCGCCGCCGACTGTCCGGGCACCGCCGGAGCGCGCCCTACTCGACCGCCACGCCCAGCTTCCCGGCCAGCGCCGCCGGATCGGTGGTCGGAGCGTCACAGGCGAAGTGCCGGCACACGTACGCGGCGGGCGCCCCGCCGACCAGCGGCCGGTCGGCCAGCAGCGGCACCTCGGTCTCCCCGGGCGCGCCGACCGCGACCACCGCCCCCGGCACCGTCCCGAGCAGCGCCGCCCGGCGCAGCGCCGCGGTGGCCGGGTCGCCGTCCGGGCCGACCACGGCGACCTCGCGCGGCCCGTCGAGCAGCGCCTCGGCGACGGCGAGGCCCCAGCCGATGAACCGCGGTGCCCGGCCGGCGAGCGCGCCGACCACACCGAGGGCCCGCTCGGCGGCGGTGCGGTGCCGGTCGGAGCCGGTGTACGCGGCGTACGTGAGCAGGGCGCCGGCGGCGGCCGTCCAGCCGGACGGGGTGGCGTTGTCGGTCGGGTCCTGGGGGCGGCGGATCAGCTCCTCGGCGTCGTCGGCGGTGTCGTAGAGCGCGCCGGACGCCTCGTCGGTGAAGTGCTTGAGCACGGTGTCGAGCAGGCCGCCCGCCAACTGGAGCCAGGAGGCCTCACCCGTGACGGCGTACAGCGCGAGGAAGCCCTCGGCGGTGTCCGCGTAGTCCTCCAGCACGCCGGCGTTGGCACCGGCGCGGCCGTCCCGGGAGGTGCGCAGCAGCCGGCCGTCCGCGGTGAGGTGGACGGCGAGCAGCAGGTCGGCGGCGCGTTCGGCGGCCTCGACCAGGTCGGGGCGGTCCAGCAGCGCGCCGGTCTCGGCGAGCGCGGCGACGGCCAGGCCGTTCCAGGCGGCGACCACCTTGTCGTCCCGGGCCGGGGCGGGCCGGGCCGCCCTGGCCCCGGCCATCCGCGCCCGGATCGTCTCGTACTCGGCGACGTCCTCAGGATCGGCGGGGAGCTGGAGCACCGAGGTGCCGTGCTCGAAGGTGCCCTCGGCGGTGACGGTGAACAGCCGGGCGGCGGTGGCCGCGTCGGCCGGGCCGAGCAGGTCGACCAGCTGGCCGGGCTCCCACACGTAGTAGGCGCCCTCGGCGGACTTCCCGGTCTCCTCGTCCAGGCTGTCGGCGTCCAGCGCGGAGGCGAACGCGCCCTCGGGCGTGCGCAGTTCGCGCAGCAGGAAGTCCGCCGTGGACAGCGCGACCCGGCGGGCCGGCTCCGAGCCGGTGGCCCGCCACAGGTGCAGGTAGGCGCGCAGCAGCAGGGCGTTGTCGTACAGCATCTTCTCGAAGTGCGGCACCACCCAGCCGGCGTCCACCGCGTACCGGGCGAAGCCGCCGCCGAGCTGGTCGTGGATGCCGCCGCGGGCCATCGCCTCACCGGTGCGGACGGCCATCTCCAGCGCCGCCTCCGAGCCGGTCCGGGCGTGGTGGCGCAGCAGGAACTCCAGCACCATGGCCGGCGGGAACTTGGGCGCGCCGCCGAAGCCGCCGCGGCTCTGGTCGAAGTCCCGGCTGAGGGTCACCAGCGCCTGGTGCAGGTCCGCCTCGCCGGGCGGGTTGTGGGCACCGGCCGAGTAGACGGCGGCCCGCTCGGCCAGGTCGGCCCGGATCCGCCCGGCGACCTGGCCGACCTCCTCCCGCCGGTCCCGCCAGGCGGCCTCCACGCCCTCCAGCACCTGCCGGAACGACGGCATCCCGTGCCGGGGCTGCGGCGGGAAGTAGGTGCCGAAGTAGAACGGCTCCTTGTCGGGCGTGAGGAAGACCGTCATCGGCCACCCGCCCTGCCCGGTCGCGGCCTGCACCGCCTCCATGTACACGGCGTCGACGTCCGGCCGCTCCTCCCGGTCCACCTTCACCGGCACGAACCGCCCGTTGAGGTACTCGGCGAGCCCGGCGTCCTCGAAGCTCTCGTGCGCCATGACGTGGCACCAGTGGCAGGCGGCGTAGCCGACGGAGAGCAGGACGGGCACGCCGCGACGGCGCGCCTCGTCGAAGGCCTCGGGGCCCCAGGGCCACCAGTCCACGGGGTTGTCGGCGTGCTGGAGCAGGTACGGCGAGGTCGCGTCCGCGAGACGGTTCGGCATGCCCCCCATCCTCGCGCATCCGGCGGCCGGAGCGCGGCAGGTCAGGCCGGTCCGGACCAGTAGCTGATGCCCAGGTTGGCGTCGAAGGTGCGCATCCGCCCGAGCACCTGGTCGGGCGTCGGGCCGAGGAGTTCGTCGACGATGCGGCCGTCGGCGAGGAAGACGACGCGGTCGGCGTAGGAGGCCGCCACCGGGTCGTGGGTGACCATCACGACGGTCTGGCCGAGTTCCCGGACGCACCGGCGCAGCAGGCCGAGGATCTCGGCGGCGGAGCGGGAGTCCAGGTTGCCGGTCGGCTCGTCGGCGAAGACGACCCGGGGCCGGCCGACCAGTGCCCGGACGCAGGCGACGCGCTGCTGCTGGCCGCCGGAGAGCTGGGCCGGGCGGTGGCCGAGCCGGGCTCCGAGGCCGGCCGCCTCGATCAGGGTGTGCAGCCACTGCCGGTCGAGGCTGCGGCCGGCCAGGGTGAGCGGCAGGGTGATGTTCTCCGACACCGTCAGGGTGGGGATCAGGTGGAAGGCCTGGAAGACGAAGCCCACGTGGTCGCGGCGGAGCCTGGTCAGTTGGCCGTCGCTCAGCCGGGTGAGGTCCACGTCGCCGATCCGGGCGGAGCCCGAGGTGCAGGACTCCAGCCCGGCGAGGCACTGGAGCAGGGTGGACTTGCCCGACCCTGACGGGCCCATGATCGCCGCGAACTCCCCCTCCCGGAAGGCCACCGAGACCCGCTCCAGCGCCACCACCTGGGCCTCGCCCGAACCGTGCACCTTGGTCAGGTCGACGGCCGCCGCGGCGGCCGGGCCGTGGTTCGCGGCGCGGCGCGGGCCTCCGGGGAGGGGAGGGCCTCCGGGGAGGGACGGGTGCTCGGTCATCGGTGGTGCTCTCCTCGGCTGGAACGCGGGCGGCGGTCAGGACTGGGGTCGGGGCGGGGGGACGGACGGACCGGCGGGCGGCCGCAGGCCGGTGCCCGCGCCCAGCAGGGCGAGCGAGCGGACCGCGAGCTCCCGCCCGGCCGCGGCCGGGCGCCCCTGGTGGCCGCCGCTGTCGTGGTGGTCGAGCAGGACCGGCGCGGCCCCGGTACCGGCCTGCCCGAGCGCCGCGCAGAGCTTCCAGGCGTGCCAGGGCGGCACCCGCGCATCGTTCGCCCCGGTGGCGAACAGCACCGCCGGGTACTCCGTCCCGGGCACCACCCGGTGGTACGGGGAGTAGTCGAGCAGGGCCCGCAGCGTCCCCGGGTCGGCCGGGTCGCCGTACTCCTCCGTCCAGAGCCGGCCTAGGCCGCCGACCTGGTAGCGGGCCAGATCGGTGAGCGGGGCCGCGCACACGGCGGCGGACAGCAGCCCGGGCTCGCGGGTGAGCGCCGCGGCGACCACCAGCGCCCCGTTGCTGGCGGCCAGCGCGCCCAGCCCGCCGGCCGGGGCCTCGCCGCGTTCGACCAGCATCGCGGCGGCGGCCCGGAAGTCGTCCACGGTGGTGTTCTTGCCGGGGCCGCGGCCGGCGGCCGCCCAGGCGGGGCCGAGTTCGCCGCCGCCGCGGGCGTGCACCCAGGCGATCCGGCCGCCGGCCCGCAGCCAGGCCTCCATGGCCGGGTCCCAGCTCGGTTCCAGGGGGATCCCGAAGCCTCCGTAGACGGTGAGCAGGGTGGGGGCGGCGCGGCCGTGGTCCTGCGGCCCGGGGTCGCAGACCGTCACCGGGACGGGCGTGCCGTCCCGGCCGACGGCGGTGAGGGTGCGCAGCGCGGCGCGGTGCTCGGGCGGTTCGACCGGGCCGGTGCCGTCCAGGCTCCTGGTCCAGGTGCCGTACCGGGGGTCGTCGGCGAGCAGCCAGACCGACCCGCCGACCCGCCCGTCCCGGTCGTACGGGGTGGCGCCGAGGCGCAGCCGGGCGGGCCAGTGCAGCGCGGTGGCGGCGGCCGGCGCCCCGTCAGGTACTCCGTCGGGTCCTCCGTCCGACACGGGGCCCGGCGCCCCGTCCGGCAGTCCGTCCCGCTCTCCGTCCGGCCGGTGCGCGTCCGGCCGGTGGACGTCGAGCCGGTGGGTGGTGCCGAGTCGGCGGAGCAGCGCCAGGGCGGGCGTCCGGCCGGGGCCGAGCACCCGCAGGGCGGTGACCGGGCCCCCGGTCGGCGCTCCGGCGGCGGGCGGCGCCACGACGGCGGGCCGGCCGGCGGCGCCCCGGGCGAGCCCGTCCAGGTCCAGCGCGAGCAGTTCGTCGGCGGCGAGGAAGCAGACGGTCTCGTTCAGGTCGAACGCGGTGACCCGTCGGCCGTCGAGGTCCAGCGGCTGCCAGTGGGGCACCGTCCGGCCGGTCCACCGGGTGACCCACCAGCGCACCGGGCCGGACGGCTGCGGGCGGGTGCGCAGCAGCAGGTTCCCGCCGGGCCCGCCGTGGAGGGTGAGCCGGACCGGCCCCGACACCGGCAGGGCGAGCCGGCGGGCGGGCCCGTCGACCGGGTGACGCGCCACCAGGGCGTGCTCGGTGCGGGTGCCGGCGGTGTACACCAGCGCCTCGCCGACGAAGGCGAGGGTCGCGTACGGGGCGGCGTCGGGCAGGTGGTGGGGCTGACCGCCGGGCCGGGTGGGGAGCAGGTGCAGGCCGCCGTTCTCGGCTCCGTCCCGGTGCAGTTGGACGGCGACGAACCCGCCGTGCGGCGCGGGCTGCCAGCCGGCGATCCGGTCGCCGCGGCCGAGGACGCCCTCGGTCGGCGTCCGGCGGGTGCCGTCGGGGTGCCGTACGGTCAGGAGGTCCCCGTCCGGGCCGCGTTCGTGGCGGAAGAGCACCCCGCCGGCCTCGGCCGGCGGGGTGGGCGTCCGGTCGGGGGCCTCCCGTTCCACCCGGTCGAGCAGGGCGGCCCAGGCGGGCTCGTCGGAGCGCTGCGGGCGGACGTCGAGCCGCCGCCGCTGCTCGGCGAGCCAGGCGCGGGTGCGCGGGGTGTCCGCGTCCTCCAGCCAGCGGTACGGGTCCAACGGTGCGAGGGGCACCGTCCGGTGGTCGAGGTCAGCCACGGACGGCCTCCGCAGGGTTGTCGCTGTGTCGTTCCGGGACGTCCGCCGCCCCGGTCGGGTCGGGTGGCCCGCCGCCGGGCCGGCCCGCGGTGACGGCCGCTCCGACGGCGGCCAGCAGCACCACGACCGCCGACGCGCCGGCCACCGTGCCGGTCAGCCCGAAGGCGTGGGCGCACAGGCCCGCCAGGGTCGGCCCGGCGGGCGCCACCAGTTGGGCGAGGAAGCCGATGCCGCTGTGCACCCGGCCCTGCAGCCCCGGCGGGGTCACCTTCATCTGGGTGACCGCGACCAGCACGGTGACCACTGGTCCGGCAGCCGCGGCGAGGGCGAGCGGCAGCACCGCCACCCAGTGCCCCTGGGCCGCGGTGTAGCCGGGCAGGGCGAGCGCGACCACGGCGGTGCCGAGGGCGATGCCCCGGGCGGGCGGCAGCCGTCGGGCCAGGGCCGGCGCGAGCAGCGATCCGGCCAGACCGCCGGTGCCCAGGGCCGCGGTCAGCACCCCGATGTCCAAGGCGTCCCCGCCGGAGGCGATCACCACGATCAGCAGGCCGTTGAACACCAGGTTGAGAACGGCCGCGTTGACCACCGCGTACCGCAGGAAGGGCACCCGCCAGATGAACCGGACGCCTTCGGCCAGCGCGGCCCGGACGCCGGGCCCGGCGGCGGACCCGGCCGGGGCGTCCCCGGGGCGCTCCCGCATCCCCTTCGGCAGCAGCGCCACGCAGCAGACGGCCGCCAGGTAACTGCCGGCGTCGACGGCGAACACCCAGGACGGGTGGACGGCCAGCAGCGCGCCGCCGGCCAGCGGGCCGGCCGTCGCCGCGACGGCCGTCCGGCTCTGCAACAGGCCGACCGCGCGGGGCAGTTGCTCGGGCCGCACGACGGAGCGCACCACGACGTTCTCGACCGGAGCCAGGGTGCTGCCCACCGCGCCCAGCAGCAGGGCGGCGACGAGAACCGCCCACAACGGCGGCGCGCCACCGGAGGACGACAGGGCGAGCGCGGCCAGCACGAGGGCGCCGACCGCGTTGCAGAGCAGTAGTAGGGCCCGCCGCTCGCAACGGTCGGCGAGGACCCCGGCCGGTAACCGGGCTAGCAGGACCCCGACGGAGAGGGCCGTGCCGGCCAGTCCGGCCTGCCGGATGTCGCCGCCGGACCGCAGCGCGACCACCGGAAGGGCGATCACCGAGGCGGCCGTCCCCAGGGCCGAGGCGGATTCGCCGCCGTAGAGCAGCCAGAACGACCGCCCCAGCCTCCCCGCGGCCGCCCCGCGCACGCCGCTCACGCCGCTCCCGTCGCGAACTGGCGACGGATGCCGCGCAGCGGACGGGCCGCCAGCGCCGCCGGGACGGCCGTGGCGACCACCACTGCGAGCAGGACGCCGACCGTCCACGGCACGTCCACGTCCGGCAGCCCCTGGCCGACCGCCCGGGCCAGCGGCACCAGGCAGATCCCGGCCGTCACCACCGCCAGCACCGTGCCGACCAGCGCCGAGGCCAGCACCTCGTACACCACGCAGCGCAGCAGCTGCCCCCGGCCGAGGCCGAGGGCCCGCAGATGGGCGCGCTGGGAGCGGCGGTCCCGCTGGGCGATGGCGCAGGTGTTGGCGACGGCGAGCAGCGCGTACCCGGCCACCACGGACACGATCAGCCGGGAGGCCATGTCGTCCTGCACGCTGCGCGGCTTCAGGTGGGCCAGGTAGTCGGCCCGCCCGGCGAGCCGCTCGCCGGGCCGGAGCTCCCAGCCGGCCGGATCGCCGCGGAGCAGCACCCGGTCCGCGTACGGGGCCGGGGTGTGGGCGAGGGCGAGGTCGGCCGGGAGGACGTACGAGGGGAAGGCCAGGTCCCGCTGGTAGACGGCGACGAGCCGCAGCTGCGCCTCCTGCCCGTCGGCGAGCCTGAAGGTGACGTCCTGGCCGAGCTTCCAGTCGTGCGAGGCGGTCTCGGTACCGCCGGCGGCGAAGGTGCCGGGTGCCAACGCGTCCAGCCCGCCCTGCTGTTCGCCGAGGTCCAGGACGCTGCGCAAAGCCGCCCCGTCGACGCCCCAGGCCCGGGTGGGCCGGGGCTTGCTGTCGTAGAAGCTGGGCGGCGCCGTCACCTCGGTGGCGATCGGCGCGACGGCGGCCCCGCCGGGCAGGCCGGCGGGGGCGGGGCCGGCGGGGGCGGGGCCGGCGGGGGCGGGGCCGGCGGGCAGCCGGCTGCCCGGCTCGGCCGTCACCACGGCGTCGGCCCGCAGCGCCTGTTCGGTCTGCCGCTGGACGGCGGCGCCCATGGTCGCCCCCGAGCCGAGCAGGCAGACCACGGTGCCGACGGCCAGCAGGACGGGCACCGCGATCGCGGCCGTCCGGGCGGGCGCGGCCCGTAGTCCGGCGGCGGCGATCCGGCCGGCCTTCCGGTCCAGCAGCCGCAGCACTACGCAGACCGGGCCGGTGAGCAGCGGTACGAACCAGGGCGCGAGCACCGCGAGCGTGGGGATGACGGACATGGCCAGGCCGATCACCAGCGCGCCCTGGAGCACCGGCGGCATGTCCATCACAGCCATCAGGACCACGAGCGGTCCGCAGAGCAGGACGGCCATGGCGATGCCCGCCACCAGTCGGCCGGCGTTGCGCCGGGGCGGGGCCAGGGCCAGCGACTGGTCCTTGAGCAGGTCGATCGGCTGGACCCGGCCGGCCGCCAGCACACTGGCCAGCGCGGCCAGCACCGCGACCGCGCAGGTGCCCAGGCAGGCCCCGGCCGCGATCGCCCAGGTCTGCCCGGCGGAGGGCAGACCGATCGCGGCGGGGAAGAGTTCGCGCTCGACCAGCACCCGCCGTCCGAGCCCGGCCGCGGGGACCGTCCCGGCCAGCGCGGCGACGGCGGACGGGACGAACGCGACCAGCGCTACGTCCGCGACGACCAGGGCGCGCAGCCGACCGGCCGTCACCCCGAGGGCGCGCAGCACCGCGAACTGTCCGAGCCGCTGGTTGGTCCACAGGGCGACCGTCGATCCCGTGACCAGCACCGCCGACATCAGCAGCAGCGTCATCAGCAGGCCCAGCAGGCTCTGCGCGTCGGTGGCCGCCGCACGGGCCGCCGAGCCCTCCGGGGCGACCGGACCGCTGACCGCAGCGAGCAGCACCAGGCAGGCGCCCACCCCGGTGGCGGTGAGCGCGCAGGCGACCGCGACACCTATGACCCGCCCCGGGTACGCCCGGACCTCGGCGACACACAGGCGTAGCCCGCCGATCGGTCCACTCTGGCGGGTTGTCGGTTCCGGAGCCATGGCCACGGTTATCTCACCCCAAAACGGTAAATAGGATGCAGCGTTGGGGAAGGCCGCATGTGCCGCGGCCTTCCCCTCTGTCACCCGGTACTGCCGGACCTCGAGGGTCAGCAGTTGAACAGGCTGTACGAGCTGAACGGGGCGTCGACGACGATCTCCTCGTCGAGCTCCTGCAGCGCCAGAATGTCGGCCATCACAATCACCTCCCCCCACGGTCTCGTCCGAACACAGCGCCGAAGCACCGGAATCAGCAGTTGAACAGGCTGTACGAGCTGAACGGGGCGTCGACGACGATCTCCTCGTCGAGCTCCTGCAGCGCCAGAATGTCGGCCATCACAATCACCTCCCCCCACGGTCTCGTCCGAACACAGCGCCGAAGCACCGGAATCAGCAGTTGAACAGGCTGTACGAGCTGAACGGGGCGTCGACGACGATCTCCTCGTCGAGCTCCTGCAGCGCCAGAATGTCGGCCATCACAATCACCTCCCCCCACGGTCTCGTCCGAACACGGCACCGAAGCACCGGAATCAGCAGTTGAACAGGCTGTACGAGCTGAACGGGGCGTCGACGACGATCTCCTCGTCGAGCTCCTGCAGCGCCAGAATGTCGGCCATCACAATCACCTCCCCTCGCTGTCTCGCCGGGACGGGGTACCGGGCTCGGCCGGCTCCGGCGTCCACCCGTGGACCGGGTGGGCACCGGGGAGCAGGCACTGCCCGGGGCTCTTGGCGGCGGCCAGCGCCAGCAGGGCGCCGGCGGAGCCGGTGGCCAGGTCGGTCGAGAGCCGGACCAGCTGGTCCCCGTGCAGGACGCTGCCGTCCTGGTGCGGGGCCAGGTGCAGCTCCACCAGACGGAGTTGCTCCTCCGCCTCGGCCCGCCAGTGCGGCAGGCGGGCGGCGACCTGGAACAGGGTGTAGGCGAGCCCGGCGCGGCCGTTGAACAGCCCGCCCTGGACGACCACCCGGACCGCTCCGGCCCGGGCCGCGGCCTCCAGCACCCGCTCGGCGCCGAGGGTTTCCGCCTGGGCGTCGGGCAGCGCCAGGACGGCGAGCGCCACTCCGGCGGATCCCTCCGCCAGGTACGGCAGCAGCCGGCCCGAGCTGTACGTCTGGAGCATGTCGTCGACCAGCCGGCCGTGCCGCAGGTCGCAGCGGACGGCGCGCTCGGCGGCCTCGGCCCAGGCCCGGTCCCCGGTGAGGCGGGCGCAGCGGGCGAACAGCACCGCCGGTCCCGACCAGCCGCGCAGCAGCCCCGGCCGGTCCAGCAGCCCGGCCTCGCCGATCCGCCCGACGGCCTTGGCGGCCAACGCGAGCGCCTCGTCGGTCGTACCGGCCTCCAGCAGCAGGTGGGCGACGCCCGTCAGACCGCCGTGCAGGCCGAGCGAGGCGGGCAACGGGCCGGCCAGCAGCCGGTCCACCACGTTCGGGGCGTCCGGGTGCCCGAGCCGGTGGAACAGCCAGCCGGCGCCGGCCAGCCCGTCGTACAGCCCGACGGGCGTGTCCGCCGGGGCCCGCCGCACCGCGGCGGCGAGCCAGTCCAGGTGCTCCTCGTGCGGTGCGGCGCCCGCCAGGTGCCGGGCGAGCAGCACGCCGGAGGAGCCGTACGCCAGCCCGAGCGCACCGCCGGGACGCAGCCCGGCGGCGTCCCCGGGATGGAGGCGGTCCTCCCGCGCGGGGGTCGCCGACCGGTCGATGCCGCGCAGCAGCGCCGCGGCGGTGAGCCCCGCCGGGGCGTCGGCGGCGGCCCCGGCCCCGAGGTGGGGGCGCAGCGCCGGGGAGAGGGCGAGCCGCTCGGTCATCCGCTCGACGAATCCGGCGGGCACCGTCGGGAAGGACTCCGCGACGAGGTCGAGGAGCCCGGCGACGACGGCCGGGTTGCGCCTGGTGAGCGTGGTCAGCGAGACGAAGGCGGCGAGCTGGCAGCAGCCCAGCGCGAACAGGTCGGCCTCGCGGGCGTCGGTGATCGACGGGTCCGTGAAGCCGGGCGCACCGAGGGTGCGCCGGCGCGGCGTGTCCAGTGGCGTCGCGAGTTCGAAGTCGATCAGGGCGACGGTGCCGTCCGGCCGGATCATGATGTTGCGGTGGTGGAGGTCGCCGAACGCGATCCCCTCCCGGTGCAGCGCCGCGACGCACTCCTCGACCAGCGCGAGCCGGGTGGTCGCGAGCCCGGCGAAGTCGGCCAGGGCCCGGGCGTCCGGCCGGTGCCGGGTGAGCGGGTACTCCCGGCCGAGCCAGGCGCTGAAGGACTCGCCCGGGATGTACTCCATCACCAGGTAGTGGTGCTCCCAGCTGGTGAAGTACTCGTACAGCTCCGGCACGAACGGCAGGTGGCCGATCCGCTCCAGGACGTCCCGCTCGACCAGCAGCCGGGCCACCGCGTCCGTCTCCGAGGCGTCCAGCCCGGCGTGCGGGCGGGCCTCCTTGATGACGACCTGCCGGCCGTCCTCGTCCTCCGCGAGGTAGACCCCGCCGGCGTTGGAGAAGTGCAGCGCCTTGACCACCCGGTAGCGGCCCAGCCCGGCACCCGCCTCGGCGGAGGCCGCGGCGATCCGCTCGGCCAGGAAGTCCGGGGTGGCGGCCCACTCCGGGACGGTGAAGCGCGGGCGCCGCGCGTCCGGCACCAGCCGGCCGTCCGGGTCCTTCACGGCGGGCACCCTGGTGCCGTCCGGCAGCTCGCACCACATCAGGGCGAACCCGCCGTAGCGCACCGAGACCGGGCCCTGGTTCCACCGCAGGTCGGACAGGACGTACGGGCCCGCCCGGCCGCCCAGCGCCCCGTCCAGCTCGGCGAGGACCGTCTCCAGCTCCGCGGCCGTCCGCGGGTAGACGGTGACGGCCTTGCCGCTGGCGGACCGGTCGGCGTACTTCGCGTTCGTCACCGCGAGCACCAGCCGGCTGCGCAGGTACTTCCAGGGCAGCCCGAGCCGGCGGCACACCTGCCAGGCCGTCTCGATCGTCTCCTCGGCGGATTCCGGCGTGGCGCTGACGTGGACCTTCCAGCCCTGCTCCGGCAGCTCCGGGGAGCCGGGAGGTGCCAGCACCTCCCACACCCCCTGGGTGCGGCTGCGCCAGCCCTCGGGCAGCACGCCCCCGCCCGGCGCGAACCGGGAGTCCCGGTCGTCACACCGGTCCAGGGCGTCGTACCACACGGGGTCGGCAATCGCATACGACTCGTACTTCGCGTCCATTTCGCCGCCCGCCCCCTTTCCGCATTCCGCTGAAGCCCATTCCGGTCCACGCCCGAATTCCCGAACTTCCGGCGCCCCGTTCCGACAGGAACCATCCTTCCCTGACGCTCCGCCATGTGACAACGGTGTTAAGCGGGAACTGAATCCGGCACAGACCAGGCGGAATCCGGGCCATCACATCGGACCGGCCGAAAGCCCGTGCGACCATGACGCCATGAAGACGCGTGTCGTGATCGCTGACGACCAGGCGAACGTCCGCCAGGGGTTCCGGCACATCCTGGCGGCCCAGCCCGACATCGAGGTGGTGGCCGAGGCCGCGGACGGCCTGGAGGCCCTGGAGGCCGTCCGCGCCCTGCGGCCGGACGTCCTGCTGGTCGACATCCGGATGCCGGAGCTGGACGGGCTGGAGGTCACCCGCCGACTGGCCGGCATCACCCCCGAGGTGAAGGTCGTCGTGGTGACCACCTTCGACCTCGACGAGTACGTGCACACCGCGCTGCGCAACGGCGCCTGCGGCTTCCTGCTCAAGCACTCGGGCCCGGCCCTGCTGGCCGAGGCGATCCGCTCGGCGGTGGCCGGCGACTCGCTGATCAGCCCGCAGATCACCAGTCGGCTGCTGCGCCACTTCACCGGCCCGCGCCGGGTCGACCGCTCCCCGGTCGAGCCGCTGACGAGCCGAGAGGAGGAGATCGCCGTGCTGGTCGCCGAGGGGCTGACCAACTCCGACATCGGCGCCGAGCTGTTCATCTCGCTGAGCACCGTGAAGACCCACCTGGCCAACCTCCAGCGCAAGTTGAAGGCCCGCAACCGGGTGGGCATCGCCACCTGGGCGCGGGAGTCGGGCCTGACCGAGCGCGGCTGAGCCGGCCCGCCCGGGGCCGGCCGCGCGCCCCGGACGCCTCACCGCAGCGCCCGCGGACGGCCCTCGGCCCACCGCGGCGCCGCGCCGCCGACGTGCCGGACCTCCCCACCCGACGCCGTCTCACCCCGCAGCAGCGCCCGTCCCAGCGACGTGGTGGTGTGCAGCACGCCGTTGCCGCAGCGCCGGGTGTCGATCAGCCCGGCCGCCCGCAGCACGGCGGTGTGCTGGCTGACCGCCGAGGCGGTCACGCCGAGCCGGCCCGCCAGCTCGCCGGTGGTGCCGCCGTCCAGCACGGCGTGGAGCACCGCCGCCCTGGTCCGCCCGACCAGGGCGGCCAGCGGCTCCTCCCCGCCGCGGCGCGCGGACTCCGCGGCCTCCGGCACGCCCGCCGGCACCGGACCGCCCGTCCGGTCGGGACGCATCGCGAAGAGCAGCGTCGGGGCCTCGTCCGGCTCGTCCCGCCGGGGGCGGAGCAGCACCCCGGCACCCCGCAGGAAGAGCGACGGCGCCAGCCTCAACCCCTTGCCCCCGAGGTCGAGTTCGACGTCCCGCTCGGAGGGCACCTCCAGCACCGGGGCGTTCCAGCGGATCTGCGGGTGCAGCGTGCCGAGCAGCGCGTCCACCCCGCCGCGGCCGGCGATCCGGCGCCGGACGTCCCGCTCCGCCTCCAGCCGGGACCGGACGTCCGCCCAGCAGGGCCGCAGCGCCACCCGGTGGAACTCGCGGACCGCCGCGGCGACATCGGCCCGCCGGACCACCGGCTCGGCCCCGCTCCCGGACGCCATGATCCGGCCATTCGCCCACACCCGCAGTACGTCCCGGAAACCACCGTTGGCTCCCGAAAGGCGCCGCAGCCGTTCGGCCAGCACCGGCTGCCCGGCCATCTGCCTACGGACCGCCCGTTGCCAGGGGCCGAAGAACTCCCCGCCACTGCGCCACGCCTCCAGCGCCAGCACCGCCTCCATCTCCTGGTCGACATTTCCGGTAATTCGTACACGAGCCAGATCTTCGACAGACATGGCAATGCGAATCACAGGCTGATCCCCCGCTCGGGGTTCTGCGGTCATGACGGCCCAGGGGAACCCCCGCTCCCTGATCGCCGTACATCATCCTTGCCCGCCGCCGCGGCGCGCCGCCATCGGCCGATCGGCCCATTCGATCTTCCGGACGGCCGAATCGACCGCCTCCGCATGTGCCGAACGGCCTGGTCCGGCCCGTGAGCCCGCCCGGAACGCCCCACAGGCCGGCCCGGAACGCCCCACCGGCAGCCCCTGCCGGCAACCCCCGTCGACAAGCCCGGAACGCCCCACCGGCAGGCCCGGAGCGACGCGCCGACCGGCCGGGTCAGCCCCCGAGACCCGCCACGCCCTCCGTTGGGATCACCGCCGCCACCCGCCAGCCGCCCGCCGGCCCCGGCCCGGCCGTCAGCTCGCCGCCGGCCGCCTCCACCCGCTCCCGCAGCCCCGCGAGCCCGAAACCGCCGCCCTCCCGCTCGGCCCCGCCCAGCGCCCCGCCGGCACCCCCGGTTCCTCCGGCGCCCCCGGCACCGGCACCGTCGCCACCACCCGCACCCCCGGAGTCCCCCACCCCACCCGGCGCCCCGTCGTCGGTGACCGTGACCCGCAGCGCCGACCGCCCGCCGTGCCGGGCCGCACCGACCTCGATCGCCACCTCCCGGGCCCCGGGCGCGTGCCGGCGCACGTTGGTCAGCGCCTCCACCACCAGCCGGTAGCCGAGCCCGCTGATCGCCGCCGGCAGCTCCGCCAGCTCGGCCTCGTCCGGAGCCTCCAGCCGCACCCGCGCGGAGCCGCTGCGGGTGAACCGCTCGGCCAGCGCGGGCAGTTCGCTCAGGTCGCGGCGCAGACTGCGCACGCCGGGCCCGCCCGCCGGCCGCCCCGTCCCCCCGGCCGCCGCCGGGTCCGCGACCGCCGCCCCGAACCGCCCGCGCGGCTCCGGGTCGCCGTCGTCCGCCGCGAAGACCTGCACGGTCCGGTCCATGGTGACCAGCGCCTGCCGGCCGGCCGCCTCGATCCCGGCCAGCAGCTCGACCACCTGCCGGGGGTCCTGCTGGGCCAGCACCTGCGCGGCCTGGGCCAGCACCACCACCCCGGTGACGTCGTGCGCGGCGAAGTCGTGCAGGTCGCGGGCCAGGTCCAGGCGCTGCGCCCGCCGTTCGGCCGCCACCGCGGCCCGGGCCCGGGTGTCCATCGAGCGCAGGTAGCAGCCCACCCCCACCACCGCGCAGGACAACAGGGCCGAGGTCAGGCAGAGCTTGGTGGTCACGGAGGGCGGGGCCGGCGGGTCGGCCCACACCCCGACCCGCAGCGGCACCAGCGCCACCGCCACGACCAGCAGCGCGCCGTGGCCGAAGGCGGCCGCCGCCGGGGGCCTGCGCACCGCGGGGACGATCAGGGCCAGCAGCGCCACGGTCTCCAGCAGCCACCAGGTCTCGATGGCGCCGGACGCCGGTCCGCGGTAGCCGGCGGTCACCAGCAGCGAGACGACGCCGGCGGCCAGCACCGAAGGGCCGACCGCGCGCACCCGCCCCGGGGCCCAGAGCGCCGGCAACAGCCCGGCCACCACCGTCACCACAGCGGATCCGACGATCAGCGGCCCCGGGTCCCCCAGCCCCGCCGCCGCGGCCGCCAGCACCCCCGCCACCGCCGTTCCGTACCCCGCCCTGCGCACCACGGTGTGCCACGACCACGTCATGGTCCGGGATCCTACGAAGCCGGACGGCCCGGCAGGGCGGCTTCGCCGAAGGCCGGTTCCCCGCGGGGACCGGCCGACGGCTCACTCCTTCGGGGCCTCCGGCTGCTCGACGAAGTCGACCTTCTTGAACTGCTTGTTCATCGACTTGGCCAGGAACCAGGTCGCGACGCCCAGGGCGGCGAAGACGACGAAGCCGAGGAGGCCGGGGGTGACCTTGGCGTCGTCGACGGCGAGGTCAGCGGCGAGGTGGACGAGGTTCACGGAGGCACTCATATCTCTATGGTGGCCCGGCTCACGCGGAGCCGGGCCGTCGGGGGGTCGTTCAGTCGCGCGTGTCGGCGGCCTCGGCCGCCAGGGTGGGGGTGCGCAGGCCGGCGAACAGGTCGTCCTCCGGCAGGTCCACGTCGACCAGGGTACGGGCGAGCTCGTAGTCCTCGGTGGGCCAGACCTCCCGCTGGACGTCCAGCGGGACGCGGAACCACGGGCCGTCCGGGTCGATCTGGGTCGCGTGGGCGATCAGCGCGCGGTCGCGGGTCTCGAACCAGTCGCCGCAGCGGACCCGGGTGGTGATCTCGCGCTCCTTGCGGCCGCTCTTCTCCCACCCCTCGATCCACTCGCCGTACGGCGACTCGTGGCCGTGCTCGGTGAGGTACTCGTGCAGGGCCCGGATGCGGCCCATCGGGAAGCCGTGGTTGTAGTACAGCTTGAGCGGCTGCCAGGGCTCGCCGGCCTCCGGGTAGGCGTCCGGGTCACCCGCGGCGTCGAAGGCCAGCATGGTGATCTTGTGGGTCATGATGTGGTCCGGGTGCGGGTAGCCGCCGTTCTCGTCGTAGGTCGTGATGACCTGCGGCTTGAACTCGCGGATCAGCCGGACCAGCGGCTCCGCCGCCTCCTTGACGTCCTGGAGGGCGAAGCACCCCTCGGGCAGCGGGGGCAGCGGGTCCCCCTCGGGCAGACCGGAGTCCACGAAGCCCAGCCAGGCCTGCTCGACGCCGAGGATCGCCCGCGCCTCGTCCATCTCCTTGCGGCGCACCTCGTGGATGTTCTCCTCGATGTACGGGTCCCCCTGGAGCTTGGGGTTGAGGACCGACCCGCGCTCGCCCCCCGTGCAGGTGGCCACCAGCACGTCCACGCCCTGCTCGACGTACATGGCCATGGTGGCCGCGCCCTTGCTGGACTCGTCGTCCGGGTGGGCGTGCACCGCCATCAGTCGCAACTGCTCAGTCAACGCCTTGCGTTCCTTCCACACTCGTCGGGCGTTCCGCGGAGTCCGGGTCCGCCCACCGTACGAACCGCTCACTACGGGACCGCGTCGCCGCGGGACCGGGCCGCTGAACGTCTCCGGCGCGGCCGGGCCCTGCCCCCGCCGGACCGGCCGCGGGCGTGCCCCTCCTATAGTGACGGACTGGAGGAGCGTCGCATTCCCCCGCACCACCCCGCGCGGCCCCTCCCCCAGGAGAGGACGGAGTCCGATGAGTGCAGACACCACCGCCACCGGTCTGCCCGAGGGGCGTTACGGCCGCGGCGGCGACCGCGACCCGGACCGCCGTCTGAAGGTGGTCGGCGCGGTCTGCGGCGTGCTCGGCCTGGGCCTGGTCGCCTGGCTGGGCGGCTCCTACCTGCTGCGCGAGTCGAAGATCAACGGCTCGGTGCCGACCTTCCAGGTGCTCTCCGACTCCGAGGTCCAGCTGCACCTCACCGTGCGCAAGGGCGACGGGCAGGCCGGCACCTGCACGGTCCGCTCGCAGTCCGACGACCACGCGGTGGTCGGGGTGGCCGACTTCCCGGTCCCGGCGGCCGGCTCCAGCTACGACGCGGTGGTCACCCTGCGCACCACCTCGCGCGGCACCACCGCCGAACTGCTGGGCTGCACCCCGGCCGAGTAGCGCGCCCCGAACGGCGCACGGCGGCCGGGCCCGCGCACCGGGCGACGCGCCCGGGCGGCACCCGCGCGACACCCGGCCGACGCGCCCGGGCGGCGCACCCGCCACCGCCCCGCGCCGAGCGGCGCGCACCCCCGGCGACACGCGCCCCGGGCCGCGCGCCCGCCCCCGGTAGCGCGCATATTCGATCCGGAGAGCGGGCATCCGTAGAGGGTCCCGCACTCCGTTGCCGTACACCCGGGCGTCATGCCGCCGTCAATGGCGCGCAAACGGCTCTCCCGCTTGTCAGCAGGACTTGTTAGGCTCGTGGTTTCGCCCCTTCCGCACCGGATGGTACGGGAGCGGGCGTTGCTTTGTAGTTGAGACCGATATCACCACCGACCCTGCTGACGACTCACACCCTCAGCACAGCCCCAGCACCTACGAGGAGCACCCGTGACCCAGACCAGTGAGAACGTGACCTGGCTCACTCAGGCCGGCTACGACCAGCTCAAGGCCGAGCTGGACCACCTGACCGGGCCCTGGCGCATCGAGATCGCCCAGAAGATCGAGGCGGCGCGCGAGGAGGGCGACCTCAAGGAGAACGCCGGCTACCACGCGGCGAAGGAGGAGCAGGGCAAGTACGAGCTGCGCATCCGCCAGCTGACCCAGCTGCTGGAGCGCGCCAAGGTCGGCGAGGCGCCGGCCGACTCGGGCGTGGTGGCCCCGGGCATGGTCGTCACGGTCGCCTTCGACGGCGACGAGGACGACCTCATGGAGTTCCTGCTCGCCTCGCGCGAGGTGGCGGGCTCCGACACGCTGGACGTCTACTCCCCGCAGTCGCCGCTGGGCCGCGCGATCGACGGCAAGAAGATCGGCGACGAGGCCACCTACGAGCTGCCGAACGGCAAGCCCGCCATGGTGAAGATCGTCAAGGTCGTGCCGCACGCCGGCTGATCCGGCCGCACGGTGCGAGGGCGGCCGCGGAAGTCCGGGACTTCCGCGGCCGCCCTCGCACGTTCCGGGCCGCGCCCGCCGGCCGGCGGAGACGCGGTGCCCGTCAGGCGGTGGACGAGCGGTACTTGCGCACCGCCAGCCAGGAGAACACCGCGGTGATCACGACCGACCAGAGCACCGACACCAGCGCCGCGTGCTGCATCGGCCAGGCGTCGTCCACCGGCCCGACCTGGTTGCCGAACAGCACCCGGCAGGCCTGCACGGTGGCGCTGAACGGGTTCCAGTACGCGACCCCCTGCAGCCAGCCCGGCATCGAGGTGACCGGCACGAAGGCGTTGGACACGAAGGTCAGCGGGAACAGCCAGATCAGCCCGGCCGAGGTGGCCGCCTCGGGGCTGCGCACCGACAGGCCGATCAGCGCGCCGATCCAGGAGAAGGCGTAGCCGAGCAGGAGCAGCAGCCCGAACGCGCCGAGCGCCTTGAACGCGCCCTCGTGGATCCGCCAGCCGACCAGCAGCGCGACCAGCGCCAGCACGACCAGGATGAACGCGGTCTGGCACAGGTCCGCGAGGGTGCGGCCGACCAGCACCGCCGACCGGGCCATCGGCAGCGAGCGGAACCGGTCCACCAGCCCCTTGCTCATGTCCTCCGCGATGCCCGCCGAGGCGCCGGCCACGGCGAAGGTGACGGTCTGGGCGAAGATGCCGGCCATCAGGAACTGGATGTACGTGTCCGAGCTGGAGCTCGCACCGGGGATCTTGATGGCCCCGCCCATCACGTACGAGAACAGCAGCACGAACATGACCGGCTGCATCAGCCCGAAGACCACGATCTCCGGGATGCGGGTCATCCGGCGCAGGTTGCGCTTGGCGACCACCCAGGAGTCGTGCAGGGCGGCGGCGGCCCCCCGGCGCTGCCGGGGCATCGCCGGGCCGATGGCGTGCTCGGTGGCGGTGCCCATCTCAGCTCTCCTTCCCGGCCGCGACGGCCGCCTGCTCGTCCGGGCCCGACCCGTTCGCGCCGCCCCTGCCCCGGCCGCGTCCGTCGGGGCCGGGGGCGCCCTCGTCCTCGGCCCGCTCCTCGGCGACGTGGCCGGTGAGGGTGAGGAAGACGTCGTCCAGGGTCGGGCGGCGCAGCCCGATGTCGTCCATCTCGATCCCGCGGGAGTCCAGTTCGCGGATCGCGTCGGCGAGCACCCGGGCGCCGCCGCTGATCGGCACGGTGATCCGGCGGGTGTTCTTCTCCACCGTCGGCTCGCCCAGCGCGTAGCCGGAGAGCGCGGCGACGGCGTCGGACATCCGGCCCGGCTCGTGCACCACGACCTCGATCCGCTCGCCGCCGATCTGCGCCTTGAGCTGGTCGGCCGTGCCGCGGGCGATCACCCGGCCGTGGTCGACCACCGCGATGTCGTGGGCGAGCCGGTCGGCCTCCTCCAGGTACTGGGTGGTGAGCAGCAGCGTGGTGCCCTGCTCGACCAGCGTCTCGATGACCTCCCAGAGCGCGAGCCGGTTGCGCGGGTCGAGGCCGGTGGTCGGCTCGTCCAGGAACATCACCGGCGGCCGGACGACCAGCGCGGCGGCGAGGTCCAGGCGCCGGCGCATGCCGCCGGAGTAGGTCTTGGCGGTGCGGTCCTTGGCCCCGGTGAGGTTGAACCACTCCAGCAGCTCCAGCGCGCGGGCCTTCGCGGCGCGGTTGCTCATCTGGTAGAGCTCGCCGACCATGGTGAGGTTCTCGAAACCGGTCAGGTACTCGTCGACCGCCGCGTACTGGCCGGACAGGCCGATCAGGCTGCGGACCCGGTTGGGATGCTTGAGCACGTCGACCCCGGCGACCACCGCGCGGCCGGAGTCGGGACGGAGCAGGGTGGTGAGGACCCGCACGGTGGTGGTCTTCCCGGCGCCGTTCGGGCCGAGCAGCCCGAGCACCGTGCCCTCGGGGACGTCGAGGCTGACGCCGTCCAGGGCTCGTACGTCGCCGAAGGTCTTCACCAGGTTCTCGGCTTGGATGGCTGGCGCCATGGCCTTGCCTCATCTCCTCGAACGTATGGGGCGATCTGTCCCACTCTGCCCTGTTTCCGGGCATGCGGGCGACTCGATTCCCGACCCGTGGGACCAGAACGCGATGTATCGCGAGTCTCCCAGTACGCGATATATCGCGTCAAGGGACCGGGCCCGGTCGGAGCCGGTCCAGGGCCGATCCGAGACGGACCGGGGCCGGCCGGGGACGGACCGGGCTCAGTCGCAGACCACGTACCCCGCGTCCCGCAACTCCCCGACCACCAGCGCGCAGTGCTCCGGCCCCTTGGTCTCCAGGTGCAGGTCCACCTCGACCTCGGTCAGCCCCAGCCGCGGGTCGGTGCGCACGTGCGCCACGTCCAGCACGTTGGCGTCCACCCTGGTCAGCACCCCCAGCAGGTCCGCCAGCGCACCCGGCTTGTCCGCCAGCCGCACCCGCAGCGACAGGTAGCGCCCGGCCGCCGCCAGCCCGTGCCGCAGCACCCGCTGCATCAGCTGCGGATCGATGTTGCCGCCGGACAGCACCGCCACCACCGGGCCCTCGAAGGAGTCCGGCCGCTCCAGCAGCGCCGCGATCGGGGCCGCCCCGGCCGGCTCGACCACCAGCTTCAGCCGCTCCAGCCCGAGCAGCAGCGCCCGCGACAGCGCGTCCTCGGAGACCGTGCGGATGCCGTCCGCCAGCGTGTTGACCACCTCGAACGGGATGTCGCCGGGGCGTCCGACCATGATCCCGTCCGCCATGGTGGCGAAGTGCTCCAGCGACACCGGCCGCCCGGCCGCCAGCGAGGGCGGGTACGCGGCCGCGCCGGCCGCCTGCACCCCGACCACCCGGACGTCCGGCCGCAGCGGCTTGACCGCCGCCGCGATCCCGGCCAGCAGCCCGCCCCCGCCCACCCCGACCAGGACGGTCCGCACCTCCGGGCACTGCTCCAGGATCTCCAGCCCGACGGTCGCCTGGCCGGTGACCACGTCCCAGTGGTCGAAGGGGTGGATGAACACCGCGCCGGTCGCCTCCGCGTAGTGCTGCGCGGCCTGCAGCGCCTCGTCCACGGTGGCGCCGTGCAGCCGCACGTCGGCGCCGTACTCCCGGGTGGCCGCGACCTTCGGCAGCGGCGCCGCGACCGGCATGAACACCGTGGAGCGCACGCCCAGCAGCGCGGCCGCCAGCGCCACCCCCTGGGCGTGGTTCCCGGCGCTCGCCGCCACCACCCCGCCGGCCCGCTGCACCGGTGAGAGTCCCGCGATCCGCACGTACGCCCCGCGCAGCTTGAAGGACCCGGTGCGCTGGAGGTTCTCGCACTTCAGGTGGACCGGTGCGCCGATCAGCCCGGAGAGGTGCCGGCTGCCCTCCATCGGGGTCACCCGGGCGACCCCGGCGAGCATCTTCTGGGCACCGCGGACGTCGTCGAGGGTGATCGGCCAGTTGCGCATGGCGTCAGCCTACGGGCGGGGCGGCGGCAATCCGGGATGCCGGGCCTGTTCCCGGGCCCGCCCGGCCCGCGTACCCTGCTGCTTCTGAGCCTCCCTCACCGCACGACGATCGTGAGCCGCGATGACGACGACCTCGCCCCAGGCCACCGACCGCACCGACCCCGTGCACACCCAACTCCAGTACCAGCTCGCGGTGTTCGCGCGCCGCATGGAACAGGTCCGGACCTCCGGCGGCGGGGTCGGAGCGCTGGACCGGGCCGCCTACCTGCTGCTCGACCGGCTGGACCGGCACGGGCCGGCCAACGTCAAGGCGCTGGCCGAGGCGCTGGGCGTGGACTCCTCGACGGTGACCCGCCAGGTCGCCCCGCTGGTCGCGGCCGGGCTGGTCGGCCGGGTGCAGGACCCGGCCGACCGCCGCGCCGTACGGCTCGCGCTGACCTCGCACGGCGCCGGCCGGCTCGCCGAAGTCCGGGACGGCCGGGCCGAGTTGACCCGCCGCCTGGTGGCCGGCTGGCCGCCGGAGGAACAGCGCGCGTTCTGCGCCCTGCTGGCACGCTTCAACCTCGCGATGGAGTCGTACACGGCGGACCAGCAGGGGCAGTTCGGGGCCGCTGGGCCCCAACGGCCTTAGCCGAGCGCCTGCTTGAGGTCGGCCAGCAGGTCGTCGATCGACTCGATGCCGACCGAGACGCGCACCAGGTCGGACGGCACCTCCAGGGCCGAGCCCGCCACCGAGGCGTGGGTCATCCGGCCCGGGTGCTCGATCAGCGACTCGACGCCGCCGAGCGACTCGCCGAGGGTGAACAGCTGCGCGCGGTTGCAGACCTCGACGGCCGCCTCCTCGCCGCCGGCGACCCGGAACGAGACCATGCCGCCGAAGGCCTTCATCTGCTTGGCCGCGATGTCGTGGCCGGGGTGCTCGGGCAGGCCCGGGTAGAGCACCTGGCTGACCTTCGGGTGGCTCGCCAGCAGCTCGGCGACCTTCTCCGCGTTGGCGCTGTGCCGGTCCATCCGGACGCCCAGCGTCTTGATGCCCCGCAGCACCAGCCAGGCGTCGAACGGGCCGGAGACGGCGCCCATCGCGTTCTGGTGGTACGCGACCTCCTCGCCGAGGGCCGCGTCGGCCAGCACCAGCGCACCGCCGACCACGTCCGAGTGGCCGCCCATGTACTTGGTGGTGGAGTGCACGACCGCGTCCGCGCCGAGCGAGATCGGCTGCTGGAGGTACGGGCTGGCGAAGGTGTTGTCGACCACCAGGAGCGCGCCGGCACCGTGCGCGATCTCGGCGAGCGCGGTCAGGTCGGTGATGCCCAGCAGCGGGTTGGACGGGGTCTCCACCCACACCGCGCGGGTGTTGGGGCGCAGCGCCTCGCGGACGGTGGCCAGGTCCTGGGTGTTGGCCACCGAGAACTCGACGCCCCAGCGGGTCAGCACCTTGGCGAACAGCCGGAAGGTGCCGCCGTAGGCGTCGTTGGGGATGACGATGTGGTCGCCCGGCTTGAGGACGGTGCGCAGCAGCGTGTCCTCGGCGGCGAGGCCGGAGGCGAAGGCGAGGCCGCGGGCGCCGCCCTCCAGCGCCGCGAGGCACTCCTCCAGCGCGGTGCGGGTCGGGTTGGCGCTGCGGCTGTACTCGTAGCCGCCCCGCAGGCCGCCCACCCCGTCCTGCTTGTACGTGGACACCTGGTAGATCGGCGTGACGACGGCCCCGGTCTGGGGATCTGCTTCCTGACCCGCGTGGATGGCGAGAGTCTCGAAGCCCTGAGGAAGCTGGTGCTCGGTCATGGGTCCGAGCCTAGTGTGCGAATGCCGCCATGCCCGCACGAACCGGAAACCGGGACGAACCCGCAGGTGGGAGCGGGGGTGCGGCGGGCCGCGGCCGCGCCGCCCGGGGCCCGGGACCGCTGCCGGAATCCAGCGGCCGCCGTCCGCGTTGGACCCTGCGCCAGGATTCCCGACCCGCTGGAGCAGGCCGTGCTGTTCAACCGCCACAAGACCTCGCTCGTCCCCGCCGACCAGGCGCTGCCCGGCCGGGCGACCCCGGCCTTCACCCTGACCGAGCCGCACACCGTGCTCGGGCACCCGCTGTCCGGCCCGTACCCGGAGGGCCTGGAGGTGGCGGACTTCGGTCTCGGCTGCTTCTGGGGCGCCGAGCGCGCCTTCTGGCGGCTCCCCGGCGTCTGGACGACGCTGGTCGGCTACCAGGGCGGCCACACCCCCCACCCGACGTACGAGGAGGTGTGCAGCGGGCTGACCGGGCACACCGAGGCGGTCCGGGTGGTGTACGACCCGGCGGTGATCTCCTACGAGCGCCTGCTGAAGACCTTCTGGGAGGCCCACGACCCGACCCAGGGCAACCGCCAGGGCAACGACGTGGGCACCCAGTACCGCTCCGCCGTCTACACCCACTCCCCCGCCCAGGCCGAGGCCGCGGCGGCCACCCGGGACGCGTTCCAGCCGTCGCTGACCGCGCTCGGTTACGGCCCGATCACCACCGAGATCGCCCCGGCCGGGCCGTTCTACCCGGCCGAGCCGTACCACCAGCAGTACCTGTCGGAGGCCAAGAACCCCAACGGCTACTGCGGTCTCGGCGGTACGGGGGCCTCCTGCCCGATCGGCGTGGCCCGCACCCGGGGCTGACCTCCCTCCCCGGCCCGCCCCGGGGCGCGGCCACTCAACGTGACCCGTCCCCGATCGGGGCGCAGACTGGAAGGGCCAGCAGGGCCGGCCCGGCCACCCGCTGGTGGCCGGGCCGTCCTCGTGGGAGAGGAGTGCGCCATGTCCGGTCTCTACCAGCGGAACTTCGACGATCCCGAGGAGGTCCGCCCCTTCGAGGAGGGCAAGGGGGAGCTGCGGCTGGTCAACCTGGACGGCGGCCCGGTGGGACGGGCCGTGTTCGAGCCGGGTTGGCAGTGGTCCAAGCACGTGAAGCCGATCGCCGGGACCGACAGCTGCCAGGCCTCCCACGCCGGCTACGTGGTCTCCGGCCGGATGAGGATCGTCATGGACGACGGCCAGGAGTCCGAGATCGGCCCCGGGGACTTCATGACCTGCGCGCCCGGCCACGACGCCTGGACGGTGGGCCCGGAGCCGTGTGTGATCGTGGACTGGCAGGGCTTCGCGGACTACGCGAAGCGGTGAGCGGTCGACGGCGAGCCGATCGTCGGAGAGCCGGTCGACGGTGGGCCGGTCGACGGTGAGCGGGAGGGCTCAGAGCACGGCCGGCGGCTGCTCCTCGGCACCGTCCACCGTGTGGCCGGCGCGACCGGCCAGCAGCCTGCCGTCGGTGTCGTAGGCCCCGACGGCGGGCGCCTTCCAGCCGGGCTCCGGTACCGGTTCGACCACCGGCAGCACGGCGTAGTACCCGACCCAGTCCTTCATGCCCGCGGTGATGAGCAGGGTGGCGACGGTGACCCGGCCGCCCTCGAAGACCACGATCCTGGCCGGGGTCGGGCCCAGGTAGAAGCCGTGCACGAGGAGGCGGTCGGACGTCCGGCTGAGGTCCATCAGGATGCCGGGCCGTTCGACCGGCAGCTCGGGGTCGCTCAGGTCGACGCACGACACGCCCTGGTAGCCGTCGGTCGTCCGGTCGACGGCGTCCTGGCAGTTCTTGGTCGCGGTCACCGACAGCCGGAGCCCGTCGACCGGCTCGACCTCCTGTCCGGCGGCGACCCTCCACACCGGCGAGAGCGGCGGCCTGCTCGGGGTCGCCTGCGGGGTGGGGGTGGCGGCCGTGGCGGTGGGCGACGCGGTGACCGGCGACGGGGAGGCCGCCCCCGCCGGCGGAGCCGCGGCCGGCGCCGCGCCGCCCGCCACCCGCCCGGCGGGCCGGGCGCCTCCGGCCGTCACCGCGGTGATCCCGCAGACCAGGGCCACCGCCACGGCGGCCGCCCCGGTCCCGGCTCTGCGCCTGGCCCGGCGGCGCCGGGCGGCGGCGATGATCGGCACCGGGTCCGGCCCGATCACGTACGGGTCCTCGTCCTTGAGCAGTTCGCCGAGCCGGTCCTCGAAGCTCATACCGTCACCTCGATGCGCGTCGTGGGGTCCGTCGTCCCGCCGGAGCGGTCGGCGAGCTGGGGCAGTGCGCGCAGCTTGGCCATCGCCCGGTGCAGCGTGCTCTTCACGGTGCCCGGGGCGATGCCCAGTTCGGCCGCGATGTCGGCCTCGGCGAGGTCCCCGTAGTACCGCAGCACCACGACCGTCCGTTCCCGGCGGGTCAGGGTGCCCAGCGCCTGGTGCAGCAGGGCCCGCTCGGCCAGCCGTTCGGCGAGGTCCTCGGGGAACGGCTGGTCGGGGGTCTGCTCGGTGGGCAGTTCGTGGTTGCGCAGCCGGCGCCACCAGTCGCGGTGCTGGTTGACCACGATCCGGCGGACGTAGGCGCTCGGGTCGTCCGAGGTGATCCGGTGCCAGTTCAGGTAGGCGCGTTCCAGCGCGGACTGCACGATGTCCTTCGCCCGGTCCGGGTCCCCGGTCAGCAGTTCGGCCAGCCGCAGCAGCCGGTGGCCGTAGCCGGCCACGAACGCGCTGAACTCGTCGTCCTGGCGCTGTCTCCGCTCGCGTTTCACACCTCTTCGACTCCTCGGGCGGGCCGTGGGGTTCGGTCCTCCCGAGGAGTTCTTCCGACCGGATCGGGGAGCCGGGTCAGACGGCGCTGCCGGCCTTCCAGGCGGCCCAGCCCATGTTCCAGCCGTTCAGGCCGTTGTCCGGGGCGACCGTCTTGTCGCCGGAGTTCACGACCTCGACCACGTCGCCGATCATCGAGGACTTGTAGAACTTGTAGCCGTCCGTGCCGGTGTCCTGGGCGCCCTTGGCGTCCTGGAGGCCGATGCAGCCGTGGCTGGTGTTCTGGCCGCCGAAGATCGACGGCGAGGACCAGTAGTTGCCGTGGATGAAGGTGCCCGAGGTGCTGAGGCGCTGGGCGTGCGGCACGTCCGCGATGTCGTACTCGCTGCCCAGGTTGACGGTCTGCGAGTTCATCCGGGTCTGGGTGTACTGCTCGGAGATCACCATCTTGCCGCCCCAGGTGGTGTGCTCGGGCGAGCCGCCGGAGATCTTGTACACCGCGCTGACCTGGCCGTCCGTGGTGACGGTGAGCTTCTTGGTGGCGAGGTCGGCGACGCTGGTCTGGGCGCGGCCGATGGTGAACTTCACGTCCTTGGACTGGGTGCCGTACACGCCCTTGGCGCCCTCGACGTCCTTGAGCCGGAGCTTGAGGGTGACCTTGGTGCCCTTGGCCCAGTACTCCTGCGGCCGGAAGTCGAGCCGGGTGCTGGAGAACCAGTGGCCGACGATCTCGACCCCCGGCTCGGCTATCACCGTGATCGCCTGCTGGACGGCCTTGCGGTCGGTGATCGGCTTGCTGAAGTTGATCGAGACCGGCATGCCGACGCCGACCGTCGAGCCGTCCTCGGGGGTGAAGTAGCCGACGAAGGTGTTGGCCGGGGTCGCCGTGGTGAAGACGGCGTTGGAGTCCGCCTCCAGCTTGTCCTTGTCGAAGGCGGTCGCGGCGACGGTGTACTTGGTACCGCTGGCGGGGGCGGCGGCGGAGGTCCAGCTGGTGCTGTCGGCGGAGAGCTGGCCGGCCAGCTCCTTGCCGGTGGTGTCGGTGACCTTGACGCTGCTCAGGGTGCCGTTGGCGACGGTGACCTTGACCGGCTCGCTGAAGCTCGCGGAGGCGGCGCCGTCGGCCGGGGTGACGGTGATGACCGCGGTCGAGGTCTTCGGGGCGCTGCTCGCACCGCCGGAGCCCGGGCTGCCGCTCGCTCCGCCGGAGCCGCTGCCGGCGCCGCCACCGCTGCCGCCGGTGTCGTCGTTGCAGGCCGCCAGCAGCAGGACGGGTGCACCGATCAGTCCGGCGAGGACCCCGCGCCGGCTCCAGCTGCTTGCGGCCGCCCGTCCCTGACCGTCCCGTGCCGTCACGTCGCGTCTCCCTGCTGATCATCCCGGGCATTACGGATACAGAAACGCAATCCGCCCGTTCACGGTTCCATCACCGAAGAGTAAGCGATCGTATGAGATGACCCAACTTGCCAACGAACAGGGACGAAACGCCCGGCCCGCGAGGCGGACCGGGCGTTCGGGGGGTGGTGACGGCGGGCGCCGTCGACCGGCGTCCGCGTCCTACTCGGCGGACTCGTCCACCTGGTACTCGTCCCACTCCTCGTTGTCCGGGTCGAACTCGGTCTGCGCCGACTCCCAGGTCGCCGAGGCGAGCTCCACGCCGGGCACCTCGCCCAGCAGGGCGACGGGGTCGATGAAGTGGGCGAGCGAACCCGACGGGTCCACCTCGATGGCCTCGACGGACTGGGCGCGCTCCTCGTCGTCGAGGTACTCGTCGGCGGTGACCGCCTCCAGGGCGGCCGCCTTGAGGGCGCCCTCGTCGGTGATCTCCGCGATGAGCTCGATCTTCACCCGGACGTAGCGCGGGGCGTCCTGGTCGGTCGTTTCAGTGCTGGTCATGCGTGCGAGCGTACGGGACGGCCACGCCCGGCGTGCGGCACGGGCGGCCGCCCGGAGCACACCCCGCGCGCCCGGCACGGACGGCGCGAACGGCATGGACGGCACGAACGGAAGGGCCGGCACGAACGGAAGGGCCGGTCCCTCGGAGAAGGACCGGCCCCACCGTTCCCCGCACGGGCTCCCCCACCCGGGAGCCACGGGGACACGCGCCGTGCGGCGCGGTTCCGCCGCGGGAGCCGCCGCACCCTGTCAGCCGGCCGGGGCCGGGCAGGGGCGGGACGACGGCGCCTCCCACGACGGGAGGACACGGCGGCCGGGTCAGGGCCGCCCGGCGTGTCCGGAGCCGACCGCGACCGCCGGGGAGCCGCTCCCGGACGGTTGCCGTCGCCTCGTTCGGCGTCCTGCCGTTGACCACCACGATGCCCGAGCCGTGTTAACCACGTGCTGCGGACAGGTGACGCCGGTGTACCACTTCCCCCGTGGACGAATCCTCCGCATCCATCCGCGGAAGGGCGGTACGACGGCGTGGCGGTGACGTGCCGTCGGTGGCCGACCGCCGGCTGCGCCGGGCCGGTGACGGTCTGTCGGCGACGCCGGTCGGCGCCGCCGCGGTCGTACCGGCCGCGGGTCAGTGCTGGGCGCGCCCGGTCAGGAAGCCCAGCAGGTCCTGACGGGTGACGATGCCCTGCGGCTTGCCCTCGACCAGCACGACGGCCGCGTCGGCCTTCTCCAGCACAGTCATCAGGTTGGTGACGGTCTCGCCCGAGCCGACCACCGGCAGCGGCTTGGACATCACCTTGTCCAGCGTGTCGGTGAGCTCGATCTCCTTGGCGAAGATGCCCTCCAGCAGCAGCTTCTCCACCACCGAGCCGATCACCTCGCCGGCCATGATGTCCGGGTGCCCGGCACCCGGGGAGACCACCGGCATCTGCGAGACGCCGTACTCGCGCAGCACCCGGACCGCCTCGGCGACCGTCTCGTTCGGGTGCATGTGGACGAACTGCGGGACGCCGCCCTGCTCGATGGACTCCTTGCGGGCCAGCACCTCGCCGATGTGCGCCTCGTCCGTGGAGGAGGGCAGGAAGCCGTAGTCGGCCATCCAGTCGTCGTTGAAGATCTTCGACAGGTAGCCGCGGCCGCCGTCCGGCAGCAGCACCACCACGACGTCGTCCGGGCCGAGCTTCCTGGCGACCTCCAGCGCGGCCACCACGGCCATGCCGCAGGAGCCGCCGACCAGCAGGCCCTCCTCCTTGGCCAGGCGGCGGGTCATCTGGAACGAGTCCTTGTCGGAGACGGCGACGATCCCGTCCGCGACGGAGCGGTCGTAGGCGGTCGGCCAGAAGTCCTCACCGACGCCCTCGACCAGGTACGGACGGCCGGTGCCGCCCGAGTAGACCGAGCCCTCCGGGTCGGCGCCGATCACCTTGACCTTGCCGCCGGAGACCTCCTTCAGGTAGTTGCCGGTGCCGGAGATGGTGCCGCCGGTGCCGACGCCCGCCACGAAGTGGGTGATCCTCCCCTCGGTCTGCTCCCACAGCTCCGGGCCGGTGGAGTGGTAGTGCGAGGCCGGGTTGTCCGGGTTGGAGTACTGGTCCGGCTTCCAGGCGTTCGGGGTCTCCCGGACCAGGCGGTCGGAGACGTTGTAGTACGAGTCGGGGTGCTCCGGGGCGACGGCGGTCGGGCAGACGACCACCTCGGCGCCGTACGCGCGCAGGGTGTTGATCTTGTCCGTCGAGACCTTGTCAGGACAGACGAAGATGCACTTGTAGCCCTTCTGCTGGGCCACGATCGCCAGGCCGACACCGGTGTTGCCGGAGGTCGGCTCGACGATGGTGCCGCCGGGCTTGAGGGCGCCCGAGGCCTCCGCGGCCTCGATCATGCGCATCGCGATGCGGTCCTTGACCGAACCGCCGGGGTTGAAGTACTCGACCTTCGCCAGCACTGTCGCGCTGATGCCCTCGGTGACCTTGTTCAGCTTGACCAGCGGCGTGTTGCCGACCAGATCGATGATCGAATTGTGGTACCGCACGGGGGTCCTCCCGGTCTCTGGGCGTGCGAGTGCTTCTCGGTACTGCAAAGCCTAGGGCGTGGCAACCGCCCCGTGGCTCCCCTCCGGCTCGCGGCCACCAATGGCCCACCTCCGCCGACGCCCCCGGTACTCCCGGCCCGCGCGCGGGTAAGAGCGCTGTGCAGGCGTTGCCGTGGCCCGGAGGGGCCGGCAGGGAGCACGGGAAGGGGGCACCGGATGCCAGGGGCACAGGACTCGCGGGCCCGGGTGGCCCGTCGGATCGCCACCGCGGCGGCCTACGGCGGTGGCGGACTCGGGCTGCTCGGGGTGGGCCTGGTCGGCCTGCTGGTGACCGAGAGCAAACTCGCCGTCCAGGCCATCGGCGTCCTGGAGACCCACCCGCCCAGGGCCGACGGCGTCTACGGGGAGGCCTTCGCCGACCGCGCCGCCGCCCCGCAGGCCCCGCTGGTCCTGGCCGTCCTCGGCGACTCCACCGGCGCCGGCCTCGGGGTGGCCCGCTCCGGCGAGACCCCGGGCGCGCTGCTGGCCGCCGGCCTCGCCTCGGTGGCCGAGCGCCCGGTCCGGCTGGTCAACGTGGCCCGCTCCGGCGGACGCTCCGCCGATCTCTCCGGCCAGCTGGAGCAGGCGCTGCCGCACCGTCCCGACGTCGCCGTGATCATGATCGGCGCCAACGACGTGACCCGGCACAGCCCGGCCCAGCTGGCCGTCCGCCAGCTCGGCGAGGCCGTCGCCGCGCTGCGCGCCAACGGCTGCGAGGTGGTCGTGGGCACCTGCCCGGACCTCGGCACGATCAAGCCGGTGCGGCCGCCGCTGCGCTGGGTGGCCCGCCGGCTGAGCCGGCAGCTGGCCGCCGCGCAGACCATCGCGGTGGTGGAGGCGGGCGGCCGGACGGTCTCGCTGGGCTCGCTGCTGGGCCCGGAGTTCGCCGCGCGCCCGGAGATGTTCGCCGCCGACCGCTACCACCCCTCCGCCCAGGGCTACGCGACCGCCGCGATGGCCGTGCTGCCCTCGGTCTGCGCCGCGCTCGGGCTCTGGCCGGAGGACGAGCACCCGGCCGCGGCCGTCCCGGGCGACACCGTGCTGCCGGTCGCGGTGGCCGCCGCCGCGGCGGCCGGTCGGGAGGGCACCGAGGTGGCGGCCGTGCCGGCGGAGGGCGCGGGCCGCCGCTGGGCCCAGCTGAGGCACCGGCTGCGGATCCACCCGGCCGCCCCGGAGAACGGGAAGGAAGCCGGTGCGGCCCCCGGGAACACGTCGGCCAGCTCACACACCGGCGCGGGTGACGCCTGATCTACCAGACGGTAACTTTCCTCCCGGACGTCAGGTCCGCCGTCACCCAGCGAGGAGCCCGCCATGCCCGAAGCCGTCATCGTCAGCGCCGCCCGTTCGCCGATCGGCCGGGCGTTCAAGGGCTCGCTCAAGGACGTCCGCCCGGACGACCTGACCGCCCACATCATCCAGGCCGCCCTGGCCAAGGTGCCGGAGCTCGATCCGCGCCAGATCGACGACCTGATGCTGGGCTGCGGCCTGCCCGGCGGCGAGCAGGGCCACAACCTGGCCCGCATCGTGGCCGTCCAGATGGGCATGGACTACCTGCCCGGCGCCACCGTCACCCGCTACTGCTCCTCCTCGCTGCAGACCACGCGGATGGCACTGCACGCGATCCGGGCGGGCGAGGGCGACGTCTTCGTCTCGGCCGGCGTGGAGACCGTCTCGCGCAGCGTGAACGGCACCTCCGACGGCCTGCCGGGCACCATGAACCCGCTGTTCGACGAGGCCCAGGCCCGCACCAAGAAGCGGGCGGAGGAGGGCGGCGGCGAGTGGCACGACCCGCGCGAGGACGGCCTGGTGCCGGACGCCTACATCGCGATGGGCCAGACCGCCGAGAACCTGGCCGCGCTCAAGGGCGTCACCCGCGCCGAGCAGGACGAGTTCGGCGTCCGCTCGCAGAACCTCGCCGAGGCCGCCATCAAGGCCGGCTTCTGGGAGCGCGAGATCACCCCGGTCACCACGCCGGACGGCACCGTGGTCAGCACCGACGACGGCCCGCGCGCCGGCGTCACCCTGGAGGGCGTCTCGGGCCTGAAGCCGGTGTTCCGCCCGGACGGCACCGTGACCGCCGGTAACTGCTGCCCGCTGAACGACGGCGCGGCCGCGCTGGTCATCATGTCCGACACCAAGGCCCGCGAGCTCGGCATCACCCCGCTCGCCCGGGTGGTCTCCACCGGCGTCAGCGCGCTCTCCCCCGAGATCATGGGCTACGGGCCGGTCGAGGCCTCGAAGCAGGCGCTCCGGCGGGCCGGTCTGACGATCGGCGACATCGACCTGGTCGAGATCAACGAGGCCTTCGCCGCCCAGGTCATCCCGTCCTACCGCGACCTCGGCGTCGACCTGGACAAGCTGAACGTCAACGGCGGCGCGATCGCGGTCGGCCACCCGTTCGGCATGACCGGCGCCCGGATCACCACCACCCTGATCAACTCCCTGCAGTGGCACGACAAGCAGTTCGGTCTGGAGACCATGTGCGTCGGCGGCGGCCAGGGCATGGCGATGGTGCTGGAGCGCCTCAGCTGACCCTCCGGACGCCCTCCGAAGGGTCTGGACCACCCATTTGGAGTGACGCAGCGTAATTGAGGGCCGGATCACACCGCGAGGTCGATCCGGCCCTCTTTTCTTTCGTTTCCGGCCCGGAAATCGACACTGCGGAGCGGATCAACTCCACTGCGTAGAACGGTGTTACCTAACAATTTGGGGACAAGAGCGAAAGTCACGGACCAATCGGACATTCGCCCCTGCGTTAACACCCCCGGATGCGGCAGTGTGGAGACGTAACCCCGTTCCGCTCCTCGCTAGGAGTACGTTCCGTGAGCGCCGTCTACACCATCCTGCTGCTGATCCTGATCACCGTGTCGACCGCCGTGCTGCTCCACCTCCGCGGACTCTCCCGCCGACTGGACGCGCGGGCCGCGGCCCCGGCCGCGCCCGCACCGGTGGACGAGGCCGCGATACGCCGGGCCGTCGCCGAGGCGCTCGCCGCCGACCGCGAGCGGGAGATCACCGAGGCCCGGGCGTTCTGGGCCGAGCAGGAGGCCCGCGCGGCCGAGGACGCGCCGCTGTTCGACTCGCCGTTCTCCGGTGCGTTCTCCGGCACCGACGAGTGGCCGCTCTTCTTCCCCCGCCCCACCGGCCCGCAGGACGCCGTCGACAACGCCGGGACGATGGACCCGGAGTTCGGCGAGGCGCTGCGCTCCGCGCTGGAGGACCTGATCGGCGAGGGCGGCTACGCCCCGGCCGAGCCCGGCACCGACGGCGGCGTGCCGCTGCGCCCGGGCCACCCGGTCGGCGAGACCAAGGAGGCCCGGGCCCGCCGCGAGGCCGACCTGCTGGCCACCGGCCTGGAGGCCGGGCTGCTGGACACCGACCCGGCCGTCGAGGAGACCGCGGTCGCCGCGCCCGACCCGCGCCGCCACCCCTCGCACCCCGACTTCGTGCCCAGCCAGGCGCCGTCCCGGGAGTGGACCGACACCCGGCTGGCCGCCCTCGCCGAGGAGGCCGTCGCCCTGGTCGACGTCCGGCCGGGCCCGCTGGGCACCCTGGACGTGTACGCCTTCGCCGACGGCACCACGCTCTGCGTGGCCCCGGGCGACCGGGAGGCCGCCTACCGGCTGATCGACGCGGTCCGCGCCGGTGAGCACGTCCGGCTGCTCGGCGGCTCGCGCTTCTCCGGCTCGTACTCGCTGACCTTCTCCACCGACGAGGAGGCCGTGTACGTGCTGGCCGACCGGGTGGTCGCCAGCATCTGACACCGGCTCAGCGGCGCGCGGCTCACGGCGCGCCGGAGGCCGGCCCGGGTCAGGGGGTTACGACCCGGGCCGGCCTTCCGCCTGTCCGGCCCCGTCCGCCGCGCGCCCGTACGCGATCAGCCGCAGAGCGCCGCCGTCTCCCGCACCGCGGCCACCGCCGCGGCGAGCACCTCGGCCGCCGCCACCGGGCCGTCCGGCAGCGCCACCTCCGCACCCTCCGGCAGCGCCGCGAGCGCGGCCGCCAGGTCGTGCCCGGCGACGGCCAGCTGGTCCCCCACCGCGAAGGCCCCGGCGTCCGGGAGCTCCCGCCGCGGGCCGCCCTCGGCCGCCAGCGCCGCCCGGGCCAGCCACCGGGCCAGTCCCAGAGCGGCCGCCGCCCGCGAGGGGTACCCGGGCACGGCGCCCAGCAGCTTGCTCTGCGGCAGCGAGCGGAAACGATCCGCCAGTTTCTCGACGGCTTCGACCAGGGGCTCTACGTCATGCATGACAGCGAGCCTAGGCGAGAAAGCCGCCGGGCCCCGGAGCGAGTGCTCCGGGGCCCGGCGGCAGTGGTTCACGGCGGGAGGGACCGTCAGTCGTCGCCGCGCAGGATCGCGATCAGGCGCAGCATCTCCATGTAGATCCAGACCAGCGACAGGGTCAGCCCGAAGGCGGCCCGCCACGACTCCCGCTGCGGGGCGCCCTGGGCGATGGCCGTCTCGATCTCCGCGAAGTCCAGCGACAGGAAGAAGGCGCCCAGGCCGATGCCGACCAGGCCGACCACGATGCCCAGCGGGCCGGAGCGCAGCCCCATGTCGGCACCGAAGGCCGAGGCGACCACGTTGACCAGCATCAGCAGCACGAAGCCCATGGCGATCGCGATGCCGATCCGCTGGTAGCGCGCGGTGACCCGGATCCGGCCGCTCTTGTAGGCGAACAGCATCGCCGCGAAGACCGCCGCGGTGCCCAGCACGGCCTGGATCACGATGCCGTTCAGCATGGTGTTGAAGGCGTGCGAGACGGCGCCCATCGCGAAGCCCTGGAGGGCCGCGTAGGTCAGGATCAGCGGCGGGCTGACGCTGCGCTTGAAGGAGACCACCAGGCCGACGACCATGGCCACCAGGCTCGCGGCGATGGCGAAGCCGAAGTTCTCGAACGGCAGCGCGAACCAGGCCACCGCGCCGGCGACGACGAGGGTCAGCAGCGTCATGGCGGTGCGGGCGACCACGTCGTCCAGCGTCATCCGCCCGGTGGCGGCCGGACCGGCCGACGGGCCGTTGTACAGCTCGTAGAGCTGCTCGTCGGTCATCGGGGCCTGGCCCGGCTGCTGGGCGTAGGGCGTCCCCGCGTAGGGGTTGTTGCCGTACGGGCTCCCGGCCTGCGCGGTGGTACCGAATCCCGCGTAGCCGGTGTCGCGGGTGAAGGACCCCTCCCGCGAGAAGACCGGGTTGCTGCTTCTCATGTGCTCATTCCCTCCGTGGCGGCACTGCACCGCCCATTGCACAAGGGTAATGGCTTGGCAAAAATTCCGGGATACGCCGCGAGGAGGATCCGGTGAACAACGTCCGGCGGGGACGCCGTCGGCGCCCCCGCCGGGTGAATCGGTGCCCGGAGCCGGACTCGAACCGGCACGGCCTCGCGGCCAAGCAGTTTTAAGCTGCCCGTGTCTGCGTTCCACCATCCGGGCGTCTGCGAGACCACCCTGAGCCTAGTCGCCCGGATCACCCTTTCGCATGTTCCCAGCCCCGGAAGTTGTCATGTTTCCTTGCCATCTGACGAACTGTCCGGGATTCGGCCACGAAGGATATCCGTTCCGGCCATCCGGCCGCCTCAGGGTTCACGTCATACCGCAGGAGGAGGGGGCCACCCCTGCCGTACGCCCAGCGGTGGTAGGCCCAACCGTCCGGCGGAGCGACGCAGGACCATGATCACGTCGCGGAACATGGAGGTACAAGTCCGCGAGCACAAGGAGCCCCCCGTGACCACGTCGACCGCAACCGCCGTCCGCACCGGCCTGGCGGCCGCCCGAGCCACCGGCCTGAACAAGGTCTACGGGGAGGGGGAGACCCGCGTCGTCGCCCTCGACAACGTCAGCGTGGTCTTCCCCCAGGGCGAGTTCACCGCCATCATGGGCCCCTCCGGCTCCGGCAAGTCCACCCTGATGCACTGCATGGCCGGCCTCGACACCGTCACCTCCGGCTCCTCCACCATCGGCGACACCGAACTCGTCGGCCTCAAGGACAAGCAGCTCACCCAGCTGCGCCGCGACCACATCGGCTTCATCTTCCAGGCCTTCAACCTGCTCCCCACCCTGACGGCCCTGGAGAACATCACGCTCCCGATGGACATCGCCGGCCGCAAGGTCGACAAGCCCTGGCTGGACCGCGTCGTCGACACCGTCGGCCTCTCCGGCCGCCTCAGCCACCGTCCCTCCCAGCTCTCCGGCGGCCAGCAGCAGCGCGTCGCCTGCGCCCGCGCCCTGGCCGGCAAGCCCGACATCATCTTCGCCGACGAGCCCACCGGGAACCTCGACTCCCGCTCCGGCGCCGAGATCCTCTCCTTCCTGCGCAACTCCGTGCGCGAACTCGGCCAGACCGTCGTCATGGTCACCCACGACCCGGTCGCCGCCTCCTACGCCGACCGCGTCGTCTTCCTCGCCGACGGCCGCATCGTCGACGAACTCCACAACCCCACCGCCGACACCGTCCTGGACCGCATGCGCCGCTTCGACGCCAAGGGCCGCACCAGCTGACCCCGCCGCAGCCGTAGCCCGCTCACCGACCCCCTTCCCAGGACACCCCATGTATCGCACCGCACTGCGCAACGTGCTGGCCCACAAGGGCCGACTGCTGATGACGGCGCTGGCCGTCATGCTCGGCACCGCCTTCGTGGCCGGCACCATGGTCTTCTCCGACACCTTCGGCAAGGCCATGCGGGACAGCAACTCCAAGAGCTACTCCGACGTCTCGGTCCAGGTGGTGGACCGCGCGGCCGGCTCCACCGCCTCCGCCCGGCAGAAGAGCGAGGGCGGCTCGGCCACCCTCACCGACGCCACCGTCCAGCAGCTGGCCGCCCTGCCCGGCACCGCCGGCGCCCGCGGCGTGGTCAGTGGCTTCACCGGCGTCGCCGACAAGAAGGGTGACCTGATCGGCCAGGTCTGGGCCGCCAAGGGCGCCAACTTCGCGCCGGGCCAGGACGGCAAGGACCCGCGCTACCCGATGGTCGAGGGCCAGGGCCCGAAGGCCGCCAAGGAGGTCGCGCTCGACCGCAAGACCGCCGACAAGGGCGGCTACAAGGTCGGCGACACCGTCCGGGTCGCCGCCAACGGTCCGGTCGTCGAGGCGAAGCTCACCGGCGTCTTCACCACCGACGACCCGGTCGTGAACACCGGCGGCACGCTCACCCTGTTCGACAAGGCCACCGCCCAGCAGACCCTGCTGGAGCCGGGCCGCTTCAGCAGCATCGTGCTCACCGCCAAGGCCGGCACCAGCCAGGACGCGCTGCTCGCCGAGGTCCAGCCCAAGGTGCCGTCCGGCCACCAGTTCGACGTCGAGACCGGCGCCAAGCTCAAGGCCGACGAGCAGGAGCTGATCACCCAGGGCACCAGCAGCATGCGCACGATGCTCCTGGTCTTCGCCTTCATCTCGCTCTTCGTCGGCATCTTCATCATCGCCAACACCTTCACCATGCTGGTCGCCCAGCGCACCAAGGAGCTGGCCCTGCTGCGCGCCATCGGCGCCAGCCGCAAGCAGGTCACCCGGTCCGTGCTGATCGAGGCCCTGCTGATCGGCACCGTCTCCGCCGTGGCCGGCCTGCTCGCCGGCATCGGGATCGGCGCCGGGATGCAGTCGCTGATCGGCTCGCTGAACGAGAACATGCCGAACGGCTCGCTGGTGATCAAGCCGCTCACCGTGGTGGTGACGGTCGTGGTCGGCGTCGTGGTGACGGTCATGTCGGCCCTGCTGCCCGCCATGCGCGCCTCCCGGATCGCCCCGGTGGCCGCGATGAGCAGCGGCGACCAGCCGGTCTCCCAGAAGAGCCTGGTGGTCCGCAACACGATCGGCTCGGTGCTCGCCGGCGGCGGCCTCGCGCTGATCGGCTACGGCGCCTCGCTGGGCAACTCCGACGGCCGGCTGCCGGTCGGCCTGGGCGCCTTCCTGGCCCTGATCGGCGTGTTCGTCCTGCTGCCGCTGCTCTCCCGTCCGGTGGTCGCGCTGGTCGGCCCGCTGCTGCGCGGCCTCGGCGGCACCCCGGGCAAGCTCGCCCAGCAGAACGCGGTGCGCAACCCGCGCCGCACCGCGGCCACCGCCGCCGCGCTGACCATCGGTCTGACCCTGGTCACCGGCCTCACGGTGATCGGCGCCTCGGTCAACGACACCGTCGACCGGGCCGTCACCAGCTCGATGAAGGCCGACTTCATCATCGGGGCCGCCAACGGCATGAGCCTGTCCGAGCAGGTGCCCGCCCAGATCGCCAAGGCCCCCGGGGTCGCCGCCTCCTCCGCGATGACGACCGCGTACTGGGAGCTCAACGGCACCACCAAGACGGTCAACGGCCTGGACGCGGCCGTCCTGGACCAGCTCGCCGACGTCGAGCTGACCAGCGGTTCGACGGCCGGCTTCGGCAAGGGCCAGCTGCTGCTCGACGAGGACGCCGCCAAGAAGCTGAACGCCACCACCGGCTCGGTGCTGGACGTGGCCTTCCCGGACGAGACCACCGGCCGGCTCACCGTCGGCGGCGTCTACAAGTCGGGCGGCATGCTCGGCCCGGTCATGCTGGCCAACAGCGAGATCGCCAAGCACGAGCCGAAGCCGTACATCTCCGACGTCCTGGTCAAGGGCCGGGACGGCGCCACCGACGGCCTCAAGCAGTCGCTCAAGGACGCCACCGGCGCCAACCCGGTGATCGACGTGAAGTCCAAGCAGGACGTCCGGGACGAGTTCAGCCAGACCATCACCTTCGCGCTGAACCTGATGTACGGCCTGCTGGGGATGGCGGTCCTGATCGCGATCCTGGGCGTGGTCAACACGCTGGCGATGTCGGTCTTCGAGCGCAAGCGCGAGATCGGGATGCTGCGGGCGATCGGCCTGGACCGCTCGGGCATCAAGCGGATGGTCCGTCTGGAGTCCGTGGTGATCTCGCTGTTCGGCGCCGGCATCGGCCTGCTGCTCGGCTGCTTCATCGCCTGGGCGATCAACGGCACCCTGAAGTCCAGCCTCTCCGGGCTGACCACGGTCCTGCCGTACGGCCAGCTGGCGCTGTTCCTGGCGCTGGCCGGGGTGGTCGGCCTGGTGGCCGCGATCTGGCCGGCCCGCCGGGCGTCCAAGCTGGACATCCTGTCGAGCATCAAGACCGACTGACCGGTCCCGCGACGCGAAAGGTCCCCTGCCGGAGGGTTTCGGCAGGGGACCTTCTACTTCTGTACTCCGCCCGGTCGCACGGCCGGCTGAGCACCACGGAGGTCGTGGTCCGGCAACGCTGCCGGGCGGAGGGCCTCCGACTCATACCCCGGTGCTCCCACACCGGGGTCTCAGTCGCTTACTTGCTCGCGAGTTCCTTGTCGGCGGCCGGCTTGGCGGCCTCGACGGGCTTGGTGGGCGGAGTGACCTCCTGGATCGGCAGCTGCGGCCGCTCCATCTGGGAGAGGCCGACCATCTCGCGCTTGAGGAACATCGCGAGCGTCCAGTCGGTGAAGACGCGGACCTTGCGGTTGAAGGTCGGCACCATCGCACCGTGGTACAGGCGGTGGAACCACCAGGCCGGACGGCCCTTCAGCTTGTACTTGCCGAAGAGGATCGCCACGCCCTTGTGCAGGCCGAGACCGGCGACCGCACCCAGGTTCTTGTGCTTGTACTCCTTCTGCGGGAAGCCGCGCATGCCGGAGATCACGTTGTCGCCGAGGACGACGGCCTGGCGGCAGGCGTGCTGCGCGTTCGGCGGGCACCAGGCGCCCTCGCCCGCGGCGAGGTCCGGCACCTGGGCGTTGTCGCCGGCGGCCCAGACGTAGTCGAAGCCCTGGACCTGGAGGGTCGGCGCGGTGTCGACGTGGCCGCGCGGGCCCAGCGGCAGGCCGAACTCGGACAGCACCGGGTTCGGCTTCACGCCGGCCGTCCACACGATGGTGGAGGCGTCCATCTCCATGCCGTTCTTCAGCATGACGTGGCCGTCGACGCAGGAGTCCATGGAGGTCTCGATGTAGACCTCGATGTTGCGCTCCTCGAGCTTCTCCTTGGTCCACAGACCGAGGTCCGGGCCCATCTCGGGGAGGATGCGGTTGGCCGCCTCGACCACGACGAAGCGCATGTCGTCACGGCTGACGGTCTTGTACAGCTTGGCCGCGTCGCGGGCCATGTCCTCGATCTCGGCGACCGTCTCGATGCCGGCGAAGCCGCCACCGATCACGACGAAGGTCAGCGCCTTGCGGCGGACCTCCGGGTCCGTGGTGGACTCGGCCTTGTCGAGCTGGGCCATGACGTGGTTGCGGAGGCCGATGGCCTCCTCGACCGTCTTCATGCCGATGCCGTTCTCCGCCAGACCCGGGATCGGGAAGGTGCGGGAGACCGAGCCGGTCGCGACGACCAGGTACTCGAAGGGCAGCTCGTAGCTGTCGCCGGCCGCCGGCTGGATGGTGGCGACCTTGCGGGCGTGGTCGATGCCGGTGACGGACCCGGTCAGCACCTCCGCCTGCTTGAGGGCGCTGCGCAGCGGCGCGACGAGGTTGCGGGGCGCGACGTTGCCGCCGGCCGCCTCGGGGAGGAAGGGCAGGTACGTCATGTACGACCGCGGGTCCACGACCGTGACGGTCGCTTCGCCGTAACGCATCTTCTTGAGGATGCGCATCGCGGCATACAGGCCGACGTAACCACCGCCGACAATGAGGATGCGAGGACGCTCCGTGGTGCTCATATCCGAAAGTATCCAGCACCGTCCGGAGCAGCCTCCGTGAGCCCGGTCACAAGTTGACGGACCCCCCGTGCTACACTGCGCGGCCGCAAAAACGGGCCCGGCACGGCGGCCCCCACCCCTGGGCGGCCCCGCGCGGACGCGCGCCGGAGCACCACCGGCCTGAGCAGCAACGATCCGCACAGGGCCCGGGTTCCCGCGCGTGATTTCGATTTTCAAACCCCAACCGAGGCCTGACCTGCGATCCCGTGGGCCATCCCGCCGACGGGCCTTCGGTCCCACATTTCGGACGTAGCGGGCGAGCCGGTGCGGCGAATGGCCGGATCGCCATGTGAAGAAATTCACGAACTTTTCCGGCCGGGCCGGGCGCGCCCCGGCCCCGACCCCCCGAAAGGGGTGCCGGGGCCGGTTCGGGTAAGTCCCGCACGGGGTCAGCGGGCAATACCCCAGGCGATGCCGTCGAGGATGTCGTGCTCGCTGACGACCACCTCGGCGGCGCCGGTGCGCTCCATGATCTCCAGCAGCTCCAGCGCCCCGGCCGCGATCACGTCCACCCGGCCCGGGTGCATCGACGGGATGGCCGCCCGCTCGGCGTGGGTGGCGGCCAGCAGCCGCCGGGTGATCTCGGCGACCCGCTCCCGGCCGATCCGCGAGTGGTGGATCGCCTCGGAGTCGTAGCCGGGCAGGTCCTGGGCGATCGCGGACACCGTGGTGACCGTCCCGGCCAGGCCCACCAGAGTGGCCGCGCCGGTCAGCGGGACCACCTCCTCGGCCCGGTCCAGCTCGGCGCGGACGTGCGCCCGGGCGGCCGCGACCTGCTCCTCGGAGGGCAGCTCGGCGTCGCCGAAGTACCGCTCGGTGAGCCGCACGCAGCCGATGTCCACCGAGCGCGCCGCCTGCACGTCGTCCGTCCCGAGCACGAACTCGGTGGAGCCGCCGCCCAGGTCGAACACCAGGTACGGGCCGGGGAACTGACCACCGGTCAGCTCCTTGGTGGCACCCACGAAGGACAGGTGCGCCTCCTCCTCGCCGCTCACCACCTCGGGCTCGACGCCCAGGATGTCGCGCACGCCCTTGACGTACTCGTCGCTGTTCTCGGCGTCCCGGGAGGCGCTGGTGGCGACGAAGCGGACCCGCTCGGGGCCGACGCCGAAGCCGGAGATGATCTCCTGGTACTCCCGGCAGGCCGCGAAGGTGCGGGCCAGCGCGTCCGGGTGCAGCCGACCGGTCCGGTCCACGCCCTGGCCCAGCCGGTTGACGATCATCCGGCGGTCCAGGTCGGTGATCGCGCCGGTCTCCGGGTCGAGGTCGGCGACCAGCAGGCGGATCGAGTTGGTGCCGCAGTCGATCGCGGCCACGCGGGTCGTGCTCACTCGGACTCCTGCTCCGCCGCGGCCTCCTCGGCGGCCCGCTTCCTCGCGGCGCGCTCGGCGGTCTTCTGCTCCTTGGCCGCGATCACGGCCTCGTGGTCCTGCTCCTTGGCGCGGTTGCGGGCGACCCGCTCACCGGCGGCCTCGACCTCGGCCGGGGAGACGCACGGGCCCTTGGCCCACCAGTCCTCCAGCATGCCGATCGCCTCGTCGCCGAGCGGGTTGACGCCCTCGCCGGCCGCCAGCGAGTGGCCGACCAGCACGTGCAGGCACTTCACCCGGTCCGGCATGCCGCCGGCGCTCGGGAAGCCCTCCAGCACCTCGATCGCGTCGCGCCGGGCGATGTAGTCCTCGTGCGCCCTCCGGTAGGCGGCGGCCAGCTCCGGGTCCTCGGCGAGCCGGGCGCTCTGGTCCTTCATCACGCCCTCCGCCTCCAGGGTGCCGATCAGCGAGGCGGCCTTGGGGCAGGTCAGGTAGTAGAGCGTGGGGAACGGCGTGCCGTCCGGCAGCCGGGGCGCCGTCTCCACGACGTCCGGGTTGCCGCAGGGGCAGCGGTGCGCCACGCCGCGCAGGCCGCGCGGCACCCGGCCGAGCTGGGCGGCGATGGCCGCGACGTCGGCGTCGGAGACGGTGGGGTGGTTCTCAGTGGTCATGGGGGGAGGTGTCTCCAACGGGGGACGGTGGGAGGGGAAGGGGGGTGGCGGGGGCCGCCGCGGCGGTGTCGGCGGCGTCCACCGAGTCCCAGATGCTGGCGTACCAGGGCTTGGCGGCCTGCGCCGTACCGCCGGAGGAGGCGGGCGCGGCGGGCGCGGAGGGTCGGGCGCCCTGGCCGGCCGGGTCCACCGCGATGTACGGGGTCTCCCCCGGCACCGCGTAGTGCAGCCGGGCGCGGGCCTGCGCCTTGACGTACTCCGGGTCCTGCCAGCGGGCCTTCTCCCGGCGCAGTTGCTCGACCTGCTGGCGCGCGTGGTCGGCCTTCGCCCGCTGGGCGGAGATCTCGGCGCGCTGCGAGATGAACTGCCGCGTCGGGTAGGCGAGGATCGCCACCAGTGAGCAGAGCACCAGGACGAGGACGGTCGCCCGGCTCGTGAACCGGGGCCGGGCGGAAAAGCCCGGGATCCTCCAGCCAGCCATCTCCCGTATCCCCTCCTGGTCGCGACGGTGCCCCGCCGTCCACCCTACGGGGTGAACGGCGGGGCACCGGTCAGGCGTGCGCTACCGGGAGCGCCCGGCCCTCGTGCGGGCCGTGCGCGTCAGCCCTCGTGCTTGAAGCGCGGGAAGGCGCCGCGGCCGGCGTACTCGGCGGCGTCGTCGAGGATCTCCTCGATGCGCAGCAGCTGGTTGTACTTGGCGACGCGCTCGGAGCGGGCCGGGGCACCGGTCTTGATCTGGCCGCAGTTGGTGGCGACGGCCAGGTCGGCGATGGTGACGTCCTCGGTCTCGCCGGAGCGGTGCGACATCATGCAGCGGTAGCCGTTGCGCTGGGCCAGCTCGACGGCGTCCAGGGTCTCGGTCAGCGAGCCGATCTGGTTCACCTTCACCAGCAGCGCGTTGGCGGTGCCGGTCTCGATGCCGCGGGCCAGGCGGGCCGGGTTGGTGACGAACAGGTCGTCGCCGACCAGCTGGACCTTGTCGCCCAGCTTGTCGGTCATGGCCTTCCAGCCGTCCCAGTCCGACTCGTCCAGCGGGTCCTCGATGGAGACCAGCGGGTACGCGGCGACCAGCTCGGCGTAGTACTCGATGAGCTCGGCGGAGGTGAGCTCCTTGCCCTCGAACTGGTAGGCGCCGTCCTCGTAGAACTCGGAGGAGGCGACGTCCAGGGCCAGCGCGACGTCACGGCCGGGCACGTAGCCGGCCTTCTGGATGGCCTCGACGATGAGGTCCAGGGCCTCGCGGTTGGAGTCCAGGTTCGGGGCGAAGCCGCCCTCGTCGCCCAGGCCGGTGGACAGGCCGCGCTCCTTCAGCACGCCCTTGAGCGTGTGGTAGACCTCGACGCCCCAGCGGACGGCCTCGGAGAAGGACTCCGCACCGATCGGGGCGATCATGAACTCCTGGATGTCGACGTTGGAGTCCGCGTGCGAGCCGCCGTTGAGGATGTTCATCATCGGGACCGGCAGGACGTGCGCGTTCGGGCCGCCCAGGTAGCGGAACAGCGGCAGGTCGCTGGCCTCGGAGGCGGCGTGCGCGACGGCCAGCGAGACGCCCAGGATGGCGTTGGCGCCGAGCGAGGACTTGTCCGGGGTGGCGTCCAGGTCCAGCATGGCCTGGTCGATCAGGCGCTGCTCGGTGGCGTCGTAGCCGACCAGCTCCGGGCCGATCTGCTCGATGACGGCCAGGACGGCCTTCTCGACGCCCTTGCCGAAGTAGCGGTTCTTGTCGCCGTCGCGCAGCTCCAGGGCCTCGAAGGCACCGGTGGAGGCACCCGACGGGACAGCGGCACGACCCGTGCTGCCGTCGTCGAGGCCGACCTCGACCTCGACCGTGGGGTTGCCGCGGGAGTCGAGGATCTCACGGGCTACGACGACATCGATGGACGGCACGAGGCATCTCCTTGCGGAAGCAGGGTCCGGTCTGACGGTGGTGCTGTCAGCAGGACGATTGCGGAGTCGTTACGACCAGAGCCTAACCGCCCGGGCTCCCGGGGCCACGTCCGCCTCGGTCCCGTCTCAGCGTGTGGCCCCGCTACGCACCGGTAGTTCACCTGCTTGTCCCAGCTTGTCCCACCGGAGCGGGCGAATACGGACGAAGGGGACCGGTAGGACCGGTCCCCTTCGGACGGCGGGGTGGAACGGTGTCGGCGTCGGGCGCCGACGGGCGTCGTCACCGGGCCCGACGGCTCAGCCGAGGTGCAGCACCTGGCCGGGCATGATCAGGTTCGGGTCGCCGCCGACGGTGGCGTGGTTCTGCTCGTACAGCGCGTGCCAGCCGCCGGACACGCCCTGGGCGGCGGCGATGGTCGACAGGGTGTCACCGGCGCGCACGGTGTAGTCGTGGCCGGTGGCCTGCGGGGCCGACTGGGCGGCCTGCGGGGCGTACTGCGGCTGGGCGGCGGCCTGGCCGGCGTACTGCTGGTAGACGCTCTGGTGGCTGGTCCAGTACCAGGCGCCGTTGTTCTGGTACCAGTACACCTTGGCGTCGGCGTCCCAGCCGGCGTGGCCGGAGAAGCCCGGAGCCTGCGCCTGCTGCTGCGGGGCGGCCTGCTGGACCGGCTGCGCGGCGGGCTTCTGCACCGGCTTCTGCGCGACCGGCTTCTCGGCCGGCTTGGCGGCGGGCTTCGGGGCCTGCTGCTTCGGGGCCTGCTGCTTGGCGGCGGACTGCGGCTTGGCGTCCGAGGCGGTGTCGACCACGGCCGGGGCGCCGCCCTTGGTCAGACCGGCCTTCTGGGAGCAGACCGGCCAGGCGCCCGGGCCCTGCGAGGCCAGGACCTTCTCGGCGACCGAGATCTGCTGGGCCTTGCTGGCCTGGTTGGCCTGCGCCGCGTAGGCGGTGCCGCCGTACGCCTTCCAGGTGCTGGAGGTGAACTGGAGGCCGCCGTAGAAGCCGTTGCCGGTGTTGATGCTCCAGTTGCCGCCGCTCTCGCACTGGGCGACGGAGTCCCAGGTGGAGGCCGGGGCGGCGGAGGCGCCGGTGGCGGTGAGGAGCGGCATCGCGAGTCCGACGCCGGCCACACCGGCGACGGCGATGGCCTTCTCGGTCTGGGTGCGACGACGGTGGCGGCCAGTTCCAACGAACAGCATGAAGAGGTCCCTCTCCGCACGCCTGCGAGGTGAGCTGTCGGGTTCGGACCGGGAGGTGGCCCGGCCGCCGTACGCGGGAACGATCCCGCTCGGGCGGCTTCACCCCAAGCCGTGGGAGACGGCAACAAACCTGGTTCCCCCGCCCCTGCCCAGGGTCTGGTCGGTTTCCCGTGGCGCGGCGGGCAGGATTCGGCGTTCCGCGCACGAGGTCCGCAGCTGCGAACTCCAGGGAGAGTAGACAGATCATCAGACCAATCACAAGCTCATATCGCAGATATCACACGACAATTACGGCCCGTATCCGATCGCCTACCAACGGCGGCGTTATGTCCGGATTGATGGGTGTTCACACCCCCGTCGGCGAGCGTTCGGCGACCTCCGCCAGCGCGGTCTCAGCCTGTCGCGGGCCCGGACGTGGCCTGCGGAGGGGTGTGCGGGGAGCGGCTCTCCGGGCTGAATTCCACCGGCAGTTCGCGCAGCCCACGCATGATCAGGCCGCCGCGCCAGCGCAGGTCCTCCGGGCTTCCCGCGAGCCGCAGGTCCGGCAGCCGGGAGAGCAGCGTGGCCAGCGCGGCACGCCCCTCCAGCCGGGCGAGCGGGGCGCCGATGCAGTAGTGGATGCCGTGCCCGAAGCCCAGGTGGGGGTTGTCCGTCCGGGCCAGGTCCAGGGTGTTCTCGGCCGCGAACCGGGCCGGGTCGCGGTCCGCCGCCGCCAGCACCACCAGCACCGGGTCGCCGACCGGGATGTCCACCCCGCCGATGGCCAGCGGGCGGGTCGCGAACCGCCAGGTCGCCAGCTCCACCGGTCCGTCGTAGCGCAGGAGTTCCTCGATCCCGGTCTCCAGCAGCGCGCTCTCCCCGCGCGCCACCGACTCCTGCAGCAGCCGGCGCTGCTCCGGGTTGCGCAGCAGCGCGTACGTACCGTTGCCGATCAGGTTCACGGTGGTCTCGAAGCCCGCGAACAGCAGGATGAAGGCCATCGCCGCGGCCTCGTTCTCGGTCAGGTGCTCGCCGTGGTCACCGGCCCGGATCAGACCGGAGATCAGGTCGTCCCCGAGGTCCGCCCGCTTGCGGTGGATCAGCTCCAGCAGGTACGCCCGCATCCGCTTCACCGCCCGCCCCACGCCGCCGCGTTGGCCGCCCCCGTGCCGGATCATCATGCCGGCCCAGTCGCGGAAGTCGTCCTGGTCCTCGGACGGCACCCCGAGCATGTCGCAGATCGCGTAGATGGGGAGCGGGAAGGCGAACTCGTGGATCAGGTCCGCCGAACCGCGCTGCGCGAAGCCGTCGATCAGCCGGTCGGTGAGCTGCTGCACCCGCGGCTCGAACTCGGCCACCCGGCGCGGGGTGAACGCCTTCGACACCAGCCGGCGCAGCCGGGTGTGGTCCGGCGGGTCGATGTTCAGCAGGTGGGTCATCAGGTCCGCCTGCCGCTCCCCGGGGATGCCCACCCGGCCGGTGCGGTGCGCCTGCTCGCTGTGGTGCGCCGGGTTCTTCGACAGCCGGCCGTCCGCGAGCGCCTGCCGGGCGTCCGCGTACCGGGTCACCAGCCAGGCCTCGACGCCGCTCGGCAGCGTGGTGCGGTGCACCGGGGCGTGCTCGCGCAGCCAGGCGTAGGCGGGGTACGGGTCGGCGGCGAACTCCCAGGTGAACAGCTGCGGGGCGGGGGCGTCGGACGGCGCGGCGGCGGGCCGGGCGGGGTGGGGCTGAGCTGGCATGGACCGACCGTATCCGGTGCGACGGGACCGCCCTCCCTCCTCCGGACCGCCTCCGGCGCGCCCGACGGCCGGTGGCCGGTCGGTGACCGCCGCGTTGCCGGTGCCCGGACGGTCCGTAGCCGGTCGGTTGCCGCCGCGTTGCCGGTGCCCGGACGGTCCGTGGCCGGTCCGTGGACAGCTCTTGGCCGACTCTTGGCCGCGGGGCGGGCGTGAGTCTGGTCACCTGAGGGGTAATCCCTGTTGCGGGGGGTCGGGACGTGCCTACGATCCTCCGCAGTACGCGTGGGCGCCGGTGCGGTGTCGCCCACAGGGAGGAGCAGGCCATGCGGGTCAGCGGGTCAGTCGTCGTCGTCGCGGTCCTCGACGGCGGGTCGGGCGCGGGCCTCGCCCGCCGGTTCGCCGCGGCCGGCACCGTCGGCATGCTGATCGCCGACCAGCACGTCGGCATCGCCGAGGACCTCGCGGCCGAACTCGACCGGCCGGGCTGCCCCGTCGTCGGCGTCTGCGGCGACATCCGCCGCCCCAGCGACGTCGCCGCCCTCGTGGACACCGCCGAGAAGCACCTCGGACCGATCGACCTGTTCGCCGTGGCCGGCCCGGGCGGGGAGCGGATCATCTCGCTGGCCGAACTGCCCGCCCACCTCGACCTGGAGCGGCTCGCCGAACTGGTCGTCCTCGTCGGCGAGGCCATCGGCGAGCTCGTCCCGCCGCAGCGGCGCCCCGAGCCCGCCGCCACGGCGGCCTGAACCGCTACTCCCCGCCCGGCTCCCCGGCCGGCCCGAGGCCCTCGGCCGCGCGCACCGCGTCCCGGTAACCGCGCGCGGCCGACCGCAGCGCCGCGTCCACGTCCACCCCGGCGTCGTGCGCCCGCTGCGCCACCGCGAGCAGCAGCCGGCCCGCCGAGTCGGCGGTCAGCTCGGCCGGCAGCTCGTACGGCTCGTCCGGCACCCCGGTGAAGCCCGCCCGGCGCACCCGGGACACCAGCTTCGCCGCGTACGCCAGCGCGGGCAGTCCGGCCGGCACGCCGTCCAGCACCGACTCGCGGTCCGCCTTCTCGGCCGCCTTCAGCTGCTCCCAGTTCGCCTCCACCTCGGCGGCGCCGCCGGCCTCGGCGTCCCCGAACACGTGCGGGTGCCGGTACATCAGCTTCTCGACGATGTCCCCGGCCACGTCGTCGACGGTGAACGGCTCGGTCGGGTGCTCCTCGGCGATCCGGGAGTGGAAGAACACCTGCAGCAGGACGTCGCCCAGCTCCTCGCGCAGCGTCCCGCGGTCCCCCTCCTCGATCGCCTCGACCAGCTCGTACGCCTCCTCGACCAGGTACTTCACCAGGCTCTCGTGCGTCTGCTCGGCGTCCCAGGGGCAGCCGCCCGGGGAGCGCAGCCGGTCCATCACCGTCACCAGGTCCAGCAGCCGCGACCCCGGCAGGTCGTACGAGCCGGGCAGCACCTCGATCTCCGGCACCTCCCCGGCGTGCTCCACCGCGAGCCGCGCCAGCGCGTCCGTCAGCCCCGGGTCCCCGTCCGGGCTCCCCAGCCACACCGTCGGCCCGGCCCCGGCCGGCTGCCCGGTCAGCAGCCGCGCCAGCGCGGGCGCCGACCCGGGCGGCACGACCTCCACCGCCACCCCGGCCTGGCGCACCGCCGCCACCTGCGGATGCCCCTCGTCCCCCACCAGCACCCGCCCCGCCGACCGCAACGCCTCCCACGCCGGCCACGCCAGCAGGCCGGGAGCCACCCGGTGGGTGGTGGTCAGCAGGATCAGCTTCGCGCCCGGGGCGTTCGTCGGCACAGCATTCGTCGTCACACCCCGAACCTACTCTGCCGCCCTCCGGTGGTGCGGAGGTACCGGACGGTGTCCGGCGGGGGGGTCAGCGCGGGGCCGGGGGCCACGGGGTGGCGGCGGGGGTGAGGCTGGCGAGGGACTGGCGGAGGCGGCGGACGGCGGGGTGGTGGGGGCCGTCTCGGCGTTCGCGGTCGAGGAGCAGCGGGAGCAGCCACTGCCAGGCGTTGTGGGCGTCGCCGGTGGCGGCGAGCTGGAGGCCGATGCGTTCGCGCAGGTCGTAGCCGCGTTCGGGGTCGGTGTCGAGGCCGGCCTCCAGTCGGGCGGTGTGGGCGGAGAGGAGCGCCTGGTACTCGGCGAGGGCCTCGGCGCCGTGGCCGAGCCGGTCGAGGCAGAGGGCGGCGCGGTAGCGGTGGTCCAGGCCCTGGGGGCCGTGCGGGCCGCCGTCGGCGGTCGCGGCGAGGCGGCGGTACTCGGGGAGGGCCTGCTGAGGGTGGCCCTCGTGCAGCAGGGTGCGGGCGTAGATGGTGCGGATGGTGCGCACCAGGGGTGCGGCGTCGCCGAGTTCGGCCTCGGCCCGGGGCAGCAGCCGGGCGGCGAGGCCGAGCACCTCGGCGTGGCGGCCGGCGTCGACCAGGTCGGAGAGCCGGGCGCACTCGGCGCCGAGGTCCGGGCCGGCCGGGACGGGCGGGGGTGTCGGCGGGGCGGGCGGCATCAGGAAGGGCCGCGGCTCGGAGCGGACCGGCGGTGCCGGTACGGCCGCCGCGACCGGCGGCTGCGGCTGGTACGGGTAGCGGAAGGGGCGGGCCGGGTCCGGCAGCGGGGTGTAGCGGGGCTGCGGGGCCGCCTCGGCCGGGGGCAGCAGCGGGAGCAGCCGCGCGTACACGGCCCGGGCGTCGGCGGGGCGGTCGGCGGGCTGCTTGGCGAGCAGGTCGAGCACCAGCCGCTCCAGCGGCTGCGGCACCTCGGGGCGCAACTCCCGCAGCGGGACGGGCGGTTCGTCGACGTGGCGGCGCAGGACGCCGAGCGCGGTGGGGGCCCGGAAGGGCTCCTCACCGGCGAGCATCTCGTGCAGCAGGCAGCCGAGCGCGTAGAGGTCGCTGCGCGGGTCGGTGGTGGCGGCGAGGGCCTGTTCGGGCGCCATGTATGAGGGGCTGCCGACCGGCACGCCGGTGAGGGTGAGCCGGGTGGTCTCGGTGTCCAGGGCGGTGGCGATGCCGAGGTCGAGCAGGACGGTGCGGCCGTCCTCGCGGACCATGACGTTGCTCGGCTTGAGGTCGCGGTGGACCACCGGGATGGCGTGGACGGCGGCCAGCGCGGTGCACAGCTGCGCGGCGACGGCCGCCGCGCGCTCGATCGGGAAGGGCGCGTCCTCGGCGATGAGATCGGCCAGGCTGACCCCGGAGACGCGCTGCATGACGAGGTAGAGCTCGCCCTCGTCCTCGCCCGCGTCGAAGACGGTGACCAGCCCGGGGTGGTCGAGCGCGGCCGTGACCCGGCACTCGCGCAGGAAGCGTCGGCGCAACTCGTCGCCGTGGCGCGCCCGTTCGCCGCCGGAGCCGCTCCCTCCGGGGAGCAGGTGCTCGGGGCGGAGCAGCTTGACCGCGACCGGGCGGTGCAGCCGCTCGTCCTGCCCGGCCCAGACCTGGCCCATGCCGCCGTGGCCGATCTTCTCGGTGAGCCGGTAACGGCCCGCGATCAGCCGGGCGGCGGTCACGGGCGGTCCTCGCGGGCCTGGCGGCGCAGCAACTCGCCCAGTTCGCGCAGGTCGTGGTCGGTCTCGTGGGGCGGGGGCGCGGGGGGCGGTGTCGCGGGGAGCGGGGCTACGGGCGCGGTCGGCGCCGTGGGGGCGGTGGGGGAGGGTGCCCCGTAGCCGGGCACGGTCGCCGCGTACGGCGGCACGTTCGGTGCCGCGTACGGCGGGACGGCCCGTGGCGCGGCCGACGGCGCCGGCGGCCCGGCCAGCCAGACCGCACGGCTGTCCATCAGCAGGAAGTGCGCGGGCGGCAGGAGCCAGAGCACGGCCAGTGTGACCGAACCGGTGGTGTCGGCGGTCGGGTTCTTCAGAGTGCCCGCGACCCCGGCGGAGACGATCATGGCGAGCAGCAGCGCGCAGAACACCACCGCACCGGCGATGTCGTACGCCCGCCGGCGCCGGACCGCCAGCAGCAGTGAGGGGACGGCCCCGAGCAGACCGAAGGTGAGCAGCGGGGCCGCCGTGCACAGCACCCGCGCGGTCACCCCGAACCGCCCGGGAATCGCGGCCTGCCCGCCCACCGCCGCCGCCCCGGGCCGCGCCCCCGGCAGGGTACCCGGCGGGTGCCCCGGCCCGTACGGCGTGCCGCCGGGCGGCGGCCCGAACTGCCCGGGGTACTGCCCTGACATGCGCACTCCTGAGCTGGTGAGGACCGTCACCGAGGGCGGTGCGAACGGTTCCGCCACACCGTACCGCCCAACCCGCCCGCCCCGGAGGCCCTTCCGTCCGACCGCAGCGACAGCGGCGGGCACCGGCTCTGAGTCCGAGTCACCTCCACGGCGGCCCTCAGGCCGGCGGCACCAGCGTGCCGGTCGCCAGGGCATCGGTCGCCGCCTGGGTGAGGCTGCGGCCGAGGGCGGCGGCTTGGGCCAGGGCGGTGTCGAAGGCGGCGAGGCGGGCGAAGGCGGCGCCGAGGCGCCGCTGGGCGGGGAGCGGGAGGCGGGGGAGCTCGACCCGGCGGATGTCGAGACGGGCGGTGGTGGTGGCGTGGCTGGCGGCGCGCCGGGTGCCGGCGGTGGAACGGAACTGGCCGGCCAGGAACTCGGCGTCGAGGGCGGCCGGGTCGGGCCGCAGGAGGTGGAGCTGGCGGCCGAGTGCGACGCCGACCAGCGGCCCGTCGGCGGGAACGACCCGGGCGGTGCCGCCGCCGAGGGCGGGGACCAGGACGTCGCCGGGGCGGGTGCGGACGTCGCCGGCCGGGCCGGGGCAGTCGGCCAGGACGGCGCTGGGCACGGCGCCGGTGGCGAGGTCCTGGTCGGTGACGACGGGGGTGCCGCCCGGACCCGTCCCGGTCGGGCGGGTGGCGGCACCGGTGCCGGAGGAGAACACCTCCAGCACGCCGCCGCGGACCAGCTCGCCGATGGTGACCGTCCCGACCGGAGCTGCCCCGGACCCCCCGGACGCTCCGCCGCCGGCCCCGCCAGACGCCCCGCCGGGCGCGGCCGCCGGCTGCGGCAGCAGGGTGGCCGGGTCGGGCAGGCCGGCCAGCAGCTCGGCCAGCCGCCCGCCGAGGTGGCCGAGTTCGGCCGCGCCACCGAGCGGGGCCGCGGGCGGCACGTGCCGGGCCGGCGAGAGGTCGGTCTCGTCGTCCAGCAGGTCGATGGCGGCCATCGCCCGGTGGACGCCGGGGCGGTCGTCGGGGACCGGCAGGCCCTCGCGCGCGGCGAGGTCGAAGCCGCGCCAGGCCTCCAGGACGGTGCGCCGCAGCTCGGTCCAGTCGACCTTGTCCCGTCCGCCCTCGGCGGTCGGCGCCCCGGCGGCCCCGGCCGGACCGGAGGGCGCCGCCCCCGCGTCGAGCAGCAGCACCTGGCGGAAGTCGTCCCCCGGCCGGGGCGCGCGCAGCACCCACAGGTGCAGCGGGACGCCGTACGGCGGGGCGGCGCCGGCCGGCAGCGCGATGACGGCCCGCAGCGCGCCGGAGCGCAGCAGTTCGGCCCGGATGCGGCGGCCGGCCCGGCGGGCGGCGACGGTCGGCGGGAGCAGCAGCGCGGCGAGGCCGCCGGGGCGGGTGTGCGCGAGGCAGTGCAGCACCCAGGCGAGTTCGGACTCGCCGCGCGGCGGGACGAGCCCGCCGGGCCAGCGGGTGTCGAACTGCAGCTCGTCGTGGCCCCAGTCGCGTTCGTTGTACGGGGGCTGGCAGAGCACGGCCTCGAAGGTGTCGCCGGGGAAGCCGTCGGCGCGCAGGGCGTCGCCGGCCCGCAGGTCGAGCGGGAGCGGGCCGGGCTCGTCGGCGGGGGTGTGCAGGGCGAGCCGGAGCCGGGCGAGGGCGGCGGTCACCGGGTCGGCGTCCTGGCCGTAGCGGCCGGTGGTCGGCGGGTGGGCGAGCAGGACGGCGCCGAGGCCGACGGCCGGGTCGAGCACGGTGGCGGGAACGCCGGCGACGGCGGCGAGCAGTTCGGCGGCCTCCGGCGGGGTGGGGCTGAGCTGCCGGGTGTTGGCCTCGGCGTACCGGCTGAGCAGTTGCTCGTACGCGCCGACCGGACCGCTCCGGGCGGCGAGTTCGGCGAGCAACCGGGCGAGGTCCAGCTGGGTGCTGCCGAGCAGGCCCGGGAGGCCGAGGGTGCGGGCGCCGTCCGGGCCGAAGGCGTGCACGGCGGTGCCGGTGACGGCTCTGGGCAGTGCGACGGCGAGCCGGGTGTCCGGCCGGTCGGCGAGTTCGGTCCAATGCCCGGGCTCGCGGTGCAGCAGCAGGAGCAGGGCGCCCGCCTCGACCAGCGGGGCGGCGGGGTGGCCGGCCGGGTCGCGGAGGGTGTCGACGAGCTGCCAGACCCGCTCCAGCAGCGGAAGTTCGGCGATCTTGCCCTGGGCGCGCAGCCAGGACTCGACCTCCGGGAGCGCGAAGGCCGGGCTGGCGTCGGTGCCGCCGACCGGGCGCGGGAAGTCGGGGTGGCGGCGGCGCCAGTTGCTGACCGCGGCCCGGCCGACGCCGGCCAGCCGAGCGATCTCGGCGGCGGTCACTTCGGAACGGTCCGGCACGGGGGCTCCTTCGGTGGGGCTGCGACCGCACAGCAGGGGCGGGGGCTGTGACCACACAGCATAGCGACGCTCCTCGCCACCGGAGTTCACATGTGAATTGAGATGTTTTGTGAAATCCTGTTGACGCGGTTCACGTCCCGATGGTGTGATCTCCCCGTCGCCGCCGAACGGAGGCGACGCAGGGGAAGACCACCGATCCGCCGGGAGACACCCATGTCCGCGAACGCCCGCCGTACCGCCGTCCGCCGCACCACCGCCCGTCGCAGCGCCACCCGCCGCACCGCCCTGCTGCTGGGCGCCGCGCTGGTCACCCTGAGCGCGACGGCGTGCAGCTCCACCAGCGGCCCGTCCGTCTCGACGGAGCCGAAGCAGACCGCGGCCGCCACCGGCTCCGAGGCCGCCAAGCCCGCCGACGGCAAGCCGGCCGAGGACAAGCCCGCCGACACCGGCAAGGCCGCCGCCAAGGTCGGCGACACCATCGCGCTGAAGGGCAACGATCCGGCCGACACCGCCGACGTGACGGTGGTGAAGGTGGTCGACAACGCCGAGGGCGGGGACGAGTTCACCCACCCGGCCGAGGGCAACCGCTTCGTCGCGGTCCAGTTCCGGATCAAGGCGAGCGGCAAGAAGGCCTACAGCGACGTCCCGGGCAACAGCGCCAAGGTGGTCGACACCCAGGGCCAGGCCTTCGGCACCACGATCGCGGACACCAAGGCCGGCCCGAGCTTCCAGGTCCCCGCCAACATCGCCCCCGGCGAGAGCGCCCTCGGCTTCGTGACCTTCGAGGTCCCGAAGGACGCCAAGCTCGACAAGGCCCAGTTCGGCCTCGACAGCGGCTTCGCCCCGCAGACCGGTCAGTGGAAGCTCGGCTGACGCGTCGGTTCACCCGGTTCACGGTCCGGCCTGCGGGCCGCGTCCCGTCAACGACGGTCGGAGCCCGTTCACACGAAACGGCGGCCCCGGGGCAGAGCCCGAGACCGCCGTGGACCACCCGGAGGGCGGACGCTACTTCTTCGCGCCCGCCAGGTCGTCGAACATGGCCGACAGGAACTCGGTGCACCAACCCAGCAGTTCCCGCCCGACCAGCGGCTTGCCGCCGATCCGTCCGGTGCTCGGGCGCGGCACCAGCAGCTGCTGGGCCGCCGCCTTCACCTGGCTGCGCGGGTAGAGCCGGTTCAGCCGCAACTGCTGGGACTCCCGCAGCTCCACCGGCCCGAAGCGGACGTTGGAGCCTTGGAGGGTGATGTCCGAGATCCCGCACCGCCGGGCGTACAGCCGCAGCGCGGCGACCATCAGCAGGTTCTCCACCGGTTCGGGCAGCTTGCCGTAGCGGTCCACCAGCTCGTCCCGGACCTGCGTGATGTCCTCCTCGGAGTTGACCGCCGCGATCGAGCGGTACGCCTGCAGCCGCAGCCGCTCGCCGGGCGCGTAGTCGTGCGGCACGTGGGCGTCGACCGGCAGCTCGATCTTCACCTCCAGCGGCTCCTCCTCCGGCGCCCCGCCGTTGGCCAGCGACTCGCGGAACTCCGCCACCGCCTCGCCGACCATCCGCATGTAGAGGTCGAAGCCGACGCCCGCGATGTGCCCGGACTGCTCGCCGCCGAGCAGGTTGCCCGCGCCGCGGATCTCCAGGTCCTTCATCGCGACGTACATGCCGGCGCCCATCTCGGTGTGCTGGGCGATGGTGGCCAGCCGCTCGTGCGCGGTCTCGGTGAGCGGCTTCTCCGGCGGGTAGAGCATGTACGCGTAGCCGCGCTCGCGGCCGCGCCCGACCCGGCCGCGCAGCTGGTGCAGCTGGGAGAGGCCGAAGGTGTCGCCGCGCTCCACGATCAGGGTGTTGGCGTTGGAGATGTCGATGCCGGACTCCACGATCGTGGTCGACACCAGGACGTCGAACTCCTTCTCCCAGAAGTCGACGACGACCTTCTCCAGCTGGGTCTCCCCCATCTGCCCGTGCGCGGTGGCGATCCGCGCCTCGGGCACCAGGTCCTTCAGCCGGGCGGCCGCCTTGTCGATCGACTCCACCCGGTTGTGGATGTAGAACACCTGGCCCTCGCGCAGGAGTTCACGCCGGATCGCGGCCGAGATCTGCTTCTCGTCGTACGGCCCGACGAAGGTCAGCACCGGGTGCCGCTCCTCCGGCGGGGTGGTGATGGTCGACATCTCGCGGATGCCGGTGACCGCCATCTCCAGGGTGCGCGGGATCGGGGTCGCGGACATGGTGAGCACGTCCACGTTGGCGCGCAGCTTCTTCAGCTGCTCCTTGTGCTCGACGCCGAAGCGCTGCTCCTCGTCGACGATGACCAGGCCGAGGTCCTTGAACCTGGTCTCGGAGGAGAACAGCCGGTGCGTGCCGATGACGACGTCCACCGAGCCCTCGAACAGCCCCTCCAGGACGGCCTTGGCCTCGCTGTCGGTCTGGAAGCGGGACAGCGCCTTCACCGTCACCGGGAAGTTGGCGTAGCGCTCGGCGAAGGTCGAGAAGTGCTGCTGCACCAGCAGCGTGGTCGGCACCAGCACCGCCACCTGCTTGCCGTCCTGCACGGCCTTGAACGCGGCCCGCACCGCGATCTCGGTCTTGCCGTAGCCGACGTCGCCGCAGATCAGCCGGTCCATCGGGACGGACTTCTCCATGTCCGACTTGACCTCGGCGATGGTGGTCAGCTGGTCCGGCGTCTCCGCGTACGGGAAGGCGTCCTCCAGCTCCCGCTGCCAGGGGGTGTCCGGGCCGAAGGTGTGGCCGGGGGCGGCCATCCGGGCCGAGTACAGCCTGATCAGGTCGGCGGCGATCTCCTTGACCGCCTTCTTGGCCCGCTGCTTGGTCTTCGCCCAGTCCGCGCCGCCGAGCCGGTGCAGCGTCGGGGCCTCGCCGCCGACGTACTTGGTGACCTGGTCGAGCTGGTCGGTCGGCACGAACAGCCGGTCGCCGGGGTGGCCGCGCTTGGCGGGGGCGTACTCCAGCACCAGGTACTCGCGGGTGGCGCCCTGCACGGTGCGCTGCACCATCTCGACGTACTTGCCGACGCCGTGCGCCTCGTGGACGACGTAGTCGCCGGCCACCAGCGCGAGCGGGTCGATCGCGTTGCGGCGGCGCGAGGGCATCCGGCGCATGTCCTTGGTGGAGGACCTCTGGCCGGACAGGTCGGTCTCGGTGATGACCGTGAGCTTGAGGTTCTCGTCGACGAAGCCGTGCTCGATGGAGCCGCAGGAGACGTGGACGACGTCCCGGGTGGGCGCCTCCGCGAGGTCGGCGACCAGTCGGGCCGGGATGCCCTCGTTGCCCAGCACCTCGGCGAGCCGGGAGGCCGGGCCGTGGCCCTCGGTCACCATGACGACCCGCCAGTCGGCGGCCAGCCGCTCCTTGGCGTCGGCGATCGCCCGGGCGGTGTCGCCGCGGTAGGCCTCGACGGCGTGCATGCCGAGGGTCAGCGTGTTGGCGTCGAACTCCAGGATGCCGTCGACGGTCGACTCGCTGGTCGCGAACGGGCTGACGGACCACCAGGGCAGCCCGATCCGGTCGGCGTGCTCGCGCACCTCGGCGAGCGAGCGCAGCGAGGCGGCGGAGACGTCGATGGCCTCCAGGTCGATCGGACGGTCCCCGCCGGACGCGGCCGCGACCCAGGAGGCGTGCAGGAACTCCTGGCTGGTCGCCACCAGGTCGGCGGCCCGGGTGCGGACCCGCTCCGGGTCGCAGACCACCGCGACGGAGCCGAGCGGCAGCACGTCCAGCAGCAGCTCCATGTCGTCCACCAGCACCGGCGCCAGCGACTCCATGCCCTCGACCGCGATGCCCTCGGCGATCTTGTCCAGGATCTCGGCCAGCCCGGGGTGCTCGGCGGACAGCTCGGCGGCCCGGGCCCGCACCTCGTCGGTGAGCAGCAGCTCCCGGCAGGGCGGCGCCCACAGGCCGTGCTCGGCGATCTCCAGCGAGCGCTGGTCGGCGACCTTGAAGTACCGGATCTCCTCGACCTCGTCGCCCCAGAACTCCACCCGCAGCGGGTGCTCCTCGGTCGGCGGGAAGACGTCCAGGATGCCGCCGCGTACGGCGAACTCGCCGCGCTTCTCGACCAGTTCGACGCGCGCGTAGGCGGCGGCGGAGAGCCGGCGGGCCACCTCCTCCAGGTCGTACGACTCGCCGCGCCGCGCGGCCACCGGCTCCAGCTCGGCCAGCCCCTTGACCTGCGGCTGGAGCACCGAGCGGACCGGGGCGACGATCACCTGGACCGGCCCGGCCGCCGGGTCGTCCGCCCGCGGGTGCACGATCCGGCGCAGCACGGCCAGCCGGCGCCCGACGGTGTCCGAGCGGGGCGACAGCCGCTCGTGCGGCAGGGTCTCCCAGGCCGGGAACTCGGCGACGGCGTCGGCGGGCAGCAGCGAGCGCAGCGACGCCGCGAGGTCCTCGGCCTCGCGGCCGGTCGCGGTGACGGCGAGCACCGGGCGGCCGTGGTCCCCGGCGGCCTGCCCGGCGAGCGCGCGGGCCAGTGCGGCGACGGCGAACGGCCGGGCGGCGGGCGGGCCCACCAGGTCCAGGTGGCGGCGTCCGCCGGCCGCGGCTCCGGGGGCGGTGGCCGCCTCGATCGCCTCGGCGAGCGCCGCGTCCCGCGCGACGACATCGAGCAGTCCGGTCAGACTCATCTGGGGTCTCTTCTTCGTCCCGTGGCTGGTGCTGCCCCCGGGCGGCGAAGGCCCGCCGGGGCAACGCGAACGGCCCGGCACGCCGAGCGGCCGGGGGTCTCCAGCCTACGCCGAGGCACGGACACGCACGCGGTGCACGCCTTCGGCGGGGCCGGACCGGGGCCGTCGGCGGCTTGATCAGGACCGGCTCCGGGCCGGGTCGGGGGCCGAACCCCCGGCCGTCCCGGCGCCTTCCGGGCAGACTTGTCAGGGGCACATCCGAGGACGAACGACAGGACGGAGCACCGGTCCGCCCGGTGGACGAACCAACCGGGAGCCGTACCGGACCGGGCTCGGCTATCCGCCACGAACTGGACATACTCCTGTCACTGCCCGTCCATGGAGATCGCGCACCATGGTGAACGTGCCCGCCGCACCCAACCGTGGGGGATGGCTGCGGGGGCACTGTCGCACCACCGATGGGGGTCGGAGGTGCGAGGCCGGGCGGCCCTGGGTGGGGGCGCCCGCCCAAGCGCCGGGAACCGTGGCGCCCTTTCCTGGAGGGCGCCACGGGTCTCGGCCTCTTCCGTTCCCGGGGCCCACCCCGCCGGCCGGCCGCCCCTCCCGAACCCGCCACCCCGTCTCCCGGCCCGCCCGGCCCGCCCGGCCACCCGGCCACCGGCCCGCCGCACGGCCCCGCCGTCCGGCCGCCGGCCCGCCCGCCCGGCACGGCGAAGGCCCCGGCCGCCCGGCGGGGGCGGTCGGGGCCTTCGCGAAGCGCGGCCGGCCGGAGGTCAGCGGCGGCGGTAGCTCACCGTGTGCGGGGTCGCGTAGTCGCTGCCGTCGTCCACGATGATGATCTTCGGCACGATCCGGGTCTCGTCCTCCGACGGCTTCCCGGTGCCGTCCCCGGCGGCGGGCTTCCCGTCGGCGGCTCCGGCCGCCGGCCCGTCGCCCGCCGTCCCGTCCACCGTCTCCCCGGCCGGCGGCGCGGCCGGCTTCGGCGGCACCGGGCCGGTCGCCACCCGCCCGCCGATGGCCTTGGTGGCGCTGCTGCCGACCACCGGGGTCCGCAGCACGGTCGCGGACTGCTCCTGGACGGGCGCCTTGCCCCCGGCCGGAGCCTCGGAGGCCAGGGCCTTGCGCAGGTTCGCCACCGGGATCTCCCCGGTGTCCGCCTCCGAGTCCACCGGCGCGGCGTCGTCCACCGGCCCGGCATCGACGGCGGCGTCCGCCACCTCGTCCCGCGGCGCCGGCGGCGCAGGCACGGCCACCTCGGCGGAGTCCCGGGAGGCCCGGGCCGCCGCGGCCGCCGCCTCGGGCTCGATCTGGCCGACCGCCGCCCCGGTGAGCGAGGCCAGCGTGGCCTTGATGTGGTCCAGGTGCTGCTGCACCGTGTCCAGCCGGGCGTCGTACTCGCGCTGCTCGCGCTCGCTCGCCGCGTTGATCTCCTCGGCCTCCCGGCGGGCCCGCTCGATCAGCTGGTCGGCCTTGGCCTGGGCGTCCGTCTCCAGCTGCTTGATCCGGTTCAGCACGGTCTCCCGCTGCTGCTCCGCCTCCTTGACCCGGCGCTCGGCGGTCGCCGACACCTCCGCGTCCTCGGCGTCGGCCTTGGCCTGGGCGGCGGCGAAGGTCTCGTCGGCCTTGCGGCGCCGGGCGGCCAGCTCGGCCTCGGCCTGCTCGCCGGCCTCGGCGGCGGCCACCCGCACCTTGGCGGCGTAGGCGGTGGCGGCGTCCCGGACGGCGCGGCTCTCCCGGTCGGCGTCGGACCGGATGCCCTCGGCCTCGGCCCGGGTCCGCTCCTCGGTGCGGCGGGCGGCCGCGTCCGCGTCGGCCCGGGTCGCGGCGGCGTACTCCTTGGCGGCACTGGCGGCCGCCTGCCCGGCCTCGTAGACCTCGTCCCGGAGGTCCTCGGCGAAGCGCTCGGCCTTCTCCCGGACGGCGCGCGCCTCGTTCTCGGCCATCGCGGCCAGTCCGGCGGCCTGCTCGCTGAGCACCTGGTAGTCGGGGTCCGGGGCCTCCTCGGCGGTCCGGCGGATGTCGGCCAGCCGGGCCTCCATCTGCCGGATGCCTGCACCCAGGACGCTCAGCCGCTCCCACGCCTCGTCCCGCTGCGCGGTGAGAGCGGCGAGGGCTCGTTCGACCTGCTCGGGCGCGTAGCCACGGCGGGCCTGGGTGAAGCCGTACTGGGGGACGGCGTCGCTCATGGGCTCTTCCCCTCGTTTCGCGGGCTGCGGAGCCCATGATCGGACGGAACGGACGGATCCGGAACCGGTTCGGAGCCCGGGGCCGGATTCCGTCGCCGTACGGACCGGAATGTGTCGAGGACCGGACGAATAGACCCATCCTCTTGACCTATTTTGCGCAGATCCGGGCGAAACCCCAACGAGGCACAGCTGCGGCGGCATGCTGAAGGGGTCGTTCCGGACACCGGAACGACCCCTCCCACCTGCGAGGATCAGCGACGGTCCGCTACAGCAGGCCGTCCCAGAACTGCTCCAGCAGCACGGCCCACCACGTGTCCGCGTTTTGCAGGGCCGCCGGGTCGATCGCGGCGAGCTGGGCCTGGAAGTCGGTCGTCCAGCGACCGGCCTGGTCCGGCGTCAGCCCGTACCGCAGCCGCCACATCCGGCCCAGCAGGGCCAGCGAGCGGACGAACTCCGGTACACCGCTGTTGACGAACCGGGGCGGCTGGCCGGTTCCATCGATGTCCACGGCCACCACGTGCGCGGTGCCGTACTGGACGCACAGCTGGCGTCCGTAGTCGTTGCCCAGCACCAGGTAGCCGCCGAAGTCCGGGCCCGCGCCGAGACCGCGCTCGGCGGCCAGCTCGGCGAGCGTCGGGATCGGACGGCCCTCCTGCGCCTGCGCCCAGAAGAACGGCCCGAAGTCGCGCGGCAGCCCGGCCCACATCAGGGACTGGGACACCGGCTCGGGCACCCCCTGGCGGGAGACGGCGCGCTGCTCGTAGCGGAACAGGTTCTGCCCGAAGGCGGCGCCCGCCTCCTGGGCCAGCTGCTGCGGCGGGAGCGACGGCAGCGCCTGGACCGTCCCCGGGGCGGGCAGCGGCACCCGGAACGGGCGGACCCGCTGGGCGCCGGAGGCCAGCTGGTGCAGCTCGTCCAGGTGGTCCAGCAGCTCGGCCATCCCGGCCTGCCGGGAGGCGTGGTCCCGGCCGTACGGGGCGGTGTGGGTCAGGCGGACGTTCGGCCAGGACGCGGCGATCATGCGGTTGCAGTAGCCGCCCGGCAGGTCGCACGACTCCAGCTCGGTGTAGAGCTCCAGCACCTGCTCCGGCGGCACGTTGAGCCGGCGCAGGTCCTGGAGGATCTTCCACTCCGGGTGCGGGGTGCCGGGCTCGCTGCGGTGCAGCAGCTTCTGCTCCGAGCCGTCCGGGCCCCGGTAGCTGAGCGCGGCGAAGTACCCCGGGCCGACCGCGGGCACGCCCGGGGGCACCTGCGCGGACGGCGGCGAGCCGGGCGCCGCCGCCGGCGGGACGACCCCGGCGGCACCGCCCGCGTTCGGGTAGCCGTAGCCGGCCGCGGGCGCGGCCGGGGCCGCCGGGCCGCCGGGCGGCGGCGGGACGGCGGGGCCGCCGGACGGCGGGGTGCCCGGGTCCGCCGGGCCGCTCAGCAGCGCCGGGTCGATCGCGCCCGCCAGCTGGGTCGCCTCGTAGGCCGTCCCGGAAGCGGACGGACCGGCGGCGGACGGACCACCCTGCGGGGCCGCCGGGGCCTCCCCGCCGCGCAGACCCGCCGGAGGCGGAGGCGGCGGGGTGGAGGCGGCGCCGCGGCCGCCGGGGGCGGCGGCGGGCGTGCCGGAGCCCGGGGTGTGCTTCAGCCCGGCGGGCGGGGGCGGCGGCGGGACCGAAGCCGCGTTGCGCCCCAGCCCGGCGGGGGCTGCGCCCGCGCCGGGGGCACCGGCGGGGCCACCGCGCAGCGCGGCCGGCGGGGGCGGCGGCGGGACCGAAGCCGCGCCCCGGCCGAGCCCGCCCTGCGCCGCGGCGCCCTCCGGGGCACCGGGGACAGGGGTGCCGGGAGCCGGAGTGCCGGGGCCCGGGGCACCGGGCAGACCGGCCAGGCCGGGCAGACCGCCGGGCGGGGCCAGCATCGTCGGGGCGTGCTCGACCTGCGGGCCGCCGGCGGGCGGCGCGGCCGGGGCACCCGGCGGACCACCGGGGCCGGGCACACCGCCGGGCGGGGCCAGCATCGTCGGCGCCTGCTCCACCGGCGCACCGTCGGCGGGCGGCCCGGCCGGGGCACCCGGCAGGCCCATCAGCCCGGGCACGGCGTCCGGCGGGGCGAGCAGGGTGGGCGCCGGCTCGGCGGCCGGGGCGGGCACCGGGGCCGGCGGGGCGACGGGCGGTTCGGCGGCGGGCGGCGGGACCGGGGGCATGCCGTAGCCGCCGCTCGTCGGCGGCATCAGCATGGTCGCGGCCTCGGCACCGGCCGGCGCGGCGGGCTCGGGCCGGTCCGAGCCGGTGATCCGCAGCCCCTCGGGCATCAGGACGGTCGCGGCCTCGTCCCCGGCCGACGGCTGCCCCGGCCCGGCGGGCGCCACGGGAGCGACGGGCGGGACGGGCGCGGGAGCGACAGGTGCGACGGGCGCGGGCGGCGCCGCGGGCGGCGGCACCGGCTCGTCGTGCGGGGGCGGCGCGAGCATGGTCGGCGCGTCCCCGGCGGGCCGGTCGGAGACCGGCGGCTCGGTCAGCACAGCAGGCGCCGGCCGCGGCGCCGGAGCAGGAGCCGGAGCCGGAGCCGGAGCCGGAGCGGGAACCGGAGCCGGCGGCTCCTCGACCGGCGCGAGAGCAGCGGCAGCGGCGGCAGCCGGAGTCTCGGCGGCATCGGCGGCCTCCCCCTGCGGGCCGGCCGGAGCCGTCCCGAGCCGCTCCGCCTCCGCCGCGATCGCCGCGGCCCCCGCCTCCTGGAGCCACTGCGGCGGGCTGAGCAGGAAGGAGGTCGCCTCCACCGGCCCCGGCGCGGGCTTCGCCGCCCCGGCCGGGTTGGCCGCCACCGGCCGCCCGTAGACCTCCTCGTACTGCCGGACCACCTCGTTGACCGGCAGCGCGGGCCAGAGCGTACTGGCGCCCGAGTCCCGGGCGATCACCAGCCGCGCCTCCCCCGAGCCGCCGCTCCCGCCCGTACCGCCAGAGCCGTCGCCCGCGGGCGCCACCGCCCAGCAGACGAAGCCCAGGTCGAACTCCCGGACCCGTACCTCGCGCTGCTGCGAGCGCGGCACCCCGCCGTTGATCCACTCCTCGGCGAGCTCCTGCGCCTGCGCGTACGTCACCACGCCCGGTTCACCCCTGTCCGCATCCTCTTCGTCCCCCGTTCCACCGACACCACCGCGACCACCGAGACCACGCGCCTCAGCCCACCGGGACGGCCCGGGCGAACCCGCCGTCCACCATCAGCTCCGCGACCGTCTCCAGCTCCGGCGGGCTGCCCGCCAACCGCAGCAGGAAGGCGTCGAAGTCCTCGCCGCAGGGCAGCAGCAGCCGGGCGCAGCGGTCCTCCGGGGCCTCCGGGGCGCCGTTGTCGCGGGCGTCGTCGTAGAGGTGGAACCAGACCGAGCCGGCCCGCTCGCCGCGCACCTTGAGCGCGACCAGGCCGCCCTGCGCGTAGGCGATGCCCAGGTAGTCCTTGGTGAGGTGGTCGCGCAGGCACTTGTTGGCGTACACGAGGTCCTCGGTGCCGTACTCCTCGGTGAGGGTCAGGAACGGCTGGTCGAGCAGCAGCCCGAGCTCGGTGTCCAGCGCCACGCCGACGGGGGCGCGGCCGCCGCCCAGCTTGAGGAAGGTCCGGTAGGCGTCGGGCAGCCGGTAGCCGAGGCGCTGCTCGGCGCGCTGCACCAGGTCCTCGGGGACGCCGATCGGGTCGCCGCCGTCCATGGCCAGCGCGAAGTGCACCGGCCGGCGCTCCTGCAGCGGGCGGGTGCCGCGGCGGGTGTGGTCGGCGGCCGAGGTGGCCAGGCCGGCGTGGTGCCGCAGCAGCGCCTTGACCTCGACCGGGACGAGCTCCATCCGCCGCCAGCCGGGGGCGGCCCGGCCGACCGCGTGGTGCCAGGTCCAGCCGGGCGGGGTGGCGACGGCGGTCGGCAGGTCGGCCCAGAGCGGGTGGCCCTGGGTGTAGAGCGCGGCGTTGGCCGAGACGTAGTCGGTCAGCCGCAGCTCGTCCACGCCGAAGCCCTCCGGCGGGTCGGCGACCTCGGCCGCCGCGGCGGCGTACGGGCCGAAGTCCGGGAAGCCGTACTCGTCCACCCTGACCCCGGCGGGGTGCCGCTCCGCGCGGACCGGGTCCGGGAACTGCACCACCTGACCTGCGTACGCCGCGTTCGGTGCGGCGGCGACGCCGGGCCGACCTGTCGTCATCTGGGAGCCCCCACTGGCTGCTGCAAATACGGTGCTTGCTGGGCACCAGCCTAGGGCCTGCCTTCAACCCCCCGTCTGCCAGGCGGACGACCGGGGCCCCGGCCGCGGGCCGCGGGGTCGGTCCGCGGCCGGCCCCTCCGGCTCGCCACCGGCACCTCCCCCGGGGGCCCGGGGCCGGTGCCGGTGGATCAGCGGACAAGTCGTGACGGACGCATGCGCGTTCGACCGGCGCCGGGTGTCCGCCCGCCCGGTCCGTCGCGGCACCGGCCGCCGCCGCACCCCGGTTGTGCGGTTGTCGGTGCCGTTTGACAGGCTTGCCCAGGACCGGCCCGGTCGCTCCGGCCGACGCCGGATCACGAGGAGGAGGACGACGGATGACCACCGGTGAGCCGGCGGGCCCGCCCGTGCTGCGCCACCACCGCGACAGCCTGCTGCCCGCCGTCGCCGCCGCGCTGTCGCTCAAGGGCGGCGAGGTGCACACCCTGGCGGGCGACAAGGACCCGCGCCGCCCGGTGCTGCACCACCTGGTCGCCGACTTCCTGGACACCCTGCCGCCGGAGGCCCGCGAGCGCTTCACCGGCCGCTGTCCGGAGGCCGTCCTGCTCTCCCAGTACCTGACCGGGGTCGACGGCCGGCGCTCCAAGCGGGCCGCCCGCAAGCCGATGACCCTGCACGAGGCCCGCAAGGCGCTCAAGGGCTCCCGGATGACGACCGTTCGCATCCGCGAGGAGGGCGACCCGGCGCACGGCAGCCACGCCCCGCCGTGCCGTTCCTGCGACCCGATGCTGGAGCACTTCACCGTGCGCAGCGTCGCCGTCGGGCCGCCCGCGCACTGACCGGCCGCGTGTCGGCCCGTCCCCCCGTCCCCCAGCCCTGGAGCCCGCCCTGAACCCGCCCGTCCCGCCCGCACCGGCCACCCTCTCCCCCGCCGGCCCGCGGACCCGTCCGCGCTTCCCCGCCGACGTCGCCGCCGAGCTCAAGGCGGCCGGCTGGCACCCCGGCCGCTGGCAGATCCGGCAGGCCGAGGAGTGGGCCGACACCCTGGTCGGGTACGGCGCTCCCACCGGCGCCGGGCACGTGGTCTTCCCGGCGGCGGTGGAGGCCTGGGCCGAGTTCGGCGGCCTCGCCTTCGACCTGTCCGGCCCGGGCCGCCAGCTGGCCCGCACGCCGTTCCTGATCGACCCGCTGTGCGGCCTGCACCAGCCGCGCACCCTGCTCGACCTGGGCCGGGCGCTGGGCACCCGGCTGGCCCCGCTCGGCGAGGAGGCGTACGGGCAGGCGCTGCTGGCCGTCGACGAGGAGGGCCGGGTCTACAGCCTGGACCACACCGGCGAGTGGTTCCTCGGCCACGGCATCGACCAGGCGATCTCCACCCTGGTGCTGGGCACCGTCCCGGAACGGCTGCGCACCGCCGAGGAGTGACGCGGGGCGCCGGGTAAGGGCGCTGAGGACGGCTCAGCGCAGCCGCTCGGCCCGCACCGCCAGCCGGGACGGCAGCACCGCCTCGATCCGGAAGCCCCCGTCCGCCTCCGGCCCGGAGGAGAAGGTGCCGCCCAGCGCGATCACCCGCTCCCGCATCCCGACCAGCCCGTTGCCCCCGCTGGGCAGCTTCGCCGCGCCGTCCTCGCCGCCCGGGCAGGCGTTCACCACGGCCACCCGCACCCCGTTGGGCGCGTACGAGAGCAGGACGGACACCTGGGCGCCGCCGGCGTGCTTGTGCGCGTTGGTCAGGCCCTCCTGGACGACCCGGTAGGCGGTCTGCTCGGCCTCGCCGGTGAACTCCTGCCGGCTGCCGCTGACGGTCAGGGTGACCGCCATCCCGGCCGCCCTGGACTGGTCCACCAGCCGCGGCAGCCCGGCCAGCGAGTCCGGCTCCGGCTGCCGCTCGTCGTCCATCCGCAGCACCCCGAGGATCTCGCGCAGTTCGTTCAGCGCCTGCCGGCCCACCTCGCCCATCAGCTTGGCGCTCTGCGCCGCCTTGGCCGGGTCCTTGCCGGCTATCCGCTCCAGCGCCCCGGCGTGCACCACCATCAGCGACACCCGGTGCGCCACCACGTCGTGCATCTCCCGGGCGATCCGGGTGCGCTCCTCCAGCCGGGCCCGGCGGGCGCGCTCCTGCGCCTGCTCGGCGAGCAGGTCCAGCTCGGTCTCCAGGCCGTGCGCGCGGTCCTTGAGCGAGTCGATCAGCCGCCGCCGCGCGCCGACGTACAGCCCGGTCACCACCGGGGCGACGGTCAGCCCGACCGACACCAGCAGCGACAGCAGGATCTGACCCCACAGCGGCGGCGGGTCCACCGGCGAGTCCTCGGGCGTCATCAGCGACACCGCCATCACGGCGGCCGCCTCGGCGAAGGCCAGCGCGGACAGCGCCACCACCCGGCGGCGGCGCGAGGGCCATTCCCAGGTCGAGGCCAGCGTGTACAGCGCCACCACCAGCAGCACCACGCCCAGCATTCCGGGCATCACCAGCAGCGTCACCAGCACCGGGACGGCCGGCCAGCGCCGGCGCACCACCAGCGAGCCGCCGGCCAGCGTGCCGAGCACGGCTATGCCGACCGCTCCCGCGGTGGTGACGTGGATCCGGGCGGAGAGGAAGGCGATCGTGCTGGTCGCACACTCCACCGCGGCGAGCAGGGCCAGCCCGATGTCCAGGAAAGCGCTGCGCGGCCGCTTCCACCACCAGAACGACCGGACCGGCACGCGCTCCCCAGGCGACTTGCTCATGCCCCACAGCGTAAGCGGCAACCCCCTCCCCTCCCCACCGGGATTGCCCGGTACACCCCCCGAAGTCGCCAAGTGGTCCAGACCACAGGTGGTTTTCGGCAGCCCTGTCCGCCATCCGGCCACCTCGCGGACACCGCCCGCCCCGACACCTATGCTGGTCGCGTCGGACAGCGCGGTCCGCACGCGTCACACCCGCCACACGCGTGTGGACCTGTGACGATGAGCCGTTGCCGAACCCCACCACCACAGGGAGCCAGCCGTGACCGCTCCGGTCCCCACCCCGGCGGACAACCCCACGCCCGTCACCGCCGACAACGCCGCCCTGCGTGCGGACATCCGCCGTCTCGGCGACCTGCTCGGCGAGACGCTGGTCCGCCAGGAGGGCCCCCAGCTGCTGGGCCTGGTCGAACAGGTCCGCCTGCTGAGCCGCACCGACGGCGAGGCCACCGCCGAACTCCTCTCCGACATCGACCTGGACACCGCCGCCAAGCTGGTCCGGGCGTTCTCCACCTACTTCCACCTCGCCAACGTCACCGAGCAGGTGCACCGCGGCCGCGAGTTCGCCACCCGCCGCGCCCGGGAGGGCTCGCTGCTCGCGCAGACCGCCGACCAGCTCGCCGAGGCCGACCCCAAGCACCTCCGGGACACCCTGGCCCACCTCGCGGTCCGCCCGGTCTTCACCGCGCACCCCACCGAGGCCGCCCGCCGCAGCGTCCTCAACAAGCTGCGCCGGATCGGCGAACTCCTCGACCGCATCCACCGCGACGAGGTCACCTCCGGCCTGGCCGCCGCCGACCAGGCCCGCACCAGCAGCGCCAAGCGCTCCGCCGACCGCCGCCTGGCCGAGGTCATCGACCTGCTCTGGCAGACCGACGAGCTGCGCATCGCCCGCCCCGAGCCCACCGACGAGGCCCGCAACGCCGTCTACTACCTGGACGAGCTCTACCGCGAGGCCGTCCCCGAGGTCCTGGAGGAGCTGCACGAGGAGCTCGCCCGGGTCGGCCTGAACCTGCCCGACGGCGTACGGCCGCTCACCTTCGGCACCTGGATCGGCGGCGACCGCGACGGCAACCCCAACGTCACCCCGCAGGTCACCTGGGACGTCCTCAACCTCCAGCACGAGTACGGCATCAAGGACGCGCTCGCCGCGATCGACGACCTGCGCAACACGCTCTCCACCTCCGAGCGGCTGGCCGGCGCCTCGGTCGAGCTGCTCGCCTCGCTCAACACCGACCTGCACCTGCTCCCCGAACTCAGCCCGCGCTACAAGCGGATGAACGCCGAGGAGCCCTACCGCCTCAAGGCCACCTGCATCCGGCTCAAGCTGGAGAACACCCGCGAGCGGCTGGCCGGCGGCACCCCGCACGTCGCGGGCCGCGACTACCTCGGCACCCGCGAGCTGATCGCCGATCTGCGGCTGATCCAGGACTCGCTGCGCGCCCACCGCGGCGAGCTGATCGCCGACGGCCGCCTCGCCCGTGCCATCCGCACCGTGGAGGCCTTCGGGCTGCAGCTCGCCACCATGGACGTGCGCGAGCACGCCGAGGCCCACCACCACGCCCTCGGCCAGCTCTTCGACCGGCTCGGCGAGGAGGCCTGGCGCTACGCCGACATGCCCCGCGAGTACCGGCAGAAGCTGCTCGCCAAGGAGCTCCGCTCGCGCCGGCCGCTCGCCCCCACCCCGGCCCCGCTGGACGAGGCCGGCACCAAGACCCTCGGCGTGTTCAACACCATCCGCGGGGGCTTCGAGCGCTTCGGCGACGAGATCGTCGAGAGCTACATCATCTCCATGTGCCAGGGCGCCGACGACGTCTTCGCCGCCACCGTGCTGGCCCGCGAGGCCGGCCTGATCGACCTGCACGCCGGCATCGCCAAGATCGGCATCGTGCCGCTGCTGGAGACCACCGACGAGCTCCAGCAGGCCGACCGCATCCTCGACGAGATGCTCTCCGACCCGTCCTACCGCCTGCTCGTCTCGCTGCGCGGCGACGTCCAGGAGGTCATGCTCGGCTACTCCGACTCCTCCAAGTTCGGCGGCATCACCACCTCCCAGTGGGAGATCCACCGCGCCCAGCGCCGGCTGCGCGACGTCGCCCACCGCTACGGCATCCGGCTGCGCCTGTTCCACGGCCGCGGCGGCACCGTCGGCCGCGGCGGCGGCCCCTCGCACGAGGCCATCCTGGCCCAGCCCTGGGGCACCCTGGAGGGCGAGATCAAGGTCACCGAGCAGGGCGAGGTCATCTCCGACAAGTACCTGCTCCCCTCGCTGGCCCGGGAGAACCTGGAGCTGACCCTCTCCGCCACGCTCTCCGCCTCCGCGCTGCACACCGCCCCGCGCCAGGCCCCCGAGTCGCTGGCCCGCTGGGACGCCGCGATGGACCAGGTCTCCGAGGCCGCCCACACCTCCTACCGCGCCCTGGTCGAGCAGGAGGACCTGCCGAAGTACTTCTTCGCCTCCACGCCGGTCGACCAGCTCGCCTCGCTGCACCTGGGCTCCCGCCCGTCCCGCCGCCCCGACTCCGGCGCCGGCCTGGACGGCCTGCGGGCCATCCCGTGGGTGTTCGGCTGGACCCAGTCCCGGCAGATCGTCCCCGGCTGGTACGGCGTCGGCTCCGGCCTCGCCGCCGCCCGCGCGGCGGGCCTGGGCGACGTGCTGGACGAGATGTACGGCGAGTGGCACTTCTTCCGCAACTTCCTGTCCAACGTCGCCATGACGCTGGCCAAGACCGACCTGCGGATCGCCGCCCACTACGTCGAGCAGCTGGTGCCCGGCGAACTGCACCACGTCTTCGACCAGATCAAGGCCGAGCACGCGCTCACCCTGCGCGAGGTGCTCCGGCTCACCGGCGAGAGCGAACTGCTGGAGCACAACCCGGTGTTGAAGCAGACCTTCGCCGTCCGCGACGCCTACCTCGACCCAATCTCCTACCTCCAGGTCGCGCTGCTGCGCCGTCAGCGCGAGGAGCTCTCGGCCGGGCGCCAGGACGACCCGCTGCGCGCCCGCGCGCTGCTGCTGACCGTCAACGGCATCGCCGCCGGCCTGCGCAACACCGGCTGACGCCCGCCCCCGACCGAACTCCTCGGCCGGGGCCCGGGAACGACCGAGGGGCCGGTGTCCGGGACACCGGCCCCTCGCCGTGGGGTCCCTACTCCGCGCCCTCGCCCGCGCGCCTGCGCTTCAGCCACAGCGCCGCGCCGCCGGCCGCCACCACCAGGCCGCCGCCGACCGCCAGCAGCCCCGCGTCCGGGCCCATCGAGTCGCCGAGCACCGGGCCGAACTGCGCCGCCGCCGGCTCCGGGGCGACCGCCGGGTCCGACTCGGCGACCGGCTCCGCGTGCGCCACCGCGCCGCTCGACAGCAGCACCCCGGCCGCTCCCAGCGCACCGGCCGTACCGACCCGCCGTCCGAACCGCTTCAGCTCGACCACCCGGCTCCGCCGCACTCGGCGGACCGGACGCAATCCCCGCATCGAGAACTCCCCAGGACTGGTTCGCGTACCAGGCCGACGCTATCCGATCCGGCACGGGGTTCTCACACCGATTCAGGTGCGGACGGGCAAGCGTTGTACGACCGTTGCGTACCCGTGCCCGGCCCTGACGGGCGGTCAGCCGGTCAGGAGTTGTACGTCCCCTGGGCCCGCTCCAGCCCCTCGGACAGCAGCGCCTCCACCGCGTCCGCCGAGCGGTCCACGAACCACTCCAGCTCCTTGCGCTCGGCCGAGGAGAAGTCCTTCAGCACGAAGTCCGCGACTTCCATCCGGCCCGGCGGACGGCCGATCCCGCAGCGCACCCGGTAGTAGTCCGGGCCCAGCGACTTGGTGATCGACTTCAGCCCGTTGTGGCCGTTGTCCCCGCCGCCCAGCTTCAGCCGCAGCGCCGCGTAGTCGATGTCCAGCTCGTCGTGGACCGCGACCAGCGCCGACGCCGGCGCCTTGTAGAAGTCCCGCAGCGCCGTCACCGGCCCGCCGGAGAGGTTCATGAAGGACATCGGCTTGGCCAGCACCACCCTCCTGCCCGCCAGCCGCCCCTCGGCCACCTGCGCCCGGCTCTTGTGCGCCTTGAACCTGGCGCCCATCCGCTGCGCCAGCAGGTCCACCACCATGAAGCCGATGTTGTGCCGGTTCCGGGCGTACTGCTCCCCCGGGTTGCCCAGGCCCACCACCAGCCAGGGGCCGTCGTAGTCCTCAGCCATTCCTCAGCTCCTCGCCTTCGCGCTTGTCGTCATCATCCCGGACACACCGCTGCCCCGGGCGCTCCGACGGGAGCGACCGGGGCAGCGGTCTCAGCTGTTGAGAGCTAGGAGGCTCAGGCCTCGGCGCCCTCGGCGGCCTCCTCGTCGGCCGGGGCGGCCTGGGCGGCGATGACCTGCAGCACGACGGCGTCGGCGTCGACGGCCAGCGAGACGCCGGACGGCAGGGCGATGTCCTTGGCGTGGATCGAGGCACCGGCCTCCAGGCCCTCGACCGAGACGGTGACGGCCTCGGGCAGGTGGGTGGCCTCGGCCTCGACCGGCAGGGCCTGCAGGACGTGCTCCAGCAGGTTGCCGCCCGGGGCCAGCTCGCCCTCGGTGTGGACCGGGATCTCGACGGTGACCTTCTCGCCGCGCTTGACCAGCAGCAGGTCGACGTGCTCGATGGTCCGCTTGATGGCCTCGCGCTGGACGGCCTTCGGCAGGACGTACTCGTCCTTGCCCTCGATCGGGACGACCAGCAGGGCGTTCGGGGTCTTCAGGGCCATCATCAGGTCGTGGCCGGGCAGGTTCAGGTGAACCGGGGCGTGGCCGTGGCCGTAGACGACACCGGGGACGAAGCCGGCGCGGCGGGCGCGACGGGCGGCACCCTTGCCGAACTCGGTACGGGTCTCAGCGGCAAGACGGATCTCGGACACGACTGCACTCCTCGTGGAAATGGCGCGGGGGTGCAGGCAACGCGAAAAACCGCCGGGACCACACCCTCAGTACGTTCGGGGGTCACTCGGCGGCAACGGCCTGCCGGGCGGACGTTGATCCGGCACCGGCAGCGCGTCGATCACGGAGCGGGCACCCGGCGAGCGGGCGCACGGCATCCCTCGCCGAGCAGTTTCACGAGTCTAACCGCACGGGCGGCCTCTCGCGAAATCGGCGGCGGCCCCGGTCCGTCCGGACCGGGGCCGCCTGCGCGGGCTTCGTCAGTGCACGCCCTCGAAGAGGCTGGTCACCGAGCCCTCCTCGAAGACCTCGCGGATCGCGGCGGCGATCGACGGGGCGATGGACAGCGTGGTGATCTTGTCCAGCTGGAGCGAGGCCGGGGTGGGCAGCGTGTTGGTGAACACGAACTCGCTGACCCGAGAGTTCTTCAGCCGGTCCGCGGCCGGGCCGGAGAGCACACCGTGGGTGGCCGCCACCACGACGTCCGCGGCGCCGTTGTCGAACAGCGCGTCGGCCGCGGCGCAGATCGTGCCGGCGGTGTCGATCATGTCGTCGACCAGCACGCAGACCCGGCCCTTGACGTCACCGACGACGTCGGCCGACAGGATGGTGTTGGCCTGGGTGATGTCGCGGCGCTTGTGGATGATCGCCAGCGGGGCGTCCAGCCGGTCGCACCACTGGTCGGCGACCTTGACGCGGCCGGCGTCCGGCGAGACGACGGTCAGCTTCGAGCGGTCGACCTTCCCGCCGATGTAGTCGGCCAGCAGCGGCAGCGCGAACAGGTGGTCCACCGGGCCGTCGAAGAAGCCCTGGATCTGCGCGGTGTGCAGGTCCACGGCCATCAGGCGGTCGGCACCGGCCTGGCGCAGCAGGTCGGCGACCAGGCGGGCCGAGATGGGCTCGCGGCCGAGGTGCTTCTTGTCCTGACGGGCGTAGCCGTAGAACGGCAGGATCGCGGTGATGCTCTTGGCGGAGGCCCGCTTCAGAGCATCGATCATGATCAGCTGCTCCATGATCCACTGGTTGATGGGAGCCGTGTGGCTCTGCATCACGAAGCAGTCCGCACCGCGCGCGGACTCCAGGAAGCGGACGTAGATCTCGCCGTTGGCGAAGTCCAGGGCCTTGGTGGGGACCAGCTCGGTCCCGAGCGCCTCGGCCACCTCCTTCGCCAGCTCCGGGTGGGCACGGCCGGAGAAGAGCTTCAGCTTCTTCTCACCCGACGTCGTGATCCCGCTCACTGCACCGTCTCCTCGCGTTGCGGACGCTGAACCCTCGACCCGGTGCGGGCAGGCGAGGCCCACGCGCGGTACGGGGTCGGGGGAATGTCGGTACGCCTGGACACGGGCGGTAAGCCCAGTGGCGCACGTATGTCCCCAAGGTTACGCGCCCGCGCAGAAACCGTCCGCCTCGGGACCGGCCCTCGGGCTGCGGCCCGCCCGCTCAGGCCTGCTCGGCCCCGTCCACCGCCGCCCTCGCGGCCTGCGCGGATGCCGTCCCGGGGCGCTTGCGCTCGACCCAGCCCTCGATGTTGCGCTGCGTGGCCCGGCTCACACCGAGCGCCCCGGCCGGGACGTCGTTGGTGACCACCGAGCCGGCGGCGGTGTAGGCGCCGTCACCGATGGTGACCGGGGCGATGAACATGTTGTCCGAACCGGTGCGGCAGTGCGCACCGATGACCGTGCGGTGCTTGTTCACGCCGTCGTAGTTCACGGTGACCGAGGCCGCGCCGACGTTGGTGCCCTCGCCGATCGTGGCGTCGCCGATGTAGGACAGGTGCGGCACCTTGGCGCCCTCACCCAGCTCGGAGTTCTTCACCTCGACGTAGGTGCCGACCTTCGCCTTGCGGGCCAGCTTGGCGCCCGGCCGCAGGTAGGCGTACGGACCGGCGGTGGCCAGCTCGCCCACCTCGGCGCGGTCGGCCGTGGTGTTGCTCACCCGGGCGCCGGCGCCGACCAGGGTGTCCCTCAGGGTCGAGTTCGGGCCCACCTCGCAGCCCTCGCCCAGGTGCGTGGCGCCCTGGAGCTGGGTGTTCGGCAGCACCACGGCGTCCGGCTCGTAACTGACCTGCACGTCGAACCAGGTGGTCGCCGGGTCCACCACGGTGACGCCCTCGCGCATCGCCCGCTCCAGCAGGCGGTCGTTCAGCAGCCGGCGGGCCTGCGCCAGCTGGACCCGGTCGTTGATGCCCAGGATGTCCCGGTGGTCCTCGGCCACCACGGCGCCGACCCGGTGGCCCGCCTTGCGCAGGATCTCCAGGGTGTCGGTCAGGTACTCCTCGCCCTGCGAGTTGTCCGTGGTGAGCTCGGCCAGCGCCTCGGCGAGCAGCTTGGCGTCGAAGGCGAAGACGCCGGAGTTGATCTCGGCGATCGCGCGCTGGGTGGCGCTGGCGTCCCGCTCCTCGACGATCGCGGCGACGGTGCCGTCCTCGTCCCGCAGGATGCGGCCGTAGCCGAAGGGCTCGGGGACGACGGCGGTCAGCACGGTGACGCCGTTCTGCTGGGCGGTGTGCGCGTCGGCCAGCCGGCGCAGGGTCTCCCCGGTCAGCAGCGGCGAGTCGCCGGCGGTGACGATGACGGTGCCGTCCAGCACCACGCCGTCGGCGGTCAGCGACTCCAGCGCGGTGCGCACCGCGTGGCCGGTGCCGTTCTGCTGCTCCTGCACCGCGGTGCGGGTGGCCGGGTAGTGCTCCGCCAGGTGCGCCACGACCTGCTCGCGCTGGTGGCCGACCACCACGACCAGCTGGTCCGGAGTCAGTTCCCGGGCCGCCGAGACCGCGTGACCCACCAGCGAGCGCCCGCACACCTCGTGCAGCACCTTGGGCAGCTTGTTCGACTTCATCCGGGTCCCGCCACCGGCGGCGAGCACGACAACGGCGGCAAGCGAATTGGCACCCATGCGGGGAGGCTCCTCGGTAGGTTCACAGAGAGGGCAGAGCAGGCCCGGCCCGGACCCAGGCCGGTCGCCATTCGCACAGTCCGCCGAGCAGCACCGACAATACCGGCGCGGTGGAAAACGCCCGAACCCGAGGCGTGCAGAGGCTCCGCCGCTAGGATTCGAACCCAGACAAAGGCCTCCAAAGGGCCCTGTGCTGCCATTACACCACGGCGGACAGTCGTGTCAGACCCTACCCGAGTGGGCCCTGCCGTGGGTATCGACTTGCACCGATCCGCGGGCCCGTTTCCGTCCCCGGCGACCGAACCCGCCCGGCCCCCGGTTCATCCATCCAGTCGGGTGAATTCACTCGAGCGCCGCGCGGCGGAGTGTTCCCCTGGACACGAAGCGCAACCTACGATGCCGTAGGTTACGCCAACGTAGCTCCGCTTCTCTCCCGTTCCGGGACGCCGCACTAGGGACGCCCATGACCATCCAGGCAGGCGAGGCGCGCGCGGGGAACGCCGCGTCCCGCACTCCGTCTCCCGACTCCGACTCCGCCGATTCCGACTGTCCCGACGGGACCGCCGAGACCGACGCGGCCACCCAGCTGTCCGCCACCCGTGGCGGGGAGAAGCAGGGCCTGGCCGAACGGCTCGCGCTCTCGCTGTTCATCCTGGTGCCGTTCGCCGCCCTGGTGGCCGCCGTCCCGGTGGCCTGGGGGTGGGGGCTGGGCTGGACGGACCTCGCGATCACCGTCGCCATGTACTTCCTCACCTGCCACGGCATCACCATCGGCTACCACCGCTACTTCACCCACGGCGCGTTCAAGGCGAACCGCCCGATGCGCCTGGCCCTCGCGGTCGTCGGGAGCCTCGCGGTCGAGGGCCCGCTGGTGCGCTGGGTGGCCGACCACCGCAAGCACCACCGGTTCAGCGACAAGGACGGCGACCCGCACTCGCCGTGGCGCTACGGGGAGAGCGTCCCGGCGCTGATGAAGGGCCTGTGGTGGGCCCACATGGGCTGGATGTTCGACGAGGAGCAGACCTCGCAGGCCAAGTACGCCCCCGATCTGGTCCGCGACCCGGCCATGAGGCGGATCTCCCGGCTGTTCTGGCTCTGGACCACCATCTCGCTGCTGCTGCCCGCACTGGTCGGCGGCCTGGTGAGCCTGTCCTGGGAGGGCGCGCTGTCCGCCTTCTTCTGGGGTTCGCTGGTCCGGGTGGCGCTGCTGCACCACGTCACCTGGTCGATCAACTCGATCTGCCACGCCGTCGGCCGGCGCCCGTTCCGCTCCCGGGACCGCTCCGGCAACGTCTGGTGGCTCGCCGTGCTCTCCTGCGGGGAGTCCTGGCACAACCTGCACCACGCCGACCCGACCGCCGCCCGGCACGGGGTGCTGCGCGGGCAGATCGACTCCTCGGCCCGGCTGATCCGCTGGTTCGAGCTGGCCGGCTGGGTGCGGGACGTGCGCTGGCCGGACGCGCAGCGGATCGCCGCCCGCCGCGCCGCATGAGGCGGCGCTTCCAGCATGATGTAGGGGTGAACGGGAGCAGCGCAGACAGCACAGGCGGTCACCACAGCACGCGGACGGACGCGGCGCCCGCCACGGCGCCCGCCCGTCCGCGGGCCGCTGCACCGGCGGCCGGCACCGGCGACGCAGGCCCGGACCGGGGCAGCGGCGGCGGACCGGCCCCGGCCCCGCGCCGCCGGGGTGGCCGGGTCCGGATGACCGGCAAGCAGCGGCGCGAGCAACTGCTGGAGATCGGCCGGACGGTCTTCGCGGAGCGCGGCTACGACGGCACCTCGGTGGAGGAGATCGCCGAGCGCGCGGGGGTGTCGAAGCCCGTGGTGTACGAGCACTTCGGCGGCAAGGAGGGCCTGTACGCGGTGGTCGTCGACCGCGAGATGCAGCTGCTGCTGGACATGGTGACCGGGGCGCTGACCGGCGGGCACTCGCGCGAGCTGCTGGAGCAGGCCGCCTTCGCGCTGATGGACTACATCGACACCTCGACGGACGGCTTCCGGATCCTGGTCCGGGACTCGCCGGTGGCCCAGTCGACCGGCACCTTCGCGTCGCTGATCAGCGACATCGCCACGCAGGTCGAGGACATCCTGGGCCTGGAGTTCAAGTCCCGCGGCTTCGACGCCCGGCTGGCCCCGATGTACTCGCAGATGCTGGTCGGGATGGTCGCGCTGACCGGACAGTGGTGGCTGGAGGTCCGCAAGCCGGACAAGGCGACGGTGGCGGCGCACCTGGTGAACCTCGCCTGGCACGGGCTGGAGGGCCTGGAGCGGCACCCGAAGCTGGTCGGCGACCGCACGGGTTGACCGGCCGGGGCCCGGCCCTTCCCGGCCCGGCCCGGCCCGTCGAGAGCCGCCCGATCGGCCTGATCGGCCCGTCCGGCTCAACCCGACCGCTTGGTCCCCACCGCGAAGATCCGCCGGAACGGGAACACCGTCCCGTGCGGCCCGGCCGGGTAGGCCTCGTGCAGCAGCCGCCCGTACTCGGCGAGGAAGTCGGCCCGGTCGGCCGGATCGGTGAGCCGGGTGAGGACCGGGCGCAGCGCGGTGCCCTTGACCCACTCCAGGACCGGGTCCGGCCCCGGCAGCAGGGTCAGGTAAGTGGTCTCCCAGACGTCCGGGAGGCAGCCGGCGGCGGCCAGGGCGTCGAGGTAGCGCTCGGGCGGGTGGACGCCGGCCCGGGCACCGTCTCCGCCGAGCGCGTCCCGCCAGCGGGCGCTGCCGCGCAGGTCGGCGAGCAGGGTGTGACTGGGGGCGTCGAAGTTGCCCGGCACCTGGAAGGCGAGCACCCCACCGGGTTCGAGGGCGTCCGCCCAGCGCGGCAGCAGTGCCAGGTGCCCGTCCACCCACTGGAGGGTGGCGTTGGAGACGATCAGGTCGGGCCGGGCCGGCGCCGGGTCGTAGTCGCGGGCGTCGGCGAGCAGGTACTCGGCGTCGGGTTCGCCCTCGGTGCGGGCGGTGGCCAGCATCGGGGCGGAGTTGTCGACGCCGGTGAGGCGGGCCCGCGGCCAGCGCTCGCGCAGCACGGCGGTGGAGTTTCCGGGGCCGCAGCCGATGTCCAGGACCACCTCGGCGCCGGGGTGCGGAAGGGCGGGGACGCGGGCGAGCAGGTCGCGCAGCGGGCGGGTGCGTTCGTCGGCGAAGCGCAGGTACTGCGCCGGGTCCCAGACGGGGGTGTTCATGGTTCACCTCGCAGCTATCTCGACATCAAGATATCTCCCGGTAGCCTCGCCGGCACATTTCTCGACGTCAAGAGACTTCACATCGACACATCCACCGATACACTGATCGTCATGGAGGACGAGGTCGACAGGCTGGTCGCAGCGTGGCGCCGGGAGCGCCCCGACCTCGACGTGGAGCCGCTGGAGGTGCTCAGCCGGGTCAGCCGGCTCGCCCGGCACCTCGACCGCGCCCGCCGCGCCGCCTTCGCCGAGCACGGCCTGGAGCCCTGGGAGTTCGACGTCCTGACCGCCCTTCGACGGGCCGGCTCCCCGTACCAGCTCTCCCCCGGCCAACTGCTGACCCAGACCCTGGTCACCTCCGGCACCATGACCAACCGGATCGACCGGCTCACCGGCAAGGGCCTGGTCAAGCGCCTGCCCGACCCGGACGACCGGCGCGGCGTACTGGTCCGGCTCACGGACGACGGCCGCGACCGCGCCGACCAGGCGCTCGCCGGGCTGCTCGCGCACGAGCGCGAACTGCTCGCCCAGCTCACCTCCGGCCAGCAGACCGAACTCGCCGCGCTGCTGCGGCTGCTGGTCGCCCCGTTCGACAACATCCCGGGCTGACGACGGCCCCGGGCCCGGCGGGCCCGTCCTCAGGGCCGGTCGACGGTGCCGACCACCGAGGGCGGCGGGGGCCCGGCGGGCTCGGCGGGGCTGACCCCGGCCCGGCGGGCGACCGCGACGGCCGCCAGCGTGGAGTGCACCCCGAGCTTGCCCAGCACGTTCTGCATGTGCGTCCGGACGGTGTGCGGCGACAGGTAGAGCCGCTCCGCGACGGCCTGCCGGCCGAGGCCCGCGACCATGCAGCGCAGGATCTGCTTCTCCCGCGGGGTCAGGGTGTCCACCAGCCGCTCGCTCTCGGTGCGGTCCCGCCGGGCGGTGGTGAGTTCACGGATCACCCCGGTGAGCAGCGCGGGCGGCAGGTGGGTCTCGTCCCTCAGCACGCCCCGGACCACCGCGAGCAGCCGGGCCAGCGAACTCTCCTTGGCCACCCAGCCGGTGGCGCCCGCGTGCAGGGCGCGGGCCGCGCGGTGCGGGTCGTCGGCGGCGGCCAGGACGACGGCGCGCAGCCCCGGGTGGGCACGGCGGAGCCGGGCCAGCAGGGTGATGCCGTCGGGCGGCGGGGCGGCGGGTCTGAGCTGGTCGCCGCGCAGCGGGTCGACCGCGGACCGGGCGCCGGGCGGCAGCCCGCCCGTCGGCGGGACCGGCACCCCCGCCGGTACGGCCGGGCGGCGCGGCTGCGGCACCGGCGGAGCGGCGCGGCCGCGCCGGGCCTCCTCGGGGGGCTCCCCACCGGGCCGGCGGCGGGCGTGCGGAGCGGCCGCTCCGGAGTCGCCGGGTAACCCGGCCGTACCGGACGTTCCGATCACTCCGGCTGCTCCGGCCGTGCCGAGCACTCCTGCCGCGCCGGACGCCTCGGCGCCGAGGTCGGCGTCGATCAGTGCCACGTCGTAGGCCCGGCCCTCGCCGGCCGCCCGTTCCAAGGCCCGCTCGGCGGCGGCGGCACTGCCGGCCGCCCCCACCTCCACGTCCGGCTCGGCGGCCAGCGCCGCGGCCAGTGCCTCGGCGAAGATCCGGTGGTCGTCGACCACCAGGACGCGAATCCGCCCCATCGTCCCTCCCCCTGCTCACACCGCCCGAGCCCGGGGACGGGGACCGGCCCGGCGTCCGCGTTCCGGACCAGCCGTTCCGCCCGCCCACCGGTGGCCGATGAGGCCGAACGGGCGCCGGCCCCCACCGGTACCGCACTCAGCCTACGGGGCGGCAAACGCGCTCGTGGCGATTCGGTGAAGTTTCGCCAGGAGGCGTGCTGCTGGCCGGACTTGAACCGTCGAGCGGGCCGCCGCGGGGCGCCGTTTCCGGGCGTCCCGGGGGCGGCGCGCCCGCGGCGGCGGGGGCCACTCAGCCTCCAACCGGCCTGTGCCGCGCGGTCGTTGCTCGGCGGCCGCCGCTCAGAGGGGCCGCCACTCGACGGCGGCGGCTCGTCGGCGGTCGCCCACCGGGCCGTCGCTCACCGGCCTCCGCTCACTGACGGCCGCTCACCGGCCGTTCTTCGCCAGGGTGAACTTCCAGGCGTCGGCGACGATCTCGTCCAGGTCGGCGCGGCGCGGCGTCCAGCCGAGCACCTCGTGGGCGCGGGCGGACGAGGCCACCAGCACCGCCGGGTCACCGGCCCGGCGGCCCTCGACCCGCACCGGGATCTCCCGGCCCGTGACGCGCTTGACCGCCTCGATCACCTCGTGCACCGAGAAGCCGTTGCCGTTGCCCAGGTTGCAGATCAGGTGCTCACCCGGCTGGGCCGCGTCCAGCGCCAGCAGGTGCGCCTCGGCCAGGTCGGCGACGTGGATGTAGTCGCGGATGCAGGTGCCGTCCGGCGTCGGGTAGTCGTCGCCGTACACCGCGATGTGCGGGCGCTGCCCCAGCGCGGCCTGGAAGACCAGCGGGATCAGGTGCGACTCGGGGTCATGCCGCTCTCCGTACGCACCGTACGCGCCCGCCACGTTGAAGTAGCGCAGCGAGACGGCGGCCAGGCCGTGCGCGACGGCCTCACCGGTGATCAGGTGGTCCACCGCGAGCTTGGTGGCTCCGTAGGTGTTGGTCGGCGCGGTGCGGGCGGTCTCGGCGATCGGCACGGCCTCCGGCTCGCCGTAGGTGGCGGCGGTGGAGGAGAACACCAGCTTGCGCACGCCGGCCGCGCGCATCGCGCTGATCAGCTCCAGCGATCCGGCCACGTTGTTGCGCCAGTACTTCTCCGGGTCCGCGACCGACTCGCCGACCTGCGAGGAGGCGGCGAAGTGCAGCACGCCGTCGAAGGAGCCGTCCAGCACCTTGTCGGCCTCCTGGATCCGGCCCTCGACGAACTCGGCACCGGCCGGGACGCCCTCGCGGAAGCCGGTGGAGAGATCGTCCAGGACGGTCACCTGGTGCCCCGCCTCCAGCAGGTGGGCGGCGACCACACCGCCGACGTAGCCGGCGCCACCCGTGACCAGGTACTTACTCATGTTGCGACCTCCAGCGAACGACGGTCCGCCCGGGCGGGCGGAAGCCGTCGACGGAATGCGTACGACCGGGGTCATTCTCCCAATCCCCCCGGGGTGCTCCGCACCACCCGGACGGCGGCTTCCGGCCTTCCCGCCGCGTCCTCAGCCGCCGGCCATCCGTTCCAGCAGGCCGGTGCGGGCCGCCACCGCGGCCGCCTCCAGCCGGGTCCGCGCGCCGAGCTTCATCAGCACCCGCTGGACGTGCGTCCGGGCGGTGCTGGCCGCGATCCGCATCCCGGCGGCGATCGACGCGGTGTCCTCGCCGTCCGCGATCCGGGCCAGCACCTGCACCTCACGGCGGGTCAGCAGCCGCAGCAGCCGGACGGCCTCGTCGTCCGGTTCGGCCATCGGGCGCAGCAGTTGGTCGAAGGCGCCGCGCAGGACGTCCACCGCGACCGCGGCCTCGCCCGCGCGCGCCCGTCCGATGGCCCGCTCGACCACCTCGATCCGCTCGTCGCTGGGCACGTACCCGGCCGCTCCGGCCGCGAACGCCCCCGCCACGCCGCGCAGTTCACCCACCGGGCCGAGCACGATCACCGCCACCTCGGGGCGTTCCCGGCGGATCCGGCGCAGCCCCTCGAAGGCCCCCGGCTCCCCCGGCGCGGCCACCCCCAGCAGACACACTTCAGGCCGCCGTCCGACCACCAGGTCGGCGGCGACACCGGCCGGGGAACCCACCGCGAGCACCCGGTGGCCGCGCAGCTGCAGTGCGGTGGCCAGCGCCTCCGCCAACAGCCGGTGGTCGTCCACCACCACGAGTCGAACACCCATGACGCCCTCCCGGTCGGGGTTCGGCTCGTGCCCGCACCCCTCGGGCGGGCGGCCGATGACGCACCATCACAGCGCATTCCGTACCCGACCCGCTAGGCCGTGGCGTGTCGGCGGTGCGGAACCGGCCGGAGAACGCGAAAGACCCCCGCCGTGAGGCGGGGGTCTTCCAGTGGAGCCCCCATGCGGAATCGAACCGCAGACCTTCTCCTTACCATGGAGACGCTCTACCGACTGAGCTATAGGGGCTTGCTCGCTTGCCCGGTGTTTCTCCGAGCCGCTCGAACAAGGAAGACATTACACGGCCCCGGGCCCGGAAGGGAAATCGGCCTCCGCTCCGCCCGCCCCGGCGCCCCCGGCCCCCGCGGGGCGGCTCGGCCGCCTCCGTACCGCGCACCGCTACGCCGCCGGATCCGCCCCCCACCTGGGCATCCGGCGGCAGCCGCCGTCCCGCGAACCGTCCACCGCCCCTAGTAGGGCTTGGTCAGGTGTCCGCGCGGGTGGCGTGTCCTGCTGGAGCTCTGCGCGTTGATCGTGTGTGACACCTGAGGAGTTGGATCAGGTCCGGGAGGATCTGGTGGCGTTCACGGCGGAGATGTTCGAGGCGTTCACGCGCACCGATCAGCACCGCTGGGGGCAGGCGTACGTGCGCGGGCTGCTGCTGGACGGGCGGCGCAAGTCGGTGGAGCCGATGGCGGCCCGCCTGGGCGAGGACGGCAACCGGCAGGCTCTGGCTCACTTCGTGACCTCCAGCCCGTGGGACTGGGCTCATGTGCGGGCGCGGCTCGCGTGGCGGATGCAGAAGGAGATCGATCCGACCGTGCTGGTCGTGGACGACACCGGGTTCCTCAAGGACGGTGACGCCTCCGCGTGCGTATCGCGGCAGTACACCGGAACCGCGGGCAAGGTCACCAACTGCCAGGTGGGAGTGTCGGTGCACCTGGCCCGCGACCACGCCTCCGCGCCGGTCAACTGGCGCCTGTTCCTGCCTAAATCCTGGGACCCGGGCTCGGATCTGGCGGACCCGGTCAAGGTCGCCCGACGGGAACGCTGCGGCATCCCTGCCGACATTGGCCACGTCGAGAAGTGGCAGCTCGCACTCGACATGATCGACGAGACCAGATCCTGGGGAGTGGACGTCCCACTTGTCCTGGCCGACGCCGGGTACGGCGACAGCGCCGCGTTCCGGCTCGGGCTGAAGCAGCGGGGCCTGCACTACGTGGTCGGGATCTCCAGCACGCCGACCGCCCATCCCGCCGGCGCCCGCCCGGTCACGCCGCCCTACAGCGGTACCGGGCGGCCGCCGGTGGCCAAGTACCCAAACCCGGCCTTCTCGGTCAAAGCCCTGGTCATCGAGGCCGGCCGGAGTGCGGCCCGGCCAGTGCAGTGGCGCGAAGGGTCCCGCCCCGGCACCGGACGCACCGGTTACAAGCGGATGTACTCGCGTTTCGTGGCCCTGCGGATCCGTCCGGCAGGACGGGAGATCCGCGACGCCACCCAGGGTGTGGAACTCGCCGAGTGCTGGGTGCTGGCCGAATGGCCCGCCAAAGAATCCGAACCGGTCCAGTTCTGGCTCTCCGACCTGCCCACCGACACCCCGCTGACCACCCTGGTCCGGATGGCCAAACTGCGCTGGCGCATCGAACACGACTACCGCGAGATGAAGCAGGCCCTGGGTCTGGCCCACTTCGAGGGCCGTACTTTCAACGGCTGGCACCACCACGTCACCCTGGTCTCCCTCGCCCATGCCTTCTGCACCCTGCGCAGACTGGCCACCGCCCCAAAAGACGCGGCGCCGGCCTGAGTCTCTACCAAGTCGTCCGCGAGCTGCAGTTACTCCTCGCCACCTGGGCCGGCGCCTGCCCCACCTGTCACCGCGATATCACCGGACACAGTCGAACACCGGGGTCGCGGCCAGCGTTCGGGCGACTTCGGATATCCGACACAGGCCCTGGAAACGGGTCCTACTGACTCCACGGATGCAGGGCACTCCAGGTGCCGCCTGCTGCCGCGAAGACGAGTTCCGATCCCTCAAAGACTTCCTCGGAACTCGCGGGCCGTGGGCCGTCAAAACGCTCGGCGCAAAGATCCACCTGCAACAGTCCATCGAAGTGCGTGAATAGCGGTGACTCGTAGAGCACCCAGCTGAACCCGACGCTCTCGTCGATGCGGAACCGCCGGACGTCCACGAGATCCAGGCACACGGGCTCCCAGCGCAGCTCATCACTGACAACCCTGGCATCGATCACAAGCCTGACGACCCGTCCTCGTGCTGCCCGGGGACCGTATTCCTGATCAAGGATGACGCGCCGGAGGCAGGAGTCACCGAACTCGTAACGCGCCAGCAGGGACGCGATTCCGTCCTCGTCCAACGGATACGGCCCAAGCTTTCGCCCCGGAACTGGCGTGGTGAGCTCCACTGTCCTCCCTCATCGGTGCTGCAAGCGTAGGAGAGAGCCCGTACTCCAGCCTCATCGGGCCTCGAAGGGTCCCTCGTCTCGCATGTGGCGTGATCGAGACGGCTCGGGACACGCCACCGTTCTGTCGACCTGACCAAGCCCTACTAGCTCCGCGCCGGTGTTCTCCGGCAGCAGCCGCAGGCACCCCAGGGCCAGCACCCCCAGCACCGCCAGGTACCAGCCCACCGGCTGCGCCGTCCCGTACGCCCCGGTCAGCCGGGTCGCCACCAGCGGCGTCGTCGCCCCGCCGACCACCCCGCCCAGGTTGTACGTCAGCGCCGCGCCCGTGTAGCGCACCCGGGTCGGGAACAGCTCCGGCAGGAACGCCGCCAGCGGCCCGAACATGCCGCCCAGCACCACCATCGCCCCCGCCAGCCCGACGAACATCAGCGGCCGGCTCACCGTCTCCAGCAGCGGGAACAGCACCAGCGACCAGACCGCGGCCAGGCCCGTCGCCCACCGCAGGGTCCGCCGCCGCCCCCAGCGGTCACTGCGCGAGGCGCTCAGCCACACCGTCGCCGCCATCCCCACCGCGCCGACCAGCAGCATCGACAGCACCAGCGTGCTCGCCACCCCGAGCCCGGCCGTCGCGTACGCCAGCGCGTACGTCGTGGTCAGGTAGAACAGCGCGTACCCCACGGTGATCGCCCCGCCCCCCGCCAGCACCGGGCGCCAGTGCCCGCGCAGCACCTCCAGCACCGGCAGCCGCTCCCGCCGCCGCGCCGCCCGGAACAGCGGCGACTCCTCGAGCCGCAGTCGTACGAACAGCCCCACCGCGACCATGGCCAACGAGGCCAGGAACGGCACCCGCCAGCCCCACGCACGGAACGCCCCTTCGTCCAGGCCGAGTTGCAGCGCCAGGAACACCCCGTTCGCCAGCACGAACCCGATCGTCGGCCCCAGCTGCAGAAACCCCCCGTACCGGCCCCGCCGCCCGGCCGGGGCGTTCTCCGCGATCAGCAGCGCCGCCCCGCCCCACTCCCCGCCCAGCCCGACGCCCTGACACACCCGCAGCACCACCAGCACCCCCGGCGCCCACCACCCCCACACCGCGAACCCCGGCAGCAGCCCCACCGCCGCCGTCGCCAGCCCCATCAGCAGCAGCGACACCACCAGCGTCGTCCTGCGCCCCACCCGGTCCCCGAAGTGCCCGAACACCACCGCCCCCACCGGCCGGGCCAGGAACGCCACCGCGTACACCGAGAACGCCGCCAACAGCGCCCCCACGGCGCCCAGCCCGGGAAAGAACACCGGCCCGAACACCAACGCGGCCGCCGTCCCGTAAATGAAGAAGTCGTAGAACTCGATCGCCGTCCCGATCAGCGCCGCGGCCGCCGCCCGCCGCACCTGCCCGACCCGCCGAGCACCCTCCGCATCCATACCGCCAACCCTCACGACCCCCACCCCGCCCCGACCAGCCCCCACCCGAGTGACCGCGGCGCACACCCGCCACCCCACGCCCCCGACACGCGCGAGGGCGCCAGGTCCCCCTGGCGCCCTCGCATGCGTCGGCCACGTCGCGTCCGCGGCTACCTCGCGTACGGGTTGTCCTCCGGCGGCACGGGCGGCTGGTACGACGGCGGAGCCGGCGGCACAGTCCCCGTCGGCTGTTGCATCGGCAGTGGCGGCACCTGGGCCGCCACCTCAGGCTGCAGCTGCGCGGCAGGCTTCCGTCGCCGCCGCATCACGGCGACCACCACGCCGGCCACCAGCGCCAGCCCGACCACCACACCCGCCACGATCGGCAGCGTGCTGCTCGATCCCGACGGCTTCTCCGCCTTCGGCTGCGGCTGCGCCGACGGCGCGTCCACCGCCACTTCGGTCGGGCTTCCAGCGGGGCTTGGCACCGCTGACGCGGTAGCGGGTGAACTTGCCGAAGGCAACGGAGCCACCGGCGGCGCAACCGCATCGGCCGGAAGCGGTGACACGTCAGCCGGGCCAGGATCCCCCGGATCCGTCAATGCAATACGGGGCCGCACCGCACCGTAACCGATGAGGTCGTTGCGGCCGGTCGCGTCATTCGCTTTCCCCGCAGTGTTGATGAGGACTCGCAGAACCTGATTCGCCGTCCAGTCCTTGTGTACGGACCAGACCAGCGCTGCAGAGGCCGACGCCAAGGCAGTCGAGTCCGACGTCCCATGGCTCTTGCAGTAACCGGTGGAAGAAGTACATGCCGAGATCATGTCCATACCAGGAGCGATGAACGCCACTTGCGGCCCCCGATCAGACTCTGCCGTGACGGTTCCATTGCGGTCCGAAGCCCCCACGCCGACCACGTTCGGGAGCGCTCCGGGATACTCGACAAGGTTTCCGTGTTCGGCTCCGTTCCCGACGCTGGCGAATACCAGAACACCCTTCGCCCGGGCCCCTGCGAGGATCCCATTCAGTTTCGCCACATCAGCCGGGAATGCCGTCACCGCCTCGATCCCCTGCGAAATGTTGATGACCTTGGCGCCCTGGTCAACGGCATACGCAATCGACTGTCCGACCTGATCAAGGAAATCGGTCGAAACGAGCGTACCGACCTTCCCGGTATTGATCTTCAACGGAAGAAGCCTGACGCCTGGCGCCAGACCCTGCGCACCGGTCCCACCGTTTCCCTTGCCCGTCCCGGCGATGAGGCTGGAGATCGCTGTACCGTGGCCGTCCGCGAACGATCCCACACCCCCGGTGCTCCCGCTGAAGTCCTTGCCGGACAGGAACTGTCCTTCCAGGTCAGGGTGATCGAGCTTGAACCCACTGTCGATCACCGCGACCGTGATGCCCTGCCCCTTGGAGACCTTCCACATCTCTGAGGCATGCATGGCTTCCAGATGCCACTGCTGCTGCCGAATCGTGTCCTCGGCAACCGCGGGTGCTGCGATCGGGCCGACCACGATTCCCGCCGCCAGAAGCGCCGCAGCAGCAGCCCGCCAACGCGCTCGCGCGCTCGTCCGCCCCATCACAACTCCTCGTCAATCTCTCCGTCGACCGGGAAGCGTGCCCCGAACAGGACTGCCCGGCCACTGGGGATGCCCAGTGGCCGGGCAGTCGTTGCCGTCCTACTCAATCACGTCCGGGTTGCTGTGCGGCGTACCGCTGGTCCAGGTCTCCTCGTCCTCGTGGAGGTAGTCGGCCCGCTTGCGGCGGTCGCGCTCGTTGCGGCCGCCGTGGCCCGCCGCTCCGGGAGCCATCATGCCGTTCTGCCTGGACTGGGCGCCGCCTTCACCGGCTCCCGCCGCGCGGTTGCGCAGACCGGTACCGCCGGGCGTGAACTCCCCGCCCGCGGTCGGTCCCTTGCGACCGCCGACCGTCCCGCCGGTGGTCGAGGACAGGCCCCGGCCGCGCGAACCGCCGCCGGCGCCGACCGCACCTCCATGGGCGCCACCCATACCCGGGTGCATGCCGCCCATGCCGGGCCCACCGGTCCGGCCTCCGCCCGGCCCCGCCTCGCGGTTGCCGAAGACCGTCCCACTGGGCAGACCCGGGGTACCGCTCTTGCCCTGCCCCGGCGTTCCGCCGAACGGAGAGGTACGCGGCTGGACCTGACCGCCACCCTTGTTCGGGAGGGTTCCGCCGCCCGGGCCGACCGGGAAGCTCATGGACGGACCGTTGCCCGGGAGGCCGGGTCCGCCGCCCGGGCCGGTCGGCCCGGGCGGGTAGCCGGGGAGGCCGGTCGGCCCGTCTGTCGGCAGCTGGCCGCCGCCGGGGCCGTACGGACCGGTCTGGGTCGGCAGGGTGGGCAGGCTGTTGATGTCGGTACCGGGACGGTTGACCGGGTCCGACGGGTAGGACGGCGGGACCGAGGCCCCCGGGTCCTGCGGCGCGGGCGGCAGCTGGCCTCCACCGCTGTGCGGCGGGGGCGTGGTGCTGCCCGTACCGGACGGCCCGGGGCCGCCCGATCCCGGGTCACGGGGCAGGACCTTTCCGCCGCCGTAGCTTCCGCCACCCGACGAGCCGACGCTGCCACCCGTGCTGCCCACACCCGTCCGAGGGCTACGAACGGAACCACCGGAACCCACGGAGCCGCCAGTTCCGCCCGAAGCGTCCGACATGTCGTTCCTGCTGCTCTCCTTGCCGGGCGTCCCGGGCAGCACCACGTCCGAAGGAATCCCGTTCAGCGTGGTCGTCGCCGCGTTGTACGCCTGCGCCAGCTTCTCCATCTGGAGAACGGCTTCCTGGTGTTCCTTCTCGACCTTCGCCTTGGCCTGGTTGAACTCCGCCGCAGTCACCCAGTTGGGGTTGACCGACTTCATGTACTGGTCGGCGGTCTGGCCGACGGCGAGCTGGGGGATGCTGAGCAGGTTCGACTGGCTGTTGTGCTTGTTGACCGTCTGGATCTCCGTCTGCGGAGGCTCCGGCACGGCGACCTTGGCGGTGCTGAGCGCCTCACCGGCCTGGTGCATCGCGTTGCCCGCGGTCGTGGCGTGTTCGCCGATGATCTGCGCCGACTGCTGCAGGTTGTTCACCCAGGTCTTGAAGCTCTCGGCAGCCGGACCTTCCCAGGTCACATTGCCGACATGCGACTTGAGCGCCGTGCTCAGTTCCTTCAGCACCCGGCCGGCCGACTGCAGCTGGGTGCCGCGGCTCAGGACCGTCGCCGGATCCGTGCTGGACACCATCTTGCGCAGGTGGGCGTGTTCCAAGCTTTCGAAATTCGTGCTGGCTGACACTACTTGCTCCCCGTCTCCCCGTAGAACTCTCCCCAGGCGGCCATCAGTACCTGCCGTCGCCCGACCCCGGCGCCGGCGTGGTGACACCCGCGTTCTTCGCGACGGAGTTCTGCGCGGCCGTCGTGTGGTCCTCGTTGGTCACGTAGTTGCTCGCGGTCTGCGAGACCGCCGTCTGCATCGCCTGGATCTGCGCCGCGAAGTCCTTGTGCAGCTGGACGAGCTGGCCGTGGACCTTCTCGTAGGCGGTGGTCAGGGCCGTCGCCTCGGCGAACTCCGCGCTCGCGAAGCTCTTGCTCGTCAGCTTCTGCTGCTGGAGCTTGTACGGCGCGGCCGCCGAGCCCTCCATCGCGGCGAGCAGCGCTTCGACCTTCCCGGCGAACGTCCGGAGCGTATCGAGCTCGATCTGGACGTTCTGCTTTCCGAAGGCCGACACCAGGTCACTGGCGCTGCCGTTCGTCTGGATGGTGCTGACGATGGGGGCGAGGTTGATCCCGCCCAGCGGCCACGGAAGCTTCTGATCCAGCATGAACGGAGCCGTGTCGCCGGCGCCCGGGTCGGTACCCGACGGGCTCGGCGCCGGGCTGGACGCCGGGGTGGACGTCGGGCTGGGTGCGGGACTCGCCGAAGGGCTGGGCGAGGGGTTCGCCGACGGACTCGGCGAAGGGCTCGGCGAAGGAGTCGCCGTCGGCGACGGACTGGGCGACGGACTCGCCGAAGGAGTCGGCGTCCCCGAACTAGTTGCATTGCCTGCCACAGCAGTTCACCTCTCCCCCGTACGGCCGGTTCGCGCCCGGGCGTCCCGGGCGGCCCCCGCCGCAACACACCGTCAACTTCTGGGTCGTACCGTCCTGGTCGGTGCACCGTCCGCCCTGTGGACGGTTTCCGCCTCAGTCATCGTAGCCACCACCTCTGTCGGACCGGCAGGGCCCTTGGCCCGCCCGTACGCGATCGGTACGAACTTGACACGTACGAGCCGCCGGGCCCGCCCTGGGTAGACTGGCCCGGTACGCCCCATCTGCCGCGCAACGTCGCACAGCAGCGACCCCAGGCCGCAGAACGGACGTGACCGCGTGAGCTCCCCCGACGCCTCCCCCTCCCCCTGGTGGGCCCGTGCCGTGCGGCCGGCGCGGCCGCCGGTGCCGGTGGCGCTGATGGTGCGGGCGGCGTTGGGCATGGCGGTGCCGTTGGCGGTGGGGCTGCTGGCGCACCGGCTGGACCTGGGGGTGTTCGCCGGGCTCGGGGCGATGCACGCCACGATGAACGACCGGGTGGAACCGGGCGGGCTGCGGGCCGCCCGGATCGGGACGGCCGTGCTCGCCTCCGCGGTCGGCATGCTGATCGGCACCGCTCTCCAGCACGCCGGTGCGGACGGTCTCGTCCTGGGAGTCGCGCTGACGTCGACCGCCTTCGCCTCGGGCGCGCTGAGTGCGACCGGCCCGCGCGGTTCGGCGGCCGGGATGCTGCTGTCGGTGTCGGCGGCGCTGGGCAGTGGGATGCCGCTGCCGCAGCCGTGGTGGGCGGCGGCGCCGATGCTGCTGGCCGGGGCCGCGTTCGTGGTGCTGCTGGGCCTGCCGGCGGGTGCGCCGAGCCGGCCCGCCGCGGATCCGCGCAACCGGGCGCTGGCGGCCGCGTACGACGCGCTCGGCCGTACGCTCGCCGATCTGGGCGGCCCCCGGGCCGCCGCCTCGCGCCAGGTGCTGACGGCCCGCCTGAACCAGTTCCAGGACCTCCTCGGCACGACGCACCGGACGCCCCGGCCGCCCCGGCCGCCCCGGAACCGCTGGAGCCGTGGAACCCGAAAGGACCGACAGGACCGCCAGGACCGCCGCGCCCGGATGTACGAGGCCGCCCTCGCCGCCACCGAGGCGGCGACCGGCCTGCTCTGGGCCCGCCGCCCCGTCCCGCCGGAGGTGGCCGAGGTGCCGAACCGGCTGGCGGCCGCCGTACGGCAGGGCGGCGGCGAGGTCGCCGTCCCCGACTGGCGGCCCGACACCCCCTCCCGGCAGGCCCTGGACGTGGCCCTGCGCGCCGCCGCCGACACCGTGGCCGGCCGGGACACCCGGCTCGGCACCGCCCCCGCGCCGCCGCCGGACCCGTGGCGGCTGCGGGCGCGGCTGCTGTCCCGGGGGTCGGTCCGGTACGGACTGCGGGTCGCGCTGTGCATCGCGGTCGGCTCGGCGGTCACCGCCAACTTCCCGCTCAGCAAGAGCTACTGGGTGCCGATGACGATCGCCTTCGTGCTCAAGCCGGACCTCGGCTCGGTGTTCCTGCGTGCGGTGAGCCGATCGGTCGGCACGGTGCTGGGGGTGGCCGTGACCGCGGCGCTGCTCCTGGCCACCACCGACGAGTGGGCGCTGACCGCGATGGCCGCCGGCTGCGTGGCCCTGCTCCCGTACGCCACGGCGGCGCACTACGGGCTGAACACGGTGGTGATGACGCCGATGGCGCTGATCCTGCTGCAGCTCGGCGGGCAGAGCAGCGCCGCCGAGTTCTGGCCCCGGGTCCTGGACACCGTGCTGGCCAGCGGGATCGTCCTGCTCTTCGGGTACCTGCTGTGGCCGGAGCGCCCCCGCCACCGGATCGAGCCCGAGCTGGTCGGGGCGGCGACGGCGCTACGGGCCTACCTCGACGCCGTCGCCGAGGACACCGCCGCTGAGAACACCGACATCGGCACCGCCACCCGGCCCGGCAGCGCCCAGGTGTGGCTGCGCCGCACGGCCTACCGGTCACTGGCGGACGCCCGCCAGGAGGTGCGGCAGGGGCTGTCCGAGCCGCCGCCCACCGGCCGGCTGGCCGAGCGGTGGCTGCCGGCGACGGCGGCGCTGGAACGGCTGGGCGGCGCGGTGGCGGCCTTCGCCGCCCAGATCCGCTACGGCGGCCGGGTACCGGATCCGGCCGAGGTCGACCGGGTCCGGCGCGCGCTGGACGAACTGACCGCCGCCGCCCGGGCACACCGCCCGCCGACCGCCCCTGCGGTCCCGGCCGCCCAGGCTGCCGCGGCACACCGGGCGGCCAGTCCGACCACACCCCACGACCCGACGCGCAGCGCGCTGGGCCGGGCCGCGGAGGAGCTCGAAACGCTCCTCCGCACCCGGCCCGACGGGTAGACCGGCCTCAGACCTGCTCAGACCTGCTCAGAGCCCGGCCTCAGACCTGTTCAGAGCCCGACCTCAGACCTGCTCAGAGTCCTGCTCAGAGCCCGGTCAGACCTGCTCAGACCTGCTCAGACCTGCTCGGCCAGCTCCAGCCAGCTCATCTCCAGCTCCTCCTTCTCGTCCCGGACCGCGCGCAGCTGCGTGTCCAGTTCGGCGACCTTGGAGAAGTCGGCGGCGTGCTCGGCGAGTTGGGCGTGCAGCTTGGACTCCTTCTCGTCCAGCTTGGCGATCTGCCGCTCCAGCTTCTGCATCTCCTTCTTCGCCGCCCGCAGGTCCCCGCCGGACAGCGCCGGAGCAGCACCCGCGTCGGCCGAGGCACCCGCCCCGCCCGCGGAACCCGCAGCACCGCCGGAACCCGCACCCGCAGCGGGCACCGCAGCGGCCGCGGCGGCCATCCGGGCCCGGCGCTCCAGGTACTCGTCCACGCCGTTCGGCAGCATCCGCATCCGCTTGTCGCCCAGCAGTGCCTGGACGGTGTCCGTGGTGCGCTCGATGAAGAAGCGGTCGTGGCTGATGACGATCATCGAGCCGGGCCAGCCGTCGAGCAGGTCCTCCAGCTGGTTGAGCGTCTCGATGTCCAGGTCGTTGGTGGGCTCGTCCAGGAACAGCACGTTGGGCTCGTCCATCAGCAGCCGCAGCAGCTGGAGCCGGCGCCGCTCGCCGCCGGACAGGTCGCCGACCGGCGTCCACTGCTTGTCCTTGCCGAAGCCGAACTGCTCGCACAGCTGGCCGGCGCTCATCTCCCGGCCCTTGCCGAGGTCGACCCGCGAGCGGACCTGCTCGACGGCCTGGAGCACCCGGGTCGCCGGGTCCAGCTCGGCGACCTCCTGCGACAGGTAGGCCAGCCGCACGGTCTTGCCGACCTTGATGACGCCGGACGCCGGCTGGACGTCGCCCTCGCTCGCGTACGCGTCGCGCAGCGCGCGCAGCAGCGAGGTCTTGCCGGCGCCGTTGACGCCGAGCAGGCCGATCCGGTCGCCGGGGCCGAGCTGCCAGGTGACGTTCTCCAGCAGCAGCTTCGGGCCGGCCTTGACGGTCACGCCCTCCAGGTCGAAGACCGTCTTCCCGAGCCGCGCGTTGGCGAACTTCATCAGCTCGGACTTGTCGCGCGGCTCCGGCACGTCCGCGATCAGGGCGTTGGCGGCCTCGATCCGGTAGCGCGGCTTGGAGGTGCGGGCGGGGGCGCCGCGGCGCAGCCAGGCGAGCTCCTTGCGGGCCATGTTCTGGCGCTTCTGCTCCTCGACGGCCTCGATCCGGGAGCGTTCGGCGCGGGCGAAGACGTAGTCGGAGTAGCCGCCCTCGTACTCGTGCACCTCGCCGTTCTGGACGTCCCACATCCGGGTGCAGACCTGGTCGAGGAACCAGCGGTCGTGGGTGACGCAGACCAGCGCGGAGCGGCGCTTCTGGAGGTGCTGGGCGAGCCAGTTGATGCCCTCGACGTCGAGGTGGTTGGTGGGCTCGTCGAGGACGATCAGGTCGGGCGAGCCGAGCAGCAGCTTGGCGAGGGCGATCCGGCGGCGCTCGCCGCCGGAGAGCGGGCCGATGACGGTGTCCAGGCCGTCGGCGAAGCCGGGCAGGTCGAGGCCGCCGAAGAGGCCCTCGATGATGTCGCGGATGCGGGCGTCGCCGAGCCACTCGTGGTCGGCCCGGTCGGCGATCACCTCGTGCCGGATGGTGGCCGTCGGGTCGAGCGAGTCGTGCTGGGTGAGGACGGCCATCTGCAGCCCGCCGGAGTGGGTGATCCGGCCGCCGTCGGGTTCCTCCAGCTTGGCGAGCATCCGGATGAGGGTGGTCTTGCCGTCGCCGTTGCGGCCGACGACGCCGATCCGGTCGCCCTCGCTGACGCCCAGGCTGACCCCGTCCAGCAGGGCGCGGGTGCCGTAGACCTTCGTGACGGACTCGATGGTGGCGAGGTTGACGGCCACGTGTGCTGCGCTCCTGGGTTCGGCGGTCGCGGGGCGGCCCGCCGCTCGGCGGTCGGGCACCCCTCTCGGGACACCCCGATCTCTCCAGCCTAATGGGCCCGCCGGATCGGCTTCACCGCGTCGGCTGGACGACGGACGCGGTGAACCCGCCCGACCCGTCGGCCGACGACGGACGCGGTAGACCCCGCACCACCCCGCCGGCCGACGACGGACGCGGTGCCCCCGCACCACCCCGTCAACGTCAACGTCAACCGACGACCGACGCCCCCGGCACCGGCCCGTGGGTGGCGTGCGCGGTCCGGCAGGTGCCGGAGGCCCGCAGCGCGTCGGCCACCGCGACGGCGGCCTCGGCGTCCTTGACCAGGAAGGCGCAGGTCGGCCCGGAGCCGGAGACCAGTGCCCCGAGCGCGCCCGCCTCGGTGCCGGCCCGCAGGGTGGCGGCGAGCGCGGGGCGCAGCGAGAGCGCGGCGGGCTGGAGGTCGTTGGCGAGCGCGGTGGCCAGGGCGACGGCGTCGCCCCCGGCGAGGGCGGCGAGCAGGGCCGGGTCGGCGTCGGGGGTGGGGACGTCGGCGGCGCCGGAGCCGGTGCCGGCCTCCTCGCGCAGCCGGTCGCACTCGCGGAACACGGCGGGGGTGGACAGGCCGCCCTCGGCGACCGCGAACACCCAGTGGAAGGTGCCCTGGACGGCCAGCGGCTCCAGGATCTCGCCCCGGCCGCGGCCCAGCGCCACGCCGCCGAGCAGGGCGAACGGCACGTCGGAGCCGAGTTCGGCGGCCAGTTCCAGCAGCACCGGGAGCGGGGTGTCCAGCTGCCAGAGCGCGTCACAGGCGACCAGGGCCGCCGCGCCGTCGGCGCTGCCGCCGGCCATCCCGCCGGCCACCGGGATGGCCTTGGCGATGTGCAGGTGCACGCCGGGGTCGGCGATGCCGTGGTGGGCGGCGAGCAGCCGGGCGGCGCGGGCGGCGAGGTTGCCGTCGTCCAGCGGGACGACGGCGGCGTCCGGGCCGGTGCAGCTCAGCGTCACGCCCTCCCCCGGGGTGGCGGTGACCTCGTCCCCGAGGGCGACGGCGAAGAAGACGTTGGCCAGGTCGTGGAAGCCGTCGGCGCGCAGCCCGCCGACCCCCAGCTGGACGTTGACCTTGGCCGGTACCCGTACGGTGATCACTCGCTGTCCTTACCGGGGTCCTTCGCGGGCTTGTGTTCGGCGATCGCGGCGAACTGCTCCACCGTCAGCATCTCGCCGCGCAGCTTGTGGTCGATGCCGGCCGCGGCGAGCGCCTGCTCGGCCCCGGCGGCGGAGCCGGCCCAGCCGGCCAGTGCGGCGCGCAGGGTCTTGCGCCGCTGGGCGAACGCGGCGTCGACGACCGCGAACACCTCCTCGCGGCTGGCGCTGGTCCTCGGCGGCTCGCGGCGGATCAGCGAGACCAGCCCGGAGTCGACGTTGGGAGCGGGCCAGAACACGTTCCGCCCGATGGCGCCGGCCCGCTTCACGTCGGCGTACCAGTTGGCCTTGACCGACGGGACGCCGTACACCTTGTTGCCCGGCTTGGCGGCGAGCCGGTCGGCGACCTCGCTCTGCACCATCACCAGGGTCCGCTCGATGCTGGGGAAGGTCGCCAGCATGTGCAGCAGGACGGGCACCGCGACGTTGTACGGGAGGTTGGCGACCAGCGCGGTGGGCGCCGGCCCGGGCAGCTCGGTGACCTCCATGGCGTCGCTGAACACCAGGTCGAAGGCGTCCGCCCTGCCGGGCATCCGGGCCGCGACGGTGTCCGGCAGGTGCCGGGCCAGCACCGGGTCGATCTCGACCGCGGTGACGTGCCGCGCCACTTCCAGCAGCGCCAGCGTGAGCGAGCCGAGCCCGGGCCCGACCTCCACCACCGCGTCCTGCTCCGTCACGTCGGCGGCCCGGACGATCCGCCGCACGGTGTTGCCGTCGATGACGAAGTTCTGCCCGCGCTGCTTGGTCGGCTTCACGCCGAACGCGGCGGCCAGCTCCCGGATGTCGGCGGCGCCCAGCAGGTGGCTGTCAGGGGTGGGGTCGGTGGTGCTCACGCGCCAAGGATACGGGCGCGGGGGCCGCCGTCCGGACGCGCCGATCCGGACGGGCCCCGGCCCTCGTGCTCAGTACCCGAAGGCGCGCGCGGTGTTCTCCGCGACGGCCGCCGACAGCTCGTCCTCGTGCAGCCCCAGCGTCGCCGCCATCGAGCGCACCGTGACCGGGATCAGGTACGGGGCGTTGGGGCGGCCGCGGTAGGGGTGCGGGGTGAGGAACGGGGCGTCGGTCTCGACCAGGATCCGGTCCAGCGGGGTGGCGAGCAGGGCGTCGCGCAGCGGCTGGTTGGCCTTGAAGGTGACCGGGCCGGCGAAGGAGAGGTACCAGCCGTGCTCGGCGCAGGTCTTGGCCATGTCGGCGTCGCCGGAGTAGCAGTGGAAGACCGTCCGCTCCGGGGCGCCCTCCGCCAGCAGGAGGGCGATGACGTCGTCGTGGGCGTCCCGGTCGTGGATGACCAGGGCCTTGCCGTGGCGCTTGGCCATCTCGATGTGGCGGCGGAACGACTCCTTCTGGATCTCCACGCCCTCCGGGCCGGTGCGGAAGTAGTCCAGGCCGGTCTCGCCGACCGCCAGCACCTGCGGCAGGGCGGCGAGCCGGTCGATCTCGGCGAGCGCCTCGTCCAGCGCGGCGGCGCCGCCGGCCTTCCGCTGCTGCCCGGACCAGCCGTCCGCGTCGCCGAGGAAGATCCGCGGCGCCTCGTTCGGGTGCAGGGCGACGGCCGCGTGCACCTGCTCGTACTGCGCCGCCAGTTCGGCGGCCCAGCGCGAGCCGGGCACGTCGCAGCCCACCTGGACCACCGTGGTGACCCCGACCGAGGCGGCCTTGGCCAGGCCCTCGGCCGGGGTGCCGGACTGCATGTCGAGGTGGGTGTGCGAGTCGGCCACCGCCACCGCCAGGGGTTCCGGCAGCGGCGGCGGGGTCGACCGGGCGTCGTCCTTGGCGGCCATGTCAGGCGGCCGGCTTCTCTTCGAGGCGCGGGAAGAGGATCTCGCCCTTGGTGACGGTGGCACCGGCGGGCAGCCGGCCCCAGTCGGCGGCGGTGGCGACGGTCTGCGCGGAGAGCGCGCCCAGGCCGGCGGCCTCGGCGCCCAGCGAGGTCCACAGCTTCTCGGCGGTGGACGGCATCACCGGGTTGAGCAGGACGGCGGTGGCGCGCAGCGCCTCGGCGGCGGTGTAGAGGATGGTCGCGAGGCGGGCCCGGCCCTCCTCGGAGTCGTCCTTGGCGACCTTCCACGGCTCCTGCTCGGTGAGGTAGCCGTTGACCTGCTTGACGAACTCGAAGATCGCCGCGAGGCCGCCGGCGAAGTCCAGCTCCTCGCCGATCTTCCGGTCGGCCGTGTCGACGGCCCTGGCGAGCCCGTCGGCGATCGCCTGCTCGGCCTCGCCGTGCGCGGTCGCGGCCGGCAGCGCCCCGTCGAAGTACTTGCCGACCATCGCGGCGACCCGGGAGGCCAGGTTGCCGAAGTCGTTGGCCAGCTCGGAGGTGTACCGGGCGGTGAAGTCCTCCCAGGAGAACGAGCCGTCGGTGCCGAACGGGATCGCCCGCAGGAAGTAGTAGCGGTAGGCGTCCACGCCGAAGTGCGAGGTGAGGTCGGTGGGCGCGATGCCGGTCAGGTTGGACTTGGACATCTTCTCGCCGCCGACCATCAGCCAGCCGTTGGCGACGACCCGCTTGGGCAGCGGCAGCCCGGCGGCCATCAGCATGGCGGGCCAGATGACGGCGTGGAACCGCAGGATGTCCTTGCCGACCAGGTGGACCGAGGCGGGCCACAGCTCGGCGAAGCGCTCCGGGTCGCTGCCGTAGCCGGCCGCGGTGATGTAGTTCTGCAGCGCGTCGACCCACACGTAGAGGACGTGCTTCTCGTCCCAGGGCAGCGGCACGCCCCAGTCGAAGGTGGAGCGGGAGATCGAGAGGTCCTTGAGGTCCTGCTCGACGAAGCGCAGCACCTCGTTGCGGGCCGAGGCGGGCTGGATGAAGTCCGGGTTCGCCGCGTAGAACTCCAGCAGCCGCGGGCCGTAGGCGGAGAGGCGGAAGAAGTAGTTCTCCTCCTCCAGCCACTCGACGGGCCGCTTGTGGACGGAGCAGAGCTTCTCGTCCTCGGTCGCGCCGTCGAGCAGCTCGGACGGGAGCTTGAACTCCTCGCAACCGACGCAGTACGGGCCGGAGTAGCCGCCCTTGTAGATCTCGCCCTTGTCGAACAGGTCCTGGACGAACTCCTGCACCCGGGCGGTGTGCCGCTCCTCGGTGGTGCGGATGAAGTCGTCGTTGGCGATCTCCAGGTGCTCCCAGAGCGGCTTCCAGGCCTCCTCGACCAGCTTGTCGCACCACTCCTGCGGGCTGACGCCGTTCGCCTCGGCCGTCCGCATGATCTTCTGACCGTGCTCGTCGGTGCCGGTCAGGTACCACACCTTCTCGCCGCGCTGGCGGTGCCAGCGGGTGAGGACGTCGCCCGCCACGGTGGTGTACGCGTGGCCCAGGTGGGGGCGATCGTTGACGTAGTAGATCGGGGTGGAAACGTAGTACGCCGGGGCGCTCGCCCCGGTGGTGCTGTGGTCTGCAGTGGCCGCCATGGTCGGAAAGCTTAGTCGGGCGGGCGGGCCGCCCTCGACCGAGTTCTCTCCCGGCCGGGGGCGGTCCCTTCCACGTCGCCCCGGTGTCAGCCCAGCAGCCGCGACCAGAACCGGGCCCAGCGTCCGCGCGGCCGGACGGGCTCGGCCACCGGGGTCGTCCCGGCCGGCTCGGCGTGCGCCGGGTAGCCGGGGGCGTGGTGCCACGGCTGGTCCGCGGAGGCCACCCGGCCCTCGCGCATGATCCGTACGGTGTGGCCGCCGCATCCCGGGCAGGTCGGCTTGAGCAGCGGGGACGGCACCCGGACGCCGTTGGCGTGGTACTCGAACACGACGTGCCCGTCCTTGGCCACGTGGTGCTCGATGTCGTACGCCTGCTCCCAGCCGTACCCGCAGCGCAGGCACGCGAAGGAGTAGGCCTCCCGTACGGTCTCGACGGGAGTGTGCGGCCGGCCGGCCGGACCGGCGGTGCTCAGTGCGCTGCCACTGCGGGGGCTACCGACAACATCACTCATGGCCGTCTCCCAGCGCCCGCCGGACGCTCGTCCGGCTGGGTCTTTCCGTTCCAGGAAATGCCCGGACCGCCCCGGCCGACGCCCCACTTGTGAAGACTTGGATGCGGGTTGGGGAGCCCTATACGCAGGGCCCTCCCAGGACCGGAAACCGCGACCGAAACTTCAGCTCAGCGGGTGTTTACCGAGGCCTTCTCTCCACGGTACGACTCCCCGTGGGCAACGCAACCCCCGGGAGTTCACGGCTTCCCCGGGCGCCCCTCCAGGCCTTCCCGCTTGGCCGCCACGACCGCGTCGAAGACCTCGCGCTTGGGCAGCGAGAGTTCCACGGCGACGGCCGCGATGGCCTCCTTGCGCCGCTCCCCGGCCTCCTCCCGGAGGGCCACCAGCCGGGCCAGCTCGGCCGGGGTCAGCTCCTGGGGCGCGGCCGGCGGGGCGCCGGCGACCACGACGGTGATCTCGCCCTTGACGCCGTCGGCCGCCCAGACCGCCAGCTCGCCGATCGGTCCGCGCCTGACCTCCTCGTAGGTCTTGGTGAGCTCGCGGCAGACGGCGGCCGGCCGCTCCGGCCCGAACGCCTCGGCCATCGCCGTCAGCGCCTCGGCGATCCGGTGCGGCGCCTCGAAGAAGACCATGGTGCGCGGCTCGGCGGCGATCGAGGCGAGCTGCCGGGCCCGGTCGCCGCTCTTGCGCGGCAGGAAGCCCTCGAAGGTGAAGCGGTCGACCGGCAGGCCGGACAGCGCGAGCGCGGTGAGCACCGCCGAGGGCCCGGGCACCGCGGTGACCTTGACGTCGGCGGCCACGGCGGCGGCGACCAGCCGGTAGCCGGGGTCGGAGACCGAGGGCATGCCGGCGTCGGTGACCAGCAGCACCCGGGCGCCGCCGAGCAGCGCCTCGACCAGTTCGGGGGTGCGGCCGACCTCGTTGCCCTCGAAGTAGGAGACCACCCGCCCGGCCGGGGTCACCTCCAGCGCCTGGGTGAGCCGGCGCAGCCGCCGGGTGTCCTCGGCGGCGATCACGTCCGCCGTCGCCAGTTCGTGGACCAGCCGGGGCGGGGCGTCCGAGACGTCGCCGATGGGGGTGCCTGCGAGAACGAGTACTCCTGTCACGGTCCCCATCCTCGCAGCTGTGGAGCGCCCGGGGTTTTTGGTGACGATTCGGTCAGCTTCCGAGGGAGCGGACACGCGTACGAGGAGCGCCCCTACGATGTGGCGGATGAACGGCGACACGGCGGCGCAGACGCCCACTGGTACGGACCACTCCGCGTACGGCGGCGTCGGCCTGCCGTCCCCCCGCTCACCGCAGGCCGGACCCGTCGGCTGGCACGGACGCCTGGCCCGGTACGGCTACGCCGCCCGCCCCACGGCGACGCTCACCGAGCGCCTGGCGCCGCCGATGCCGGACGGCCCCCGGGTGACGCCCCGGGACGTGCCGCAGTCGCCGCTGCTGCTGCGGCTGGGCGTCTCGCTGCCGCAGGGCCTGTGGTCCTTCCTCTGCCGCTGGGCCGGCTGGCTGGGCCCGGTCGCGGTGGCGGTCTTCGCCGGCCTGCTGCGGTTCACCGGCCTCGGGCAGCCGCACGCGATCATCTTCGACGAGACGTACTACGCCAAGGACGCCTACGCGCTCTGGCACGGCGGCTACGAGATCAGCTGGCCGGAGGACGCCAACGCCACGATCATGACGCCGGGCGCGGCCGTCCCGTACCGGCCGACGCCCTCGTACGTGGTGCACCCGCCGGTGGGCAAGTGGATCATCGGCGCGGGCGAGCAGCTGTTCGGCATGAACCCCTTCGGCTGGCGGTTCGCGGTGGCCCTGCTCGGCACCCTGTCGGTGCTGATGCTCGCCCGGATCGCCCGCCGGATGTTCCGCTCCACCCTGCTGGGCTGCGTGGCGGGCCTGCTGCTGGCGGTGGACGGCCTGCACCTGGTGCTCAGCCGGGCCGCCCTGCTCGACCTGGTGGTGATGTTCTGGACCCTCGCCGCCTTCGGCTTCCTGCTGCTGGACCGCGACCGCACCCGGGCCCTGCTGGCCCGGCGGCTGGGCGGGGTCGAGGACCCGCGGCTCGCCCAGCGGCTGAACCTGGGCTGGCGCCCGTACCGGATCGCGGCCGGCGTCTGCGTCGGCCTGACCTGCGCCACCAAGTGGAGCGGCCTGTACGTCGCGGCGGCCTTCGGCCTGATGACCGTGCTCTGGGACGTCGGCGCCCGCCGCCTGGCCGGCGCCCCGCACCCGTTCCGGGCGGTGCTCGCCCGGGACGTGGTGCCGGCCTTCGTCTCGGTCGTGGTGGTCCCGGTCGGCGTCTACATCGCGTCCTGGTGGGGCTGGTTCGCCAGCAGCACCGCCCCCGGCCGGGGCGGCTGGGGCCGGGACTGGGCGGTCGGCCGCTCCACCGACTTCCCGTGGATACCCGAGGCCCTGCGCTCCCTGTGGCACTACCACTCGACGGTCTACGACTTCCACGTCGGCCTGAGCGACCCGCACACCTACCAGTCCAACCCCTGGTCCTGGCTGGTGCTGGGCCGGCCGGTGTCCTTCTACTACGAGTCCCCGAAGTACGGCCAGGCTGGCTGCACCGTCGCGGACTGCTCCCGCGAGGTGCTGGGCATCGGCACCCCGCTGCTGTGGTGGGCGGCCGTCGCTGCGCTGGCGTACTGCCTGTGGCGCTGGGCCGCCCGGCGGGACTGGCGGGCCGGCGCCCTGCTCTGCGGCCTGGCCGCCGGCTACCTGCCCTGGTTCGCCTACCAGCAGCGGACGATCTTCCTCTTCTACGCGGTGGTCTTCGTCCCGTTCCTGGTGCTCGCGGTGACGATGCTGGTCGGCGCCCTGATCGGCCCGGTCGGCGCCTCCCGGGACCGCCGGATCATCGGCTCCGCGGCGGCCGGCCTGCTGGTCCTGCTGATCGTCTGGAACTTCCTCTTCTTCTACCCGCTCTTCACCGGGCAGACCATCCCGCTGGAGGACTGGCGCCGCCGGATGTGGTTCAACACCTGGATCTGACCGGCCGCCGGGCCCGCACCGCGTTCCCGCGAACCGTCCGTACGCGGTGCACACCACGTACCAGATCCGTCACAAGTCCCGGGCGATTCGCCGACGCACCGATCCGGGCTGCCTAGGGTGGGGGGGTACCGCGTTTCCGGCCCCGGCCGGTTGCGCCCGGCCGCGAGACCCCTGGGGGAACTGCACCATGCGCAGTGGCGCGAAGATCGGCATCATCACCGGCGTGTCCATCGCCGTCCTCGCGGGCGGCGGCTACGGCGCGTACAGCCTGATGAGCGACTCGGGCGGATCCGAGGGCAAGAAGCCCCGCACGGTCGTCGCCGAGCCGCCGTCGGCCGAGCAGGCGGCAGCCGGCCTGAAGGACTTCCTGGCGGCCTGGGCGGCCGGCGACATCGCCAAGGCGGCCTCGCTGACCGACGATCCGGCCGCGGCCACCACCGCGCTGACCGCTTTCCGGGACCAGGTCAAGCCGAGCGCGCTGACCCTCACCCCGTTCGGTCCGACCACCCAGCAGGTCTTCTCCGCCGCCACCGGCACCCCCGCCCCGGCCCCCAAGCCGACCGCCGCCGCCTCCGGGACGCCCGGCGCCCCGGGCGCCGGCGACTCGCCGTCCCCGACCGCCACCCCCGGGCCCACCGGCACGCTGATGTCCTACAAGGCGCGCGCGGAGTTCGCGGGCACCAACCGGGCCTGGGACTACCAGGGCTTCCTGGGCGTCGTGAAGATGAGCGACAACACCCCGGCCGTGCACTGGGCCCCCTCGGTGATCCACCCCCACCTGTCCGGCAACGAGACCATCGCCGTCCAGCCGGTCTTCTCCCCGCCGTCCACCGTGGTCGACCGCAACGGCAAGCCGGTGCAGGGCGCCTCGCTCACCCCGGCGCTGATGACCACCCTCCAGGAGAACGCCAACAAGCTGCTGCCGCCGGACCCGAACAAGGACCAGGACGCGGGCAGCGCGGTGGTGATCTCCGACCCGGCCGGCAAGGGCTCCCAGGACAAGCTGTTCACCATCGTCGAGCCGAAGCCCGGCAAGCCGTTCAAGGTGACCATCGACAACACCCTCCAGGCCGCCGCCGAGAAGGCGATGACCGACCTGGGCGGCAAGCCCGGCTCCATCGTCGCGATCGAGCCGAGCACCGGCCAGGTGCTGGCCTTCGCCAACTCCCCGGCCAACGGCCAGAACCGGGCCTTCACCGGGCTGCTCGCGCCGGGTTCGACGATGAAGATCGTCACCTCGGCGTCGCTGCTGGAGGCCGGGATCAACCCGGACACCGTGGTGGCCTGCCCGGAGAAGAGCGGCAACGCGCACCCGATCCCGAACTCGTTCCCGGGCGCGTTCCCGGGCAACACGCTCCAGCAGGACTTCATGATGTCCTGCAACACGGCCTTCATCAACCAGGGCCTGGCCAGCCTCAAGCCCGAGACGCTGTCCGGCACGGCCAAGGACGTCTTCGGCATCGGCCTGGAGTGGAAGACCGGCCTGCCGAACGCGGACGGCAAGGTGCCGGCCACGCCGGGCAGCAAGGACGAGCAGGCCATGAACTACATCGGCCAGGGCAAGGTCCAGATGAACCCGCTGGCCATCGCCTCGATCACCGCCACCGTGCAGAACGGCGAGTTCAAGCAGCCGGTCCTGGTCGCCGAACTGCCGCAGCAGAAGGCCGCCCGCCCGCTCTCCCCGGACGTGGCCGCCAAGCTGAAGGCGATGATGGCCGCCACCGCCACCGGCGGCACCGCCAAGGACGTGATGGCCGGGATCACCGACAACGCGGGCGCCAAGACCGGCTCCGCCGAGGTCGCCGGCGTCGACGTCACCAACAGCTGGTTCACCGCCTACCGCGGCAACATCGCGGTGGCCGCCGAGGTGCAGGGCGGCGGCCACGGCGTGGACGCGGCCGGCCCGGCCGTCGCCTCCATCCTGAAGGCCGCCGGCGGCCGCTGAGCCCGAGCCGAGCCTCCGGGCCCAGCGCGCCCGGAGGCGAGCGGGCGAGTCGCTTCCCGCTCAGCCCCGCGGCAGGGCGGGCTGCGGCCTTCCCCGCACCCGGCCGCGCGGGACCGGGCGCCGGCTGCTCCAGCGCCGGGCCGCCAGCCGCGGCCAGATCAGCAGCACCGCCGGCAGCGCGAGGTACCCGAACCGCCCGGCCGGGGCCAGCATGAAGGCGATGGCGAGCCCGGCGGCCAGCAGGTCGGCCGCGGCGATCGCGGAGACCGGCGGCCGGGCCAGCAGCCAGATCGCCACCGCGACCAGGGCGATGGTCATCAGCGCCAACGAGACCGCGTGCCCGGTCGGCCCGAAGCCTGCCAGCACCTTGCCGGGCAGCGGGCTGCCCGCCGGGGTGCGGATCGCCGTCATCCCGAGCGGGAATCGCACCACCTGCTCGCGCAGCGCGTCCGCCTGGGCCAGTACGGAGGGCAGGATCACCAGCGCGCTCGCCCCGACCCCGATCAGCGCGGTCCGGGCGGCGGGCCGCCGTCCGTACAGCCGCCAGAGCAGCAGGACGGCGACCGGCAGCGCGGGCCAGGCCGTCCACTTCAGGGTGCAGGCGAGGGCGAGCACCAGCCCGGCGCCGACGGTGCGGTCCCGCTCGGCGAGCGCCATGGCCAGGCAGCAGACCCCGATCAGCGGCAGGTCCACCCCGCCGACCACCAGGGCCAGCGCGATCAGCGGCGAGGCGGTGAGGACGGCCAGCGGCAGCAGCGGCGCCCGCCGGCCGCTCGGGCCGGGGCCGGAGGGCCGCAGCAGCCGCCAGGCGGCCAGCAGGCAGGCGAAGAAGGTCAGCGCGAACCAGATCCGGGCGTCCCCGGCGACCCGCGCGAAGGCGGTGGAGTCCCCGAGCAGCTGGCGCGGCATCCCGAACAGGGACATCGCCGGCAGGTACGGGTTGTAGTCGGTGACCACCACGGGGTGCGGCAGGTACGCGGTGCCGGTGGTGAGCAGCAGGTGGGCCGAGCGTTCGACCACCATCACCTCGGACTGGTGGCGGCCGTGCAGGGCGAGCAGACCGAGCGGGACGAGGACGGCCCCGACGAGGGCGACGCAGGCCGCCGCGTGGGCCGCGAAGCGGCGCGGCAGGGTCAGGCAGAGCAGCCCGGCCAGGGCGTAGGCGGGGGCCGCGATCTGGCCCCAGAGCCGCTGGTTGGGCAGGTCGGAGACGAGCGGGAAGGCGGCGGCCCAGCCGGCCGCGACCAGGCAGCCGAGCAGTTGGACGGTCCGCGTCGAGGAGAGCCGGGCGAGCCCGGCGGCGTTCAGCCGATCGGGCGTGGGCGGAAACGTGCTCTCACCACGCTGACGGGGGAAGGGCCGCGTGGAGAAACCGCGCGGCGGTCGTCCGGATCCGGACGACGCATCGGTCGCGGAGGTCTGGGCCGGCGTTCTGCTGCGGCCGGTGAAGCGGCCGCGCGGGCGGGAGAAGCCGGGCGTGCGGGTGCTCACCATGGTGGAAGGTTATGGGTGTGGGCCGGGCCCTGTCGCCATGGCGTAGGACACCGGACGGGCGATGGCGTGAAAAGGGCCGCCGGGTGCCTCGGCGGTCGGCGGCCCTTCACGCGGGGTTTGCCTCCGGTCAGCCGACGGCGCTGTCCGAGGACACGGACTGCCGCTCGGCCTGCTCCAGCCGGGAGTGCTTGATGCTGTAGCCGAAGTAGACGACCACGGCGACCACGAGGGCGATGGCGCCGGCCCGGAAGGTGTCGGCGTGCAGGCCGGTGATCAGGTAGGCGCAGAAGCCGACGCTGACCAGCGGGACGACCGGGTAGCCGGGCACCTTGAAGCCGCGCGGCAGGTCGGGCTGGGTGCGGCGCAGCACGATCACGCCGATCGAGACCACCGAGAAGGCGATGAGCGTCCCGAGGCTGGTGATGTCGGCCAGGATGTTCAGCGGGACGAACGCGGCCAGCGCGCCCACGCCGAGGCCCACCACGAGGGTGTTCCACACCGGGGTGCCGCTGCGCGGGGAGAGCTCGGCGAAGCGCTTCGGCAGCATGCCGTCGCGGCCCATCGAGTAGAGGATGCGGGTCTGGCCGTAGATCACCACGAGGGTGATGCTGAAGATCGAGATGATCGCGCCGACCGCGAAGAGCATCGCGGGCCAGCTCTGGCCGGTGATGTCCTGGAGGATCTGGGCGAGGCCGGCCTCCTGGCCGTCGAACTTCTGCCAGGGCTGGGCGCCGATGCCGGCCAGGGCGACCAGGATGTAGAGCAGGGTCACCACGACCAGCGAGATGATGATCGCCAGCGGCAGGGTGCGGCGCGGGTTCTTGACCTCCTCACCGGCGGTGGACACGGCGTCCAGGCCGATGAAGGAGAAGAAGATGCTGGACGCGGCGACCTGCACGCCGCCGATGCCGAGCGGCATGAACGGGGTCAGGTTGCCGGAGTGGAAGCCGGTGAGCGCCACGCCGACGAACAGGATCAGGATGAGGATCTTGATCGCGACCATCGCCGCGTTGACCTTCACCGACTCGCTGACGCCGCGGATCAGCAGGACGCAGACCATGGCGACCAGCAGCAGCGCGGGCAGGTTGAACCAGTGGCCCCCGCCCGGCGCGCCGGACAGCTGTTCGGGGATCGTGATCCCGAAGGCCAGGTCGAGGAACTTGTTCAGGTACTCGGCCCAGCTGACCGCGATCGCGGAGGCGGAGACGCCGTACTCCATCAGCAGGCAGATGCCGACGCCGAAGGCGACGCCCTCGCCGAGGGTGGCGTAGGCGTAGGAGTACGAGGAGCCGGAGACCGGGATCGCGGAGGCCATCTCGGCGTAGCAGAGCGCGGTGAGCCCGGCGGTGATCGCGGCGATCACGAAGGACAGGATGACGGCCGGACCGGCCGAGGGCACGGCGGTGTTCAGCACGAAGAAGATGCCGGTGCCGATGGTGGCGCCGATGCCGATCGAGGACAGCTGCCACAGGCCGATCGAGCGGCGCAGGTGGATGCCGGAGCGCCCGCCCTCCTCGGGCGCGCCGGCCGGGAGGGCGTCCTTGCCTTCGGACTCGGCGATCAGTGTCGAGACGGGCTTGCGTCGCAGCAGACGCGCACCAAGGGTGTTGCTGGCCAAAACTGCGGTCCTTCTAGGCGGGGGAGGGTGTCCTAGCGGCTGGTCACCCGGAACCCTTCCGGGTGTCATCGGGGGACCAACCGAACAAACATGGGACAGTACCCGTCGAAAGCACCAGTGTCGCAAACGAACAGTCCCAACCGGCGCATTGTCCGAATTGGCGCATAGTGCTGTACAAACCGGACACTTCGTAAACGGCGCTTCTCCCACTCGGTGGTCGAAGCAACAGCTCAGCGCCCTGCGGCGATCATCCCCCCAACCCCTCCGCCCGTCACTCCGGCCGGCGCCCGGCCAGCGCCGCCGTCCCCGCGCCGACCGCCGCCAGCAGGACGGCGGCGGCCAGCAGGCTCGCCCACGGCACGGCGATCCGGCCGGTCCGGGCCGCCGACACCAGCTCGCGCACCGCCGTGTTGGCCGGCGAGACCGGCACCACCAGCAGCAGTACGGCCAGCGTCAGCGCCGTCGGGATGCCGTACTGCGGGCGGCCCAGCACCGGACGGTCGGCCAGCGCCCCGGCCAGCACCCCCAGCAGCGCGCAGGCCACCGAGGCCACCAGCCCGGCCAGCACCGCCGCCCCGGCCGACGGCTGCCGCGGCGCCCCCGGGCCGGCCACCGCCCCGCCGGCCCACCACACCGCCGCCACCTGGCCGGCCGCAAGCACCAGCGACACCGTCAGCGCCGCCAGCAGCGCGCCCAGCTGGACCCGCACCGGGCCCGCCGCCGCCACCAGGCAGGCCCGCGAGGCCGGCGGCTCCGCGTTCAGCGCGCCGCGCACGTACCAGGCGCTCACCGGCAGCAGCACCCCCGCGCCGTAGCCCAGGCCGCCCAGCAGCGGGTCGCCCACCGGCACCCCGACCACCAGCAGCAGCGCGTACGCCAGGAACGGCGGCAGCCAGGCGTGCGAGCGCAGCAGCAGCTCCAGGTGGTACCTGGTCAAAGCACCGGTCCGGGTCATCACCGCTCCCCCTCCTCGCGCCGCCGCACCGCCAGCACCCGGACGGCCGGGCGGCCCAGCAGCAGCCGGCGCAGCAGCGCGTCCGAGTGCGCGGCCGGCACCGCCAGCCGCACCGCCGTCCCGGCCAGCGCGGTGACCTCCGGCGCTCCCGGCAGCAACCGCGGCAGCGGGGCGCCGTCCTCGACGTCCACCTCGACCTCCATCACCGGGCCGTCCGAGACCGGGCCGTCCAGCGCCGGCTCCCGCGCCCCGTCCTCGACGGCCCGCAGCCCGCCGTCCGCGCCGACCCGGTACGCGGCGGTGGTCAGCCCGGCCAGCCGGGCCGGGTCGTGGTCCACGAACAGCACCGTGCCGCCCGCCGCCGCCCGCTCGGCGGCCGCCTCGTCCAGCACCGCCAGGGCCTGCGGGTCCAGCCCGGTCCACGCCTCGTCCAGCAGCAGCACCCGCGCCTCGGGGAGCAGCGCCTGGGCGACCGCGATCTTCTGGCAGGTGCCCTTCGACAGCCGGCTCAGCGGCGTGCCCGCCCGGTCCGCGACCCCGAACCGGTCCAGCCACTCCGCCGCCCGCCGCCGCGCCCGCTCCGCCGACAGGCCGTGCACCCGGCCGACCCGCAGCAGGTAGGAGGCGGCGTCGAAGGGCAGCGCCGGCGGGAAGCGTTCGGGCACGTACGCCGTCGGACCGGGCCGCAGCACCCGCCCGGTGCTCGGCCGCTCGATCCCGGCGACCAGCCGCAGCAGCGTCGACTTGCCGCTGCCGTTGCGCCCGGCGATCCGCACCAACTCGCCCGGCCCGACCGCCAGATCGACCCCGCGCAGGATCCACCGCTCCCGCCGCCCGTACCGTTTGCCGACCGCCGTCAGTTCCATCCCGCCCCCGTCGCCGTCGCGTGCGTACGGAAGGCTATCCAGCCGGGGTAAGGGCGGCGTCAGCGAATTGCCCGCCCGCGCGCCGGAGTTCACGCCTCGGCTGGTCGAGGCACGATCCGGGCTCGTTTCGCCATCGTCAACTGATGCTCCCTAGGATCGGCGGGTGACTACCGGACGACGACCACAGACCAGGCTCGGCAGCCTGTTGGCGGCCCTGGCGATAACCGGCGCCTCGCTGCTGCTCGGCCTGCCCGCCCATGCCGACGAACCATCAGCCGGCGCCGCTCCCACGACCAAGGAGGCCCCCCGGGTCGACCTCGTCCTGGACGTCAGCGGCTCCATGCGAGAGGCGGACATCCAGGGCAAGAGCCGCATCGCGGTGGCCCAGCAGTCGCTGAACGAGGTGATCGACGCGCTGCCCGCGGAGACCGAGTTCGGCATCCGCACGCTGGGCGCGACCTACCCCGGCAACGACAAGGCCCAGGGCTGCCTGGACAGCAGGCAGCTGTTCCCGGTCGGCAAGACCGACAAGGTCGAGGCCAAGACCGCCGTCGCCACCCTGCGGCCCACCGGCTTCACGCCGATCGGCCTGGCCCTGCGCGGCGCCGCCCAGGACCTCGGCAAGGGCGAGACCACCCGCCGGGTGGTGCTGATCACCGACGGCGAGGACACCTGCACCCCGCCCGACCCCTGCGACGTCGCCCGCGAGCTCGCCTCCCAGGGCATCCACCTGGTGGTCGACACCCTGGGCCTGGCCCACGACGACAAGACCCGCCAGCAGCTGCTCTGCATCGCCAACGCGACCGGCGGCACCTACACCGACGTCCGCACCCAGGAGCAGCTCACCGACAAGGTGAAGCAGCTGGTCGACCGCTCCAACGACACCTACACGGTGACCCCGGTCAAGACCTCCGGCACCGACAGGTGCGAGAGCGCCCCGGTGCTCGCCCCGGGCGTCTACACCGACCGCGAGAAGTTCTCCGAGCACCGCGTCTACAAGGTCCCGGTCAAGTCCGGCCAGGAGCTGCGCGCCTCGGTCAGCGTCGCCCTCGACCGCCCGGTGGCCCGGGACTACGGGGTGCTGCTCCAGGCGACCAGCGCGACCGGCCAGGAGCTGGTCCGCGGCACCGACGCCGGCAGCGGCCGCACCGACGTGGTCTCCACCGGCCTGCGCTGGTCCACCGACGACTCCAAGGGCTACGTCACCGCGAGCCCCACCGCCACGAAGGGCTCCAAGGAGAAGCCGGAGACCACCGTCTGCCTGGTCGTCAGCAACTCGCTGGCCCCGCAGGCCGGCGTCCTGGCCGACCCGGGCATGCCGCTGGAGCTGACCGTCGACCTGGCCTCCGCCTCGCCCGCTCCGGAGGGCGCCGCGATGGGCCTCGGCCGCGGCTGGATCCTCCTGCTCACCCTCACCCTGGCCGGCCTGGCCTTCGGTCTGGTCCTCGGCTGGATCGCGCGCTGGCGGATCGCCGTCTGGCGGGAGAACTGACCATGCGTACGACGCTTCGCGGCACCCTCGCCGCCCTCGCCCTGCTGCCCGCCCTGGCCCTGAGCGCCCTGGCCGCCCCGGCCGCCTCGGCCGCCTCGCCGTCCCCCTCGGCCGGCGCGAAGGGCACCCCGGCCCCGGCCACCAAGGCCGGCACCTCCTTCCTGACCGCGGTCAACCTCTCCCCCGGCCAGGACGCCAACGTCTCCGTCTCCACCGGTGACTACCTGTACTGGGCGTTCGGCGCCTCCGAGGGCCAGACCCCGACGGTCGACCTGACCGTCAACCTGGCCCCCGCGGCCGACCGGCACGGCCCGCAGACCTGGTCCGTCGAGGTCTTCGACGGGCTGCGCCGCCGCCAGTCGTGCACCGCCGGCACCCAGAACGCCACCGCCGAGCAGAGCGCCGCCACCCTGGCGCTGAACTGCACCCTGCGCGAGGTCCGCACCTGGGCCGAGCCGTGGTCCGGCGACCCGCTGCCCGGCACCTACTACGTGCGGCTGTCGGTCAACGACGTCCCGCAGCCGGACCTCGGCCTGGCCTCCTCGGTCCGGCTGCACGTCGCCGCCAAGGGCGACGCCGACAACGCCCAGCCGGAGGGCGGCGAGCTGAAGGCCCCGCTGGTCCCGCCGGCCGGCGGCGGCGCGAGCACGGCCAAGGCGGCCGCCCCGGTGGCCGAGGAGGAGCACTGGTACACCGGCTGGTTCTCCGGCTGGAACAGCCGCTGGTACTGGACGATCGGCGGCGGCTTCCTGGCCGCGCTGGCCGGCGTCCTCGGCTACAAGCTGACCCGCCACCCGCGCGGCCGGCGGCCGGGCCACTACGGCGCCGTCCCGCCCCAGGGCTCCCCGCAGAGCGGCAGCTACACCGGCTCGGACCGCCCCTGAGGCACTCCCGGAGGGCCGGCCGGACGTCGTTCCGGCCGGCCCTCCGGCGTGTCCGGGGGCGTGCTCAGCCGCGGAACAGGTTGTGCCCCACGTCGGACGGGACCTCGTCCTGGACCGGCTCGTCGCCCGGCCCCGGCACGTGCTCGCCGGGGACCGGCTGATCGCCCTCCCGGTGCAGCAGCACGACCCCGTCCTCGGCCCACAGCTGCCGGTAGCCGTGCGCCAGCAGCAGCTGGATCCGCCCGGCCTGCTCCTTGTCCGTCTTGAACGGGAAGGACCGCTTGTCGCCCCGGGTGAGCACGTACTCGCGCCCGCGCGGCGTGCCGTCGACCAGCACCACGTCCGCCCGGGCGGTCAGCCGCGGCGCGATCTGGTTGTCCGCCTCGACGGACGCCCCGTCCGGGATCAGCGCGGCCGCCCGCACCAGCGCCGCCTCGCTCGTCTTCGGCGCCCAGGAGGACGGTACGGCCAGCGGCAGCAGCCCGATCGGCACCGCGGCCACCAGCGCGATCCCGGCCGCGCCGAGGCCCAGCCGGCGGGCCCGCTGCACGGTCCGCTCCGGCCGCCCGGTGGCGCTCAGCCGGCCCAGCACCTCGATCGCGGCGGTGAGCAGGACCGGCCACAGCAGCGAGTCGTAGTGCCGGGCGATCGACCAGTGGTTGGGGTTGCTGGACAGGATCCGCTCGGCCAGCAGCGGCAGCGCGCACAACACGGTGGCCGAGCGCAGCGGCAGCAGCAGCGTGGTGCCGAACAGCCAGAGCAGCAGCAGCGGCTTGAGCGGCTGGTCGAAGGCGGCCTGCACCAGCAGGAACGGGTCGTGCAGCAGGTTGCGCAGCGCGTCCCCGCCGTCGGTGCCGATCGAGCCGTAGTTCCAGTAGTAGCCCGGCTCCCCGCCCATCGCCGGGATCAGCCAGGTGATGGCGGCCGCCGAGGCGACCGGCCCGCCCAGCAGCAGCCCCAGCCCGGTGCGGCGGCCCGCCCGGTCGCCGGTGCGGCGGGTGCGCAGCAGCAGCACCAGGCCGTACGCCGCGACCATCAGGCCGAGGTCCTCCTTGGTGCAGCACAGCAGCCCGGCGGCGAGCAGCACGGTGCCGTACCGGCGGGCCAGCCCGCGCTCCAGCATCAGCAGGGTCAGCGGCACCGCGAAGGCGACCTCGTGGAAGCCGACCCGGGCGGCGACCAGCAGCGGCCAGCCGAGCGCGTGGACCAGGCCGGCCAGGTCGGCGGCCCGGCGGGCGGTGCGCGGCTCGGCGTCGGCGAAGGCGTACCCGGCGATCCGCCGGATCAGCGGCACCCCGGCGGCGAACAGCAGCGACTGCCCGATGATCAGCGAGCGCGGGTCGTCCCAGATCCAGTACAGCGGCGCGAGCAGCGCCAGCACCGGCGAGAAGTGGTCGCCCAGCAGCGAGAAGCCGGGCGGGAACTCGTGGTGGAAGCTCTTCAGCGTCGAGACGGGCAGCCCGAAGTGGGCGTAGCCGCGCACGCCCTGGTCGAAGATGCCGAGGTCGAAGCCGCCGAGCGACACGGACGTCCAGCCCTGCAGGCCGATCGCGCAGGTCACGGCGAAGCAGAGCGCGGTGAGCAGCGCGGTGCGCCGGGCCGGGCCGAGCAGCACGGCCGCGGCCAGCCGGCGGGCGGCGGGCCCGGCGGCGGCCGGCGGCGGGGGTGCGGTCTGGGTGGTCACGTCAGGTCTGATCCGTCCGGTCTGGGTCCGTGGTCCGGGCCGTCAGGTCCGGCTCGTCAGCTCGGGGTCGCGGTCCGGCCGGTCGGCCGACAGGGCCCGGGCCCCGCCGGTGGCGTCCACGGCCTGCCGCCGGGCGCGGCGCAGCCGTAGGCCCACGACGACCAGGACGGCGATCGCGATCGGCGGGTAGACCGCGCCGGGCAGCTGCCAGTACCAGGCGACCCCGCGGCCCCAGCGGTGCGGCACCGTCCACATGACGTGGGAGAGGAACACCAGCAGGGCCAGGCCGAACAGCACCTTCCGGGCCGTGGTCCTGGCCTCCACCGCCAGCAGGGCGAGGAGCGGGACGCACCAGACCCAGTGGTGGGTCCAGCTGATCGGCGAGACCAGCAGCGCGGTGAGGGCGGCGCAGACCGCGCCCCAGGCGTCGGCCCGGCGCAGCACCCGCGCCGAACGCCCGGCCAGCACCGCCACCCCGAGCCCGACCGCCCCGACCAGCGCCGAGGCGACGAGCCCGACCAGGCCCGGGTCGTTGACGTCGAGCAGCCGGCAGACGGCGCCGCGCAGCGACTGGTTGTCCACCAGGACGGTCACCCCGACCCGGCTCGGGTCCCAGAGGTACTCGGTCCAGAACCCGTACGAGGCGTCCGGCAGCAGGGCCCAGCCGATCAGGCCCGCCGCCAGGAAGGTGCCGGCCGAGACCAGCGCGGCCCGGACCCGCCCGGTCAGGAACAGGTAGACGGCGAACAGGCCGGGGGTGATCTTGATGGCGGTGGCCAGGCCGATGCCCACGCCCTTGAAGCGGTCGCGGTCCGAGCGGGTCAGGTCCCACAGGACCAGGCAGAGGATGCCCAGGTTGACCTGGCCGTACTGGAAGGTGGTGAAGACCGGCTCCAGCCAGATGCCGAGGCCGGTCGCCAGGACCACCACGGCCGCGCGGTGCTGCCTGGGCCAGCCGGCCAGCTTGAGCGACAGGTGCACGGCCGCGGCGAGCAGCGCGTAGTTGAGGAGCATCACCAGGACGCGCAGGGTGCTCACGTCGAACCAGGTGCTCGGCACGAAGAGCATCGCCGCGAACGGCGGGTAGGTGGCCGGCAGGTCCCAGCCGGGCAGCCGCATCGCGTACAGGTCCTCGCCGCGGACGACGGCCTGGCCCTCGGCCCGGTAGACCAGCATGTCGACCATGGTGGCCCCGTGGGTGTGCCGGAACCAGGCGAACACCGCCAGTGACACCGCCGCCACGCAGGCCGCCGGGAGGGTCCAGGAACTCGGTCTTCCGGTTTCCGCCGCGCCGCCGGATTCCTCCGGGTCCGTCCGCCGCCCCCACCGTTTCAGACCGAGCTCGCGCACCGCGATGGCACCCCGTTGAGATAGACCAGATCGTTCCCTCGTCAGCGTCTGGGCCCACCCACCATAACCGACCCCCCTGAGCCCCAAACCGCGTCAGGAACGGGCCCGGAAGGGTGATGTGATCCGCCCCACATCCGGCCGGGGAGCCGGCCGGCGGTCGGGCCCGGCACCGGTTCGGGGGCCCAAAACGCGAAATCCCGCCGGGAGTTGCCTCCCGGCGGGATTTCGTCGACCGGCCTGAGCCGGTCCGTTGGGTGGAGCTGAGGGGATTCGAACCCCTGACCCCCTCGATGCGAACGAGGTGCGCTACCGGACTGCGCCACAGCCCCAACGAGAAGAAACTCTAGCACCTTTCGGAGGGGGCCTGTGACCACCCCCCGGATCACGGTGCCGGTCGGGGGGCGGCCGGGGCCTCCCCGGGCTACTCGTTGGCCGCGCGCGGACGCGACTCGGGGGCCTGGGGGTCGGCGTACTGGTCGAAGAGCGGGGTCTTGCGGGGCTCGGCCGGGCGGCCCGCGGTCCAGGTGCCGGGGGCCGACAGGTCGAGGCCGCGGGAGACCCGGGGCGCGACCGGGGCGGTCACGTAGGTCGGCAGCGGGACGGGCACCGGCTCCCAGGAGTCCGGGCCGGCCGCACCGCGCTCGCGCATGCCGTCCACCCACTCCTCGTGCTCGGTCGCCTCGGCCACCGCGGAGGCGGAGGGCACCGAGACGGTGGCCTGCTCCGGGTCGGCCGCCAGCCGCAGGTGCGGACGGCGGACGGCCCGCTCCTCGGCGGGCGCGGCCGGAGCCTGCTCGTCGGCGGGGGCCTCGGCCGGGGCCGCACCGGGAGCCGGGGCCCCGGCCCGCTGCTGCTCGCGCTTGCGCAGCCGCTCGGCCGCCTGGGCGGCCCGGACCCGGTCGAGCTTCACCTCGTACCGCTGGCGCTCCAGCTTGCGCAGGTGGCCGATGTACAGGGTGAGGAGCACCGCCGGGACCGCCGGGACCCAGAGGAAGGCCAGTCCGGCCACCGCGGCGACCACCGCGCCGAGCGCGAAGGAGAGGAACAGGGCGGTGACCATCCGGCGCCGGCGGGCCAGCAGCTGCGCCCGGCGCTCGGTGCCGGCCCTCGACTCGGGGACCGGCCGCTCGGCCGGGCGCTGCGCCGGGGGTTCGGGCTCCCGTGCGGGGTCGTCGGAGGCGGTCCCGTCCCGTTCGGGAGGACCGTCGTCGCTCTGCTCGTCGTCACGCGGTTCGTCGCCCAGGGCCCGGGCTGCCCGCCGCTCCAGCGCCGAACGCCCGGCCAGCAGGCGGATGGCGGTGCTGAAGCGTTCCGTCGGGCGCGCCTCGTTGAGTTCGTCCTGCCTGCGGAGCCACATCGGCACCAGATAGGCGGCCCAGGCCCCTACGATGACGGCGTAGATAAGGCCGCTACTGCTCACGATTCACACCGTACGGGCGCCGGGGAAGGCCTGGCAGCAATTTGGCACGGCGTGTCGTGTGATCAAGCTGATTCTCCGACTATTTTGCCGCTATTTGTGGGGGTCCGGTGCCCCGACGATGCCATATCGATATTTCTTTCGAACATATATTCAATTACTCGACCCGCGCCCGGAACTGAGCGCCCGCCAGCGCTCCAGCATCCCCTCCGGGACCTCCTCGTCGGTCAGCGCGTACACGAGGTGGTCGCGCCAGTCGCCGTCGATGTGGAGATAGCGCGGACGGATTCCCTCCGAGCGGAAGCCGAGCTTTTCCACCACCCGCCGGCTCGGGGCGTTCTCCGGGCGGATGCAGACCTCGATCCGGTGCAGTCCGAGCGTGCGGAAGCAGTAGTTCACCGACAGCGCCACGGCGGTCGGGATGATGCCCCGGCCGGCCACCGACTCGTCCACCCAGTACCCGATGTTCGCCGAGCACATCGACCCCCAGGTGATCCCGCCGACGGTCAACTGGCCGACCAACTGCCCCTTGTAGACCACGACGAAGGGCAGCATCCGGCCGGCCGAGGCCTCGCCGCGCAGGAAGCGGACCATCTGCCGGTACGTCGGCCGGGGGCCGGCCGCCTGGCCCGCCGCGCCCGGCGGCACGGTGGCCTCCCAGCGGCGCAGCCAGTCCCGGTTGCGGCGGCTCACCTCCTGCCACTCGCGCTGGTCGCGGGCCCGGATCGGGCGCAGCACGACCTCCCCCTCGTGGAGTTCTACCGGCCAGCCGGCGTTCAGTGCCCTCTCCTGGATGCTGGAGCCCCGGGGGCCGGGGCGTCGGTCCGGGGGTGGTCCCCGCCGCCGAGCTGGTCGACGGCGTGGGCGAGCAGCGGCTCCAGGACGGCCAGGCCGTCCTTGACGCCGCCGGTCGAGCCCGGCAGGTTGACGATCAGGGTACGTCCGGCGAGCCCGGCGAGCCCGCGGGAGAGCGCCGAGGTGGGCACCTTCTCCCGGCCGTACGCGCGCACGGCCTCGGCGATGCCGGGGATCTGGCGGTCGATCACCCGGGCGGTCATCTCGGGGGTGAGGTCCATCGGCGAGATGCCGGTGCCGCCGGTGGTCAGCACCACGTCGTAGCCGGCCGCGACGGCCTCGCGCAGCACGGCCTCCACCGGCTCGCCGTCCGGGACGACCCGGGGGCCGTCGGCGGTGAAGCCCATCGCGGTCAGGCCGGCCACCAGCAGCGGGCCGCCCCGGTCCTCGTAGACCCCGGCCGAGGCCCGGTTGGACACGGTGACGGCCAGCGCCCTCCCCGCCGTGCCCGTCACGCGTCCACCTCGCTTCGCTCGGCAGGCGTGACACGCAACCCGCACCTCTGGATGGTGACCTCGCTCCGCTCGCTCACCGGTCCACCTCCGGGGCGAACCAGTCGCCGCTCTTGCCGCCGGTCTTGCTCAGCACCCGGACCGACTCGATCGTGGCACCCTTGTCCACCGCCTTGACCATGTCGACGACGGTCAGCCCGGCCACCGCGACGGCGGTCAGCGCCTCCATCTCGACGCCGGTGCGGTCGGCGGTCTTCACGGTGGCGGTGATCTCGACCGCGTCGTCCGCGACGGCGAGGTCGACCTTGACGCCGGAGACCGCGATCGGGTGGCAGAGCGGGATCAGGTCCGGGGTCCTCTTGGCGCCCATGATCCCGGCGATCCGGGCCACCGCGAGGGCGTCGCCCTTGGGCACGCCCTCGCCGCGCAGCAGCTCGACCACCTGCGGGGAGACCCGCACCCGGCCGGCCGCGACGGCGGTGCGCGCGGTGGTGGCCTTCTCGGAGACGTCGACCATCCGGGCCGCGCCCTGGTCGTCGACGTGGGTGAGGCGGTCGCCGGGGGGAGGTGTCGTCACGGGTAACTCCAGGGGCGCGCAGGTCGAATACCGCGCTACCGTACCGTTCCCAGGTCCTCGGGGCCGATCAGGAGTCCAGCAACACCACGTCCACCTCGCTGCCGGCGGGCAGTTCGGTGGTGTCCTCGGGGACGGTGATCAGACAGTTCGCCCGGGCCAGCGCGCCGACCAGGTGCGACCCGGCGCCGCCCACCGGCTCGACCGTGCCGTCCGCGGCCGAGTAGCGGCCGCGCAGGAACTGCCGGCGGCCGGCCGGCGAGCGCAGCGCCGCCGGGCAGAGCGCGCGGACGACCGGGCGGTGCACGTCGGCGGCGCCGAGCATGGTGCGGATGACCGGGCGGACGAAGAGCTCGAAGGAGATGTAGGCGCTCACCGGGTTGCCGGGCAGGGCGAGCAGCGGCACCCCGGGCGCCCCGCCGATCCGGCCGAAGCCCTGCGGCTTGCCGGGCTGCATCCGCAGCTTGCGGAAGTCGACGTCGGCGGCTCCGCCATAGGTCTCGAAGACCTCCTTGACCACGTCGTACGCGCCGACGCTGACCCCGCCGCTGGTGACGATCAGGTCGGCCCGGCCGAGCTGCTCGTCCAGGACGGCGCGCAGCCGGTCGGCGTCGTCCGGGACGGCGCCGACCCGGTAGGCGATGGCGCCGGCCTCCTGGGCGGCCGCGGTGAGGGTGAAGCTGTTGGAGTCGGCGATCCGCCCGGGGCCGACCGGCTCGCCGGGCTGGACCAGCTCGCTGCCGGTGGACAGCACCACGACCCGGGGGCGCGGGCGGACCTTCACGGTGGGGCGGCCGATCGCGGCGAGCAGGCCGAGCTGGGCTGGGCCGAGCCGGGTGCCGGCCTCCAGCACCCGGGTGCCGGCCGCGACGTCGCTGCCGCGGCGGCGGATGTGCGCGCCATCGGCGACCGGGCGCAGGACCCGGACCTCCTCGTCCGGGACCGGCGCGGTCATCGCCGCGGCGGCCACTCCGGTGCCGGTGCCGCCGTCGGTCCACTCGACCGGGGCGACGGCCCGGGCGCCGGGCGGCAGCGGGGCGCCGGTCATGATCCGGGCGGCCTGGCCGGGGCCGACCCTGGGCAGCTCGTCGGCGCCGGCGGCGATGTCGCCGACCACAGTGAGCACCGACGGGTAGGTGTCGGTGGCGCCCTCGGTGTCGGCGGTGCGGACCGCGTAGCCGTCCATCGAGCTGTTGTCGAAGGGCGGCAGGTCGCCGTCGGCGACCACGTCCTCGTCGAGCCGGCAGCCCTGGGCGTCGAGCAGTCGGAGCTCGATCGCGGGCAGCGGGCCGACCGAGGCCAGCACGTCGGCGAGGTGCTCGTCCACGGTCCAGAGGCGGGGGGCCGCCGGGGCCGGGTCCGCTCCGGCGTCGCAGCAGGCGCTGGGCGTGGTGCTGTGCTCGGTGGACCCGGTCATCGGCGACTCGCTCTCTGTCGTGGTCGGTCCTGCGTCAGGCCTGCATCTCGGAGCCGACGAACTCCCGCAGCCAGGAGCGGAACTCCGGGCCCAGGTCCTCGCGTTCGGCGGCCAGACGGACGATAGCGCGCAGGTAGTCGGCGCGGTCGCCGGTGTCGTAGCGGCGGCCCTTGAAGAGCACGCCGTGCACCTGGCCGCCGTCCGCGGCCTCGCGGTCGGTCAGCTCGCGCAGGGCGTCGGTGAGCTGGATCTCGCCGCCGCGGCCGGGCGGGGTCTCCCGCAGCACGTCGAAGACCAGCGGGTCGAGCACGTAGCGGCCGATCACGGCGTAGTTGGACGGGGCCTCGCCGGGCTCCGGCTTCTCGACCAGGTCGGTCACCTGGAAGACGTCCTCGCCGAAGCCGTTGGCCTTGACGGCGGCGCAGCCGTAGAGGTGGATCTGGGAGGGGTCGACCTCCATCAGGGCGACGACCGAGCCGCCGAGCTGCTGCTGCACCTCGATCATCCGGGAGAGCAGCGGGTCGCGCGGGTCGATCAGGTCGTCGCCGAGCAGGACGGCGAAGGGCTGGCCGGCGACGTGCTGCTCGGCGACCGAGACGGCGTGGCCGAGGCCCTTCGGGTCGCCCTGGCGGACGTAGTGCATGTTGGCCAGCTCGACGGACTCGCGGACCCGGGCGAGGCGCTGCTCGTCGCCCTTGCGGACCAGCAGCTCCTCCAGCTCGTAGGCGCGGTCGAAGTGGTCCTCCAGCGCCCGCTTGTTGCGGCCGGTGACCATCAGTATGTCGGACAGGCCCGCGGCGGAGGCCTCCTCGACGACGTACTGGATCGCCGGCTTGTCGACGACCGGGAGCATCTCCTTCGGGGTGGCCTTGGTCGCCGGGAGGAAGCGGGTGCCCAGTCCGGCCGCGGGTACCACGGCCTTGGTTACCGGAACTCGGGAGTTGGTCGTCGTCATGCGTTTACCTTACTCAGGCACGTTTTTGCCCGGCCGAGCGCGGGCGGACGGCTAGGACAGCACGTCGCGGTGCCCGGCCGCGGTGGCTGGCGTATGGGTCGCGACCGGCTGGGCGAGGGGGTCCCTGCCGACACAGGCCGACAGACTACCCGTCTTTCCCGAAGGGTCACGATCGGCCTCCGCTCCGTGACCGGCGGTACGGGCGCCCTGTCCGGGGCGGTCCTCGCGGGGCCGGTCGAGCTCCCCCGCGGGCTGGGCGGAGAGCCGCCAGCAGTCGCCGCCGGCCGCCCGGGCCGCGGCGAGCGCCGCGTCGGCTGCGCGCAGCAGGACGGCCGCGTGGGTGCCGTCCTCGGGCAGCACGGCGATGCCGGCGGCGGCGGTCAGGCCGTTGCCGGCGGCGGGGCGGGACTCGCGCTGGCCGGAGGACCAGTCCAGCAGCAGGTGCCGGCGGACCGACCAGACCAGCCGCTCGGCGACCTGCGCGGCGCCCTCGGCGCCGGTGTCCGGCAGCACCACCAGGAACTCCTCGCCGCCGTACCGGCCGAGCGTGTCGGCCCGGCGGATCTCCATCGCGAGCCGCTGGGCGAGGTCGCGCAGCACCGCTCCGGCCCGGCCCCGGCCGTGCTCGGCGACGACCGCGTCGAAGCCGGTGATGGCCAGCATCAGCACGGCGAGCGGGCGCGGTCCGTCGGCCTGCTCGGTGTGCTCGGCCCGGCGGGCCCGTTCGATCTCCCGGTCCAGGGTGAGCTGGAGGTGGCGGTAGTTCCACACGCCGGTGAGCGGATCGCAGGAGGCGGTGCGCTCCAGTTCGGCGCAGCGCTCCTCCAGTTCGGCGATCCGCCCGCGTAGCCGCTGCGCCCCGGCGGCGGCCCCGGCCCGCGCCCGCCGTCCGCGCAGTCCGAGGACGGTGGCGCCGGCCAGTGCGGGGACGCTCAGTGCGGCCAGGGCCTGGACCAGCAGCGGGGTGGTCAATGGGGGGTGCCCCTTCGCGTGTCAGGCTCTGCGCGTCGACGGTGCGCAGGCCAGGAGGATCGGATGAACGAGGATCGGTTGCCCAACGAGAAGAGCGGCCTGAGGACACGGCTGTTGGCGGAACGGCGCGAACTGGCCGCCGAGGAGCGCGCGGCGGCGGCCGACGCGTTGGCCGGGCACGCCGGGGAGCTGGCCGTCGCGGGCGCCACGGTGGCCGCGTACGTCTCGATGGGCGCCGAGCCCGGGACGCGGCCGCTGCTGGACGCGCTGCTGGCACGCGGGGTGCGGGTGCTGCTCCCGGTGCTGCTGCCGGACAACGACCTGGACTGGACCGAGTACGCGGGGCCCGACGCGCTGACCCCGGCCGGGCGCGGGCTGCTGGAGCCGGTCGGCCCGCGGCTCGGGCCGCAGGCGGTGACGGAGGCCTCGGTGGTGCTGCTGCCGGGCCTGGCGGTGGACCGCTCCGGGCTGCGGCTGGGCCGGGGCGGCGGCAGCTACGACCGGGTGCTGGCCCGGCTGGCGCGGGCGGGCGTGCGGCCGGTGCTGGCGGTGCTGCTGTACGAGCACGAGCTGCTGGAGCGGGTGCCGGCCGAGCCGCACGACCGGCCGGTGGACCTGGCGGTGCTGCCCTCCGGGGTGCGCAGGCTCGGGTGAGGGCGAGGGCGGGAACGGCGGCGGCCCCGCTCCCTCGGGGGGGAACGGGGCCGCCGGTCGGGCCGTACGGGCGTCAGCCGGTGGTGAGCACCAGCCTGTGCTTGGTGGCCTTCTCGACCGCGTCCGGCGAGTAGGCCCAGGTCAGCAGCTTGCCCTTGAGCCAGAGGTCGGTCTGGTCGTTGTAGTTGTCGTGGAAGGCGTGGCCGGAGGCGCCGCCGACGTTGACCCAGCGCGAGGAGTCGAGGTCGTTCAGGTCGACCACCATGCGCATCGACGGGATCCAGTCCACCTGGTAGCCGGCCGCCGCGTTCCAGCCGGCCGCGTCGACCGCCGCCGAGCCGCCGGAGAGCCGGTACGGACCGCGGTTGAGCAGCTTGTGCACCACGCCGGAGGCGATCGACGAGTCGTCGGTGCCGAGGGTCTGCTCGCGCAGCTCCAGCTTGTGCAGGCGGCCCCAGCTCCAGGTGGAGACGTCCTTGCTGAGCAGCGAGGTCAGCTCCTGGCGGGCGTTCTTCATCGCCTCCTGGAGCAGGTTGTCCAGGCCCTTCTGCTCCTTGTGCTGGTCGTCGATGTACGTCCACCACGAGCTGTCGGGCTTCTCCAGCTGCTGGCGCACCACCTCGGTCCAGCGGTCGCCGCCGTCCGGCTGGGCCTTGCCCGGCTCGCGGGTGCCGCACTCGGTGACGATCTTGGTGGAGCTGTCCGGCTTGGTGGGGTCGTCCTGCTGGCGGACCAGCAGGCAGTTGTCCTTGGCCCGCAGGTCGGCCGGGAACTTCTGGCCGAAGGCCAGGATCAGCAGCTGGCGCCAGACGCCGTTGTAGTAGGCGGCGGCGGCCGAGTCGGCGTCCTGGTGGAAGTTCCAGTCCTTCAGCAGGTCCTGGGCCTCGCGCACGTACGGGTCGCTGATCGGCTGCTTGAGCAGCAGCGGGACCAGCGTCTTGGCCATCACGCTGGTGTTGTCCAGCTGGAGGGTCTGCATGTCGTCCGGCGAGATCTTGCCGTTGTTCTTGAGCAGGCCCTCGATCTGGTCGGTGATCTCCTTGGCGCGGGTGCCGTACTCCCAGTCCTTGGTCAGGCTGTACTTGTAGGCCGGGTCCACCACGGCCTGGTTGGCGGTGACGATGTAGCCGGCCGAGGGGTTGAGGCTCCAGGGCAGCGCGGTGAAGGGGATCGGGTCCTTCCACTGGTACGCGGAGTCCCAGCCCGGCGCGGGGAGGGTGCCGTCGCCCTTGCCGCGGACCGGGATGGTGCCCGGGGCCTGGTAGCCGATGTTCTTGGCGTCGGCGTAGACCAGGTTCTGCGCGGGGACGGTGAAGTCCTTGGCGGCGGCGCGGAACTCGTCCCAGTTCTTCGCCCTGTCCAGTTCGAAGACGGCGTCCATGGTCTTGCCGGGGCTGAGCGCCGTCCACTGCAGGGCGACGCCGTAGCCGCTGGTGCCGCGGTCGGGGGCGGACTGGCCGTTGGGGGCGTACTTGCCGACGTTCTGCTGCTCGCTGCTCTGGTCGGAGATCAGCGGGGCGCCGGTCTGGGTGGTGCGGACGGTGATGGTGCGGTCCTCCCCGCCGGCGACCTTGATGGTCTCCTTGCGGAGGTCGAACTTCACGTCCTTGCCGTCGACCTGGTAGGTCTCCGGGCCGGTGACCTTCTCCAGGAAGAGGTCGGTCACGTCGGCGCCGAGGTTGGTGAAGCCCCAGGCGATGTCCTTGTTGTGGCCGATCACCACGCCGGGCATGCCCGCGAAGGTGAAGCCGGAGACGTCGAACTGGCAGGCCGGGGAGCTGGTCCGGCAGTGCAGGCCCATCTGGTACCAGACCGAGGGCAGGCCGGGGCCGAGGTGCGGGTCGTTGGCCAGCAGCGGCTTGCCGGTGGTGGTGTGCGAGCCGGCGACCACCCAGGAGTTGGACCCGATGCCCTGGCCGGGGCGGCCGAGCAGCTGCGGCATCGAGTCGACCCGGTCGGTCAGGCCCTGCAGCATCGCCTTGGTGGTGGCCGCGCCCTGGGCGGTGGCGGTGCCGGCGGGTGCGCCGGACTGCGGGGAGCCGTCGGCGGGGCGGTAGTTGTCGCCGGCCACGGTGCCGGTCTTCACGATGGTGCCGTTGCGGGCGAACGGGTAGTCCGGGTACAGCTCGGCGATCTTGTCCGGGCCGAAGTCCTGGGCCAGCAGCGAGCGGTCGATCTCCTCCTGCAGGTTCCCGGAGAGGTTCCAGGCCATCGCCTTGAGCCAGGCCACCGAGTCGACCGGGGACCACTGCTCGGGCTGGTAGCCGCTGTTGACGACGCCGAGCAGGCTGTACTCCAGCGAGGCCTTCGCGCCGCCGGGGTGCTCGGCGAGCCAGCCGTTCACGCCGTCCGCGTAGGCCTGGAGGTACTTCTTCGTCTCCGGCGACAGCTTGGTGTCGAACTCCTTCTGCGCCACCTGCCGCCAGCCCATGGTGCGGATGAAGGCGTCGGTGTCGACCTGGCCGTCGCCGAACATCTCGGAGAGCCGGCCCGCGGTGATGTGCCGGCGGACGTCCATCTCCCAGAAACGGTCCTGCGCCTGGACGTAGCCCTGGGCCCGGTACAGGTCCTCGTTGGTGTCGGCGTACAGCTGCGGGATGCCGTTGGCGTCCCGCTTGACGTCGACGGGCGCGCTCAGGCCCGCCACCTTGACACTGCCGTCGACCTCCGGGAAGGAGGCGCGGACCGCGGAGACCCCGCGGTAGCCGCCGTAGCCGGCACCGGCCACCAGCAGCACGACCAGCACGATCACGATCAGACGGGCGCGCCGGAACTTCTTCGAGCGGGGCATCTGGGTCCTTGCGGTCCTGACTTCGGGGCGGGCGGGCGTGTCCAGGGCCTGCGGCCGTGACAGGGCACCACATTAGGCCGAGTCGGCCGGGCACCGTGAACGGGGGACCAAGCTAAAGATATGGCAAAATGTTAGACTGCGTAACGATCCGCAAGGGGAGCATTGACGACTTCTTAACGGGTCACCCCCCAGCACCACCAGACACCCCGCCCGCCCCTGCCTGCCCGAGGTGCCCCTGCGTGAACGTCTCCCATCTGAACCAGCTCCTGCTTGAGTCCTCCGTGATCCTGCTGTTCGCGGTGGGCGCCGTACGCCTCTCCACCCGATCAGGGCTGCCCAGCCTGCTGATCTACCTGGGGATCGGGGTGGCGCTGGGCCAGAACGGGATCGGCATCACCTTCAACAACGCCGAGCTGACCCAGGTGCTCGGCTACGCGGCGCTCGTGGTGATCCTCGCCGAGGGCGGCCTCAAGACCAGCTGGCGGGAGATCAAGCCGGTGATGCCGGCCGCGACGGTGCTCGCCACCGTCGGCGTCGGCGTCAGCGTCTTCGCCACCGCGGCCGGCGCCCACTGGCTGGTCGGCCTGGACTGGCGGACCTCACTGCTGCTCGGCGCCATCGTCTCCTCGACCGACGCGGCCGCCGTCTTCTCGGTGCTGCGGATGGTCCCGCTGCCGCACCGGCTCACCGGCCTCCTGGAGGCCGAGTCCGGCTTCAACGACGCCCCCGTGGTCATCCTGGTCGTCGCCTTCGCCACCACCGGGGAACTGGACTCCTGGTACGTCCTGATCGCCACGATCGTCGCCGAGCTGGCGATCGGCGCCGCGGTGGGCCTGGCCGTCGGCCGGATCGGCGCGTACGGGCTCAAGCACGTCGCGCTGCCCTCCTCGGGCCTCTACCCGATCGCCGTGATGGCGCTCACCGTGCTCGCGTACGCCGGCGGCGCGCTGCTGCACGGCTCCGGCTTCCTCGCCGTCTACATCAGCGCGGTGATACTCGGGAACTCCAAGCTGCCGCACGGCCCGGCCGTCCGGGGCTTCGCCGACGGGCTGGCCTGGATCGGGCAGATCGGCATGTTCGTACTGCTCGGGCTGCTCGTCACGCCCGAGACCATGGGCGACGCGGTGGTGCCCGCCCTGGTGGTGGGCGGGGTGCTGGTGTTCCTGGCCCGACCGCTCTCGGTGATGGCCTCGCTGACCCCGTTCAAGGTGGCGGCCCGCGAGCAGGCGCTGCTGAGCTGGGCCGGGCTGCGCGGGGCGGTGCCCATCGTGCTGGCCACCATCCCGGTGGTGTCGGGCGCGCACCGGGCCGAGGACGTCTTCAACATCGTCTTCATACTGGTCGTCGTCTTCACCCTGCTCCAGGGACCGACCCTGCCGTGGGTGGCCAAGCGGCTGCGGATCGACGAGGGCGACATGGGCCAGGATTTGGGCATCGAGTCCGCCCCGCTGGAGAAGCTGCACGGGCACCTGCTGTCGGTCGCCCTCTCCCCCACCTCGAAGATGTCGGGCGTGGAGATCAGCGAGCTGCGGCTGCCCAAGGGGGCGGCGGTCACCCTGGTCGTGCGCGAGGGGAACTCCTTCGTGCCGGACAAGGCGACGGTGCTGCGCGGCGGGGACGAGCTGCTGGTGGTCACCACCGACGAGGTCGGCGAGGCGGCGGAGCGGCGGCTGCGGGCCGTGGACAAGGGCGGCAAGCTCGCGGGGTGGCTGAACGGGCGGTGACGGCGGGGTCTCCCCGGGGCGGCCCGCCCGCTCGGGGCCTGGCGGGCCGGGAGGCTGGCCGGGTCGGCTGGTGAGCCGGGCGGGCTGGCGTCGTCTACGCGCGTAACTGTATGCTGGTTCGACCACGTCGTATGACCACCGCTAGACCACCCCCAGCATCTGCCTGACGCAGAGTTGGCGCGACCGCTCGGCGGCCGCGGTCCGGCCCCCGGCCAGCACGCCGGACCGACCCGGTATCTACCCCGGTCGACGCGCGAGAGGACGACTCTCGGCGCCGTCGGGGCTCCACCATGCCCTGCCGCGCTACCAGGCAGCAGGAAGGACCGACCGTGACGGCGCGCCGAACGGTCGACACCGCCGCGGACCACGCGGCCACCCCCGCAGCTCCGGCCCCCGCCCGCGTCGGGTACGGCGAGCTGCTGCGCACGCCCGGGGCCTGGACGTTCCTGTCCCCCGCCCTCGTCGCGCGACTGCCGTACGCGATGCTCAGCATGGGCATCCTGCTGCTCGTCACCCAGACCCACGGCTCGTACGGCACCGCCGGTACCGTCACCGCGGTCGCCGCCGTCGCCCAGGCCCTGATCGGGCCGCAGACCGGGCGGCTCGCCGACCGCTACGGCCAGGCCGCGGTGCTCGTCCCGACCGTCCTGGTGCACGCGGCCTCGGTCGGCGCGCTGATCGCGCTCGCGCTCGGCCACGCGCCCGCCTGGAGCCTGTTCCTGGCCGCCGTCCCGGCCGGGGCGAGCGTGCCGCAGGTCGGCGCGATGGTCCGGGCCCGCTGGGTGGCCAGGTTCACCGCGGACGGCGCCTCCGAGAGCTCCGCGGCCCGGGTGAGCACCGCCTTCGCCTTCGAGTCCGTGACGGACGAGTTCACCTTCGTGATCGGCCCGATCCTGGCGTCCGGCATCGCCGCCCTCGCCAACCCGGCCACCGCCCTGGTCGCCGAGGCCGCGCTGACCCTCGTCGGCGGTCTGGCCTTCGCCGCCCAGCGGGGCACCGCCCCCGCCCGGATCGTGCCGCAGCCCGGCACCAAGCGGGCCTCGGCGCTCGCCTCCCCCGGCGTCCGACTGCTGGCCGGGACCTTCCTCGGGGTCGGCGCGGTCTTCGGCGGCATGCAGGTCTCGGTGAACGCCTTCGCCGACTCGGTCGGACAGCACGACGCCGGCGGCACCGTGTACGGGATCTTCGCCGGCGGCTCGATGCTGGCCGGCGTGCTGTACGGCGTGATCGCCTGGCGGCGGCCGGTGCAGCAGCGGATGCTGATCAGCTACGCGCTGCTGGTGCTGGGCTGCTCGGTGCTGTGGGCGATGCCCAACCTGGTCGCGCTGACCGTCGCCGGGCTGGTCTGCGGGCTGGCCATCGCGCCGACCCTGATCAGCGGCTACACGCTGGTCGAGACGTTGGTCGCGGACGGCGCCAAGACGGAGGCCTTCACCTGGCTGACCGGCGCCATCGGGCTGGGCCTGGCCGTCGGCTCGATGGCGGCGGGCCAGCTGATCGACGGGCACGGGCCCTCGACCGGGTTCCTGGTCCCGGTGGCCGGCGCCGGACTGGGGCTGGTCGCGCTGTTCTCGCTGCGGCACCTGCTGGTGGCGCCGAAGGACGGGGCGGGCGCCGGTGCGCGGACCGCGGAGAGCGGGCGCCCGATGCAGCTGGCGGGCGTCGCCGAGGGCTGAGCGGACGGTGACCGGCGGGCGTCCCGGGCCGATCTCACACCGGGGTCGCTGGACTGTTCCAGCGGAATGCCGCATCATTGACCATCGTTAGCACTCATCAGGCGAGAGTGCCAGGAGGAAGACAAGTGCCCACGTACCAGTACCAGTGCACCGAGTGCGGCAACGGCCTGGAGGCGGTGCAGAAGTTCACCGACGAGGCGCTGACCACGTGCCCCGACTGCCAGGGACGGCTCCGCAAGGTCTTCTCGGCCGTGGGCGTCGTGTTCAAGGGCTCCGGCTTCTACCGGACCGACAGCCGCTCCTCCTCCAGCAGCTCGGTGAGCTCCGGATCGTCGTCGAGCACCTCGACCTCGTCCGCCGCGTCCACGTCCTCCTCGACGTCGTCGGGCTCCGGCTCCTCGGCCTCGACCCCGGCCTCGTCCAGCCCGGCTCCGGCCGCCGGCTGACCCGGCGCCGGGCACCGGCCCGGACGGACCGCAGACCTCGGAAAGGCCCGTCGGCCCCGCTTCCACGCGGGGGCGGCGGGCCTTTCCGCGTTTCCGTCCCGGGGCGTCCGGCGGGTGCGCGCCGTCGTCCCGGGCGCCCGCTGTCGACGCGGGTGCGCACTGTCGACGTGGGTGCGCACTGTCGTCCCGGGCGCGCGCTGTCGATGCGGGCGTGTCCTGTGGTCGCGGGCGCGGTGCCGTCCCTGCCACGTCTTGCTGCCTCTTGTCTTGTCGGACGGGTCGAATTCACCCGCACGAGTGAGCGGAGTTGTCCACTGGGCCGGGTTGTCCACAGGCCTGGGGAAAGGGCTTTCCGACGTCGCCGGAAACGCTCATCGTGTGGGCAACCGGTCCGCGAGGGGCCGGTCCGCCGACAGTCCGGAGGTGTGTCGATGACGACCGCGAGCTTCTCCTTCCCCCTGCCCGTGCCACTGCCGCTGCCCGCGCCGGCCGTGCCGCCCCGGCAGGAGCTGCCGAGCTTCCCGCCGATCCGGCGCGGGTGCGGCGGCTGGCACCGCTGGCGCAGCGCCGTGCGGCGGCGGGCCGGAGTGCCTGTCCTGGTGCTGCTCGCGGTGGCGTCGGCCCTGGCACTGGGGCCCGCACGGGCCGGGCTGCCGCCGCCCCAGGGCGGCGCGCTGGGCCGGACGGGTTGTCAATCCGGGGCCGCGGAAGATCACCCGTGACCGGAGGACGACTTCGTCGTTCGAGGCGACATGAAGGGCTTCAAGGAATTCCTGCTGCGTGGAAATGTCGTCGAACTCGCCGTGGCCGTGGTCATCGGCGCGGCGTTCACCAACATCGTCAACGCCTTCGTCAAAGGCGTGATCAATCCGATCGTCGGCGTGTTCGGGACGAAGGACCTCGCGTCCTACAGTTCCTGCCTCAAGGGGCCCTGCGAGGTGAGCCCGACCGGTGAGGTCACGTCCGGAATCCTCATCCTCTGGGGATCGGTGCTCAGCGCCGCGCTCCAGTTCCTGATCACCGCGGCGGTCGTCTACTTCGTTCTGATCCTGCCCATGAACAAACTGGCGGCCCGCCGCAAGTCCGACGTCGAGAAGGCGGCGGAACTCGAGGCCAAGGAGGTCAAGTTGCTGACCGAGATCCGCGACGCGCTGGTCTCGCCGCTGCGCTGACCGGCGGGCGCCCCGCGCCCCCGGTCCCCGCTCCCCGCTCCCCGTGGTGCGGTCAGTCCCCGTGGTGCGGCGGGCGCTGGCTCAGGTACCAGTCCAGCCCCCGTCCACCGCTCTCCCCCGCTCCGGGGCGCCCGCCCCAGCCCGCATCGGTGTCGTCCCCGGACTGCTGGTCCAACGGGTCCCGGAAGACCAGTCGGGCCTTGGCGGCCGCGGCCTTCCCGGGATCCTGCGCCCGGTCCTGGTCCTGCGCCTGGCGCCGGCCCTCTTCCCGTCCCTGCTCGCTCACGCTGTCCACTCCGTCCGTTCGTCCCTCCCCTCAAGCCTAAGAGCCCGTGGCACGCCTCGGGCCCCGGTGCGGAGTGCTCCGCGCCAGGGCCCGGGTGAGGGCTCGGCCAGGGGGCCGGCTGGTCCGTCAGGCGGCTTCGAAGCCCGCGTGGTCCGCGATCTTCTTCAGCTCGGCCAGCGCGTGCTTCTCGATCTGCCGGATCCGCTCACGGGTGAGGCCGTGCTGCTTGCCCACCTCGGTGAGGGTGCGCTCGCGGCCGTCCTCCATCCCGTAGCGGGAGCGGATGATCGAGGCGGTGCGGTCGTCCAACCGCCCGATCAGGTCGTCCAGTTCCTCGCGGCGGAGCATGACCATCACGGCGTCCTCGGGGGACGTCGCCCCGGTGTCCTCGACGAGGTCGCCGAACTGGGTCTCGCCCTCGTCGTCGACCGACATGTTGAGGCTGACCGGGTCCCTCGCCCAGTCCAGCACGTCCTTGATCCGGGCCTCGGTGGTGTCCAGCTCGGCCGCGATCTCGGCCGGCTCCGCCTCGCGGCCCAGCTCCTTGGACTTCTCCCGCTGCACCCGCCGGATCCGCCCCAGCTCCTCCACCAGGTGCACGGGCAGCCGGATGGTGCGGGACTGGTCGGCGATGGACCGGGTGATCGCCTGCCGGATCCACCACGTCGCGTACGTGGAGAACTTGAAGCCCTTGGCGTAGTCGAACTTCTCGACCGCGCGCACCAGGCCGGCGTTGCCCTCCTGGATGAGGTCCAGCAGCGGCAGGCCGCTGCGCGGGTAGCGACGGGCGACGGCGACCACGAGCCGGAGGTTGGAGCGGATGAAGACGTCCTTGGCGCGCTCGGCGTCGGCGGCTATCGCCTCCAGCTCCTCGCGCGTGACGCCGTCGGGGAGTCCGCCCTCCTCCAGCAGGTGCTGGGCGTACACGCCGGCCTCGATCCGCAGGGAGAGCTCGACCTCCTCGGCGGCATCGAGCAGGGGCGTCCTGGCGATCTCGTCGAGGTACATGCCGACCAGGTCGCGGTCGGCCTCGAGGTTGGTCGGGCGGGCCGCGCGACTCCGGTCGGCCCTGTCGCGAACGACGGCACGGGTGGCCATGCTTGCTCCCTTTGCTGGTGTTGCCGAGGTCTGCCTGCCTGCCTCGTGAGGGCAAGAAGTGCGGGCCCTGGGGCCTCACACGTAACGATCCAACGAACAGAATCCGGACAACATTCCCAAGTCACTCAGATTCTTCCCGGCGATGCAGTATCCTGCCGGTTTTCACCCGGTCATGGACAGCGGGTGATCGGTCGGACACTTCCCGTGTCATCGGGCGACCGGTTCGGGAGCGATTTCTTCACCCGGCCCACACCGGTCCGTCGCCTACTCGTTGAACCCGCGAACGGCCGCCGACGTTCCCCGCGCGCGCCGCCTCCACACCCACTCCGCTCCGGTGCGCGCAGGTTCTCCCCACAAAAGATGCCGAATCGCTATCACTCCGGCTCTTGCTCGGCGCGGGACACTGGGAAGGTGTCAGCCATGCACCTGACCAACAGCACGACGCTCCTCACTGCGCGTAATCGCAGTCTCCTTCGGGACACCGCTCTCGCGCTGTGCTGTGCCGCGCTGTTCGGCCTGTTGGCGGTCCTGGTCACCGGCCGCTGGCGGCCGCTGGCCAGCTTCGACCAGGAATGGGTCGGCGATCTCCACACCTATGCCAGGGGGCACCCGATCTGGACCGCCGCGGTGCAGACGCTCTCGGACATCGGCGGCACCGTCACGATGCGTGCACTCCTGGGGATCGCGGCCGGGTGGCTCTGGTTGATCGGCGCCCGGGTGCTGGCCGGCTGGGTGGCCGCCCAGGCCCTGGTCGGCTGGGGCGCCCAGTGGGCGCTGAAGCTGGCCTTCGAGCGCGGCCGCCCCTCCTTCACCGACCCGGTTTCGCACGCCGGCGGCCCGGCCTTCCCCTCCGGGCACGCCATGGCCTCGGCGATCGCCTGCGCCGTCCTGGTCGGCCTGCTCTGGTACCGGGTCCGCCGGCGCGGCCGGACCGCCGCCTGCGTGGTGGCGGCGACCGCGGTGCTGACCATCGGCTGGACCCGGGTCGCGCTCGGGGTGCACTGGCCCAGCGACGTACTGGGCGGCTGGCTGGCCGCCGGGATCGTGCTGGGCGCCGTGACCGCGGTGATCCAGGTCTGGCGCCCCGGCGCGCTGGCCCGGGACGTGCGGCGGGTCAACTGGCGCACCAGACCCCGGGTGCAGCGGGTCGTCGTGTCGACCGGGCAGGCCCCGCACCCCGCCACCCCGCTGGACGAGGACGGGCCGAACGGCCCCCGGGAGGAGCCCCTGGGCGACCAGGCCGACCGGCCCCGCCGCCCGGGGCACCCGAGGACCGCCCCCTGAGGACCCATCACCCGTCAGCCGTCGATGGCCACTGCGGGCCGTCGCGCCGGCGTGGGGCCGTGTCCGACAGCGCCGTCCGGGACCCGGACGGCCGGCTGATCGCCGGAGCGGGCGAGGACCGGCGCCAAGTCGTCGCCGTCGACTTCGACCGGCCGTCCCGCGCAGCACCCGCGAGGCCGAGACCCTCCTCGCCGGCCTCGCCCTCGCCCGGCCGACCGCGCCCCGGACCCGGTTCACCCCTGTCCTGGCCGCACAGCCGGCACCGCAGGCTCGGCAGACCCGGCTCGGCAGACCCGGCTCACGACACCCGGCTCACGTCACCGGCTCAGGAGGCCCGCATCGCGGCCACCACGCTCATCCGCCCGACCCGGCGGGCCGGGAGCACCGCGGCCGCCAGCCCGACCAGGACGGTCAGGCCCAGGGCGGCCAGCACCGGCAGGACCGGCGGGGCGCCGACCGTCCCCACCGTCGAGGTCATCGAGCGGGCGGCCGCCCAGCCGTAGGCGGCGCCCAGGGCGGTCCCGACCAGCGCGCCGGCCAGGGAGAGCCGCAGCGCCTCCAGGGTGAGCATCCGGCGCAGCTGCTCGCGCGACATCCCGATCGCGCGCAGCATGCCGATCTCGCGGGAGCGTTCGCTGATGCTGAGCATCAGGGTGGCCGCGACGCCGAGGCCCGCGATGGCGACGGAGAAGGACAGCAGGGCCATGCTGACGGCCGTCAGCCGGTCCAGCAGGGAGCCCAGGGTGTCCGCCTGGGCGGCCGTGTCGGTGACGGCGACCTGGGGGTGGTCGGCGAGGGCGCGGTCCAGGGCGCGGCGGGCGGTCGGCCGGTCGTCGCCGGCCGCCGGGCTGATCCAGGCCGTGGTGACGGGCGCGGCGGGGGCGAGGCGGTCCAGGGTCGCGGGCGTCACCAGCAGGGTGGCGCCGCTCTGCAGGGTGGACGGCAGGGTGCTGCGGCCCGCCTGGAGCCGCAGTTCGACGCCGCCGACCCGCCGCACCCCGGTCTCGCCGAGGCCGCTCAGCGCGGTGCCCTCGGTGAGCGCGCGGGCCCGGTCCACGTCGTCCGTCGAGGAGTCGAGCCGGGACGGGTCGACGGCGGCGACCACGGTGGGGCGACCGTCGAGGTCGACGGTGGCCGAGCGGACCGGGGTGACGGTCAGCCCGCGTTCGGCACCGAGCGCGCCGAGCGCCCCGGCGGGCAGGGCGCCGCCGCCGGTGGCGGCCGCCGAGAAGACGCCCGGCTGGCGCGCGGAGATCGCGGGCACCAGCGACCGGGAGGTGAGGTCCAGCGCGGTGACCGCGCCGACCATCACGGTCACGCCGAGCAGCAGCGCCGCGCCGGTGGCCCCGGTGCGGCCGGGGTTGAGCCGCAGCTGCTGGGTGGCGAGCCGCCCGGCCGTGCCGCCGAACTTCCGGGCGGGCCGGCCCAGGAGGGCGACGACCGCGGGCAGCACCCGGTGGGAGAGCCGCAGCACCCCGAAGAAGCTGGCGATCGCCCCGACGGTGACGGCGAGCAGCGACAGCGGCGGCGGGATCGTCGCCCCGGCCACCAGCAGCGCCGTGCCCGCGAGCAGCAGCGCTGACGTCCACACCGCGGCGCGCGCCCTGGCCGCCCCGCCGGCCGGCGCGGGGGTGCCGCCGAGTGCGGCGATCGGCGGCACGGCCGCGGCGGCCTTCGCGGGGCCGCGGACGGCCAGCAGGGCCAGCAGGACGCCGAACAGCCCGGCCAGCAGGCAGGTCAGCGGGGAGGGCATCAGCGACAGGTGCACCGGCCCGAGGTCGAGCCCGCCGACCACGGCGGTGCCGAGCGCGCCGAGGGCGACCCCGAGCAGCACGCCCGCGGCCGAGGCGCCGATCCCGAGCAGCAGCCCCTGGCGGCGGATCAGCCGGCGCACCTGCTGCCGGTCGGCGCCCACGCAGCGCAGCAGGGCGAGCTGGCGGGTCCGCTGGGCGAGCACCACCGTGAAGGTGTTGCCGACCACCATCCGGGCCACCGCGAGCGCGATCAGGACGAACGAGAGTGCCGCGATCAGCACGACGCCGTACATGGCGCCGCTCTGCCGGGTCGCCTCGGTGACCGAGGCCTCGCGGGTGTGCACCCGGACGCCGGTGCCGAGGGTGGCGCGCAGGGCTTCGACGGTCGCGGTCCGGGAGGCGTCGGGGGCGACCCTGACGTCGAGTCGGTCGGTGGTGACACCGGTCGCGTAACCGGCGACCGCGCCGGCCGGGACGCCGATGACCGGGACTCCGGCGAGGCTCGGCGCGCCCTGCTCGTCCAGGGTGCCCACCAGCCGGGCGGTGGCGGCGCTGCCGTCGGCCCGGGCCAGGTGCACCTCGGCGCCCACGACGGCGTCCAGCCGGTGCGCGGTCGCGGTGTCGAGCAGCACCTCGCCGGGGGCGGCGGGCCAGCGGCCGTCCGCGAGCAGCTGCCAGCGCAGCGCCGGGTCCTCGGCGACGGCGCTGACGGCGGCGGTCCGGTCGAGCGGCCGCCCGTCGGCCGCCAGCACGCCGCCCTTGCCGGTCAGCCGCGGAGCCACCGCGGCCACCCCGGCGGTCCGCCGCGCCCGGTCCTCGGCGGCCGCGTCCAGTCCGCCGTCCGGGGCCTTCCCGGTCACCTGGATGTCACCGGGGCCGACCTCGGCGGCCGCGGTCTGGCTGTAGGAGTCCACCAGCGCCCCGCTGCCGCTGACGGAGGCGATCAGGAAGGCCACCCCCAGCACGATCGCGGCACCGCTCAGGAGCAGTTGGCGCAGCTGGCCGCGCAGCTCGGCCACGGTGTATCGGTACGTCGTCATGGGTTCCCCGGCTCGTCCGCCCTGACCGGGAAAGGTGCTCCGGCAGGGGTCCCGTCGAGCCTAGGAGCGCGATGGCCACGGCCCGTCAGCACGAGGTCCGCTCCATGATCACTCCGTGGGCGGACGGCCGCCCCCGCCGTCTCCTCCTCGGGAGGTACACCACCCCCGACGCCGGTCGCACCGGCGGGCCGCGGCGGCCCCGGAAATGCCGCAGGCCCTCCCGCCCGGTGCGGGCGGAGGGCCTGTGACCTGCGTGTTCGTTGTGCCCCAGACAGGAATCGAACCTGCGACACCGGCTTTAGGAGAGCCGTGCTCTATCCCCTGAGCTACTGAGGCGCGGCCCGGGTGCTCCCAGGCCGTTCACAGCGTACCGGATCGGGCGTGGGGCGCGGGGTGACGGAGGGGGGCACGGGCGGCCGACGGGGTGTCAGGGCGGGTCAAGTAGCCTGCCGGGCAGGGTGGGATCCGCCCCGGCACGCCGCGCTAAGGAGACGAAGGCCCGATGAGACCTGCTGTGCACCCGGTGGGCCGGTTGTTGGGGCAGGTCTGGGTGTGGCCCGCGGCGGTCATGCTGGCGGTGGGCGGGTACCGGCTGGGGACGCCGGACCTGTGGCGGGACGAGATCGCGACCTGGACGGTGGCCACCCGCTCGCTGGGCGACCTGCTGCGCCTGCTCCAGCACGTCGACGCCAGCAACGGCGCGTACTACCTGCTGATGCACGGCTGGACGACGGTGTTCGGCGACTCGGCGGTCTCGTTGCGAATACCCTCCGTGCTGGCGATGGCCGGGGCGGCGGCGCTGGTGGCGCTCACCGCCCAGCGGCTGTTCGCCAACCGGGTGGCGGCGGTCAGCGCCGGACTGCTGCTCGCGGTGCCGCCGGAGATCCCCCGCTACGCCCAGGAGGCGCGCTCCTACGCGCTGGTGACCTGTGCGATCGCGGCGGCCTCGTACTTCCTGCTGCGGGCGCTGGAGCGGCCGACCTGGCGGCGCTGGGCGCCGTACTGCGTGGCCATGGCGCTGGCCGGTGCCGGGCACCTGGTCTCCTTCAGCACGGTCGCCGGGCAGGTGGCGCTCCTGGCGCTGCACCTGTGGCGCACCCGTCCGGCGGCGGACCGGCGGCTGCTGTGGCAGTACCCGCTGGCGGTCGCGGTGGCGGCGCTGCCGGGGCTGCCGGTGGTACTGCTGGGCAGCCGGCAGTCGGACCGCCAGCTGGGCTGGATACCGACCCCCTCGATGCGCGGTCTCGCCTACTTCGGCGAGCGGCTGTTCGGCTCGGAAACCGTCTTCTACGCCTTCCTCCCGCTGGCGCTCCTGGCGCTGGCGCTACCCGGTCGGCGGATCCAGGCCTGGCAGGCGCTGCTGCTGGCGGAGCTGCCGGTGGTGGGCGTCTGGCTGGTGTCCCGGCTGAGCGACACCTCGTACTTCCTCGGCCGGTACCTGCTGTTCACGGTGCCCGCCTGGGCGGTGCTGGCCGGCGGCGGCGCCGGGGCGGTGTACGGCGCGGTGGCGGCCCTGGCCCGGCGACGCGGCCGGGCCACCCGCGGGGCCGTCGCGGCGGCCGGGCTGCTGGCCGTCGGGCTGCTCGCGGTACCGGCCGTGGCGGCGCTGCCGGAGCAGCGCGCGGTGCGGTACCCGGGCTCGCACAACGGCTCGGAGGAGCCGTTCAAGGCGGTGGCCCGGGAGATCTCGGCCGGCTACCGCGCCGGGGACGGGCTGGCGGCCCCGCTGGGCGACCAGTCCTGGGCGATGGCCTGGCCCGGCGTCAGCTACTACCTGCCCTCGGACGTGCGCCCCTACCCGGTCTTCGTCGCGCGGAGCGCCGACGACGCCGAGGAGCTCTCGCCGACCGCCTGCCCGCGGCCGGAGGACTGCCTGGGCGGGGGCTCCCGGGTCTGGCTGGTGGTCCTCGGCGACACCGCGGACCCGCTGGGCACGATGCCGGCGGACCAGGCGCAGGCGCTCCGCGCCCGGTACGGCGCCCCGGACCGGGTGACGCCGCTCGGCGGGCTCACCCTCGCGCTGCTCGACCGGGACGTCTAGGCCTGGCGCAAACGGAGGAAGGGGAACCGGTGCGGACCGGCTCCCCTTCCTCCTGTGCTCGACGGCTCCTCCTGTTCGACGGCTCGGCGCGTCAGCGCCTCGACGCCTCGGTGCCCGGGCGGTTCAGCGCCTCAGCGCCTCACAGGGTGCGCAGCAGTCGGGACTGGATGGACGGCGGGTTCAGGTCCGACTGGAGCGCCACCGGGACCTCCAGCTTGTCCGCGCCCGCGCCCACCCGCAGCACGCCGACCTCCTTGCCGGCCTGCTCGGTGTGGCCGATCTTCGAGGTGTCCAGGGTGATCGTGCCGGCAACGCCGGGGAAGCCCGCCACCACCAGGTCCTTGGTCGCGACGAGCGGGACCTTGCCGCCGAGCCCGTCCTCGACCGATCCGACGACGTCGCCCTTCTTCACCACGGTCTGGCCGGTCAAGCCGTTCTGCGCCGCCTGGATCTGCTTGCCGCTGACCTTCAGCACGGTCGGCAGGATGCCGTCGCCCGGGTTGGGCGAGGTGGCCTGCTGGCCCAGGGTGACGCCGAGGATCAGCCGCTTCACGCCGCCGATCTCCTTGTACGCGGCCCACATCAGGCAGCCGCCGGCCGGGGTGCTGGAACCGGTCTTGACGCCGATGACGCCGGTCTTCGGGTTGATCAGGTTGTTGGTGTTGGGGATCTTCACGTTGTTGAAGTTGGTCTCCGAGGTGGAGACGATCTGCCGGAAGATCTCGTCCTGCATGACCTGCTCGGCCAGCTTCAGCTGGTCCTTGGCGGTGGACTTGGTCTCCTGGTTGAAGCCCGCCGGGTCAGCGTAGATGGTGTTGGCCATGCCGAACTTGGCCGCGGTGTCGTTCATCGCCTTGACGAAGGCGTCCTCGGAGCCGGAGTGGTAGCGGGCGAGCAGCCGGGCCACGTTGTTGGCCGAGGGCAGCATCAGCAGCTCCAGCGCCTGGTACTCGGTGAGCACCTGGCCCTCGGTGAGCGTCACCCGGGACTCGTCGGCGTTGCCGGACTCCTGCGCGGCCTGCTTGTCGACGATGATCTTCGGGCCGCTCTCCCCCTTCTTCAGGGGGAACTTCTGGAGGATCAGGTAGGCGTTCATCACCTTGGTGACGCTGGCGATCGAGGCCGGCGTCTCCGGGCCCGAGCTGCCGAGGCTGCCGACACCGACCACCTCGGCCGCGGACTGGCCCTTGGCCGGCCAGGCGAGGTCGAGCGCGTCGCCGGAGAAGCTGTAGCTGCCGACGGCGGTCATCTTCGTCTTGGGGTCCGGCAGCGGGCGCAGCAACTGGGCCACCGCGAGCGCGCCGAGCACCACGGCGAAGAAGACCGTCCAGATGGTCACCCGCTTGAACGCGCGCTGCAGCGGCGAGACCGGGCGGGCGTTGAGGGAGGCCAGGACCTCCATCGCCTCGGCGGTGGTCTCCGGCGACGGCAGCGGCTCGGGGGCGGGCAGCGGCTCCGGCTTGGGCAGCGGCGGGACCGGCGGCACCGGCAGCGGCTTCGGGCCGGGTACGGGGGCGGGCGCGGGGGCCGGCTTCGGCAGCGGCGCCGGACCGGGGGCCGGCTCGGACTTCGGCTCCGGCTCGGACTTCGGCTCCGGCGCGGGGCCGGCCGGGCGGGCGCCGCCGGCGGAGGCCGCGGAGGAGCCGGAGGCGCGTAGTGGCGCGGGCTTCTCCAGTTTCTCGGCCTGACCCGACGGCTGACCGGGCTGCCCGTTCCTGGTCAGTGCGAGGGTCACGGCACCCTTGGCGGGCGCGTCGTCGGCGCCGGTGTCGGCGCCGGTGTCGTCGGCGCCCCCGGCGTCCTTCGGGTGGTCCCCGGCTCCGGCGTCCTCGGCCTCATCGGTCGGGCCGGCCGCATCGGTCGGGCCGGCCTTGCCGGTCGGCTCGGGCTCCGAGGTCTTCTCGGACTTCTCGCCCTGGTCCGCCTTGTCGGCCTTGGCAGCCTTGTCGGCGGCTTCGGCGGCCGGCTTCCCGGCAGGTGCGGCCGCGCCCTCGGAGCCGGTCTCCCCGGACGGCTCCGCCGCCTCCTCCCCGGCCTTCTCCCCGGTCTGTTCACCGGCCTTGTCCGCTACTACGGCGTCCGTCCGCATGGCGAGACGCGGGTCGGCGGCGACCGGACGCCCGGCGGGCTCGGTCACCTCCGCCGCCTCCGGCGAGGACTCCTTCTCTCCGTCCCCACCTTCGGAACTCTCGTTGCCGGCGCCCTTCAACAGCTCGTCGGGCAGCCGCAGCGCGGTGGTCTTGCTGTCCACCGGCAGCCGCAGCATCGTCGTCCGGCTGTCCACATCCCGGACACGGAGCTGCACGGTCGAGCCGCCCTTGGGCGCCGCCCCCGGAGCGTCGGCGGACGCCTTCGGAGCCGCCTCGCCGGAGGACTCCGCGGGGCTGTCCGAGGAGGTGTCGGAGGTGGTCCCGGCGGTCGCCCCGGCAGCGGCCGCGACTGACGGACCGTCAGCCTCCGGGCCGGAGCCGCCCTCGGTCGGCTCGGCGGCGCCGGCCGCCGCACCGGTCCGTTCGCGCTCGCGGTCCCGCTGCCGCTCGTCGCCGTCCCTCAGCACCCTGTCGGGGGACTCGCCCACGTATCCCAGCCTCCTCAACGCCCCGCGGGGCACCGGCGAACCCGATTTCGGGAAGCCGACGCCCCGCCCGTGTACCTGTACAGTCTCCGCCACCGGCGGCCGTTCCGGCCGCGCACACCCCGCCCGACCGGCGCTTATTGTCGTCGCCCGGTCGCGCCGCGGTCTGTTCACCGGTCAGACGCAAGGCCCGCCGCCGCCGGTTCCGCGCCTTCACCGCAAGGTCACGATTCGGAGGCGTACTCGACAAGCCCGTGTGAGAGGCGTCACCCTGTCTCTCATCCACGCGGGGAGGCTTGGATGGGCAAGAGCCGCAGAACTGTTCCCGAGGAACTCTTGCTGCTCGCTTTGGACCCGACCACGGGTACCACGGCGCAGCCGCAGACCCTCGACCTCGGACTCGCCGGGGCGCAGCTCGTCGAGCTGTCCCTGGCCGGACGGATCGTACCGGAGGGAGACCGGATCGCCGTCGTGCTCGCACGACCGACCGGTGACCCGACCCTTGACCACGCACTGGAACTGCTGCGCCGACGCGGCAGCCCGGTCCGCGCGGCGCACTGGATCGGCGGGCCCCGGCTGGGGCTGCGGCAGACCTACCTGGCGCACCTGGAACGCTGCGGCATGGTCACGGCCGTGCCGGGCCAGGTGTGCGGGGTGCTGCCGACGACCCGGTACCAGGCGTCCGACGACTGCACCAACGCCGCGATCAAGCAGCGGCTGGACACCGCGATCCGCACCGGTGTCCCGCCGGACCCGCGGACGGCCGCGCTCGCCGCGCTCGCCCACTCGGTCGGGCTGGGCAAGCACCTGTACCCGGGCAACGAGGGCCGTTCCTCGCGGTCGAGGCTGCGCGACCTGATCCGGTACGACCCGCTGGGCGGGATGGTCGCGCACGCCGTGATGGACGTGCAGAACGGCCTGCCCGCACAGCAGAACCGTTCTTCCCAGGGTTCCGGGGCCGCTGCCGGCCGCCCCGGCGCCCGTACGGCGGGCCGGGGCTCGGGCGGGCGGGTCCCCGCCTCCCGGGTCGGCGTCCGCTGACCCGGGAGACCGGGAGGACCGCGGAGGCCTTCGGGACGGAGGCCTCCGGGAGCGCGGAGGCGGGGAGGACCGCCCCGGCCGGGGCGGTCCGCACGGCCCGGCGGGCAGCCACCACGGCGCCCGACACCACCGGCCGCGCACCCGGCGGCGCACGCCGCCCCGCTCGCACCGCCCGAGGGCGCTGAGCGACCCGACGCACGACCGGTGGTACCGGTGCCGGGAACACCGTCGGCACCACCGCTCCGGACGCTCCGCCGGCACCACCGGCAGCACCACCAGCACCGAGGGGCGGTCGCCCCGCGACGCGAGTCGCCCGGCGACCGCCCCTTCGCCGTCCCCGGACGCCCGGCAACCGCCCGCCCCCGCACGTGCCGGGGCAGGTGCGGGCCGGTCCGGGGGCGGCTTGCGCAGTACCTGTCCGAGTCGCCGAGCCGCATTACCACCTGGGATCTTTCGCTGTCTCGCGGAAGCACTTTTCCGATGATCTGTTCTACCGCGCTGCTGTGAATCCCCGGCGCCGAGCTGGCCCGAGGTGACATGCTGCTCCAAGTCAGGGGGGTTGGTCCCAATGTCCGAAGTGTTCCGAGGACTGCAGTTCCAACGAGCACCAGAGGTCCGGCCGGAGGTCGAAGTGTCCGCCAACGTCAATCCCACCGTGCGCCGCCGACGCCTGGGTTCGGAGCTGCGCAAGCTCCGCGAGGGCCTGGGTATGACGGCCGAGGAGGTCGCCGGCCGGCTGATGGTCTCCCAGTCGAAGATCAGTCGACTGGAGAACGGCCGCCGCAGCATCAGCCAGCGCGACGTGCGCGACCTCTGCGACGTCTACAAGGTGCCCGACGACCAGCTGCGCGCCAGCCTGATGGAGATGGCCAAGGAGTCCCGCCAGCGCGGCTGGTGGCACGACTTCAACGACATGCCGACCCCGTACAGCGTCTACATCGGGCTGGAGGCCGAGGCCTCCTCGATCCGCGCGTACGAGTCCTCCTTCGTCCCCGGTCTGCTGCAGACCGAGCACTACGCCCAGGCCGTGGTCGAGGGCACCCAGCCGGACACCGACGCGGTCGCCGTGCAGCGCCGGGTGCAGGTCCGGATGAAGCGCCAGGAGCGCATCCACGGCGAGAACCAGCTGGGCAGCCTGTGGACCGTCATAGACGAGGCGGTGCTGCGCCGCGAGGTCGGCAGCAAGGCCGTGATGGCCCGGCAGCTGCGGCAGATGCTGGAGCTCAGCCAGCGCCCGAACATCACCATCCAGGTGATCCCGTTCTCGCACGGTGCCCATCCCGGCATGACCGGGACATTCTCGCTGCTGGAGTTCCCCGAGTCAGCCGATTCCACGGTTGTCTACTTCGAAGGTGTGACGAGCGATCTCTACCTGGAGAAGGAGGCGGACGTGCGCCGCTATACCGGTCTGTACGACTACCTGAGGGCGGCCGCGCTCGGTGTCGCGGAGAGCCGGTCGCTGATAGCAGACATCGAGAAGGAATTCCACGAATGATCACCCCGTCCGAGTACGGAACCCGTTGGCGCAAGAGCAGTCACAGCGGCGGCCAAGGCGCCTGTGTGGAGATAGCCGCCCCAGGCGCGGGGGAGGTCGCCGTCCGGGACTCCAAGGACCCCCGCGGACCCCAGCTGCGCTTCTCGACCGAGGCCTGGAACGCCTTCGCCTCGGCCGCGGCGGGCGGCGCCTTCGGCGAGCTCCCCGGCTGACCGACCCACCCGGTTCCGTACCCGGACCAGTTGCCCGTAGCGGTGTCCGTCGCCCCCTCGGCGGCGGCCGGCGCTACGGGCAACTCGGCTTTCCGGGCGCTGCGGATCGGCTCCGAGGGCTCCGAGGGCCCCGGATCAGCCCGTCACCGGGTAGCGGGCGGCCCAGTTGACGCCCTCCGCGGTCCGCCGGTCGTGCAGTTCGGTGCCGTGCACCAGCTCCAGCACGAAGTCGTCGGCGAGTTCGAGGATCGCCCCGCGCCCTTCGAGCCCGGCCAGCAGGCCCGGCGGCAGGGCGGTGTCCCCGTGCAGCGCCCCGAGCAGGTTGCCGCAGATCGCGCCGGTGGAGTCGCTGTCCCCGGAGTGGTTGACGGCGAGCAGCAGGCCCGAGCGCACGTCGTGCGCGACCAGGGCGCAGTAGACCCCGATCGCCAGCGCCTCCTCGGCCACCCAGCCCTCCCCCAGCGCCTCGACCCGGTCCGCGGACGGCTCGCCGGCCCGCACCGCGTCCAGGGCGGCCCGCAGCGCCGCGGTGGTCTCCTCGTGCGCCGGCCGCTCGGAGAGCAGGGCGAGCGCGAGGTGGACGCCCTCCTCCAGGGTGCCGCCGCGGGCGACGGACTGGACGATCACCGCGAACGCGCCCGCCGCGAGGTAGCCGGTGGGGTGGCCGTGGGTGAGCACCGAGCACTCCACCGCGAGCTGGAACACCAGGCCCGGCTCCCAGGTGGTGAGCAGCCCGAAGGGCGCCGCCCGCACCACCGTGCCGCAGGCCTTGGAGTGCGGGTTCTTGGGGGCCTCCAGGGTGCCGAGCCGCTCGGCGTCGGCCCCGCCGAGGCCGGACAGGCAGCCCTGCCCGGGGGCGCGCTGGGCGTACAGCCACTCCTCGCGGCCGAGCCAGCCGAGGTCGGGGCGGCGCTCGTCCGGGCCCCAGTCGCGCTGGGTGGCGGCCCAGCGCAGGTAGGCCAGGTGCAGGTCGGTGGGCGGGTGCCAGCTGCCGGTGTCCCGGCGGATGTGGGCGCGGATCAGCCCGTCGACGGTGAACAGGCTGAGCTGGGTGTCGTCGGTGACGGCGCCGGTGCGCCCGTACGCGGGGACGTAGCCGGTGACGCCCTGGGGGCCGTGCTGGGCCCGGATCTTCTCCAGCGACTCGAACTCGACGCCGGCACCGAGCGCGTCGCCGATGGCACCGCCGAGCAGACAGCCCCGCACCCGGCTGCGGTAGTCCTGCTGCTGGGCGCGTGACCACAGTGGCATCACGACGGGGCGCCTTTCCTCGGGTGTGGGGGCCGCGCGACGCTCGGCCGGGCGCGCGCCCTCGCACTGTATTCGAAGAGCCGATCGAATCGGTCCCGTCCCCCGGAGTTCGGCGCCCCCGTCCCGGTCCCCGTGAGTGCGCCCCCGTCCCGGCCGCCGTACGGGCGGCGGCCGGGACGCCCCGGGTCTCAGTCCAGCACCGGCAGCAGCTCCGGCAGGTGCCCGTCCGAGGCCAGCGCCGCCGCCCGCCGCTCGGCCGGCACCTCGCCGTAGGTGGTGGTGCGCTGCCGGTGCGGCCGGCCCGCCGCCTCGGCGATCGCCTGGAGGTCGCGCACCGACTTGTAACTGCCGTACGCCGAACCGGCCATCCGCGAGATGGTCTCCTCCATCAGCGTGCCGCCGAGGTCGTTGGCGCCCGAGCGGAGCATCTCGGCCGCGCCCTCGGCGCCCAGCTTGACCCAGCTGGTCTGGATGTTGGGGATGTGCGGGTGCAGCAGCAGCCGGGCCATCGCGACCACCGCGCGGTTGTCCCGGGCGGTCGGACCGGGCCGGGCGATGCCGGCCAGGTAGACCGGGGCGTTGGTGTGGATGAACGGCAGCGTGACGAACTCGGTGAAGCCGCCCGTGCGTTGCTGGATCCCGGCGAGCAGCCGCAGGTGGCCCAGCCAGTGCTTCGGGGTGTCCACGTGCCCGTACATCATCGTGGACGAGGAGCGGATGCCCAGCTCGTGCGCGGTGGTCACCACCTCGACCCAGGTCGCGGCCGGCAGCTTGCCCTTGGTGAGCACCCAGCGGACCTCGTCGTCCAGGATCTCGGCGGCGGTGCCCGGGATGGTGTCCAGGCCCGACTCCTTGGCCCGCTGGAGCCAGTCCCGGATCGACAGCCCGGTGCGGGTCGCCCCGTTGACCACCTCCATCGGCGAGAAGGCGTGCACGTGGATGCCGGGCACCCGCTCCTTCACCGCGCGGGCGATGTCGAAGTAGGCGGTGCCGGGCAGGTCCGGGTGGATGCCGCCCTGCATGCAGACCTCGGTGGCGCCCACCTCCCAGGCCTGCGCGGCCCGGTCGGCGACCTGCTCCAGGGAGAGGGTGTAGGCGTCGGCGTCGGTGCGGCGCTGGGCGAAGGCGCAGAAGCGGCAGCCGGTGTAGCAGACGTTGGTGAAGTTGATGTTCCGGGTGACGCAGTAGGTGACGTCGTCCCCGACCGCGTCCCGGCGGACGTCGTCGGCGATCCGGCACAGCGCGTCCAGGGCCGGGCCGTCCGCGTGGAAGAGGGCCAGCGCCTGGTCGTCGGTCAGTCCCGCCGGGTCGTCGGCGGCCACCGCCAGGGCCTCCCGGAGGTCCCCGGCCAGTCGCTCGGGGGCGCCCTTGGCGAGCACCTGCTCGCGCAGCACCTCCCAGTCCCCGTACACGTCCTCGAAGTCGGCCCGGCGGTCGCCGGTGCGGCCCTCGGTGTCGACGGCGGTGTGCAGGTCGGTGCGCCCGTACGACTCCGGCAGGTCCTCGGGCTCCTGCCAGGGCAGGCCGCGGACCACCGCGTCCGGGTTCGCCAGGCCGGTGGCCGGGTCGGCCAGCGCGCGGACGTGCGGCAGCACCCGCGGGTCCAGCCAGGGCTCGCCGCGGCGCACGTACTCGGGGTAGACGGCGAGGCGTTCGCGCAGTTCGAAGCCGGCCGCGGCGGAGCGCTCGGCCAGCCGCTCGATCTGCGGCCAGGGGCGCTCGGGGTTGACGTGGTCCGGGGTGAGCGGGGAGACCCCGCCCCAGTCGTCGATGCCGGCCGCGATCAGCCGCTCGTACTCGCCGTCCACCAGGTTCGGCGGGGCCTGGAGGCAGGCGGCCGGGCCCATCAGGTGCCGGGCCACCGCCACCGTGGCCACCAGCTCGTCCAGTTCGGCGTCCGGCATGCCGCGCATCGCGGTGTCCGGCTTGGCCCGGAAGTTCTGCAGGATCAGTTCCTGGACGCCGTGGTAGGCGCGCGAGACCCTGCGCAGCGCGAACAGCGACTCGGCGCGTTCCTGGTAGGTCTCGCCGATGCCGATCAGCAGGCCGCTGGTGAACGGGACGGAGCTGCGCCCGGCGTCCTCCAGCACCCGCAGCCGGACGGCCGGCTCCTTGTCCGGGGAGCCGAAGTGCGGGCCGCCGGGCTCGCTCCACAGCCGGGTGGCGGTGGTCTCCAGCATCATGCCCATCGAGGCGGAGACCGGCTTGAGCCGCTGGAAGTCCGTCCAGCCCAGCACCCCGGGGTTGAGGTGCGGCAGCAGGCCGGTCTCCTCCAGGATGCGGATCGACATGGCGCGCACGTAGGCGATGGTGTCGTCGTAGCCGTGCGCGTCGAGCCACTCGCGGGCCTCGGGCCAGCGGTCCTCGGGCTTGTCGCCGAGCGTGATCAGGGCTTCCTTGCAGCCGAGTTCGGCGCCCCGGCGGGCCACCTCCAGCACCTCGTCCGGGGACATGTACATCCCGTGCCCCTCCCGGCGCAGCCTGCCGGGGACGGTGGCGAAGGTGCAGTAGTGGCACTTGTCGCGGCAGAGCCGGGTGAGCGGGATGAAGACGCTCTTGGAGTAGGTGATGACGCCGGGTCGGCCCGCCGCTTCGAGGCCCGCGTCCCGGACCCGGGCGGCACCGGCACAGAGGTCCAGCAGGTCCTCGCCTCTGGCCTGGAGCAGCACGGCGGCCTCGGTGACGTCGAGGGCGACGCCGTCCCGGGCGCGGCGCAGGGCGCGGCGCATCGCGTTGGCGGTCGGCGGGGTGCTGGCGTCCGTGGCGGTTCCGTCCATGGCGCGACCCTACGCCAGCGGTGGGGCCCGCGGAGGGGCCGACCCTGAGACCGTCTCAGGGTCGGCGTACCCAAGAAGGTCACCCGATCTGCCCCCACAGGGCGATGACGGCGGCGGCGCGGCGGCCTCTAATGGAGGGGCAAGGCCAATCGGACGTGTTCGCGGAGGAGTTGAGGACGCCATGACCAATGAGAAGACGGCGGGGGACGATCTGGACGGCGGTGTGCCGTACCGCTCCCGGCGGCGCGTCCTGATGCGCGCCGGGGTGCCGGTGGCGGTGGTCGCGGTGATCGCCGCGGGGGTGGGCCTGGTCCCGGCGCTGGCCGCCGACGGCGCGCCCGACCTCCCGGCGCTGTCCGCGGAGCAGCTGGTCGCCAAGGTGCTCGGCTCCGAGGCGCAGACGCTGTCCGGGACGGTCTCGATCAGCACCGACCTCGGGGTGCCCGGCCAGCTGCTCGGCACGGCCGGCGGCCTCGGCGCGGCGGCCGGCGGCAAGGGCGGCGCGGGCTCCGCCGCGGACCCGCAGTCCAAGCTGCTCGGCCTGCTCGGCGGGGACCAGACGCTGCGGATCGCGGTGGACGGTCCGGACCGCCAGCGGGTGGACGTGCTGGAGAACATGGCCGGCTACACCCTGGTCCGCAACGGCGACCAGGCCTGGGCCTGGGACAGCTCGTCCAACAGCGCGGTGCACATGACCGGTCGGGCCGCCGGCGAGCGGCAGCACGCCGGGACGCCGCTGTCCGAGCTGCCGACCAGCCCGCAGGAGGCCGCCCGGCAGTTCCTGGCCGGGAGCGCCGGCACCACCTCGGTGACCGTCGCCGGGACGGCCAAGGTGGCCGGGCAGAACGCCTACCAGCTGAGCGTGAAGCCCACCCAGTCCGGTTCGACCCTCGCCGAGGTCCGGATCGCGGTCGCCGCCGAGAACGGGGTGCCGCTGTCGGTGGCGGTGAAGTCCGTGGACGGCAGCACCGTGCTGAACGTCCGCTTCACCCAGGTGTCCTTCGCCAAGCCGGCCGACCGGACCTTCGACTTCACCGCCCCCAAGGGTGCCAAGGTGACGGAGCAGAAGGCGGGGGACGTGGCCGGGGGCGCGCCGGGCGGGGCCCGGGAGCACCGGGGCGCCGAGGCGGCCGAGGGCGTCAACGTGATCGGCGAGGGCTGGACGACGGTCGTCTCCACCAAGCTGCCCGGCGCGGTGGACGGGGCGCCGAAGGGCGACGGCGAGGGCCGCGGGCACGGGGACCGGTCGGGGCGGTCGGTGGACCCGCGGGCGATGGTGAAGTCGCTCGGCAAGCCGGTCGCCGGCGGCACCCTGGTGAGCACCAAGGTGCTCAACGTCCTGCTCACCGACGACGGCCGGGTCCTGGCCGGTGCGGTGACCCTGCCGGTCCTCCAGCACGCCGCCGGGGTGAACTGACGGATGACCAAGGCTCCCGTAACGGGGGACGTTACGGAGTCGGCCGGGGGTACGGGCGCCGCGTCGCGCCCGGCCCCCGCGCCCGTTCCATCCGCCTCCTCCGCCGCCCCCTCGCCCCAGGACGCCGCCTCGCCCGCCTCCCGGGGTGCCGCCGGCCCGCCCGGTCCCGGCACCGACGACGTCATCCGGACCCGCGGCCTGACCAAGCGCTTCCGCGGCGGCCAGCTCGCCGTGGACGGCCTGGACCTGGCCGTGCCGCGCGGCTCCGTCTTCGGCTTCCTGGGCCCCAACGGCTCCGGCAAGACCACCACCATCCGGATGCTGATGGGCCTGATCGCCCCCACCTCCGGCGCGGCCACCGTGCTCGGCGAGTCGATGCCGCAGTCCGTCGCCACGGTGCTGCCCCGGGTGGGCGCGCTGATCGAGGGTCCGGCCCTGTACGGCTTCCTCTCCGGACGGGACAACCTGGTGCGCTTCGACGCCGCCGACCCGACCGCCGACCCGCGCACCCGTCGGAAGCGGGTCGAGGCGGCGCTGGAGCGGGTCGGCCTGAGCGCCGCGGCGGGCAAGAAGGCCCGCGCGTACTCGCTGGGCATGAAGCAGCGGCTGGGCCTGGCCTCCGCGCTGCTCCAGCCGCGCGAGCTGCTGGTGCTGGACGAGCCGACCAACGGGCTGGACCCGCAGGGCATGCGGGAGATCCGGACCCTGGTCCGGGAGGTCGCGGCGGAGGGCACCACGGTGTTCCTCTCCTCGCACCTGCTGGACGAGATCGAGCAGGTCTGCACCCACGCCGCGGTGATGTCCCGGGGCCGGCTGGTGGTGCAGGGCACCGTCGCCGAGCTGGCCGCCCGGGCCCAGGGCCGGCTGGTGGTCCGCACTCCGGACGTGGCGCGGGCCGCGGAGGTGCTGGCGGCCCACCGGGTCACCGCGCTGGTGCCCGGCGACGGCCGGGTGGACGGCGAGCCGGGCGTGCTGGACGAGGAGGCGCTGCCCAGGCTGTGCGCGGCGCTGGTCGAGGCCGGGGTGCGGGTGCACGGGTTCGGGCTGGAGCGGGGCACGTTGGAGGACGCCTTCGTGGCGCTGACCGGGGAGGGCTTCGATGTCGCGGGCTGAGGCGCGGACCGAGTCACCGGCCGAGGTACTGGCCGCGACGCCGCCGGTCGGCACCGGTCGGCGGCCGCAGACGGCGGCCGGGTTCCTGGCGCTGTTCCGCAGCGAGCTGCACCTGACCTTCCGCCGGATGCGCACCAAGGTGCTGCTGGGCATCCTGGCGGTGCTGCCGATCCTGATCGGGGTGGTGGTCAAGCTCAACACGGACAGTCCGCACGAGGGCGGCGGCGGTCCGAGCTTCATCGCGCAGACCACCCAGAACGGGCTCTTCCTGGTCTTCACCGCGCTCGCGGTGGCGCTGCCGGTCTTCCTGCCGATGACCGTCGGCGTGGTCGCCGGGGACTCGGTGGCGGGCGAGGCGGCCACCGGCACGCTGCGCTACCTGCTGGTCGCCCCCGCCGGCCGGACCAGGCTGCTGGCCGCCAAGTTCACCGCCGGACTGGTGTTCTGCCTGGCCGCGACGGCGGCGGTCGCGGTGACGGCGCTGGCCGCCGGCGCCGCGCTCTTCCCGCTCGGCCGGGTCACCCTGATCTCCGGGGACACCATCGGGCTCGGCGACGCGCTGCTGCGCGCACTGCTGGTGGCCCTGGTGGTCGCGGCCTCACTGGCCGGGCTGGTGGCGATCGGGCTGTTCGTCTCCACCCTCACCGGCAGCGGCATCGCGGCGATGGCCGCCACCGTCGGGCTGGTGGTCACCGTCCAGATCCTGGACGCCTTCCCGCAGCTGGACGCCGTCAGCCCGTTCCTGTTCTCCCACTACTGGCTGAGCTTCGCGGACCTGCTGCGGGCACCGATGTACTGGGACGGCGTGCTGAAGGACCTCGGCCTCCAGGCCGCCTACGTCGCGGTGTTCGGCTCGGCTGCGTGGTCCCGCTTCACCAGCCGGGACATCAGCGCGTGACGGCCGGCTCCGCCGGTGCGGGCTGCGGCGCCACCGCCGCCGCCCGCACCGCGCGGTCGGCCCGCACCTGGCGCAGCGCGTCCCAGGTGAGCAGCGCGAGCGCGGCCCAGACCAGGGCGAAGCCGGCCCAGCGGGCGGGCGGCATGGACTCGTGGAACACCGCGACGCCGATCAGGAACTGGAACACCGGCGCCAGGTACTGCAGCAGCCCGAGCACGGTCAGCGGCACCCGGACGGCGGCCGCGCCGAAGAACAGCAGCGGGACCGCGGTGATCACCCCGCTGAGCATCAGCAGCCCGGAGTGCCCCCAGCCGTACGAGCCGGCCACCGTGTGCCCGAAGGTGCCGCGCCCGGAGACCTCCAGGTAGACCAGGTAGCCGAGGGCGAACGGGAACATGAAGGCGCTCTCGGCCGCCAGGCTCTCCAGCCCGCTCAGCCCGACCTGCTTCTTCAGCAGGCCGTAGGTGGCGAAGGAGAGCGCCAGGGTGAGCGCGATCCAGGGCAGCTGCCCGTACGCGACGGTCAGCACCGCGACGGCGGCGGCGCCGATGCCGACCGCCGTCCACTGCGCGTTGCGCAGCCGCTCCTTGAGCACCAGGACGCCGAAGCCGATGGTGACCAGCGGGTTGATGAAGTAGCCGAGGCTGGTCTCGACGACGTGGCCGGCGTTGACGGCCCAGATGTAGACGCCCCAGTTGACCGAGATCACGGTGGCCGCGCCGGCCAGCATGGCGAGCCGGCGGGGCTGGCGCAGCAGCGGGCGTATCCAGCCCCAGTGCCGCTGGGCGATCAGCAGCAGGACGACCGCGACCAGGGACCAGACCATCCGGTTGGCCAGGATGTCGTCGGCGGCACCCGGTTCCAGCAGGGGCCAGAACAGCGGGAAGAGGCCCCAGATGCCGTACGCGGCGACGCCGTACCAGAGGCCCCGGCCGTTGTCCTGCTGGTCTGTGTCCGCCATGGCCGAGTGCCCTCCCGCGCGCGTGTGTCCAGGTGACGGTAACCGGCGGGAGGGGTGGCTGTCATCTCCGTTTCCGCATTTTGGTCATGACACCGTTTGCATGCTGGACCTTCCGCGGCCCCCGGGTGCCCGGAGCTGCGGCGTTCCGGGCACCCAGGGGGGCCGCGGTGACGGCTCGGGCTCCCGGGCCCGTGGCGGCTCGGGAGCCCCGTGGGCCGTGGCGGCTCAGGCGTTCAGGGCCTCGCGGACGGACTCGGCCAGCGGGACGGTCGGACGGCCGATCAGCCGGGCCAGGTCGCCGGGGGTGCCGGCCAGCTCGCCGCGCGCGATGCCCGCGTCCACGTCCACCAGGGCCTCGGCGAAGCCCTGCGGCAGGCCCGCGCCGACCAGCGCGTCCAGGTGCTCGGCCGGGGTGACGTCCCGGTGCCCGACCGGCTTGCCGGAGGCCTTCGCCAGCTCGGCGGCCAGCTCCGGCAGGCTCCAGGCGGCGTCGCCGCTCAGCTCGTACACCGTGTTGCCGTGCCCCTCGCCGACCAGGACGGCGACCGCCGCGGCCGCGTAGTCCCGGCGCGGGGCGGTGGCGATCCGGCCCTCGCCGGCGCTGCCGAGCACCGTGCCGCGCGCCACCGTGCCGGCCGCGTCGCCCAGGTAGTTCTCGGTGTACCAGCCGTTGCGCAGGAACGCGTACGTCAGGCCGGAGGAGAGGATCAGCTCCTCGGTCGCCCGGTGCTCGTCGGCCAGCCGGAAGGTGGCCGCGCCGGGAGCGCTGGTGTAGGTGAGCAGCGCGACCCCGGCGGCCTTGGCGGCCTCCACCACGGCCCGGTGCTGCGGGATCCGGCGGCCGACCTCGCTGCCGGAGATCAGCAGCACCCGGTCGCCCTCGGCGAAGGCGCCGGCCAGGGTCTCCGGCCGGTCGTAGTCGACAACGCGGACGGCCACGCCGCGCGCGGCCAGGTCGGCGGCCTTCTCGGCGGAGCGGACGGCGACGGCCACCTCGCTCGCGGGGACCTGGGCCAGCAGGCCCTCGACGACGAGACGGCCGAGCTGGCCGGTGGCACCGGTGACGACGTACATGGTGTGCTCCTCAGGGGTTGCTCCGGGGTTCTGACCTCGAAACTCACCCTACGGGCGGCACTAACCTTTCGAAAGTACGCACTTCAAAGTAGGGTACTGACATGAAGGTAAGCGAGTTGAAGGCGGGCGGGCCGCCGCCCGCCGACGTGTTCGACCGGATGTGCCCGTCCCGGGGCGTGCTGGAGCACGTCACCAGCCGCTGGGGCGTGCTGGTGCTGGGCGCGCTGAACGAGCGCGGCTACCGGTTCAGCGAACTGCGCCGCCGGGTCACCGGGGTCAGTGAGAAGATGCTCGCCCAGACCCTCCAGACGCTGGAGCGGGACGGCTTCGTGCTGCGCGAGGCGCACCCGGTGATCCCGCCGCGGGTCGACTACAGCCTCACCCCGCTGGGGCGGGAGGCGGCGGAGCTGGTCGCCGCGCTGGCGCACTGGTCGGAGCGGCGGGTGCCCGAGGTCGAGACGGCCCGCCAGGAGTACGACGGGCGCGCTACCGCTCCGCGATGAGGGCTTCGAGCCCGTCCAGGACCCGGGCCAGGCCGAAGGCGTAGGCGTGGTCCGGGCTGTACGCGCCGCCGTGCGCCTCCCCGGCCGCGGCACCGACCCGGGCGGCGACCGGGTAGCGCTCGGGGTCGAAGACCCGGGCGAGCAGTTCGGCGTTGGCGGCCCACCACTGCTCGTCGGTCATCGCGCTGTCCTGCCGGGCGGCGCGCTCGTCGGCGGCCATCCGGGCGCAGGTCTGGACGAAGCCGAGCAGGTGGGTCAGCCCGGCGTCCAGGTCGACGTCGGACAGGCCGGTGCCCTCGAAGGCGCGCAGCTCGTACTCGTACTTGGCCATCAGCCCGGGCCCGAGCGGCGGGCGGCTGGTGGAGACGGCGGCCACCCACGGGTGGGCGCGGTGCAGCGCGCGGTTGTCGTCGGCGACGGCGGTGACCCGGGCGCGCCAGCCCTCGTCGGCGGGGGTGCTGCGGGGCATCGTGGCGTAGACGGTGTCCAGCATCAGGTCGAGCAGCTCGGCCTTGCCGGGCACGTAGGTGTAGAGCGCCATCGGGGAGAGCCCCAGCTCCTGCGCGACCCGGCGCATGGTGACGGCGTCCACGCCCTCGGCGTCGGCGAGGGCGATCGCGGTGGCGGCGATCTCGCCGGTCGAGCGGGCCTGCCGGGGGCCGCGCCGACCGGGCTTCTCCTCGGCGGTGAGCCCCCAGAGCAGGGCGAGGGTGCGTGCCGGATCTCCTGCGCTGCTGCGGTCGGTGGCCATGGGGCCATCGTGCCACGCACCGGCAGCGGGCCTTGACGGTGCGGGCGGCTACCGTCTGACCATGACCAGCCCGACCGATCCGTCCAGCCCGGCGGGTTCGCACAGCGCGACCGGACCCGAACCGCTCCCCGGTACGGACATCGCGCGGACCCTCCGGCCGCGGGTGACCTGCCGCCGGTGCCACCGGCCGCTGCACGATCCGGAGTCCCGGATGCTGCGGCTGGGGCCGGAGTGCCGGGACCCGGCGGAGCGGGTCGCGCGGTTCGACGTGGACCAGGATCCGCTGCCGGGGGTGGGTTGAAGCCGGGCGGCCTCAGCCCCGCCCGAAGAGGCGGCGCAGGCGGCCGGGGCGGGGCTCCTCCCCCACTCCCGCCCCCTTCGCCCCCGCCGCACGCTCCGCCGCCCGGTCGGCCTCCGCCGTCGCCGGTTCCGCCCCCGCCGGTTGCGCCGCCGGTTGGGCCGCCGGTTGCGCCGCCGGTTGCGCCGCCGCCCCCGCGTCGGCGGCGTCCTCCCGGGCCGTCAGGCGCCGGGCGAGCGCGCGGTCCTCGTCGGACATCCAGGGCGCGGCGAGCACCAGCGCGGACAGCGAGCGCAGGATGGTCACCACCCGGGTGCGGCGGGCCCGGGCGTCGTGGTGCAGCCGCTGCTGGAGCAGGGCAGCGACGTCCGCCCGGGTCCGCGGCTCGGTCCAGCCGATCGCGACCAGCGCGAAGCCGGCCGCCTCGACCACCCAGTCCTCCGGCCCGAGCAGCAGGTCGCGCAGCACCCGGCGGCGCTCGGAGCCCTCCCAGGGCTGGTCGGTGCGGTGGTGGGCGATGCCGAGGCAGGCGAAGACCTGGACGGCCCGCACCCAGAGTTCGGGCTGGTGGGCGAGCAGGGCGCGGCCGAGTTCGTCCTCGCGCGGCATCGGCGGATGGACCAGGACGCCGAGCAGGTCGTCCAGCGGCAGCCCGGCCAGCCGCACGGCGTGGTCGTAGGCGGCGGGGACGGTCGGCCAGAAGACCTCGGCGGTGGCCCGGACGAGTTCGGCGCTCCGCGGTGCGGGCGGGGCGACGGCCGGGCGCGGGGCGGTGCCGTCCCAGGCCCAGATCCGGGTGGTGGGCTCGGTCAGCGGCAGCCGGGGGTCGGGCTCGCCGACGGCCTGGTAGCCGACGGTGGCGCGCGGCAGCGCGAGCCGGACGGCCAGCACCGAGCTGGGCGGCTCCAGGGTGGAGGCGGTGCAGTCGATCTCGGTGTCGCGGGTGGCGCCGGGCTCGGCGAGCACCTGGTGCAACACGTTGACGGTGGCCTCGGTGGCACCGGCGACCAGGCCGAGCCAGGGCTCCCGGCGGCTCAGCCGCTCCAGCAGCTCCTGGGCGTACCCGTGCTCGGGGTTGGCGCGGTGGTGGTCGGCCAGGCCGAGGAGGTGGGCCGGGTCCCCGTCGAGGGCGTGCCGCAGCCCGTACCGGGCCGGGCCGGCCTTGGGGTGGTCGGGCTCGGCGGCGAGCACCCGGTCCAGCCACGGCAGGCCTTCGGCGGGGCGGCCGAGCGCGCCGTACAGCTCGGCGACGTCGACGGCGAGGTAGCCGCTGGAGTCGTCGCGGTCCGGAGCGGCCCGCTCCAGCTCGGCCTCCCAGACGGCGAGCGCCCGCTCCGGCCGGCCGGCCGAGCGCAGGGCGTTTCCGAGCATCACGGCGGGCAGGTAGCCGGGGGCCAACCGGTGGGCCCGCTCGGCGAGTTCGACGGCGCGGGCGGTGTCACCGAGCCGGCGGGTCAGGCCCGAGGCCATCGCCAGCAGCAGCACGTGGTCGGCGTGGCGGGCCAGCACCGCCTGCGCGAAGTCGTGCAACGGCCGCACGGCTTCGGCGAGTCCGGCCGGGAGCGGGTCGGGCAGCGCACCGGTCGCGCGGGCGACCGCCTGGGCGACGGCGTCCGGGTCGACCAGGCCGGGCAGGTCCTCGCGGGCGAGCCAGGCGGCGTGCGCCCAGGGGCGGGCCGGCTCGTACTGGACGGCGGAGGCGAGCAGGCCGACGGCGGCGTCCCAGTCCCCGGCGGCGGCCTCCACGTGGGCCCGGCAGGCCACCGTGCCGAGGTACACCTGGCCGTCCAGCGGGAACAGCTCGCGGGCCGCCGCCGGGCCGCCCGCCGCGGCGCACAACTCGGCCAGCGCCTCGTGCAGTTCGGGCAGCTGGGGGTCGGCGAGGATCGCGTCGCCGAGGTGCTCGGCGGCGTGCGCCAGGTCCCCCGAGTCGATGGCCAGCCGGGCGACCGCGACCTCGCCCTGCGCGGCCAGGCGCCCGTCGCCCCCGTCGTCGGTGTGACCGCTCATTCGCCCTGCTCCCCCGGTGGTCCCGCGCGGTCCCGTCCCCGCTGCGCACGAGGCTATCCGGTGCCACCGACAGCCGGATGATCACCATGGCCCGGCCGTCCACTCCTTGGATCGGATACGACCCGTGCGGGTGGTTTAGACCTCCGAGGGGTGCGGTCGGCGGCTGGCGGCCACCACGATGGCCGAGGTCCTTCGCGAGCGAAGCGCCAAGAGCGGACTTCCGATCCAGTCAACGGAATCGAGGACATCGATGAAGCTCTCGCGCACCCTGTCGCTGGCGGCCTCCGCCGCCGTCCTGAGCACCCTCGCCGTCGCCGGCCGGACCGCCCCGGCCTCCGCCGCCGGCTCCTTCGTGGTCAGCGAGTCCCAGTTCAACCAGATGTTCCCGAGCCGGAACGGCTTCTACACCTACCGGGGCCTGGTCGACGCCCTGAGCGCCTACCCGAAGTTCACCACCACCGGCGACGACGCCACCCGCAGGCGGGAGGCGGCGGCCTTCCTGGCCAACGTCAGCCACGAGACCGGCGGCCTGCGGTTCGTGGTGGAGCAGAACACCGCCAACTACCCGCACTACTGCGACGCTTCGCAGCCGTACGGCTGTCCGGCGGGGCAGGCGGCGTACTACGGGCGCGGGCCGCTCCAGCTGAGCTGGAACTTCAACTACAAGGCGGCCGGCGACGCCCTGCGCATCGACCTGCTGCACGACCCCTCCAAGGTCGAGAAGGACCCGGCCGTCTCCTGGAAGACCGCCCTCTGGTTCTGGAACAGCCAGACCGGCGCCGGGCGGATGACCCCGCACGACGCCATCGTCAACGGCAAGGGCTTCGGGGAGACCATCCGGAGCATCAACGGCGCGCTGGAGTGCGACGGGAAGAACCCGGGCCAGCGGGACGACCGGATCAACCTGTTCAAGAAGTTCGTCGGCGTCCTGAACACCAGCGTCGGCGGCGGCAGCGTCTCCTGCTGAGTCCCCTGCCGACGGCCGGCCCGCTCCGCCTGTCGGTGCCCGCTGCTTCACTGGTCCCCGACGTCGAACGCGAACGAGTGGGGTGGCCGCGATGGGTGTGCTGACCGACTACTTCCGGGCGCCCGATGCGGCGACGGTCGTCCGGGCCCTGGAGCTCGGGGAGGGCGTGCTGCCTCCGTTCGACGGGCCCTCCGGCGGTTCCTCCGACGAGGCCTCCGAGGGGGCCTTCGAGGGGGCCTTCGACGGAGTGCGGGCCAAGGGCGTCGATCCGGACGTCATGCTCGGCCAGCTGGTGGCGGCCGTCCTCGGGGAGCCGTGGCGGGCCGGCCTGGTGTCGGAGACGGCGGTCTGGCCGACCACGCCGCAGCCCGCCCCGTCCGGGCCCTGGGCCGAGGACGACCCGTGGGCGACCGGCCCGTGGGTCACCGAACTGGGCGCCACCGCCCGCGACGCGCTCGCCGGGGTGCCCGACGAGCGGGTGCCGGAGGCCGTCGCCCGGTGGGCCGAGGCCGAGGAGTGGTACGGCGCCGATCCGTCCGATCTGCTGCCGCTGGCCGAGGAGCTGGTCGCCCTCGCCCGCCGGGCGCGGGCGGCCGGCGAGCGGCTGTACTGCTGGATCTGCCTGTAGCGGGGCCTGGGGCCCGGCTGCTGGATCCGGACGGCCGGACGGGCGGGGCCCTCGACCTGTTCCGGTCGTCCACCGAGTACGGGGCTCACCGAATCCTTGCCGGAATCCTGAGCAGGCACGGCCACTGCGCCGAGGCCGTCGCCGCCGTCCCCACGGTGTCCTCCCGGCCCGAGGCGTGGGAACCGCGCTGGGGCGGGCGGCCGCCGACCGGCTCGCCCGGATGTTTCAGTGAGAGAAATATCCAGGTGGACGGCGGTGTTCCGGTAGGCGTCGACGCGGGAGGTCCGCGCGAGGCTGGAAGGAGCGCGGCGCCGTGCGCGTGGAGATCTGGAGCGACATCAACTGCCCGTGGTGCTACGTGGGCAAGGCCCGGTTCGAGCAGGCGCTGGCGGCCTTCCCGCACCGCGAGGAGGTGGAGGTCGTCCACCGCTCCTTCGAACTGGACCCGCGGGCGCCGCACGAGGCCCGTCCGGTGGTGCCGCTGCTGGCCGCGAAGTACGGGATGAGCCTGGAGCAGGCCGAGGCGGCGGAGGCCCGGATCGCGGAGAACGCGCACGCCGAGGGGCTGCCGTACCTGCGCGAGGGCCGCGACGCGGCGAACTCCTTCGACATGCACCGCCTGCTGCACTTCGCCGAGGAGCACGGCCGGCAGGCGCAACTGCTGGACGGGCTGTACCGGGCCAACTTCGCCGAGGAGCGGTCGGCCTTCGAGGGGGGCCGGCTGGTCGAGCTGGCCGTCGAGGCCGGCCTGGACGGCGAGGCGGCCGCGGCCGTCCTGGCCGACCCGGAGGCGTACGCGGAGGCGGTGCGCGAGGACGAGGCCACGGCGAGCGCCATGGGCGCGACGGGCGTGCCGTTCTTCGTCCTGGACCGTCGGCTCGGCGTCTCGGGCGCTCAGCCCGCCGAAACGTTCACCCGCGCGCTGGAGCAGGCCTGGGAGAGCCGGGTCGCAACGCCGCTGACGCCACTCACGCCGAAGAAGTGAACGGCGGCGGAGCAGGAAGTCGGCCCGTCCGACTTCCTGCTCCGCATGACGGGAGGCCCGGAGGGCACCGGCTCCCGGCTCAGGGGCCGACGTACTCGTACACGCCCCCGTGCGGGTGTCGCAGCACCGCCCGCCGACCGTTGGGGGTGGGCTGTGCCGGCATCACCACGGTGGCACCGCCCGCGACCCCCTCCGCGACGGCGGCGTCCAGATCTCCCACGGCGAGCGTGGCACTCACCCCGGCGACCCGCTGCACCGCCTCGTCCGGACCGCAGTACAGAAGGAACGGCCCGACACTCGCCAGCTGGACACCCGCGAAGGCGAAGCGGCCCGCCGTCTCGCCCGTCAGCCGCTCGTAGAACGGGACGGCCGCTTCCAGGTCGTCGACACGCTGTCGTGCGATCACCGATTCGATCTTCATGGAGAGCTCCTCGTCCGGGCCGGGTTCGGCGTTCGGCATCATCGTGCTGGTCAGTTGATCCCCGGCGGGTTCCGGGCACAGGTCGCATCTGAGCGCCCCTGAAGCACCGATCGGGATCGTTCGCAGACTCACGGATCGTCCCACCCGAGGCCGGCGCGGGCTGTCCCGCGGTTGTCCCGCTGCCGGGCGGTGCCGCGGGCGCTATTCCCGCACGAAGCCGTGGCTCCGCTCCACCTTCGCCACGTGCAGCGTGTAGCCCTGGTACCAGTCGGCTCGCCCGCGCTGCTGCGCCACGCGGTGCTCGGCGTTGGTCCGCCACTCCGTGAGGGCCTCGGCGTCACGGAAGTACCCGACGGTGATGGACAGCCCGCCGGGATTCTGCGCGTGGTCCATCCCCAGGAAACCGGGGATGTCCTTCACCAGCTCCTCCATGCGGGCGCTGGTCTCGCCGTAGCCGCTCTGGTCCTGGGTCCGCACGGAGGTGAAGACCACCGCGTAGTAGGGGGGTTCAAAGGCCTGCACGGGCCCGACAGGTGCTTCCGGTTCGTTGCTCACCGCGCCACCGTAAGGCGGGCGGCACCTGATGATCCAGCGGCTTTTGCCACCACGAGGACGGGCCGGAAACGCGAAGAACCCCCATCCGGGGTCCCGGACGGGGGTTCTTCAGCAATGATTGTTCGGCGGCGTCCTACTCTCCCACAGGGTCCCCCCT